>CAYZXT010000003.1:0-155518 GCA_964482515.1 uncultured Elusimicrobia bacterium | reverse complement strand
GCGCATCGGAACAGAGAGTATCATGTATATCAGACGCCCTAATGGAGTTGTATGTGTCTCCCCTCCAAGAAATGCATCAAGTGTTGCTTTCATGGCATGTCTTGCATTGCTGGCTGGAAATACCCTTGTTGTTAAGCCGCCCTTACAAATGCCTATTTCATCCATTTATATGTGGAGAAATATTTTTGGGCGGGTATTAAAAGCCAATAATGCACCAAAAGGCACTATAAACATTGTGGTTGGGAATTCAAGGTTATTTATGCAGGAATGGCTATCAAATCCGCAAGTAAGTTGTGTTTTCTTTTTTGGTGACAGTAATAATGGGATAGAGATGGGGAACCAGATTTTCGCAAGTGGTAAAAAACCGATCCTTGAACTTTCCGGCAACGATTATCTAGTTGTTTGGAAAGACGCTCCACTGGAACAGGCAACAGATGCTCTTTTGGACGCGTTCATGGGATCCACACAAATCTGTATGGTTCCTAAAAAAGCCCTTATTCACGAAGATATCTATCCTCAATTCATCAAGTTATTCCTGGAAAAGGTTAATAAATTAAAGGTCGGCCTACCTTCAGACCCTGACACAATTCTAGCACCTGTGGGCAAGATCGCTGAGTATTTCGAACACTTACAAGATGCTCTTGATAAAGGAGCGGATCTCTTAGTCGGAGGATATAGGCTCAATCATAAAGGCGAGCGTGATGAAGAGGGTGTCTATATCAGCCCAAGTGTATTGGAAGTTCCACTAAACCAAGCGCCCACGATGAAGTGTGTCAATGAGGAGAATTTTTTCCCTTTACTTCCTGTTATAAAAGTAACGGCTCCTGGTGTATCTTCCCGAGAAAAAGATGCCGAAATATTTCAAAGGATGATGGATGTCCTTGAAAAAAACCAATATGGACTACGTATTTCTGTCTGGGTTCGAGAATCTTTTTACCTTAGAAAATTCATAGAGGATGTTCACTATAGCGGTTTATTACGTCTGAACTCTCGACATATTAATTTCTCTCCCTTTCTTTCCACTAATGGCGGGATAGGTAAATCTGGTGGACCATATGGTGAAATGAATCATGTTTGGCAAAAAACATCCCACTTGCAAGGTATTAGCGTTACAAAATTGGATATAGATCCCGTTCTATAGAAATACGCCCAGTCGTTAAGAAAATTTCTATTTGGAGGGTAAGCACTGATGTTGACAGTTAGTGTTTATGCACTACCAGCATTCTTATCGGCTCTATTCGTAGGTGGAATGGGATTATGGGTTTTTCTTAAGAAACCCGGAGCACCTAGCCACCGGGCTTTCCTTTATTTCTGCTTAAGCATTTTTATATGGCTGGGTTGCTACACAGGTATTTATTGTAGTAAAACCGCGGAAACTGCCTTTGTTTGGTCTCGATTAGCTTTTTTCGGTGTTGGGTTCATTCCTTTTACTAACTTCTACTTTTATATAACGATGGAAAAAATGAAGGATAAGCGAGGGATAACACTTTGCTTCCTCGCTCTTTCATTAATTTTTATTTTCTTAAGTCAAACAACATTAACAATTTACAAAGGAGTTGATTCGTTTTTCTGGGGTTATTATTCTCAGGCTGGTTCACTGCATATCGTTTTTCTTCTTTTTTGGTCTACTGTTTGGACCTATGGACTACTTTTGGTTTATCATCGAATGCAAGAACAAAAGCGTTCCGGTGATGCTGTCTCATACAACCAATCGAAATATGTATTTTTAGCTTATTTAGGTGAGTGTTTGGGTTTCGTCGACTTCTTACCTAAATATGGCATCCCATTCTATCCATTCGGTTACTTTTGTGCCTTATATTGGAGTTCACTTATTGCCTTTGTAATAATGCGTCATAACAAACTTGCTGATATTTCTTCTTTATCACGACGGGTATTTATATACTCCGTATTCTTTATAGCTATGTTGCTGGTCTCTGGTCAATCTTATTTGGTTGTCAGAGTTATTCAAAATTATTTTGTGGACTTAAATAGCACGGTTGTGTTAGTGGTTGTCTCTCTAATTATGGGTCTAGTCTTTCAACCTCTTTATAGAAAAGTCAAATACCTTGTAGATCGTTCATTCTTTCCTGAATATGTAGAAAAGAAAGAAAAATTAACTCAACTTAGTCAAGAAATCATGATTTCAAAAAACCCTGTTGAATTCAACAGAATTATCTTGGAATCAATCCATTCTTTCTTTAAAAGCATAAAGGCCTCATTATTTTTGTGGAATGAAACAGAGCAAGCATACCTCATGCAATCAGCGACAGGCTGGGGAATTCAAATGAACAAAGATACCATCACACGTCTGCCTGGTGGACATTCTATACCCCGCTATTTGACTGAGAATGAATATTTGTTGTTTGATTCAATACGACAAGATTTTTTTTCGGAGTTCGATCAAAAATCTTTAACAGCGGCTCTGCTGGAGATAGAAGCAAGCATTTGTGTTTCTATTAAAAAGGAAGGAAAGCTTCTAGGAATTTTAATTTTAGGAGATAAGGAATCGGGTCTTCCTTATGGGTCGGAAGATTTCAAAACTTTAAAGACTCTTGCTGACCAAGCAGCCGTTGCTCTTGAGAATTTAAATCTATTCAAAAGATGGAACGAAGGTGTCACCCAGACCCATCAAATGAATAAAATCCTTCACCGCTACATGAGCCCGTCGGTAGCGGACGAAGTGCTAAAACGTGTGGATGATTTGCATAGCTGGAAGGGCGATAAACGTTATGTGGCCGTATTGATGGCCGACTTAAGGGATTTTACGCGGATATCGGACAATTATGACCCCGAGGAAGTGGTCCGCTGGTTGAACGAATACTTCTCTGAGATGATTGAGACGATCCTGTCCAACGGCGGGACCGTGGACAAGTTCATGGGCGATGCGGTGTTGGCGGTTTTCGGCGCCCCTACACCTCTTCCGGACGTCGAGCTACATGCGGTCAAATGCGCCGTTGAAATGCACAATTGCATCAAGAAGCTGAACCAAAAACGTGCCGAACAGGGCCTCTTCCCTTTGCAGATGGGTATCGCCGTCACCGCGGGCGATGTCGTCGCCGGCAACATTGGGTCTGATAAGCGCATGGAGTACACCGTGATCGGTGACGCCGTTAATCTGGTTTCACGTCTACAGGGCTTGGCAAACAACGGACAGGTTTTAACTTCCGCCAACGTGGCGGAAAAGATCATGGATAAAGTTAAAGTAAAAAAATTGGATCCAGTGTACGTGAAGGGGAAAACAAACCCCTTGGATATTTATGAGATCAATGAACTGTCATCCATCCCGCCAAATAATATAGAAAATAGCAGCAACGGTTTACTCGACCTACCAGAGGAAAACGATCGTCTTTCTCAATCCCAATAATTTTTTTGGCTGATTGTTATTATTCTAATCTTTTAACTTGACTGTCGCCCAATAACGATAGGTGTGCATGACGATGAGTTTTAATGCGTTTTCTATTCCTTCTCTTTTGTCAGCTTCAATCATGGCGATTATCGGATTATATGTCCTTTTTCAAGACATGAAATCGAATGTCTATCGTTCTTTTTTTATGTTCTGTTTTAGTGGTGTTGGTTGGTTGTATGGTTTCAGCCTTTTGTATTGCAGTCAAAACCCGGATACAGCAATTTTCTGGAGTCGCTTAAGTTTTCTATCTGTTGCATTTATACCCACAACAAATCTCTATTTCAATCTATGTTTAGTCGATTTAAATCGCAAAAAAAGAACACTAATATTTTTTATTTTTATGGTTTCTTTGTCCTTTGCGATACTAGGCTATAGAACATCTCTTATATATTCTTCTGTTCGTCTGTATTTCTGGGGATTCTATCCTTTGGCTGGTTCACTATATTCAATATTTATGGTTTTCTATATCTCATGCTGGGTAGCAGGGCTATGCTTGCTTTATAAAAAGATGTTAAGAAGAAAGGAGGAAAAAGATTTTCTCTCTTACTATAGAATTAAATATGCACTTATTTCATGGTTAGGAGGGTGTTTAGGCTTAGTGGATTTTCTACCTAAGTATGGAATATCGATTTATCCTTTTGCATGCTTTGTTGGTCTGTACTGGGTCATTGCTTTAACAATCGTTGTTCTGCCAGAAAAATCACAGATTAACTTAACCTTGATGTCACGAAGAGCCATCATTGCATCGGTTCTTTTTACTGCAGTTGGCGCGATTTTTGCTTTGATCTTTTTCTTCATGAAAACCTTTCAACAAACGGTTAATCCCTTCCATGCCACCGTCTTATTGATGGCCATGTCCATTGGATTCACACTTCTTCTTCAGCCTCTTTATAATGGCGTTAGGAATGTAATCGATAAGCTTTTTTTTCATGAGTATTACGAACGAAGGTTAAAGTTCGCTCAACTCAGGCAGGAACTTCTGGGATCTGATCAGGAGGAGGAATTCAATCGGATGATCCTGCGGGCGATCGATTCTTCGTTCAAAATCGTGCGCGTTGGGTTGTTCATTTGGAACGAGAAAACCCAGCTGTTCCACCTTCAGGCCCAGTCCGCCTGGGGAAACCCGCAAAAAACCGGGGCCAGCCTGCCGCTGCCGATGGACCATCCCATCCCCCAAATCCTTCAAAACAACGAGTTTTATTCAATTAATCGTATTGCCGCGAGAAACACCCTTGACGATACACATACGGCTTTGGAAGAGGCCATGCGCGGGCTTGAGGCCAGCCTTCTCATTCCCATCAAAAGAGACCGTTTGCTCGGGTTCCTGGTATTGGGCGAGAAGGAATCCGGACTTCCCTACACGCCGCAGGATATTGAAGGGCTTAAGGAGTTCGCGCGGTTGACCGCTGTCGTTGCGAAGACGGAACAATTGCTGGAATCCCGCAGGGAACTGGAGAAGTGGAACCAGGAACTCGAAAACCGCGTGCAGGAGAGGACGAGCGAGCTGGAAGTCGCCCAGGAGGAGCTCCTCAAGAAAAGCCGGCTGGCCATCATCGGGGAAGTCGTTTCCATGGTGAGCCATGAGTTGAAGAACCCCCTGGGTGTGATCAACGCTTCCTCCTATTTCCTGGAAAGCCGGTTGACCGCGGAGGGCGATCCGCTACTGCTAAAGCATGCGCGCATGGTCAGTTCGCAGGCCGATTCCATGAACCGGATCATCACCGCCATACTCGACTATTGCCGTTCCCGGGAGCTGATACTTCGGGAAGGAAACATCAACGATCTGATCCGGGACGTAGCGGCCGTCGTCCAACACCCCTCCGGCGTGCAGGTATCGCTTCAGCTGGCTCCGATACCGGCGTCGCTTTTCGACCGGGACGAGCTCCGCCAAGCCATGACGAACTTGATCTCAAACGGGATCGAGGCCATGGGGGAAAACGGCACGCTGACCGTACGGACAAAAATGACCGCCCGAGACCGCATCACGGTGGAGGTCAGTGACACCGGCTGCGGCATCCCAGCAGCCAATTTATCCCGGATATTCGATCCTCTTTTTACAACGAAAAGCAACGGCACCGGGCTTGGCCTGGCCGTGGTCAAGAAAGTGGTGGACCGCCACGAAGGAACGATTAAGGTGGATAGCTCCGCCGGTCAAGGGACGCTGTTCACCGTCAACCTGCCCGTGCGCGTGAGCGGAAGAAAAGCGGCATAGGAGAGCGGGGAGACCGAATGTCAAAACCCAAAAAAATCAGCGTCCTCATCGCCGACGACCACGGCATGCTGCGGGACAGCTTGAGGGATGTGTTGAACGACCAAAAGGACCTGGAAGTGGTGGGCTGCGCCGTGAACGGCGAGGAATGCGTCCGCCTGGCGAAGCAGATCGAACCGGACGTGATCCTCATGGACATCAAGATGCCGGGCATCTCCGGGTTGGAAGCCACAAAGCGCATCAAGAGCGAGTCCACGGACGTCAAGATCCTCATCATATCCACCTACGAAGATGAACTTCATATCCTGGACGCCTTCCGCTCCGGCGCGGACGGTTATTTGCCCAAGACATCGCCCGCGGTCAAAATGATCGAAGCCGTGCGGCGGCTGCACGAGGAGGGCTCGCTCGTGCCCGCGCCCATACTGGCGAAATTGCTTCAGGGCGTCCGGGCCCTTGGGACGGCGTCGACCGGCAATGAGGCCCGCCCCGACCTTTCGCCCACGGAGATCAAAATCCTTGACCAGGTGAAGCGGGGCCTGCAGAACAAAGAAATCGGAGCCCTGCTCAATATCAGCGAAAAGACGGTCCGAAATCACCTCAACAACGCCTTCCTCAAACTGGACGTCAAAACGCGCACGGAAGCCATCGTCAAAGCCATCCAAAAGGGGATCCTCACCCTGGAAGAATAGCCGTTGCCGTTATGTCCCAATCTCCTCTGGGACATAAATCTCGCCCAAAACAGGCTCCACGACCCATAGGGATTTATCGCATCGTTGGTAAACTGTCAGCGTCAAGAACCGCGATGCGGTGAATCGGTTTCCCGTAGGAGGGCCGAGGAAATGAAAAAAATCATGGTGGCGGTGTTACTGTTGATGCTGCGCGGCGGGATCAGCGCCGCGGAGGCAGTGGTGGGGGAGACGCCGGAAAAAATGCGGACGGAAGGCGCCGGCGACGCCGTTGCGCAGGCCGAAAAAGCCTACTCGATCGGGCTGATCTGTTACGCCGGGGGGGACTTGGCCAACGCGGAACGGTTTTTCGCCCAGGCGCTCCAGTTCAATCCTCAGATGTACAAGGCCGACCACGCCCTCAAACAGGTCCGGATGGAACGGGAATTGGCGAAATAATTACCGGTCGGAATCGAAATGCACTTCCAGGAGATGCTCATGGTCGTCCACCCAGGAATCGATTTCGGAGCGGGACAGCAGGGCTTCCGTCGGTGAAAGGGATTGGAAATCCATGGATTCGCCTTTGTGCCGGATCTCGGCGATCCGATAACGTCCGTAATCCAAGCGGCGCGGGTTTTTATAAACGATCTTGAATTTTTTCCCGGCGAAGGACGCGCGCACCTCCACCTTCCCGTCCTTGCCGAAATCATCTCCCGTCAACTTCGGCGCCAAAAGCAAATCGCCCCAAAAACCGCGAACCCCTAGAATCTGTGTCAGATAAGTCAGGACCAGCCAACTCGCCGATCCGGTCAGATAGTGATACATCCCGCGGCCGCTGCCGTTGAAGTACTCCGGCAAACCCGGGTAGATGCGGCTCGTCCGCGAATCGACGGTCATCTGGAAAATGGACCGGAAGACCTCGCGGCCTTCCTTCACAAAACCCCGCCGGTAGAGCGCGTTGGCGAACATCACGGCCATATGGTTGAAGAAAGCCCCGTTCTCCTTTTCGCCGTAAGCGAAGGAGAAGGCGCGGCCCAGCGCCGGCTGGCTGTCGCCGAAATCCGTGTTCAAACGGAACCCGCCGAAACGCTTGTCCTGCAACAGTTTTTTAGCTGACTTCCAGAGGGAGATCCCCTGTTCCTGCGTGGCAACGCCGGACATGAGGGGGAAGACCTGGCCGGTCAAGGTCATCCGGACTCGGCCCTTCACCTGGCCTTCCACGCGGCGGCCTTCGTCGTCGTAATACCCGTTGAACCAGGCGGAACCGCCTTGCTTGATCCACTCCTGCCGGCGGATATGGTTCGCCAACTGTTCGGACTTCGCCGCCAGATCGGTCATCAGGTCCGCCACCGCCACCTTCACCCGCTCGCCGGACACTTCCCGGCCGACGGCGTCGAAATAGGCCGAAAGCCGTTTCTGCTTGGCCGGAGCGGAGGCGTAATCCACGGGTTTTCCGTCGATGCGGTCCAACAAAACCAACAGCTCCTTGGCGAGCATCACGTGGTGGACGTCGCGTTCGTCCCGAAGTTTCTCCAGCAGTTCCACCAGTTGCGCGAGGTTGCCGGCGTAGAGCGCGCTGAAGGCCACGCTTTCGCCGCGGTGGTGCGCCATGTCCAGGCCGTCGTTCCAGTCCGCGTCCTCCAGCCGGACGATGTTGTGCTCGCCGACGTTGAAGAACGCCACGAGGTGCTGGACCAAAATGTGCTCGAGAACGGTGCCCTTGTGGACCTGCCCGGTCCGCGTTTTCAGCTTGCGGCCGTAGGCCTCCGTCCAGGCCGCGTCCTTGGCCTGGGCGCGGCGGAGCTGCGGGTCGCGAAAATAGGTTTGATCTTCCAGCAGGATGGAATAATCGCCGGATTGGTGGATGTACAGTTCTGTGGTGAGATAGGGCCAGACGCCGTGGTCCATCCAAACGCGGGTGATGTTGTTCCGGTCCGCGATGAATTCGCCCGGCCCGCGGCCGATGATCGTGGCGTTGGAACCGTCCATGCGCACGCCGCCGAAATTGTTGAGGAGGATCGTCCGCGCGTCCTCCGGATTTTGGAGGAGAAGCGCCAGGCAATCCTGCCAGAGGTCGCGCCAGCCGCGCCCGCCCCGGCCGTAATCGAAATCCGGCAGGAAGGAACAGCCGAAAATCTTCCGCAGCGTGGGCTGCGCCGACACCCAGCGCATCCAGCCGTCGAAGGTGCGGTCGCCCGAACGGAAGGACAACCGGTCCAAACGGCCCTTCCAAAAACCCCTCGTGTTCTCGAGGGCTTCCTTAAACTTCGCTTCACGGCCGTAGCGCCGTTTCCAACGGGAGAGGCCCGCCGCATCGGACGCCACGCCCAGGACAAAAACGTAAACCGCGGATTGGCCGGGTTTCAGACTTTTCGTCCTGAAGCGCAGCCCCGCCGCGGCCTCCTGCCCGTCGACGCGTTTCCATCGTTCTGGGAAAAGGTTTTCAAGGACCGCCCGCGGACGGTCGAAATCGCCGCCCTCGCCGATGAAGGACGCCACCGTGGGGAACGTTCCCTGCGGCCGCAAACCAGTGCTTTCGAATCCCAAAACCGCGTAGGTCAAATTGTTGAGTTGGTGTCCGCGCTCGTCGAAACTCATGGTCGGCGTCACGTACACGCCATGGGTGTGGGAAAAAATCCGGTGGAGCAAGGAGGTGACGTGCCGGTGGTCGCGAAGGTTGTCCGCGCTGCGCCCGAAGATGGGGACCATGAACGTAGGCGTGAGGCGGCGCGCTTGGCGGCCGCTGTTGGTGACGCGGACGCGCATCAGCTCGACGGTGTCTTCCGTCGACGGAACAACGTTCGTGAACTCCGCCCGCAGCCCGAGGCGGGAGTTTTCATGGACCAGCGTATGCCACAGCAGCCCAGCCTCGACCGTCACTTTGTCGGAGGGATCGGCGTTGGCGTGCCAGCACTTGCCGTCTTCGGTGCGGAGCCAGAAATCGCGGCGGGAACGGATGTTGTGCAGGTCCTGTTCGGAGACGGGCTGGGTCAGGAAAACGTTCTGCCCGGTCTTGATGTCGCCGTGCAGGTCCGGCGTGACGGCGCTCAACAGGCCGGCTTCGTTCCCCAGGGGGAAATAGAGGCGGCTCACTTGATGGGGCGCTTCGGCGCGGAAGGAGCCTTCGTCGTCGATAAACGACCAAAAATGTTGGGCGGGATTTTGTTTCACGATGGCAATTTATAGCATGTTTTTGGGTCTCTATAAAATGACGATGAAATATTTTGGTATCCTAACGCTGATGACACCGTCGTTTTCATGACGGCGAAACGGGAGAGAACCTCATGAACGGACAGCGCGCATTCTCAGTCGTATTTCTGACCATCGGACTCGCTCTGGCGGCTTGCCAGAAAAAAGACTCAGGGGCTTTTCCGCCGCTGTCGGGGACGCTGGAAATCACCGAGCATTCCGTGGGCGCCCGGGTGCCGGGCCGTTTGGTGAAACTGTTTTTTGAGGAAGGGCAGCCCATCAAACAGGGCCAACTCCTGGCTACGATGGAGCGTTACGACCAGGCGCAGAAGGATTACGAGCGCGCCCAGCGTCTGTTCAAACAGGGCGGCGGCACGGAACAGGCCGTCGAACAGGCCAAGCTCACGTTGGATGACCAACAGATCGTCTCTCCCGTGGACGGGATCGTCCTGATCAAGACCCATGAGACCGGAGAAGTCGTGGCCGCGGGCAATTCGGTCGCGGTCATCGGCGACACCTCCCAATGGTGGGTGCGGGTCTACATCCCGGAGGGCCGCATCAATCAAATCACCCTGGACCAACCCGCTGGTCTCCGCTTCGACGGCATCGACAAAACCTTCAAGGGGCACGTGAGCTATGTGTCGCCGATGGCCGAGTACACGCCGCGCAACGTCCAAACCGTCGAGGAGCGCGTGACGCAGACCTTCGCCGTCAAAGTGACGTTGGACGAAGGGCACCCCGCCCTGCGCCCCGGCGTGGCCGCCGACATCACGCTCCATTGAAACGACCTCACCCTAAAACCGATCTTGCCATCGACGCCCAGGGCCTCACCCGCCGCTTCGGCAGCCTCACCGCCGTTAACAACATAAGCTTCCAGGTGGGCTACGGCGAAATTTTCGGCTACCTCGGCGCCAACGGCGCGGGGAAAAGCACCACCATCCGGATGCTATGCGGAATTTTGGAGCCGACGGAAGGCACCGCCATGGTGGACGGGCTGGACGTGGACAAGGACTCCGAGCGCGTCAAAGAATCCATCGGCTACGTGTCGCAGAGGTTCAGCCTCTACGCGGACCTGACCGTGCGGGAAAATCTGGAATTTTACGGGCGCGTTTACGGCCTGCGTCCGGCCGCGCTGCGAAAACGGATCGACGACGTCTTCGCCACCACCGGGTTGGGCGACAGGCAGAACCAATTGGCAGGAACTCTCTCCGGTGGATGGAAGCAGCGGCTGGCTCTCGCCAATTCCATCCTCCACAATCCGCGGATCGTTTTCTTGGACGAACCCACCGCCGGGCTGGACCCGCTCTCGCGCCGCACCGTCTGGGAATTGCTCTATCAACTGGCCGGGCAGGGCGTGGCGCTATTCGTCACGACCCACTACATGGAAGAAGCCGAGCGCTGCAACCACATCGCCATCATCAGCCAGGGAAAACTTCTGCAGATCGGCCCGCCCCAGGAACTGAAGGACCGGCTCAAGGGGAAAGTGCTGGAAGTGGAATGCCAGCCGCTGTTGAAAGCCTCCCATCTGTTCCAAACGCTGCCCGACGTGACGGGCCTTACGGCCTACGGAACGACGCTCCACGTGAACGTGAAGGACACGGCCGCGGCCCAGGAACAGATCCGGCGCTCGGCCGCGGAAAACGGGATTGAAATCGTCGGCATCCATCCCATCGCCGCCTCGCTCGAAGACGTCTTCGCCCTGATTTCCTAGCCCATGCAAGCGATCCTCGCCATATTCCGGAAAGAAGTGATCCACATCCTGCGCGACCGCCGCACGCTGGGCCTGATCGTCATGATGCCGCTGATCCAACTATTGATCTACGGCTACGGCATCAACATGGACGTCAAGCATCTCGCCACGGTGCTCTACGACGAGGACCAAAGCCCCCTGAGCCGCCGGCTCGCCGATGCCTTCGTTCAATCCTCCTACTTCGACATCGTCCTGAAAACCCAAAGCCAATCCGAGGTCCGCCGGGCGCTGGACAGAGGCACGGCCAAGGTCGGGCTCCACATTCCGCCGGACTTCGCCAAGGACGTGCTTTCCGGACGCGGCGCGCCGCTCCAGATCCTGATCGACGGGTCCGATTCCAATCCCGCCAACACCGCCATGAACACGGGACAGGCCGTCGTGCAGGCGTTCATGCTGAAGGAAAAACTTCTGCCCGTTCCGGTGGTGCCCATCGAGTTCCGGGCGCGCATGTGGTACAACCCGGACCTGAAAAGCTCCTTCTTCATGGTCCCCGGCGTGGTGGGGCTTCTGCTGCAACTGTTGATCCCCATGATCACGGCCGGAGCCGTGGTGCGGGAAAAAGAGAAGGGGAACATCGAACAGCTCCTGGTCACGCCCATTAAACCCATCGAGCTGATGATCGGGAAAATGCTGCCCTACGTCGTCATCGGGCTGATCATCGCCACCATCGTGCTGACCGCGGCCCACTTTCTTTTCGCGTTGCCCATCCGGGGGAGCGTGCTCACGTTATATGTTTTGACCCTGCTTTTCATCGTGGTCTGTCTTGGGATCGGCCTTTGGGCCTCGACGGTGGCGGAGACGCAGCCGCAGGCGACGCAGATCGTGATGTTCTTCATTCCGCCGTCCATCCTGCTTTCGGGGTTCATTTTCCCCCGGGAAACCATGCCGGCCATCATCCGCCTCGCGGGATATTTGATCCCGCTGACGTATTACCTCAAGATCGTGCGCGGGGTCATTCTGAAAGGGTTGGGATTCGTCGATTTATGGCCCCAAATATGGCCCCTTTGCTTAATGGCGGTTTTCATCATGGTTTTGAGCGTCCTAAAATTCCACAAACGTTTAGAGTAACCATTTCCCGCCCCCTCACATCCTACAACCGGGCCTAGGACTAGATGCGAATTCGATTATCTGCTAGAATACCGCGTTTCCGTCGAGCTTTGGGGGATTTGAAAGTATTGGACGTCGTGGCGTGTTAAGCGGTTTTTCGCTCGAAATCAACGCCTTCCGGCATTTTCTCCCGCGAATTCTTTTACAACCATTTTACAGTTTCTTCAGAGAGTCTTCTGTCTCATTTTTGTACTGTATGGATACGAGAAACGCTTCAAATGACGACGGGGTCACGATGAAAAAAATGATTCGCCTCCACTACCGGGTTCTCTTGAGCGTCCTGATGCTGGCTCTGCCGTTGAGCCTGCGGGCCGCTTTTCAGGATACCGATTGGGGCGCCCGTCCCGCTGGTCTCGCCGGAGCGTACTCGGCCCTGGCCGACGACGCCAACGCCCCGGCCTACAATCCCGCCGCCATCACCCGCGTCCAGCAAGCCGAAGCCACTCTCACCTACGCGCAACTGTTTTCAGGCCTTAAACTTTACGCCGGCAACGACACGACGTCCCTCGGTCTGGGTTATATCAGCTTTGTCCCGAAACCATTCCTCAAATCCGGAAACTTCGGGTTCTATATCGCCAATTTCAACTCCAAGGGCCTTTACCAGGAAAACACATACGGCGTTTCCTGGGGTTCCCGCCTCAGCCAAATCAATTCTTCTCTCCTTGACAATCTCTCCGTCGGAATCAATGTTAAGTACATGGAACATGGGTATACCCTGGACAGCCTGACCAATTCCGACCCGGTGTTTCAGAACGGCCACAGCAAAGGCGCCCTCGGCATGGACCTGGGAATGCAGTGGGAAGCCATGCCCGCGATGCTGCCCGGCTTTCGCGTGGCGGCCGTCGGCAAAAACCTCAATGAGCCGAACGTCGGCTTGACCCAGACGGACCGGGTGCCCGCCGAATACCGCCTGGGCCTGGCGCTGGAAAGCCCGACCTACAAGATGCTGACGCCCTCTTTGGAGTGGTCCAGCCGGAACGGGACGCAGCGCTGGATGGGCGGCGCGGAAAGCTGGCTGCTGAACCGGACGATGGCGCTGCGAGCCGGCTTCAACTCCCGGGAATTCGGCGGCGGCTTCAGCTACAAATTCCGCGCTTCGGCCATGCTGGCGATGCAAATCGACTATACTTTCCTGATGCCGCTGTATGTGGAAGACACGTCGGGAAGCCACCGCGTCTCTTTGACAGCCCGTTTTGGAACGGCGCCGATGCCGAAGACCCAAGGCGTCTACGAATTTAAAAAGGGGGAATGGACAAGCTCATCCCCTGAATATAAAGCTAACTAGCATCACAAGGAGGTAGTACCCAATGAGAATCACAAAAAAATTGGCCCTTGCGACGGTTTTGAGCGCGGTTTCCGCGTTCGCGGCCGTGCCGTCATGGGCCGCATTCGCAACAGTCAGCAAAGCGACAGTGACGGCGTCCGCGGTCTTGAGCGGCGCTGGCCAGGTCGCGATGAGCCTCAGCGTCCGCAACGTCAGCAACAACGCCGTCGCGGCCAACGTCTCCTGGACGGGCATCACTCTGCCGTTCACCTCGAACTCGGGCTGGAAGGTCGCCGACCAGTACATCCTGCTGAATTCCACCATCACCGCTGCCAACGGCGGAATTCAAATCTACACGGAAAACCGCGCGGCGGACTTCACGCCGAAGGCTTCCACCGCGACCGCGCTCATCGCGGGTCTCGTGGACAACACGGACAACACCAAGATCCTGCCCATGGCTTGGGCGGTCCGCAACAGCACCGTCAGCGTGGCCTCCGTTGTTCCGCCGGCCGGCGATCCCGACGTGATCTTCCAGTGGCTCTACTTCAAGGACCCGGGTTCCGCCTCGCCGGACACTCTGTCCAACGGCGAACTCTACGCGACCGTGAAGAACGCCACCGGCATCCACTTCGGACCCGCCAACACCGAATTCGGCGCCGGCCTGTTGCCCGCGATCGACTACGTGTTCTTCCAGGCGAACTTCACCAACGCGCTCACGCCGCGCACGTACTCCGGCCGCATCCGCATCGAGGCGTTCACGCTGTAATCGTTTGATCGTTCTCGTTCCTGCGCCGGAGCCTTTCGCTGAAAAGGCGGGGGGCTCCGGCGGCGGGGATCGGGACAAAGGAGTTTGACATCAAGAACATCCGTTTTTCGATATTGGTCTTTTCATCCTTGATCGTTTGCGCCTCCGGCCGTTTCGCGGAGGCCCTGCAGATCACGCCGCCCCGACAGGAAGTCGTCCTGTCGGTGGGCGAATCGGCCAGCGGGACCGTGGAGGCCTACAATGAAACCTCCTCCACCGTGGCCGTCCATGTGTCGCTCAAGGAATGGTTCCAGCTGATGGAAAACAAGGAATATCCTATAAGCACATGGCTCGATTTGAAAAATACGGAGTTTGAGTTGCGCCCCGGGGAGAAAAGGATCGTTCCATTCACGGTGCGCGTCCCGACCGGAACTGCGCCGGCCCAGCCGCCCAGCGGGTTCCTGATGGGAATGCTGTCTTTCGCGGCGGACGACGGCGAACAGTCCATGGTCAATCTGGTGATGAGCGTGTCCATATACGTGACGGTCAAAGGGACAGAGAGGCCGGAAGCGGTCATCACGAAATGCGGCATCGGCAACAACAAAGGGTCATTGGAAGCGGCCGTGGAAGTGGCCAATAAAGGAAACATCCATCTGCGGCCCACGGGCAAGGTGGAGATCGCCGACAAAAAAGGCCGCGTGGTCGACTCGAACGTTTTCCAGGAAGGATGGCCCGTTTTTCCCGGGCAGGCGAGGACCTATCAAGCCAAGCTGGAAGGCAACTGGAAGCCGGGCTATTACCGCCAGCGCGTGAGCATACAGTTATGGGACAAGGTGCAGGAAAAGGATTTTGGCTTTAAGCTTACCAAGGCCGGGCAGATCGTTCCACTGCCGGAGAAAAAGGCCAGGAAGATTTGGAAAGACTTAAAACAGTGAATCGGGACCGGACAAAAATGAGCGAGAGACACGACAACAAAATGAGGAATAAGATCAGAGGCTGGAGCTTAAGATGGCTTCTGTTGCCACTCCTTATATCCATGTTCGCTTTCCCGTTGACTGCAAAAGCGGCAATTCTGAATATTCTTTCTGAAGCAGGCATGGATACCAACAGTTTTTTCCCGTGGGGACCAAATGCCTCCATATCTGACCAGACAACACCTGCGCCACCTGAAGGAGTAAGCAGCGTCAGGACTATTACTGGGACAGAGAATTGGGGGGGATTTGGGCTTTTTTACACTGTCGCAAAAGACTTGAGCGCCTTCGCCAATGGTGACATCCGTTTTTGGCTTTATACAAGCACTCGAGATTTAGAAATAAAGGTTAAACATGGCACTACGGAAGTTATTTTAACCGGCGAATTAACAGCGAGCCAAGTTCCAAATTTAAACCAATGGACCTACGTCAAAATGAGTCTGGCCGGACAAGGAATAACATTCTCCCAGATAACTTCACCATTCATGATCACAGCGCAATCCGCCGGAACTTTCTATGTGGACAACGTACGCTGGTCGCAAACCGGCGACCCCAATGTGATTTTTACCCGCACCATAAAAAATCGCTCCAACAATGCGCCGGTCGGTGCGTTCAATTTTAACGTTCCCTCCTTGCCCACCAAATGGGTCGCATCTGACCAATACATCCAAGTGGACTTTGATCCGGGCAGCATTCCGGACCTGACCTCCGGAAACTTTGTTCCCTGGGGACTTCAAATTTACACGAACAACACCGCCGCCGCGGCCAACCCGCGTTACACAGGCGCCGGCGCGACGAATCCCGCCGGGCTGGTCGATTCCACGAACACCACCAAACGCCTGCCCATGTGCTGGCGCGTCGTCGACAAAACGACCGATACGCTGAACATTATCCAAGGGTCGGACAACAAACTCTACTCAGGCCAATTGGGGGGACAAGCTTCCCAATTCCCCTGTTTTCAATGGTTGAAAGATTCCTCCACCCCGAACATTCCCGCTGAGAACACGTTAGCCTATTTAGATGGAGAAGACGCCGTGACCTTCTGGGACCATGACGGCATTCATTTTTCCGACGGACCGAAGAACTGGGGCGTGAACTGGGGCGCGACGAAGTCGCCACTGTACATTTATTTGGGAGCTGATTTTAGCTCGGCGGTGACGCCGAGGACCTATAGGACGAGCATGCTGACCCTGGAGTTTTTCACGCTCTAATGATGATACCGACCCCTCATCGTTGGTCCGCCATCGCCCGGTCCGGGATGGGGACGATATGCCTGGCGCTGGCTTGCCTGGCGGGGGGCATCGCTCGCGCCGACGCGGCATATCAATCCGAATCAATCCTATCCGTCAATGCCGTAGCGTACGTTGGCGTCGACGCGCCGCCGCAGGTAAACCCGCTTTGCACAAACGTCGTGCTCGGGGCGAAGGTCTCTTTTCCTGTGCTGACGGTCAATCCGATCGGTAAAATTTCCGGCTCCGATCCCAGCCTGGTCGTGACAGGCGACGCCAGCGCACTTGGCTGCGTCCAGGAAATCACATTTTTATATAAAAAGACTTTCGACAGCAATGTGAACGTGTTGATTTCGACTTTTCCCGCCGATGTCGTCTCCAGTACCTTCCAATTCACCGTTCCATCCGAACTGGTGACCTCCGAAGGTGTCATGGTCCAGGTGAAAACGGTCGACGCCAGCAGCAACACCGTCTCGTGGCCGGCGACGGGATACGCCCTTGTCGAAGTGAGCGGGTTCGCCGAGGCGACCATCGGGGAAGAGGGCGGCGCGCTAATGGTTCCGAACCCCTTTGGGCGCAACGCGGGGACCGGGCTGATCTTCCCTCCGGGCGCATTGACCGGAAACACCAAGGTGACGGCGCGGGAAATCGATCCGCTCTCCATCCCCAATTCCCTCTGCGCCGCCTTCAACGGCGTGACGCCGGTGAGCGTTTATGAATTCAAGCCTTCCGGCACGGTGTTCAAACGCCCCGTCACCCTGAACATGCTCTATCCGGATCGTGACAAGGACGGCGTCATTGACGGGACGGACAAGGACCAGAAACTGGCCCAGATATTCCTCTGCACGGACACCGGCTGGCAGCCTTTGACCGGCACCGTTAAAATCGACACCAAAATTGTGAGCACTCGGCTCCTGCACTTCAGCATCTACGGCGTCATCCCCGCGATCCCGCTCCTGCCGGAAGACTATCGCCCCGTGCAGCGGGTCATCACCCCCGGCAACGCCGACGGACGTAACGACCAGGCGGTGTTCGGCTATATGGGTCCGGACATGCGCATCGAGATCATGGACGCCACGGGACAACGAGTTCGGACATTGCAGAATACCACGATTTGGGACGGGCGCGACGATCGGGGGAAGATCGTCGAAAGCGGTGTGTATATTTACCAGTACGTGAAGGACGGCAAGAGGATCAGCGGCGCCATCGCCGTCGCCAAATAAGATTTTTTCGCAGTTGAAGGATCTCTTTCCACCCCACCCCGAATCAAAACGAGAAATTACACCCCATTAAGGAGCGCCGGCGTCCACCCTTGGTTTCATGAAATTTACACTTAATTTACAACTCGTTCAGGTGAACTTCATGCAAAAAGCGTTAAATTTAGGGTGGATTTGGAGAATTTATCAGGCTATATATATACAAGTAGATACTTGAATGGTTCCCATGGTGACAATCGAGGGTAACGCGATGCGACGGGGAATGAGGCGTCTCATTCGGCAATCGTGGAAGCTCAAGAAGGCAGTCGTTTGCATTGCCTTGAGCGTTGTGTATTTCTACAGCAACGTCTACGGAGCCCACGCCGCCGAATCCAATTTCTGGTCGGAGCGCCGCCGCGCAGCCAAGGCCGAAACCGGCAAAGCCACCCTCGCCCAAGATCTTCCTCCCCTTACCCTCGCCGCAGACAACGAAACCCCCGTCTCCGCCAAAAACAACACGCTGCTCGCTCAAGTACCCGTGCCCGGAAACATCGATCTCGGCGTGCTGGAAAACGCCTCCGTGAACCATTCCCTGGGGCACGAGCCCAGCGTTGTTTTCTCCGCCGACAAGGTCGCCGTCTCGAACGGGGCCCAGACAAAAACAACCAATGCCCCCACCTGGCTGTCCACACTCATTCTTCCCTACGGCGCGATCAGAGACGTCTACATCGCAAAAGCGGTCAACTCGCCGTTGATCATCCACATCCAGGACGCCCACGGGATCACGGACGCGCAGCGCAACATCGCGGCCATGATCCAAAACCTGAGGGAACAACGCGGCGTGAGCCTGGTCGGAATGGAAGGCGCGCAGGGGGCCTTCGCTTTGGACCCTTATCGGGCCGCCGCGGAACCCGAGGTCATGAAGCGCATCGCGGACTATTTCCTGGCCGAGGGATATATCGGCGGGCCGGAATACACCGGGCTGACCGCCGCCGAGCCGCCGCTCCTTTGGGGCGCTGAGGACTTGGAACTCTACGAACGGAACGTTCAGGCATTCAAAAACTCCCTTCCGGAAACTGCACGGTTGGACGGTTTCTTGAGTGAGGCGCGCCATACCATCGGCCGTCTGGAGGCCGCGTCCTACTCCACCGCGCTCAAGATGTTCGACCGACACTTCAATGCCTACCGAAACCGCGAGGAAAACCTCGGTCCCTACGTCCGTTATCTCATGTACGCCGGCCAAACAGACCGGTTGGCCTATCCCAACTTGCAGGTACTCCTCGACGCGCTCCAGTGGGAGGAAATGCTGGACTTCAAGCAGGTCGAACGCGAGCGCGTGCGGCTGGTGGAAATCCTGGCCAGAAAGCTTTCGGAACAACAGCTGTCGATCCTGGTCCAGCAGAGCATGCTCTACCGCATGGGCCGCATGGGATACGGGGACTACCACCGCTTCCTACGCAAGATCTGCGCGGACAACGGCATCCCGCTGGAGCGCTTCGGCCAGTTGAGCTCCTACATCACCTACGTGTTATTGGCGGAGCAGATCAACCGCAACGAGCTGCTGGGCGAACTGACCAGGCTCGAGCAGAACGTACAGGATTCCTTGGCCCGCACGCCGGAGCAAAAGCGGCTTGTGAACGCCTCGCGCAATTTGATGCTCCTGGAAAAGATATCGCAACACAGCCTAACGCCGGCGGACTGGGAGTTTTACCTGGACCACAAGGCGGACATCCTTCGTCTCGCGGAGGAAATGAAAAGCATCGGCGCGGCCTTGTCCTTGACCGTTCCGCTGCTCGCCCCCAGCGACTTCGCCGAGAAGATGAAGCCCTATGAAGCTTTCTGCTCCTTGGCCACGGAGCGTAACCAGGCCCTGGTGCAGAACATGATGGACAAGATCAACAGCCAGAACACAAAGGCCGCGGTCTTGGTCGCCGGCGGGTTCCACTCGGACGGACTGACGCACCTGCTTCGGCAGCGGGGCGTTTCCTACGTCGTCGTCACCCCCAAGATCGAGAATGTTCCGAAGGAGAACAAGTATCTCGACATCCTGGCCCGCGATCCGCTGCCCCTGGAAAAGGTCCTGCGCGGCGAAAAGATTTACCTGGTGGCGTCCCCCGGCCTCAGCCCCAACACTTTCGTCAGCCCGCTCCGCACCGAGACCGTGAAACGCGCGGTGGCCGTCCTGTCCGCCATTCTTACTCCCAAGCTCTGGCGCGAACGGATGCACCGCGCCACCACGGACGACTGGCGCGACCTGCAAAAGCGTATCGGTCGTTTGATCAACGTCGAAATCACAGACACCAAAACCATCGACCAGTTGAAGCTTCTCGTCCGTGACGGGACGAAGACCACCCTCTTCATCAGCCTGACGAACGAGAAGGGGAAAGAGGAAGCCGTGAGGGCGCTTCGCAAGAGCGGCATGCTTCCGGAGAACAGCGAGCCGGCCGAGATGCGTGTGGGGAACGACATCGTCCTAGTGGTGACCTCGACATCGCGCCTGGACTCGCTGCTAGCCCTGGCCACCTCCCCTGGCAAGGTCGTGAATGCCCTAAAGAACGTCGGAACGAACGTCGTTGAGTTTTTCTCATCTCCTCGGGCCGTCGCGGTCACGCCCGAAGGCATGACTGTCGCGATACCCGGGGAGAAAGCACCCGGCGGCGCCGCTGGCTCGGGAGCCACGCAAACATCCGCGGCGCAGCGCCTGATCGACGCGGCCGAAGAGCGGCGCGCCCGAGCGACTGCAGAGGCCGAGCCCTCGTTCCTCACCTATCTGACAATCCCTTCCATCGCCTTCGGTGTGCTCGCTTTGGTGGTGATCGGCGTCATCCTGGCCGGATTGACGGCCGGCCTTTCTTCCCTCGTCGTTGTGGCCGTGTCCCTTTCCGGGATATTGGTCATGAACAGTCTCATCCCCGCGGTCAGCCGCCTGCCCATGACCCGGAACGAGCGGACCGCCGTGCTGAGCGACATGGAGGATTTCCTCGAAGCCGTCGCCGAGCCGAACAGAATGACGGTTCCAGAAAATGAAGCACAGCGCCTGGAGAAATTTTTGGCGGAACAGAAAGACATCCGGGCAAACGGGGCCGCCTTCCGCTACCGCGTCGTCCCGCAGGGCGAGTTGGCCGGCCACGTCCGAAACTACCTGAACACGGGTCTTTTTATCGGGCAGGCCGCCAGCGCCGATCGTAACTGGCATCGCGTGGGCCTGTCGGACGGCCGAGCGCTGATGCTGTATCGCCCCCTGCCCTCCAAGTTCGCGCAGTTCCTGCAGCGGCTTGCGGCCTTTGCCGCCCGACTGCCTTTTCTCGCGCGCTCCGCGACGCTGGCGCCGTCGATAGACGATTTTGCCCTCCTCTCGAACGAAACACGCTCCGCCATCGATGGCGAGTACGCGGGGATATCGGAAGCCGAATTCAAAACCAAGTACGACGCGGTCGTCAATCTCCTCTCGCAACGAGGGAAGGCGGCGGATGAGACCGAAAATTCTCGCCTGCTGCAGGAGGTCCATTACCGGACGGCGCGCCTGCTCGAAGCGGCCATCAACAGCGGGCGGTCTGGAAGAAGAACCATTTCTCTCAACGCCAACCAAATACACGCCGCCATCCGGAAAGCCCGCCTCGATGAAATGGCCGCTCCTGCCGGGATCCGTGAAAAGGCCCTCCAATGGATCGCTTCCCTGCTGCCGACCGGTTCCGGAAAAACCATCACTTTGCAATTGACTGCGGCCCTCATCACCGCGCAGGCGCGCAGCATGGCGACCGCGGGGAAAAAGCAGGCCGGAACGTTTGTCAACCCGTCGGTGGCCATCAACCTGGAAAGCCAAGCGAAGGAGGCTTTTCAGGCATTGAGCCGGTTGGGAATCAGGGTCGGCATGCTGTCATCCGATAAACAGGGGCAACAGCAGGGAAATACTTTCCGCTGGGAAGGAGCGGCTGTTTCCGTTGTAGACGCTTCTGTTGAGGCCGTCTTGAACGAATCCGACGTCATCTATGTCCTTTTGGAGACCCTCGGGCACCGTAACAACCGCGAAATCCAAGCGACCGAAGTGGCCCAGCGCACCATGTATTCCCGTCAGTGGCGGTTCCTGTCGGACGAAGCGCACAAGTTGGTGGAATGGCTTCAATCTCCCTTCGTGGTGTCGGGCGGCAGAAGCATGGAGCTCGAAGACGCGGCGGCGCGCAAAGCCATCACCATCAAGGCCGTGGACTTTGTGCGCGATGAGCTCATGGCCGATGAATCGATGTACGTGCGATACGATGAGGACATGACGATTACCTTCCGGCCGCACAGGATCAAGGAGTTGCGAAGCCGTTTCATGGCTTACGTGGGGAACGCGGACGAAACCATCTCGGCCCTGGCGGAGGACATTTGGGAGGAATATCTGACGGGCGCCATGAACGCCGCTCTATACTGGAAGTACGACACCCTCAAGGAAACCGGGAGGGGACGTGAAGAAGGCAAAGCGCCGGCCAGGCTCTATACGATCATAGACGGGAAGATCGTTCCCCTGGATGAGAACCATCAGCCGCAAATGGGCATGCATGTTTCCCACGTTCACCCGTTCCTGGAAGCGATGAACAGGGACAAGGGGACCGAGGTTTCCGCGGAAAGCTATACCATGGTCAACACGCCGCTCCTGGCCCTCCTCTTCAACAAGCAACTTTTTCCCTGGGGAATCGATGGGACCAGCGGATCCATTCCGCCCATGGTCCGCCGGATATTCAAAGAGGTTTTCGGCCTTGTGACGGTGGATCCTTTAGAAACGGTAACGAAGAAAATCCGCGACAAGGCGGCCGTGGTCTTCCAGTCCGGCGGCAATGACCCTGTCGCCCGACAAAAGGCCTTCTTGACCTACCAGGACGCCTACTTGCGCCGCATCCTGACCGTCGCCCAACGTGGCGGCGCCAGCGTGGTGTTGGTTGAAAACATGGATGCGGCCAAAGAATCGCTGCGCCGCTTGACCACCGAATTCGGCATCGCCGACGTCCACATCATCGGCGCCGACAACATGTATTCCGAGGAAACGCAGGCCTTGATCAAGGAGGCGGGGAAGCCGGGCCGCGTGATCCTGATCACCAAGGCCGCCGCCACCGGCACGGACTACCAGATCACCTCCGCGCTGGAAAAGGTCGGAATGCACGCGATCGCGACCATCCCGCTTTTCGGCACCCTGCTCGAACAATTCCGCGGCCGCGTCGGACGTCTCCTGCCCAACGGCGAGTTCGCGCCCGGGACGTTTGAACAGTTCATTTGGCTGGGCGATGAACTGTTCGTCAAAAACCGCCCCATCCTCCAACACCTCATAACCGACATGGAGGGCGTCCTGGCCCGTCCCTGGTACAAGCGACTTTATTTCCGGCTGATAAATTGGAGCGCAGGGCAATTGACTCCCAGAGAAATACAAACGATTCAAGACAGGCTGGAATCCGTCCGTGGCCGCATGGAGGACAACGTCGTGGCCGAGGCCCTGGCGCAGAGCAAGTTCGATTTGGCCAAGGCGGACTACCAGAACACTTATCTTAACCTTCGGGAAGCCATCATCCAAACGCTGACGGAAATTCTCGCCGGACAGGAACCGTCCCGTCCCGAAATTGTCAATTCCCAGCTCAGCGGTGAAATGAAGAAAAAGCTCGCCATTCTGGCGAAGAACCCGGCCAGACGGGCGAACTACCTGAAGGTCCTGTTGCTGGAGGACGTCTTTGCGAAACTCGTGCCCAATCAGGAAAAAGCCTCGCAGGAACAGATTTATTCGGCTTTGATTCAGGTCACTTTTGTCAGCATGAAAGAGGCCATGCTGCAAGCGGTCGGCGCGCAGCTCGCCCAATTCATAACTGAATCGGAAACCCGCAAGTTCCAACTACAGCAGGCCATCGCCCGTAACCGTCTGGCCGGTCAACTCTCCAACACCAATGCCGAA
Organism: uncultured Elusimicrobia bacterium; assembly: GCA_964482515.1. Classification (GTDB taxonomy): domain Bacteria; phylum Elusimicrobiota; class Elusimicrobia; order FEN-1173; family FEN-1173; genus CAYZXT01. The sequence goes on along the minus strand of CAYZXT010000003.1, from coordinate 131,870 downwards.
ATTTTCAATTACGCCGACCTCTCGACCATACACGATCCGCATGTGCGAGGGTCCGCCCGGGATGTCGCCTCCATTGCTTACGCCTATTTGAAAACCATGGACATCGATGATAAAAAGATCGAGGACTCGTTGCCCAGTAAGGCCGCCCATCCCAGGCTTGACGCCGTCCGTCGGCTTATGCCCCAGTTCCTTGCAATCGGCGTTACGGTCGGGCTGGGAGTGGCCCTCTATAAATTCGGCCTCATGGGGATGCTCGGCCAGGGGGCGGTCTACATGACCGGCTTTTCCGCGCTGGGATTGGCCATGGCGGCCGTCGCGACGCTCGCTCTCCTGATGTCGGTCAAAAAATTCATCAACGCCATCCAGGCGAACGATGAAAACAAGAAGCAATGGGAGATGATCGTACGAGGCAAGCCCGTTTCCATTCTGACGATGTCGAAAGTGGCGGCGTTGCACGGCGTCAATACCGTGTTGACCCTGCTTTTCGCGGCCGCGCCCATCACCGCGGGGGGCGCCCTGATCTCCGGGCTTGTGTTCCCGCAGATCGCCATCCCGCTCATCGGTGTCAGCGCCGTGGCCGCCCTGCCCCTGGCCGTCGTCGTATCCGCTGTGGGATTGCTTGCCGGCCTCCTTTACATCGTCCTCAACCGCGGCAGCCTGAAAGAAGCCAAGCCCACCAAGGTGGAGAAGACGAAATCCACCATGGGTTGGGTCATGTTGATCCTCCTGGGCATCGGTTTCGTATTTCAGACGGCGGGTAATCCGGCCCTGCTGATGGCCGGCCTTTTTGTTTTGGCATTGCTGCCGTTGATCAACTCACGTCTGGCAAAGCTCGATAAAAGCTCCAACGAGAAGAGAAGCGTCAGCTGGATGGGCGTCTTGCTCGGGGCCGCGGGTTTCGTCGCCCTCGCGACCCTGGCGCTCTATATCGGGCCGGGCAACGCCTCGCAGTTATTCATATACGGGCCTATGATTTTTACCGGCGTCATGGGCCTCGCGCAACTCAGCGCCAACCTTCATATGAGTGTCACCGTGGCGCCGTTGAGGTCCGCCGGATTGCTTCGCACCCGAGAAAACGAGAAAGCGGCACAGACCATTTTGCAGTCGTTGGCTATCAATTCACGGACCCTGATTTTCGGCGTCACGGCCCTATTCGCCCTGACCATGACGGTCGTTTCGCAACTGCTTCCGGCCGGGCTCGGCAGCATGGCGGCTCCCATAACCACGGCACTGTCCGTGATGATCTTGGTCGGCCTCGCGCCGATACTGGTCAGGTCTCTGGGCAAGGGCATCGAGACCGCCGGCGGAATCCTGGGGAAACCAGGACAAGAAAGGGCCATGGGCGCTTTCGGGGCCCTGTCCATGATGCCGGCGGGAGCCGGTGCGTTAAACATGCCCCAGAACTTCACGACGTCCGCCGTCATGGACGTCATACAGTCCAACAATCCCGCGGCCATGGATTCCTTCGCCAGAATCATGCAGTTGAGCCAGGAAATGTCCCAGGGGAACCCCGGTTGGAACGCCATCTCCCAAAACATCTATCAACTGACCAACGGTTTCCTGGGGCAGGAGGTCACGTTGCAAGTGTCGCCCCAGATCCAGCAAGACGCTCCCGCGGACGTTCAGCTGGAGCGCCTGGGCTTCCGCCAATACCGTCTGACGGTCAACGGCGAAGAGAGACAGCTTAACGGCATGGGATACAACATGATTTACAGCAACACAGGCCTAGACCAAGCAGTGTGGAGCGAAAACATCGGCGCGGATTTTGCCGTTCTTACCTCCATGGGCGTGAACTCGATCCGGACATGGGGACATCCCCAACAGTCCGATTTTTCATCGCCGAATTCGGTAAGCCGTTCATACACTCAGACGATGTTGGACGAAGCCAACAACCACTTCGGAGCAGGATCCGTCACCCTCGGCTGGTGGCTTGATCCCAACGGCGATTGGACAAACCCGACTTACCGTGAGCAGCAGAGACAACAAGTGCTCGCCTATGTCAACGAATTCAAGGACGACCCGGCCGTGCTTATGTGGGCCATCGGAAATGAGGATTTTGTCGGCGCCGATGCCGCCCATCAGGAAGCCTTCGCCCATTTCTACGCCGACATAGTCGCTGAGATCGGCCGGATCGACCCCAATCATCCCGTCGTTTACGCCGGCGTGGGAACGGTAGACCTTCTCATTCTCAACACGTATGTGCCGGAGTTAATGCAATCGGGGAACTTCATTTACGGCGCCAATTCTTACGGAGGGACCCCGGGCCTGATCGCGGATTGGATGAACAACACCGGCAACACCCGGGCCATAGATGTGCCTGTGGCGTTCACGGAACTCGGTCCCTTGGGGAGTTGGGAAGGCGGCAACGCCCAATCGAGGGCGCAGCATTTCAGCGATCTCCAGGCCTGGTCGAGTCAAATCAATGCCGCGGGCGAAAGCAGTCATTCTTTCTTGGGCTTCTACCGGTTTGTGTTCGGCAGCGGGGCCAATACCGCCGGGCTGCAGGATCAGAACACATATTTTGGAATTTTTGATGGTAACCGCCGGCCCGTGTCCGGCTACGAAGGGATCATGACACCCTTATTCCCGGTTGTTCAGCCTATCGCCACCGACGCGCCCATCACCGTGGCGCAGCCGACGAACGTCACGATCGCTGAAGGCGACCGACAACTGACGGTGAGCGCGGACGTCCCGGCCGGGGCCACCGGTCTGCAGATCACCTGGACCGGAAGCGATAACGTCCCTCACTCGCAGACGATCACCGGCGCCGGGACACAGTCCTATGCCATCACCGGACTGAACAACGGAGAAACCTACAGCGTCAGCGTGACGACCGTGCAAGGGGCCGTAACGTCATCGCCCGTCACGCGAATGGCCACGCCGCGCGCGCCGGCGGTCGCCCCGACACTGACTCCTGAATCCTTCAACTTTAATTCCCAGAGCACGCCGGGCGAATTCCTGTTGCGATGGATACTCCCTGAAGGGGTCACCAGCGTCACCCTGCAACGCCGCGTTCATGGGACAACTGAATGGGCAACGGTTTATTCGGGAAATGGAACATCGTATGTTGACACGACGGCCCAGATAGGAACAACTTACGATTATCAACTTGTCGCCAACGGCGTCATCTCTCCGCTGAACTCGGTGACGCCTTTTGTCGCCGTTACCCCTCAAGAGTTCAACCTGAACCTGGAAACAACCCCGGACCGGTTCATTTTAAGATGGACATTACCCCTGGGTGTACCCGGCGTCACTCTGCAACGGCGTGTTCATGGGACAAATGTGTGGGAAACGGTTTATTCAGGAAATGCGACTTCATTCTTGGATACCACGGTCCAGACCGGCACCATATACGATTACCAGATCATAGCCAACGGCGTCATCGCTCCGCTGAACTCAGTGACACCCTTTGTGGCGCCGGCGGCTGTTGAATCACCCCTGGGTTATACGGTCGTTCCCATGACCGGCCAGATGACCACCATAGGGGGAACGAACATCCGAAACGGGCCCACGACCTCGACGACACTGGCCGGATCACTCCCGGCCAACACCCCAGTCACGATCACTGGAATAGTGGACAACCCATCGCCTCAATACGATTGGTACCAAGTGTCCTTTGTGAACGCCCAGCGGCAAACCGTGACCGGGTACATTCGCGCCGACCTTCTGCGCGGAACGGCGCAGGCCGAAACCACGGTGGCCTCGCCGCAGAATGTCGGCGCCACGGCGGGAGACGCCCAGGTCACGATCAACTTCACAATACCGGCGGGGGCCGAGGGCGTCCGGATCAGTTGGGTCGATGCCCGGGGTCAGACGCAAACCCGGACGGTCACCGGAACCGGGATTCAATCCTACGTTGTCGGAGATCTCGACAATGACCGCGCCTACACCTTCACCGTGACGGCCTTCCTTGGAACGATCGATTCGACGCCGGTCGACACGCGGCCCGTGACGCCGAGCGCGCCGGCGGCCGCCCTGATGCCGACGGCCTTCAATTTCCGCATTACCCCAACGAGTGGCGCGACGCCCCAGGTCGACCTGGCGTGGGTCATGCCGCAAGGAGTGACAAGCGTGACGTTGGAGCGGCGGGAAGCCGGATCAACGGGTGAGTGGCAAGCCGTTTATTCCGGCGCTGATGCGGAATATTCGGACCGCGGCGTACAGACGGGCCGCACCTATGAATACAGACTGACGGGCGGCGGCGTTTCGGTGACCGTAACGGCCGCGGTTCAGGCGGTCGCGGAAACGCAGACCGCGCTGCCGATTCTCGTTCTACCTGCAGCGAACAGTTTCGCCGCGGACACCTACGTGTTCGGCGGAAGACTTTATTTTCGCACGGGCGGCGGGTCCACGCCCGCGCAGGTGGATGACGGCGGCAACAATAAATACTGGTTCGAACTCCGTCCTATTGTTGGCGGCGGATACGAAATTTGGTTCCAGGGCCAAGGAATGAGCTCGGCCCAACCCTATAACTCGGTCAACCTGGGAATTGTTTGGAACGGCGACGGAACGCCGACATTCCGCCAGCTCTACGACCTGGTTCTCGCCCAGGAATCCGCGTTGACTGTTTTGGGCGGTTATGTGTCCAGCGCCATTGCCACCGTCCGCGGGACCGATAACGCGCCCCACCTTAATTTCCAGCCGGAAGCGGCCCCCATAGCCGCCGTCGAAACCATCCAAGCCGACGCGCCGGCGCCCGTCAACCCGGCGGTGGCCCCCTACGTGTCGTGGATAGGCGGACAACAGATTCCCGGGACGCCGCTCTACGCCAGCTTCCAGGTGAGCGACGACCCGTTGGTCAGCGCCGCGGAAGAGTCCTTCGACACGAACTTCGCCAACACCTACGACCAAGCCATGGCCGGTCTCGCGGACCTATATGACGGCGATGGAGACGCCTCCCGGGCCTATGCCATTCTCGCCTATTTCCAGCAGCAGGGAGGCATCCCGACCCGATCGAACAAGCAGTCCGAGATTTGGATGGGCGAAGTGTTCTGGGTCGGCATCCTGGCCGCGCACTACACCCGGCAGACCGGCGACGAACGCTTCATCCCCATGATGCGCCAGTTCGCCGATTACGCCATCACCCTCCAACAGTCAGACGGGAGGATCCTCGGCGGGCCGACTTTCACCTGGGCGTCCACGGAGCACAACCTGGATGCCCTGGTCTATTTCACCATGCTGCACCAGATCACGGGCGATGCCCGATACCAAACCGCGCGCAACAACGTCGCGGGATGGCTGGTGAACACGGCCTTCATAGGAACGGACACGAACAACGACGGTTTGCGCGAGGGATATTTCCAGCGCGGGCATAACGACAGAACATTTTCGACCGACGCCAACGGCGGCTGGGGCGTGTCCGCCCTTCTGGCCGTCCAGGCCATGGATCCGGAGTTCTTCGCTTCTTCCGGGCTTGGCGCCATCGACTTATCCAGCATCCTTCGCGAAACCGAACGCCAGACACGCGTTCAGAATTATACGTACAACAATCTTAATGGGACCACCATTCCCGGTCTGACGCTGTTCAGCTATACAACCGGAGCGCCGCCCAGCGCCGAATGGACGGCGGAAGTCTGGCTGTCTTACCAGTTGATGGGAGAAACGGCCAACGCGAACCGAATTGGCCAATCCCTAACCGCTACCACGACCACGGACATTTTCGGCCGCAGCAGCCTTCCCTACGCCTACGAACCCGGCAGATCGTTCCAGGATGGCTGGCCGGTCAACCGTTTTCCTTCCGTCGCGTCCACGGCTTGGTATGTCCTCGCAAGCCAGGGCCGAAATCCCTTCGCCCTTCCAACCGCGCCCGCCACGCTGCAAACGGTCCGAACAACGTCCCAAACCCAAGACAACGCGATCGCATTCGTTCCGACCGCCGGCGACCTGGCGGCCGGCAACGGAATCAACACTTTGCCGCTATTCAACCGGGGGCTCATGGTCCGGACCGATCCGGGCGACGCAACGGTTGTAGAAATGGTGACTTCCGGCGGCCGCTTCCGCTATTCCTTCCGCCTGGTGCCTGATACCGCCAATCCCGATGTTTTGCACGTGCAGATCGTCATTGAAGCGCGCACCGCACAGGGCGGCATCCCCGCCGGGAATGTCGCGTACTACACTCTGCCCAACGTCACGGTTTCCACCGGCGAAAACATCGGCAGCTTCGCGGAACTGGTTTCGGCCATTTCCGGCAACAGCGCCCGCCTGACCGCGTTCAATACCGACTTTGCGGCGCTCATCACCCGGTTGTCATCGAACCCGGGGGAATTCTCCTTCGCGCGTCCGGGGGAAGAGCAGACGCCCCCCTATCTGCGCTACGCATTGCCGCAGGCGGAGATTTACGATATCTACAGCTTCCTGTCGCAGCGGGCGCAGGTCACCATCAACTATTGGCAGCTCTGGCTGTTCATGAGCGAGGGGGCCTATTCCACCGATGGGACGACATGGCAACCGATCTCCACCTACTCCGGCGGCGCCAACCATCTGCCCGGCGGCCCCATGACGCTGGCGGAACTGCAGCAAGCCTATAACACGGGTTCCATCACGCGGACGGTGGAGGGCCGGCGGGTCACATTCCAAATACAGTTGGGAATGCGCGGCCTCTATCAGCTGCATTACGGCGGTCGTTACTCCACCGACGGCGGCAACACCTGGCAATTCCTGGACCAAATCCCCGGCGGCCCGCTGACCGCGGCTGAAACGGAACGGATACGGCGGGGAGAAACGATCGTCCGGAACGACGTCACCTACGACGTTCGTCTCGGTCTGAACCGCCAGGACATAACGGCGCTGATCAACGCGGACCCCTTCGGCAAGGCCCTTCGGGACGCCGCCGCGGCCTACAGCACCGAGACCGTGGAGATCGGAGACGAAACCCAGCAATTGATTCCTTCACAGGCGGCTCTGGCTCAATTGAAGTACGGCATTGACCAGTACAATGCTCAACTCGCCCAGTTCGGCCTGCCCGGGATAACATACAGGACCGCGGATAACGGCAGCATCATCCTGGACGAATCCCTGCGGGCGCAGTTGTCCGCCCTCGGCACCCCCGCGGACCCGAATTACACCTTGCTCGCCGACACGAATGCCTTCATCGATTACGTCCGGGGAAATCCGACCTACCTCAACTACATCATGTCCTCCGTTTCCGACCAAAACACGCCGTCTGAAATTATCAATTGGGGCGGCGTTTACCTGAACGGCGGCTATTTCGCCCTCGACTCCCCGGAAGGCCAACAGGCGATCAATATTCAGTCCCTCATCCGTACCAATATCCGCCGAGGCAACATCCCGGCGACAGGCGACTACAGTTTCACCTACAGGGACACGGCCGGCGCCGAACACACCGTCAGCGGGACGATCACCTCGGACACCTATTTCACCTATTCCATTGATGGCGGGGGAACTTACACGGCCGTCATCATTTCCGGCATCCGCGGCGCTTGGTTCAACCTGCAAAACCTGCGGGGCATCGCCCAGGGCGGTGTCCGAAACGTGGATCAGACCCGAGTGGGGATGGGCGCTGCAAACGCCCTGATCCAGGAAGTGCTCGACATTGGCGACCGCGGGACCGGGCTCGGGGTCGTCGTGCCGTCCCGCGGCCAGCCGCTCTACGGCCAAGCGGCGGTCGACCAGTACCTCGGACGCGCGTGGGTCCTCAACGAGAACGGGCAGATCGTGGTGGATAACGGCACGCCGGACAACCGTAACGACGATTACACTGTGAATATTTTCATCGGCGTCGAGACCATGCGCCGTCAGACGGTGGTCGGCGGGCTCCAGCCCACCATCGTCAACTGGGAGGAATTCCTTCTCTACTATCGTAACCAGAACGGAACCTTGGCCGGCGCTTTGCCGGGCCTTGACATGACGAACCGAACGGTGCCGGCCGGCATTTACAGCCACACCGTGACGCGAAACGGGGTACAAACCACCGATCAGATTTATGTCGACGACCAGGGACGCTATTACCGGTTCACGCTGAGCAGCGCGAATTTGGATATCTACAATGATGCCATGGCCGGGACTGGCGCCCTGGTCACCTATTGGAATGAAATGTCCGTGGCGGACACCCAGGTCCCCGGCGCCATCCGGGTGATCCCTATCTCACAGGAGTTTTTCAGCCGTCCCAACGTGCGCATGCCGGTGCCGGACCCCGTCGACGGCAGCATCCGCCTGGCCGACGGCAGGACGATTTATCCGCCCGCCAACACCGTCATCGTGACGGAAGACATCACAACCTATAACACTAGGACAAGCAGTCCTGAAACGGTCACGAACGTCTATGTTTTGAACACGGGTCGCGGCGTCACGGACCGGATCGCCGAGCTCAGCGACCAAGACCAATCCAACGGCGAAATCACCCTTGAATTCCAAGACGGGAATCTCATCGGCATGAGGACCTATCTTGTTCGGACCGTCGTCGCCGCCGGCGATAACTGGCAATGGCTGCAAGGGGATGTGACGCGCGGCGTGCAGATCCGTGATTTGGGGGAGGGACAAAACGACTATGTCTACTGGTTCAACGGCGTGGCCTATCGGCTTTACATGCCAGAAAACTTCCAAAGCGGCAATTCCACTATCAATTTCATGGAACGGTTCGCCTACTGGATGACCCACGGCGGCGTCGCCATGACCGACGTCGCGATGTTGACGGATCCCAACCAGCCCGTGGAAATCTACAGCGTTGCCGCGCTGCCTCGCGACAACCCCGACGTCATTTTCGCCACCGATCCCATCACGGCGGACGCGATCATCACGGACTCCCGGGGCGGAGCGCCTCTGCGGCTGATCGTCGTTTCATTCGATCCAGTGTTGCGGGAGGTGGGGATGGACCGTCTGATGGCCTTGGGAACGGTGGTGGCCGATGACCCGGAGGCCGAAAGGCTGCTGCGCGAAATCTATGGGATCGACACGGCCGCGCTGCTGAGGCATATCGCCGACCCGTTGGCCAATCCCCTGGACCCTGTCACGGAGAGAAAACTTTTCAACCTGGTCCTGTTCCCCGTGGACCCCCAGGGCGTCATCATCGCTTATGACAACCCCGAGGAATTCGCGGCCGGGTTCGCGGAACTGGCGCACCGCCTCTATGAAATGCGCGCGGCCCTTGAATCGCTGCAACAGCGCGATCCGCAGGCCTTCGCCCGGATACGGGAACTCTCCCTGCGGTTCATCAATGACGTCGATGGAACTCCGGTCGACATCACCGGAGCCATGACGCCCGCTCTGCTTCGCGTCTACGCAAACTCGATCCTGTTTCCGCAGATCACCGACCGGGAAACGGGGAATGTGACCGTTCTTGACTTCAACGCGGGAGATACCATCTTGGGTCTTATCCGCGTCGATGAGCTCGACAGCGCCATCCGCGCGGAAGGGCTGCGCCCGGCCTATGAAGCCCTGATCGGCCCCTACACTCTGGAAAACCTTTCCACCACGCTCAATCCCGAGCCTACCGCTGACGAGGAGCGCCCATACAGCCAGGAAGCCACCCTATCCATCCTCCGCTGGGTGAAGGCAATGAACACGGTTCCGTCGACCTCCGGAATGCCGTCCTACGCCGCGGACGCCGTCCGCCAGGAACACCGGCGGATGTTGGAGGCTTTCGAATTTCTTTACGGGTTCTCCGTGGAATACGCAAACGGTCAGACGCACACGCGGGCCCAGGTGGAAAGCGTCGCGCAGCTTCTCTTCATACGGGAAACGAGAACCGGGCCCTACAGGCTTGCCACAGACGCAGAACAGGTGACGCTGCGCAACAATTTCATTGCGGCGCTCCCCAAAATCCAGGAACTCTATTTGGCCTTCTACCAGCCCGATGACCCGCGCGCGCGCGGCACCATGAACCAGCTCTTCCTGAATTACCTCACGGAAAACCACGCGCTGTATCCGGAGCAGTTCCCGGACCCCGCCGCCTTGGCCGAGATCCTGCGCGCCGACCCCACGGCGGACATTGCGAACCGCGCCGAATACCAGGCCGCCTACCGGTCTTTCCTGGGGCAGATGGAAGCCCTCCGCGCGACCTTGAACCAGATGTTCCTCTCGTATATCACGATCAAATTCGCCTCCGACCCGACCTATCCGAACCCGGCCGAAGTCAGCGAAATCCTCTCTGGAGACCCGACGGCAGATTTCTTCGCCCTGCCCGAGTACCGCTCCTTCTTCCGCGGGTTCATGTTCGACCTGATTCTTTCGGACCCCAACCCGACGGACGACATATTGCCGGACGTGTCCGGATTCTCGCTTGCCGACGCATCGCCCGAACGGCACGGTTTCGTCACCTCCCTCCGGCTCGCAGACAATTTGAAGGACACCGTGATCGACAACGGGCTGCAGGCCGAGTTCGCGGCGCTCTTCGGCGTCGACGTCAACGCCTGGGACGGCCGGCTGAATATCGTGAATCCGCTGGGCGGCGGTTTCGGCTTGCAGAACCAGGAATCCATTCTGCAAGCCCTCCTTCTGGTCCGAGCGATCAATCAAAATGGCCGTACGGCGGCGTTTGAATCCATTTTCGGTTTCTCGGTGGCCTACGCCGGGGGCGCCCGGACCTTGGCCGTGATTGAGAGTGAACGAAGAGAATCTGAGAATACGGAGGGCGAATTGAGCCAACTGGACACCTTCTTCCAGATTCTGGACCCGCGCACCGCGGCGGGACAGAGGCTGGGCTTCAACCAGGAGAAATTCTTGGCGGCGCTCCCCCTCGTCCTGGCCTTTGACGCGCGCCTCCAGGCCAATTCACAGGATCTGGCCGATTTCCGGATCGTCCAGGGATTCACCGGCGACGCCGACATCATCAACAATGCCGAATACCGCCGCGTGCTCTTCAATATTGTCCTGGCGGACACGAACGGCGACCGTATCATCGACTTGGGGGACAATTTACCGGATTCATTGACGCGCGATTTCAACGTGGCGGCCTATTTCCAAGCTCAAACCAAGGTTCTGGCCCTGAATAACGCGTTGGCCGCCCTAACGGGAAACGAACATCAAGCGACACGGGCCGCCTTCCTTGCTTTGAACAACCTGCCCAGGATCATCGACCTGGATAACCCGCCCGCGGACGCCACTGAAGACGAAATCGCCGCCTACGAAACGGCTCTTTTCAATATTGTCTCCTCCGCGCGCAACCCCGCCGACACACTAGCGGTGACGCGGGGCCCTGAATATTTCAACGTAGAACTTTATGTCGGCTCATTGGAAAGAGTCCATCGCGATTACCAAATTCTTTATACCCTGCTCACGTCATCGACCGTTGAGCAAGAACAACTTATTGCCTTCAGGAACATTTTCGGCGTCCAAATCGTCACTTTTGACATTTTTGCCGACCCCACCACTCTTTCTACCACGCAACGCACTTTTCGCGAATGGCTGCTCAACACGGTCGGTGATGAAAAATGGCCGGAATACGAGCAAACATTTCTCAACAACGTCGTCGCCGCGGACCAATTGAATACCGCCCTGCAGGGAAATCTCAGTCAATCTCAACAGGACGCGCTGCGCTTCATCTTCAACTTGGCTCCGAATCAAAATCTTTCCGATCCCACGGTCGTTCAGCGTCTGTTTGATTTCGTCGCCAACCCGGACATGCGCTATGATTTCCGGCGCGATGAGGCGGGCAATGTCATGGTCACCGTTACGGACCGACGCACCGGGGTGCCGCTGCGCCAGGTATTCATCCCGAGGCAACCGCTGAGGGACCCGTCCACGGGCATCAACTACCAGTACCGGATCACGACCTTCGTCGGCAATGAGGAACACCAACACATCCTCGGCGACAACGTCTGGTTTGAACCAGGGGTCGGCAACCGGCCGGGTTACGGCCACAGCGTTGAAACGACGGTGGAAACCCTGGAACGCCGAGCCATCGTCTCCCAAGACGGCCTGAACGTGCTGGAGTACACCCTGGACTTTCCCGGTTCCGGCCGCGACGCGGCGAACCGCATCACGATCATCAACCGGGCCATAATGGTCGATCCGGCTGACGGGGAAACAAAGCTGATGGAAACGGGTCGTGAAACCTACGCGCTGCCCAGCGGCTTCAATTTGGTTCCCGGAACAATCGATAACCCGGGGACCTCGTATCAAGACCTCTTGAATTACGTTCGCGACGCCGGCAACGTCCGTCGCGAAACGCGCACGGGCCGTCCCACGTTCGACCCGGCGACCGGCCAGACGACCGTCGAGTCCTATCAGGCTGTTTATGACGAATCCGGCATGTATCTCGGCGAGATCATGTCCGTGGAGGTGCGGAATGTTCAGGGCTTGCTTATCACCCGAACGTCCGGCGGCCAGCGGACGTATTACAGCACTGAACAACCGGATGTTCCTCTATACAAAATCGAAGTGGCTTCCGAGGTCGTCCTGGAACGGTACAATTCCACCTATATCATCCTCAACCCGAGCACGGGAGCGATTGAATATCAATCCGTAGCGGGCTTCGACACGGCCAGCCTGAACGGCCGCATCGTCATCGGCCTGCAGGTCCAGGTTTACGACACACTTCGGGACAGCGACAGCCGGAACGACCGGCTTGTCCGGACGGACTACTACGACGCGGACTTCCAAGGCCTTCGGTACAGCCTCGTGGAACAGAACGGCATAAGGATGGTTTCCGCCGCTGTCCGCGACCCGCGTTTCGGCCTTACGATCGGCCAGGACACATACCGCGTCAGCAACACCTGGGACTTCCGCGACGCTTTGCCCGGCGACCAACTCATTTTCGAAGACAGGGTCGTGAGTTTCGATGCGGCAACGCAGCGGACAACGGTCGTGCACCGGGATTCGTCCACCGGAGCGATGTTGACCAACGTGTTCAATCCCGGCGGTGACCTGTTCAGCCAGGACAACGGATTGATGGTCACCTACTATGATCCGGTGGATCAGGGCTATCGACACAGCACGACGGTTTCAAAAAGCACGGGGGAAGTCCTATATGAGGATTCCTACAACCTGATCTCCCGGGTGTCGGTCCGCACCTACTACGCAGGGCGCCGTCGGGATGATCAAACTGGATCGATCACCAGCCCCGGTTCCGTCACTTATGCGCTCCGTAGCGTTTACGACGCCTTCGGACGCGAGATTCAACGCGATATCGAATTGATGGACATAGGCGTCATTGATTCAACGTTCCCCAGGAACCAAGTCGGCCTGCTGAGGCTTACTATGACCTATGACGACAGCAAGCCCGGGTCGTGGGCCGCCGATACGGTCACCGTCCAGCAGGGGCCCAACGTTGGAAATTTGCGCACGACGCGGGTGATGACCCTGCGGAGATTCCCGGCCACGGGAATGCCGCTCCGCGCCAACGCCGTAGGCCAGACAAACGAACTGACCGGGCTTCCTGCCGCGGACATGCCTCTGCTCCTTTACACTTCAAGCAACGTGGAAGCGGGCGTGTCCTCTACGGTTGCCCTGGATCCCAGCAACAGCACCGGCGTGCCGGTATGGGAACAGTTCCCGGACAGGGTCGTCCGAAACTACCCCGGGCGATTCAGTTATCGGGCGGCATTCACGGGCGTCGAGACCTTCAATAGGACCGAAGAGCTTTTCGGCAACGTCATGATGGCGCCCAGCGAAAGTTTTTGGAACTTAACCGACAATATACTCGGCGTGGGAGAGAGACCGGGCGACTCCGCCATGATCTCATTCCTTTTCGGCGGACCGGTCGGCGCCGTCAACCCCGGGGAAAACCAAGCGCTTTTCGAAGGCGCGGATTGGGCGGCCTATAACATGGACATGCTCGTTTTCCAGGTCAAAGGCCAATCGGGACAAACCGGCGGACAATTTTCCCTGGAATTCATCGACGGCAACGGAATGCACGTCCTCTGGACACCGAACGCCGATCAGTTCCAAGTCACGGACCAATGGCAGGAGGTATCCGTCCCCCTGGAAGAGCTGAGGGATGCCGGATTGGACTTGGAATCCATCACCGTCATGCAAGTCCATTTTGGAGAAGACATCCCCGGTTTGGATCGGGGGAACGCGGCGGGCACAACGCTGTTCTTTGACTCGAGCTTCCGCTTGCGGGATTCCCAAACAGGCGCCGTCCAAACGTTTGACGCCATGCGGATGGTACCCTCCATCGTCGGCGCGGCGGACAGAAACTTTTTCAACACCACGGATTTCGTGCCCGGCGGACCCTACGATTATTCCACAGCGACCTATTTCTTGGCTGAAGGGGAATCTGCCGCGGATGTATTGTCCAGATCTGACGCAGACCGCCGAGACTCTCTCGCCGGATTTAGGGCGCCTTTGTTCACGGACGTTCATGGTCAAACCCTTTATCGCACAACAACCGTTCTCAGAACAAACGGGAGCGAATCGTTCGAGGCTTCTCTTGAACTGATGGGCCCGGACGGCTCCCAGCGGGCCAGAATATACTTCATGACGGTGGAAGGCCGGATTTCATTGGCCGAGCTCCCTGACCAAGTTATCCCGGCGCCCCTCGGCATGTTTACTTCCCTGGTTTTGTCCACGTCTTGGAACTCAGTGGTCCTGATGGACGAATACGGCATACCCCGGTTCGCCATCCAGGACGGCCGCCCCGACCATCCGGCCGAATTGAAGGCGCTTTACCAACAGATGCCGCTGAGCGATCGTCCGGAGGACACGGGATGGATCGTGGCGTGGTCGCAGGAACGTTCGGGTCAACAGGGTGAAACACCCGGACCCGTCAGCATATATCTCATCGACCCCAGCGGCAAAGTACGGTGGCAAAATCAGGACGGCGTGATCGTCTATTTCGACGATTACGGCCAACCCGACCTCGAACCGGACGGTGACGTCATCGATCGAGTCAACAGACTTCAGAGAACGCCGCCGGACAACACCTGGCAGGGGCCTTACAACTATTACCTTGCGAGAGCTCCCCGCTTGCGGGACGACGTCCAGGGAATTCAAAACATGCAATCCGGGTTCGCTGTTTCACGGCAGGCAACGGCCGGTCGGACATCCGTGCGCAAGCTCGCCTTGACGGACAACATTTTGCTCGTGCTGCGCAACAACTCCTTGTTGCTGAACGGGTTATATTTCCTTTCGATCCTGCTCCTACTGATTTTTGCTTCTCGATTAAAAAAACAGCGCTATGCCCTCCTGCGCTACGGGTTCATCCCGGCGGACTGGGACGATGAGAAGCTGAAAGCGCGTCTGAAATCGGGCAACGACAATGCCACGGAGCTTCTCCGCCGGGAACTGGGAGTCACCCAAGGCGATGCGGCCATAGACGACCTTACTCCGGAGAAGCTCACGGACGGCATCAACACGCTTTTGCAGAGGGTCAATCTGCCGAACGAACTGGCCAACGCCCCGGCGCCCCGTACGACGAGGGCGAATATGGTGATTGACGGAGCCGCTTCCGATGAAACGACTCCCAAAGAGTCGACAGCATCCACCGCCGAACAGGAAATCGCCAAGCCCGAAGCGATCCTGGGAAAGAACCGTAACCTGTTGATCGAAGAATTCAAAACCGAAATGCAGACCAACGCGATCGTGGTGTCCTTCAAATTCCTCCGCCGCATTTTCAGGCATCCCGCCCTCTTCGCGCCGTTCGGGTCGGTAAAAACGGTCGGACTCCTGCTGTTCGGAACCCTCGTCCTCATCCTCCTCAATCAGTCGGCCGCGGGCATAGTGCCGTTCCTTGCGATCATGCTCGGCTATTTTTCATTCGTGGTTTTCAGATCGCTTTATAAGGGACTATCCAATTTAGCCCAACGGGCAGGGGAACAATCCGCTTGGAATCGCATGCCCACCCTTGTCCTGTTCGGCCTGTCCGCGGGAAGCGCGATATTCATGTGGACCTTTATCGGCCAAACCGCGGGATTGATAACCGCGGGCGCCGTGCTTCTGTTGGCCATCTTCGCCCTATCAACCAATTACCTCGCCCGCTTAGAAACACAGGGCCGCCGGGCGCCGGTATTCCTCCGCTGGCTCAGGCCCCTTACCCGGCCGCAGAGACTTATGGACGGCACATCTTCTTCGATCCATGAATACCATCAAGGCACAAGCCGTATTTATCTTCTGAAACCCCAGGAACCGCTGGCCGTGCCGGACCGTTCCGAAGCGGATTACAAGGAAGCCATCCGAAAACATTTGAAATCTTTATTCCCCGCCGAAGGCACAGACGAACGGAATTGGATTACCCCGACTATGTTGAACGAAATGGTGGCCGATATCTATCACGCCATTGGGCAGACCAAGCGGGACTTCGTGGGCCGCCTGGGCGAGGACAGTGATCGGCTCTATGTTCCCGTGGAACTGCCGGCCAGCAGCTTTGAACCCGTCCATGACCCCCGCAACCGGGACGCCGTCCCTAAAAAGGGAATGATCTCTCAATCCGGGTATTACCAGTACCCCCTGCGCGACTATGTCTATGAATACTACATCGCCCGTGTCGTGGCTCCCACCCAGAGCGGGCATTATCCATTGATCCAATATCTTTCTCACCGCGCCAAGAACATGGTGGACAAAAATCGTCCCGACGTCTTTAAAACGCTGCGGGACGACGTCGACCTTTTGATATTCATTAAGCGGCTGGAGCACATCAAGGAACAGGGGTGGGGACAACAGCTCCTCAATCCCAAGAGGCAGAGATGGATGTGGAACCGGACCGAGCGCTATTGGCTCCACACCCGCGAGCTGATGGACTGGCTGCGTTTCAACATGCTCCGGAACCCAGACGCGGACGATCCGCTGGACATCCCGGCAATGCCGGGAACCCCATCGGCCCGGCAGTCCCTGACAATATATAGAGTCGGTTTATTTACCGACCTTGTCATGATTCGAGACTGGCTACGCGACCATATTGTTTTGAATCCATTGGAAACCAATGTTAAGAAGATAGCTATAGATAAGCTGGCAGATTTGAGCAACGAGCTAATAAAAACCGACTTTACGATAGTCGTTAATGGAACCCAAACGGTCTTAACATTGGAAAAATGGATTTCCTATCGAGTCACCACTATTTTTCAAGACTTGAAAATTCCTCTTACAGAGAAACAGGCACAGGAAATAACCGTTTTTTATACCAGTTCAATCCTTAACTCACCATTTATCCGAACCATCCGAGCGGAACTCGATAAATCCGAACAACACCCTTTCTTTAAGTCCTTGGATAGTGATAAAAAAAACAAATTTGTGGTCAAACTTGCTGGAATGAACAACACACTTATTTCCGACAATTTCGGCATCACGGCATCCATCCAGCACGCGGACGTTTTTACGAAACTGGAAGATTGGTCTTTAGCGGAAGCCACTAAAATATTGGAAGGGTTTGACATTGATTTCACGAATGAACAGGCCCAAAAAGTAGCCGAGCTTTATCTGAAAACCCTCTTGGACACGCAAGATAGCTTTATCAAGCAGGCCCGTTCTTTTATCGAGAATGAACGGGCCATCCGGGGCCTTCCCATACCGAACTCTTCGTGGGGCATGTGGGAAACTATGGGATCGGTTTTGAAACTGCTTTCGCCGCTGACGTGGCGGCGGATATTTGCTCCCACGCCCCACCTGGACAGCGCCGCCACCCGCGAAGGAAAACGCCGCTGGAAAATCGCCATCGCCTTGGGCGTGGGGCTGAACATCGTTATCATCGCCATCGTGTTCCCTTTACTGGCCGCCACGGCCTTTTGGTGGGTCATCCCAGCGTCATCGCCACTCTTGTTCTTCTCGCCCCTCTTAGTCCACGCCGTCGTATCCGGCCGCAAGGCGCTCTTGTCCGCCCGCAGGGCCCAACAGCACGGCTACTTCGAAGCCCGCGATTGGGTCCAGGCCCGCAATCTCTGGCCGAAAGTTTTCCCGGAGACCGACCCCGAAGGGCAGGGGAAAGAAACCATGATGCGGGCCCATGAATATCTTTATTTTGTCCTCGACCGGTTCCTGGAGGGCAGGCTCGGGATAGACGAAGTCAAAGTCTTCCTGAATCTCCAGGGGGCTCTTTCCCCGGAACAGCAATATCTGTTGGACCACGTGATTTTGGCAGGAGAAGAAAAGACCCTGGCGGAGTTCACTCCCGCCCAACGGCGGGCCATCTTGAATAGCTTGCCGAAAGTGCTGCCGAAACAGGCGCCCCGGGAAGGGGAAGCCGTGGAGATGTTCTGCCGATGGGTCAGCAAATTCCATCGGACGGACCGAACCTCCTTGAACGTGCCGAAAAGCCTGGACGAGGTGTCCGCCTTTAACTCGTTCATGGTCTCCGGTGGAGAAGCCACAGAAGAAGGACTGCGGGGAATCTTTGAACGGGGGAAGGGCCATACTTTGTCGCCCCTCGAACTTATCTATATATCCTACCCGAAGGTCTGGGAAAATATATTGGGCCGTTTCCGGGACAGCGACCCGGCCGCCGTTGCCTGGCTGGAGGAATACCCGGCCAACGCCAAAGATTTCACTATGGCCGAGTTCCTTAAGACAAATCCATCCCTGGGACTCATCAAAGCCATGACCACTGCCGTGAACGAACGGGCGCCCAGCGTTATCTTCGGCATGAGAGACCGCACGCGGATTTACGACGGTTATCGTCAGATTTATGAGAGCTTGACCACGTTGCCCGAAGGGAAAGGTCGGGAATTTGAGGAGAATTTGGCGGCGTATAGTGCAGCGCGAGACAAATGGGTCTATGATCACGTCCGCTTGGTCCTCATGGTTCCGTTGACAGATTTCCTTCTTGCAGCATTCCAGATGGACATGCCAAAGACGGACCATTATAAATCCGTCAATGATAACGATCCGGATCTAGTAGTGGACGCGCTGGTCTATTCGGAAGAAGCATTGCGGGACCGCATCGCCGCGGCCACAGGACTCAGCGGCCAGCCATTGGACACCTTCTACCGGGAATTTAGGAATAAAGTCGAAGAGGTCTGGAACAAATTTGATGCGGCCCAGACACTTTATGACCTTGGGAGTACCGAGAAATCCGATACGCTGGGCGGCGTCACCGCAGAGGCATTTTTGAAGAGCCACAGCGTCGACGGCAAGGGTATCTACGCCATCAAGCTGATCCGTTTCTCATTGCAGCAGAGGGCGGCTGGCCGGCCCATCCTCATGATAAACGCGAAGCGTAGGGGGGTAACGGGACAAATGGAGATGATCCGTCCCGCCAAGTTTGAGGGCTTCAACAACGCCCTGCCGCTTTTCATACCCGATGGAATACTGATGGTTGCCGACGCAGGCATGGGCGTCAACAGGGAAGACATGCGCGACGCGGCCTTCCTGTTCCCCGACATGTTCAAAAAAGACCCGGCCCTTGTTCACATTCACTCCCAGGAAGTCATCAACAACGAGCGCATCGCCCCGCCCACCAGCTTCGGCGAAATGGTGTGGGGAGGGATCTTCGGCCGTGAAGATCCGGTGCAGACATTCTGGCGCGAGTCCACCTTCCGCAGCGTCACCTCATACATGCAAAGCGAGGCCATGGCCGGTGATTATAACGTGGCTGAGGACAGCGACGGCGGGCTCTTCATGCTGACCCAGGGCTGGCACGCCGCCTCCGTGACCTGGGTGCAAATGCGCCGCCCCGCCATCGCGGACTACGAGGACACCGTGAACATCAAGAACCGCTACCCCCGGTCGGCCACCGTGCTCCTGTTCACCAACCTTTTCGCTTCGTTCCTGATCAGCAGCAACGTCTCCTGGGACAAAAAAATGGACGAACTCTTCGGGCTGATCTTCTACGTCCGGAAACCGTTGGTGATCGGGGCCATCTTTTCCTACATCTTCACCAACGTCATGTTCCCTTCCCTGGGCATCTTCCCTTACATGGCCGTGCCCATGGCGACCGTTGTGCTTCCCTTAAGCGCGATATTGGCCTCCTTCTTCTTATTCGAACTGGCCGCCGTGCGAACCAACCTAAAGAAATCCGTGTTGTTGGTCGCAGGGATCATCGCGATCAATGCCTTGTTTTTGCACGTCTCATGGATATTGATCGCCGTGGCGGCGGCCTTAGTGATGCTGGTGTTCCAAGCCGGGCGGTTCGCCAAAAAGGGTACGTCGCGTTGGGTCTACGCCGGGCTCTTCGGGCTTATTCTTGCCGCCATCGTTTCATCGGTGAATACCGGTGGGTTCCTGGGGTTGGCGGACATCACCTTCAGCTTGAACCCCATCATCGGGGCGGGAACCTTCTTGATCCTGGCCATCATCCTCACGGAAATGCAGTTCTTCCCGGCGCTGATCTACCAAGTGGAACGGAAAAACGGGCGCGGCCTCTTGGCCCTGTTCCCGGGGCTTTTCCTTCTGAAGGGCCTGGTCTGGTGGGTTGCTCTTTTACTCACGCCGTTGCGCCTTTTCATAAATTTGTTCAGGCCCAAGGACGCCGCATCCTCCGGCAACATGGTGGAAGCGACCATCAACAGTATCCCGTCCCTGAGCTTCATTTGGAGCACGCCCCAGGATTTTTGGACCCTCTTCGGCATTTACACACATATGATTCCCGATTATGCCGTGGGGGCGGATGAAGGCAGGCAGGGCGTGGCGACCTTCCTCCGCGCTCCCCGGAACGCTTTCCGCACGCGGGTGGCCTTCGACAAAATCTACGTCATGAACAAACGACCCCTCCGGCTTGGCCTGGTGGGGACCGGAATGTTCCTGTTCGGTATGTTCTTCAACTGGCAATTCCTCACGATTGTCACATCCGCGCCTTACTTGTTCTTGGTTCTGTCATGGATCATTACGCCTTTCCTAGTCAACCCTCCCAAGAACGAATGGGTGGGGAAAAAGGCCAGCTGGCCGATGCGCATTCTTGTGTTTGCCGGGTTGGTGGGGGGTCCTCTGCTTCTCCTCGTATTTAACGGCGTATTATTGGGCGTTGGAACCTCCGCCTTGCTCGCGGGACTCATGCTTCCCGCGACTCTCCTCAGTCTCGTGGCGATCCCATTCATGTTTATGATGAGTAAGAACCTGGAAGAAAACCTCAAGGACATAATCCGGGGCGTTCGAATCATGCTTTACGATGTTTTCTACGGGATGGCCGGCCGGTTTATGGAGCCGTTCTTGAAGTGGCAGCGCCGCGGCGCGCCGTTCCGGGTTAACGGCAGAACGAGAATTCTGTTCGAGGCTTTCCTATTGAAAAAGTATGACGGATCGAAAACGTTTTTGAGCGCCATGCTGACGACGAAAGTCGGTGACGTGGTCGATCAAACAGTCACTGCTCTAAACAAACAGCAGAGCTCCATCGCCAATACGGCCCCTCAATTTTCCGAGCTGACGGACGCCATCGAAAAACTGAAAACGAGCAATCTGGACAAAACCAAAATTTCGATGGAAACGTTCGATCAGCTTCCGCAGTTATTTGACGCTCTTGCAAGGATCATCCGTTTGACTGGAGACATGGAAGCCGCGCTGGCCGGTGACGTTCAATCGCTCAAGGCCTTAAAGGAGATCCGCACGGTCGCGCGCCGTACCGAAAGGGCGATACGCTTCGTCCAGGAGCGATTTGACCCAAGGAACGCCGCCGACCTCGATTCGCTGTACTATCAAGTGATCTGGCCTTCTTATAAAGGGCTTTTTGCCAACGCCACGCCGGAATTTGAAAGGGACTACCAGACTCTCAAACAGGCATTCATGGAGGAATCGCGCGTTCAGCCCGGCATGGCGCATGAATCCGCTTCCGTCAAATGGGAACGCCGGGGCGGCGCTCTCCTCAGCAATTTCTTCTTCGTCGCGGGCGCCTGGTATTTGGGCTATGTGACCGCAAAAATCGTCCTGATTACCCTGCTGCCGGAGACGGCCCTCCTGCTCCTGGCTCTGCCCCTGGGAATACTATTTTTGGCCGTCACTTCTCTCGCGGTCCGCGCGTTGGGTCAACTCTTCTCCAACCGCCGGCACTCCCTGAAGATCGGACATGGGGCCGTGCCGCTCATGGGGAAGGGATTCACGGTCGAAGACGTCCAGGACATCGATATGCAGAGGATTCCACCCGGATCGGAAGCCTTGGCCGATTTGCTCGATTACTTAAGCCGTCTCATAAATTCTCCGCCCGACTTCGCTCAACTGGGCCAGATCAACCGGCTCAAAAGGATGCGAACCGCCATCCAGAAGTACGTAGACGGCTCCGCGTCGGACCTGGAGATCGGACTGGTCCAGGCAGTCTATAAGAACCCCGAACACTATTACGTCGGGTTCGGCGTCACCCACAACCAAACAAACATACGAAGAATCGGCATCGCCTTTGAATTCTTCCAACCCAACCATCCTTTCTACGAGTATCGCGTCGAAGCCCTGTTCCATGAGTTTTATGAAGCCTTCTCCCCGCAGGAAGGCGCCCTCTGCCAGGGACAGGCGCACAATGAGGCGATCGCCCTTCAAGCCGTAGCGTTCTGGAATCGAGCCCCGCAGGAAATTCAAAATAAGATCATATTCGACGCCGGCGGCCGAATCGTCAACATTTCCGCCTTAAGGCACGACCACAATAACGGCCTTGGTCAAACCATCCGCCTTTGGGAAGCAGATGAGGCGATAAGGCGGACTCCGGCCCCCGCGATCACCACCACCCCTTTGAACCTGATTTCCGATACGTCCCCAGGACAAGTCCCGACGAGACGCGCCCCTAAAATCGCCCGGAAAAAACCCTATGCGAACATCAACATCAATGGCCCGCCCAATTATCGCCAGGAAAAGCCGGGCGTTTGGCAGCGCATTGGTGTCCCGGTGCCGGACAGCACCCGCTTGGTCATACTCGATTGGGACTTCACCTTAACGGCTTTCCAACGGGAAATTTGCCGCATGACCGCCCACCTCATGTCGACGGGAAGTTTGTACGGCTACGAGGGAGACACCCCGGTGAATCCGGAATTTCTTGCGATTGCGTACGAAACGATAGTGCCGGGGTTGCGATGGCCCCTGAATAGAAATGACGCCGAGCGAATTCTCAATTTGTTGCCCGAATCCTCCTTATCGCCTGATCAATTATTGGCGCAAATGCAGCAGATCCTGATGCGCCCGCCCTCGACCGGCACCCTCGACAGCCGGATCATGCCGGGGGCCGTCGAGCTCATGAACCATTTAACGGCCTTGGGAATTCCCTTCATGATCGTGACCAACAACTCGAAACAGGCCGTCATCGACCAAGCCAGGGCTTTGGGGATGGACCCGGATGCGTGGCAGCTGCGCAGCGCCTATGACGAACTTAAGGAGCGGAAAAGCAAAGCCGCAGACCCGAAGCAGGTGAAATGGGGCAAAGCCGACGTCTTTGCCGAAATCCTGCTCGAACGGAACCTTCCCGGGCATCAGGTCATCTCCTTCGGGGATTCCGTGGGCGACCATACCGCCGCCCGAAAAGCCGGGATCCTGTCGGTGGCGCTCCCCACGGGGCCCGCTTCCGTGAAAGAGTTGTTCGACAGCCAACCGGAATTCGTGGTGGAATCGTTGGACCTGCCGGCCATCACGGCCCTTGTGACGGGGACATGGGACTTGGTTCCCAGCATCCCTACCGATTGGGCGCTCGGGCAGATAGCGCCGTTCCTGCCTTTCATCGATCCCATGCATTTCCATGGGAACCTGTACCTTATGTCTCTTTGGCTTGAGCAGATGGCGAACCTGACCGGCCACAACCAGGCCAGAATGTTGGAAAAAATCTCGGAGATCGCCGGCTGGAGGGAACCCATCCGTTGGGGCGTCATCGCCGAGGAGCTCGTTTTCCGCATGATGCCTCTGATCAAATATATCGACGACCGCGACATGCTGCTCATATTCCTGGAACGCGGCGGTCACCAGTTGATGATGGCCTGGGACGCATTGACGGACGAGCTTTCGCAATCGAAGGGGATATCCGTTCCCGAAAGGATGAGCCTCAAAGTCAACCGCAACAGCCTCGCCAAGCGGGACATGGGGATGCGGCTGCTTATCAACAGCCTCCTTTCACCGGATGAGCGGAGTACGGAATTGGACTCGCAAACCAAAGCGGACCTCCTGGATATTTTCGAAGCGATGCCGTCTAAGGACAGGGATGCCGTCGATGACCTTCTGAAGGCGCAGCGCGGCATAAACGGAGGCCTCCCGGAGGCGCTCGAAACCATCCAAACAGTCGGAGAATTCGTCGAGTGGGTCGCCGACGCGGGAGTCGATCTTCGCATTTTCGATATGATCGATCAGAGGGAAGTTCTCTCAAAAGCCGTCCAAATGGCGTTCAATCAAGCGTCCGGCTGGCCGATCCTGTTCTCGGATTTGGAAGCCGCCGTCAAAAAACTGGAGGACGAGCGCGGGACTCCGGATCACGTGCGCATATCGCCATCGCATATGGAGGCTTACAGGGAACTCCTGGAGACGATTTACGATCCCTTGTCGCTCGATGAACTGAAAGACGCCTTCGTCCGGAGGCAGGACGAGCTCTTCGCGCCAAAGTCTTTCGTCCATCAAATGGAACACAGCTCCCGGCCGCTGCTCGCCTACGTGCTGCAAAACTCGGCATTCGGGCGACGGGTCAAAGACAAGCCCATCCTTTTCGTCGACGACACTTCGGCCAAAAACTTGACCTGCGTCATCGGGCACATGCTTGCGGGCGCCTTCGGGGCGAGGTCGAGCGAGTTCGTCGTCTTCGCTTATAGGAAACCGATCGAGCAGGCGGGTATGAGCGAGTTCGTCGATCACATATTGAACATAAACGACGTTTTCGTTTTCGGCGACATGCCGGAAATAGCCGATGCCCAATACCTCAAAGATAAAAACGGCGTCGTCTACCCGCTGCCCAGGCGGCAAGCCATCCGGGAAGCGCTGGACGCGATCCGGACTTCCGGGGAAACCCTGCCGGTCCTGCGCCAAAAACAAATGAATCTGGACCAAGCTATCGATCGATTCATGGATTACAACAAGGACATCCTGGAAGGCCTGCAAGTCCTTGAACTCGCCCGAAACTCCCCGCCTTTCCTCCTCTACCGCCAAGTCGTCAAGGCGATCCTGATCGGCGGCGAATACCGCGAACTCGTCAACGATTTCTATTCCGGGTATCACGGGCAATTCTCCCGGATCGACGGCAGCACCATGCGCGATGTCCAAAAAGCGGTGTCCGAGCTCTTCAGGCGCGTGGAAGAACGGGTGCGCGGAAACGAGCAACGATTCCCTGTCATTTCCAGCGGGCTTGAGGCTTACGAGACGTGGATATTCAACTCGTTCCTTGAAAACCGGTACATGGACATTGACAGAAGGATGGTTGCGGCCGCGCAGTTCCTTTCTGGATCCGATATGGCGCCGTTGCTTGACGCATACTTGGAAAGCGACGATGTTCCGTTCAGAGACGTGTTGGAATCGCTTTACGACAAATGGACCCCCAATTGGGCCGACCGGCCTCCGCTGGTGCCCGGCTTGGAACACGTGGAAGGGAAACCAGGAACCATCGTCACCGTCTCAGGGTTCCCTGCCGCCGGGAAATCGACGCTGGCCAGGGCGCTCGCCCGCGAGTTAAAAGGGGTCAATTTCGACCTCGGGGCCGTCTTCAGAGCGATCGTTTGGAAGGGGCTGCAGCGGTTCGGCGATGGCATCGTATCGTTGACGGAAGACCAATGGATCGCGCTGATCCGCGAAACCGAATTCGACTTCCAAAAAGGTGATCTCATCATTGACGGCTATGCAATATCGGACGTGCAACTCTACGATACCGTCATCGAAAGAAATCTCCGCAACTTGCGCAGCCCCGCGATCATGGATGAACTGAACGAAAAAACGGATGCTCTGGTTGATGAAATCAAAGCGAGAAGCCCCGTGGTGCTGACGACGCGCGGTTCGTATCCCGGGGCCCTCGTCAATATATTCCTGGACGTACCGTTGGAAGAACGGACAAGGCGGCTCGCCGCCAGAAACAACCTTTCGATCGAGCAGGCCAGGACCGTCATGGCAAGCCGACACGAGGAAGACCCGCGCGATCGTTATCCCGGGCTAATCAGCGTGACGGACAGGGGGCAAGGGATATCAACGCTCGTCACCGAATCACTCCAGCTTGTGATCAACGCCAAAAAGAACCTGGGGGACGCCGGGGCGTTGGCGTTTTGGCGGAATTGGAGTCTCACAGACCCGATACGCAACCCTCTGGGTCTGACCTGGGTGGCTGTTTTTGAGTCCGCCGCGATCGTCCTCTTCGCCTTCCTGCAGCTATGGGGCTTGTCGCCTCAGGGGCCGCCGCTGGAAATCGCCCAGATGGTCCTCGCGGCTTCCCACGCGGCCGCCGCTTTCTTCATCATGGCGTACGGCGTCATGTTCGTCCTGCATCTTATCCTCGGTGTCCTGAATCCCAGCGGCGACGTCTCCCGCGGAGACCTCCGCGCCGCTTTCCAGGCCACCAACACGGTTTTCTTCAGCTTCAAAGGCCTGCCGGTCATCGGCCTCCTGTTCATGGCCCTGGGGATCTCCCTCGGGCTATCGACCCTGCCCGGGATCATCCTCGTCGCCCTCAGCGCGTTCCTGGTCATCGCTCCCCACGCGATCGAAAACAACAGGATCCAAGCCTTGACCCCGATGGTTTCCGACCCCGATGGACTGATTGACGCGAGGAACCGCAATTCCATGGCCGCGGAAATCAAATCCCATTTGGCGGCCATGCCTCCCGTGGGAATCTCCGGCCGGCTCGCGCTCCAACCGGCGGTGAACCTAACCGTCGCAGGCTCCAAGGAGCAACTTAAGCTCGCCCTGACTCTGGCGGGAGACGCGCCATCGGAAAGCCTCGCCCAACTCCTGGATAGTCTGTCGACGGCAGACATGGATAGAGTGGGTCGCCTATCACCCTATATAGGTTCTACGGGCGAGTTGCAAAACACCTTACAGCAGGCGCTGGCTGGGCTCCGCGAAAACCTGGTTGATTCCATCAAAAAAGACTCCCCACCGGACGCAGACGAAGCCGCACGCCACCTGGGCACGCTGCTTGGCTTCCTCTCCCGTTATCCCCAGCAGGGAGACCTGCTGATCAAGGTTTACGTGTCCGCGTTCGAGGAAATACTCAGCGCCCCCATGACGATGAAACAAGTCGCCGCCCTGCATCGCATATACGGCAAAGCTTTCCAGTGGGGACGGAAAGCGCCGATCTTCGCCACGGGCGACACGAAGGGCCTGTTGAACCACCTCACGGGAAAACTGTCCCGCGAGCAGGCGGACCAACAAACGCAGGAAGTCATTCCCAGCTTCCATTTCACGGGCGATCAGGGCCAAAGGGCCGACATGCTGTCCTTTGCTCAGCGTACGATCGATGAACTGAAAAATAGGCAGACGCCGGACAACACGCAGCCGTTGACGATCGTTATTTTGGCCGCTAACCGTAACCATAAGGAGATCAACAACCTGCGTAAAATCCAGGGCGTCCGCTGGGTCTTCCTGGACCCGCGGACCGTCAGCGTGATAGAGGGGGAAACCCTTTTCTTCAACGACGTTAAGTTCATCGCTCAAATCCAAAAGCACTCCACCGGATTTGAAAACCTGGAACAATTGGTCCGGGAAGGGAAGGTCGTCTGCCCCATCGTTTCCCCGGTCCTCGATCTGTCCAGGGTGGCCAATCCGCAGGTCTTCGTCCTCCTCCAGGTCCTGGGACATGTGGTATCCGTCGTCGAAACGGATATCCTGCCCGCCTTCCAGGCCCTCCAAAGAGCGTTGCAGTCCGCCTAACATATTTGGTTTTCTATTTATTAGCACAACTTGGTTACATTAAATTTACAAGTTGTTAACCGTTTCTTAATCTTAAAGCTCTACTTTATACTCGTCACCCATAAACCGCCTCTTGTTTTACCCACCCCCGGGCAAAAGGAAGAGTCCATGAAACCGTCTTCATTCGCCAAGCCCTTCGCTGGTTCACTTAGCCTCGTCTATTTCGTATTCAATTGCGCCCTCGCCAATGTACCGGAAGCCAACTTCTGGGAGCAACGCAAGAAACTCATCGCCGCGGCCGTTCCGGCCCCCATTGAGCTTCCCCGCGTCCAACGTTCGGCTCTTCCAACCATCAATACATCTCTGCGCGCGCAAATTCCTTCCAGTAAAAAGAACCTACTTGAACCGCTCGTCGCCGCGCTCTCAGGCGCCTACGGCCAAGTCAAGGAAATCACCGTGGGAGGAAATGGCCCGGTTGTCATTCACATTCAAGACGTCCATCGCAATCCCGAAGCGCAACGAAACATCGCCAACACTTTGCGGGAACTCATGAGCCGGGGGGAAGTGGACCTGGTGGCGCTGGAAGGCCATTCCGGGTTCATCGGCTTGAACGCTTTCCAACAGTTTCCGGACAGAGTAAACGTCCAACGGGTGGCGGACTACCTTCTAAAGGAAAATAAAATTTCTGGCCCGGTGCATGCCGGCATGCTGACCGAGAAAAACGCTCCGGCTTTCATCGGCGTGGACAACGGGCACGCGTATCGCGCCAACGTGAAAGCTTATTTGGATTCGGCGCCGCTTCTGAAAAGCTGTCAAGAGCAATTGGCCCTCATGGCGGATGCCAACCGGTCCGGCAAGGAAAAAGCCTTCAACCCAGCACTGAAGAAGTTCGACGCCTTGGTGCAGTCCCACAGGCAGGGGACGACCGGCCTGGGCGAATACGTGAAAGCGCTGGCCTCCGTCAGAGACTCAAACGAGCTTTCACGTTCCGTTGAACTTTTTCTTCGCGCGCTGGATATGGAATCGCGCCTTGACTTCGCCCGCGTCGAAACCGAAAGGGCGACCCTCTTAAAAGAGCTTTTACAAAAGCTGGACAAGGCGGACAGCGGCGAACTTTTGAGCCAAACCGTGGCCTACCGACTCAGCCTGATTTCCAACGGGGATTTCTACCGTTCCCTGAGCGCGCTTTGCGAAAAGCACGGCATCTCCCTGGCCCGCTACGCGTCCCTGCGCGATTACCTCCAATACGTCATATTGGCCGACGGCATCGATGCGGAAGACCTGTTGAACGATCTTCCGAAACTGGAAACCGCCGCCTATGACTCCTTGGCACAAGCACCGGAGGAAAAACGGCTTGTGGCTGAATCCAAGCGGCTCTTTTTAGTGGGGAAATTATTGGATTTTTCTTTGACGACGGCCGAGTGGAACGAATACGGAGAAGCCGCAGAGGAGAGTTCCCTCGACCTTTCCACTTTTGAAGCTTTCTATGATAACGCCATCCGACGCGATCGACTGATGGTTGATAACCTGCTCGGCGCGGCCAAATCCCGCGGCGCGCGGGTGGCCGTGCTGGTCACCGGCGGATTCCATTCGACCGGCATGGAGGAACATCTTAGATCGGCGGGACTTTCCGTGATCCGTTTCGTTCCGAAAATCACCAAAATCGATTCTCCCTCCGGGACCGCGTACCTCAGCGTCTTCGCCCAAGAGAAAACCCCGCTCGAGAAAATGTTTCAAGGGGAAAAACTCTTCCTCGCCGAAAACCCGGCGGCTGCCCACGCCTTGCGTGTTCTCGGCCCAACGATCCTCGTCTGCCTGGTGGATTCGGCCAAATTTGTCGCCTGGACGCCGGCCCGAATTATAGGGCGTTTCAATAGCGGTCGATTAACGAACATCCATCTTGTTGTTGATAAGAGCGGCGCGGAAACCACGGCCACGGTCCATGCAACAGGCGGGGACAGAACAAAAATTTCAGTAACGGAAGATAAGGATGGCGGAATTGCCGTAATGCAGTCGTCATTGAAACCGGTTCGAGTGAGAGGCGGCTCCTGGTTCAAGAGCTACCGCTGGTGGAAGATCGCCTGGATTGAATCGATTATTGTTTTTGCTGTCCCCGTGGGCATCGCCATTGCCAACGCGGTTTATGGCACTTCGTTCATGGTCTTGAACGGCCTGCCGCTTTATTGGCTACTGGCACCGTTCCTATATGCCATCGGGCACATCTTTTTTAACCGTGCCATGTTCAAATCACCGGACATGTGGAGGTTGACCGCTGCTAAGATCGTCGTGGCAGGCCTGTTCGTTGCAGCGTCGTTTGAATCGGCATTTTTCATTTTTGGCTCATTGGGAATATTTATCATCACTATTTGGCATGGAAGCATACTGTCTGATCCTTATCATCAGATCGAAACTGGTGAAATCATTAGAAACCCTCAATATGCCCTATCTCTTATTCGAAGCGATGCTTCTACTCTTACTATTGAGAGGCCTGATTTCCTAAATATCGCTTGGATATCCATTCGCAGAATTGCAAATCGTAGGGAAGAAAAAGTCATCCAGGGCTTGTTGCCCTTGTTAGAAGATAAGAGACGAGTTGTTCGTTCTACTGCCGCTGAAGCTCTTGGGGATATAGCACAGGCCGAGGACAATATAGTCATTTCGGCATTGCTGCCATTGCTTCAAGATAATTACCCTGATGTCTCTGTTCCCGCTATCTCTGCTCTTGGCAAAATAGTCCAGGCCGGGGACAATAGAGTCATCGTGGAGTTGCTGATATTGCTTCGCCATTATAATGGCGATATCCGATCCGCCGCTGTTGCGGTCCTTAAGAAATTGAATGCAACGCAAGGCCAAATGATCGAAGGATATCTATCTGCCCTCAAGAGTGACAGTTCAGATGCACGCTCCAGCGCCGCTGAAGCTCTAGTCAAAATAGTAAACACTTTGTTTAAGTCCAAAAAACATAAAGAAGCCGACAAAACACTTTTTATGCTTGAACATATTCTAAGCGAACATCCGCTTTATGAGCATATCAGTGCTCAAATATCACGCAACACAAATGAAATTATCGGATACAGATCTTCGACTAAGGAGTTAATATTTCATGGTTGGGATGATCCGTCATTCACTGAAACGTATGAGGTGGAAGTGCCTAGTGACCCAGTTTATAGGAGCGTATATGTAGACAATCCAGAGTATCTCTCAGCTCAACGCGAGCAAGAAGCACTTTTAAACAGAATCCGGGAATTAAGAGAACAGATTTCAGCGGCACAAGATGATTCGACAGGCGGCTCCTGGAGTCGCAGTCCGCTCTACTGGCGGAATTGGGCTTTTAAGGAAACCCCCGGGGTATTCGCCATCGTTCCGGTGGCCGTTGTTGCGCTGACGCTCACGGGATTGGCCTTCCCCATGATATGGCCCGTGGCTTGGATGACGGTGCCCTTCGCCTTTGTGATCGGCCATTTGTTGAAGAACCCGTCCGCCCTTGCCGGCATGGCTCTCTGGAAGCTCGCGGGAGTTAAAACGATCCTGGCCGCGGGGCTTTCGGTTTCCGCCATCGCGGGCGCCACGCCGCTCGGCATTGCTTTGGTCGGATTCACTTTAATCGGTATCGGTCTGACAACCATTTGGCACCGCAATATCCAGCTCGACAATCCTTCGCCCGTGACGGTGGAGGCATACACCCGGTCCGCCGCGGAGAACACGCCGACGGCGCGGGCGCAACGTCTGGCCTTCTCGCTTTTCCAGATCCGCCGCCAGGGAAACACAATCCTCATGAGCGATCCTAATTTCCTGCTTCAATTGTCCGAATCCCTGCCCCCGGCGGCTCAACACGTGGCCGACATCGAGGGGCTGGTCACGTCCGCCATGACCGAGGCGGAACAAACCCGCCTGAGGGACGACATCCAATTCCAAGAAGCGTTCCAGCTCGCCATGGACGATCTTTTCGGCCCGCGCAGAAGCCAAGAGCAAATCCGTTGGCTCTCCCAGCGCGCAGCAACGCTCGGCCGCGCCGTTGAGCGTGTGGATGACGCCATGCTGAGTGATGATTTGGCCGGACGGGAAGCGAAGCTTATCTTCGTACCCGCTTCGGTAGAGGACCTATCAAGTTTTCTAGGCAAAAGTCTGATCGGCTCTCAGAACCAGACCGTGGTGATCCAGGCTTCTGACGCGTTCCTGGCCCAACGGGCGGCCAAAGAGGCAATGAGCATCCTTGCCGCAAAATCCGGAGGGGAAATTCAGCCCAATCAGGTAATTTGGCTAGTGGATGAAGATCAAGCAATGACATCAGACAATGATCAACAGGTCCCCACCATATACCTGAGCAAGGTGGAACAATTCCTCGTCGTGCGGGAAAATGCTCCGCTTAAGTTTGCCAAGTCTCTCAACATCGTGACTCCGGAGGGAGTCATGTTGGTGACGGAGGGGGTACAAACGGAACTGTTTCAAAACGCCGTGGTGGTGCTGTTAAACGCCATGGGAGCCATAAGACTCTACATGCAGGAGTTGATCAACATCAACTTCTTCTCTGCGCGCTTAGCGGAAATCGCAGCCTAACGACTGATTTGCTTCGGCACTGAATAACTGTTAAATTTTTACCCGTTGCAGGGTATTACATGCCCACGCGGATACCAAATAATCAGCTTAAACCCTGGATTTTAAAGGCATTTAGAGGCATTCTCATTGTATGGTCGTTTTGATTTCATTGTCAAATCAACGCAATTCTTGTTACAAATAACTTACAACTTGTTAATGATTTGTTCATCTAAGATGGTTATATTTAAATTGTCTCAGGGGGTTTGCGTGAGACAGTTCACTTTGACAAAGGGTTAAATCGAGGGGGAACTATGCAACAGCGCCGTTGCACTCTAAAGAAAGCGTTTTCCGCCGGTATCGCCGTCGTGTTTTTGTATTCCACCCTTGCCAGCCCTTTGGTGGAAGCCAATTTCTGGCAGGATCGCCGCAAATCCGTCCAAGCCAGCGACCGCCAAAACCCCCTTAATCAAGTCGCTCAACTCCCGGGCGGCGTTTCAGACCTTAACAACGCCCTCCCTCGCGTCACCAATTCTCTGCCCATGTTTCATAAGGTCGAAGACGTCACCAACGATCTCACGGGCCGTTTCTCCCCCGATCAAGCTCATCAGCTGCCGAAGTGGCTCACTTCACTTCCGTCCAAATACGGCGACATCCAAAAAATTCGATTAACGGCGGAGGCCGATAAGCGTCCTCTCATAGTCCTGATCCAAGACGCCCACGAAATTTATTCCGCTCAGCAAAACATTTCCCAAATCCTGAACCACATGTACTCCCAGTTTTCATCCGCCTCGCCGGCTTCCCCGCTTTTGATCGCCCTCGAAGGCGCCCATGGCGGCCTCAACCTGAAGCCCTATCATGCATGCCCCGACCCCAACCACCGCGAACTGGTGTGCGAATTCCTATTGGACCGCAAATTCATCAGCGGGCCCGAGCATTTCGCCATTGAATCCGACAAAGCCCCACTGGTATGGGGGGTGGAAACTCCTGATCTCTACGTAGAAAACGTCCAAGCCTATCGCGACAGCGTCGCGTATCGGGACGGATTCATAAAACAGATCGCCGCGATCGAAGCCGCCCTTAAACACGTGAAGGACCGCCACTATGATCTGAATCTCTGGGCCCTGGAAGAAAACCTTGCTTCCTATCACAAAGGGGAACTCGGCTTGTTGCACTACGTACGCTTCCTTTCCGACCGCGCCGGAGCTGATCTACCCCGTTTTCCGGAAATCAAAAAATTGCTCGAAGTCCTGGCTCTGGAGGACTCGATTGATTTCAAGAAGGTGGAACAAGAGCGCGCTCAATTGATTCAGGCCCTCGCGGAGAAACTGGACCAAGCCGACTTGAACAAACTGCTCCAGCTCAGCCTCGCTTACCGCGCCGGTCAAATCAGCTATGGCCGCTATTATGATTATCTGACGGTTCTTTCCGATGAAAACGGCGTGCGTTTGGCGAATTTCAAGGCGTTCAATTCCTATATTCAATACGTCCTCAAAGCCGAACGTATCGAGAAATACCAACTCTTCAGCCAAGTGGAAACGTTGAAAGACGTTGTCATGGCCAAGCTCGGCAAAACCGAATCTCAAAGGAACCTGTTGCGCCTATCTGAAGACGTGCGCATGCTTTCCGACCTCCAGGCCCACACCTTCAGCCCGGCGTCATGGAAAACCTATCAAGCCCGCCGAACAGAAATCCGAAATATCCCGGCCAGAATAGCCGACCTGGGCGGCATTTCGGCGGACAACACGGCGCTCCAATCCGCCCTTCCAGTTTTTGAGCGTTTCTACGTTGCCGCGGAACAACGCAACAGCGCCATGATTTCCAACCTCTTGGCCAAAGCCAACTCCGTCAAAAGCCGGCACATGGTCCTGGTTGCCGGCGGCTTCCACACGCCGGGACTGGAGTCGATATTGAAGGATAAAGGTTGTTCCTACGTCACGCTTACCCCCAAAGTGGGCGAGATCGATAAGAGCGCGACCGGCAATGGATACCTCAGTCTTTTCGCCATGAAGCACATCCCGCTGGAGAAGATGCTCTTGGGGGAGAAACTGTATATTCCGTTGCCGCGCGGCACCGCCGCCGCGGCGTTCGCGGGCGTTCCGGCGGCAGACCCGGCGCCAGTCGCCCTCGCCGCGGACGAGGCCATCCACACCGGCCGGTTCATCCGGATCCCGTTGACGAATTTGGAAATCGGTTTTATTGACCAACGTTTTGAAATTCGAAAGGCCCAGGCGAACGTCGCCAACGTTTTCCGGTCGGTCCTGGAAAAAATCTCAGGCTGGTGGACTTCCCAAGATGTTGCGGTCCAGGCTGTGATCGCCGCCTCACCCTTGATTCTGACTGGGGCGGCGTTCGCCCTTCAGTCCACATTCGTTATGGCGGGCGCCATGATGTGGGGATACATGCTGTCCGTCGCCATGGTTGTTTGGGTTCTCTCCAGAATGCCGAGAGCCGAACGCGCCCGGGTTTACGCCCGGGCCCAAACCAGCGTCTATTCAATCGCCGGTTTCGCCGCGGTCGCCTCTGCCCTGATTTTGCCCCTCATTCTTTTCCTCGTTTACAGACCAAGAACATCGTCCAACGACACTGATATCGTCGACCAAATCATGGCCCGCGTCCCCAATCTTCAGGCTGACGGCAGCGTCACGGGACAATTACAGGAAGGCGTCGTCAAGGGATATCAGGCGGATGAAAATCCTGTCGCCAACCGTTCCGAATCCGTCCTCATGTTCAAACCCACGACCTCGTTGGACCGCCGCTTACTGGAAATGATGATGCAACGATTCGGGGCAAGCGGATATTCCGTGGCCGCGGCCCGGATCATGGCGTCCGGCCCGGAGCTGGTTGAAAAATTCCGCAAACAATATTCGGAAGCCATCGAGTTCGCCATGAATCCGTTGTCGGCGTCCGACAAAGAACGCGCCATCGCGGCCTTTGCAAGGGATAAAAAGATCGAAATCCCCGCGGGTACGAAATCCTTCACCTATGATGAGTTGCTCGCCGCGGGATTCACCTACGAGGACCTGAACGACTTTTGGAACGATGGATCAAAGATCCAGAAGTTCGCCCCGAACAAGCGGGTGGGGTATGTGGACGGCGTCAATGGGTTTAACGGCGGCGAACCGTTCCTTGTGCAAAACCTCTGGTGCCCCATTATGGAACGGGATTACGCGATCGAAGGACGCTTTGTGGTCGCCCTCGTCATGCGCCCCGGGTCCGATGCGCATTCTTTGGAAGCCATCCGCAACAACATCATCGGCGATACCGATCCCATGGAAGCCGTCAATAACAATCCGAACAGTTTTCGCGCCCTGGCCCAGAAGGTCATACTCGGCACTCTTGATTTATTCAGGCTTCCCGCCGATATACCGTTCGGCGGAAGGCTCAATCTCGTCCATTACAGTTCCGGCATCCTCAACACCAACCGGGAAGTGATGGCCTATTTCGACGTTGAAGCGATCGATGAATTGACCGTCACCCGCCAACTCTTGAACGCCGGCCTCACGATGGATCAGGTTCAGAAAATGATGGGCAACCCCATCTACGACGTCAAAGGCGAACCGGTGCCATTGCTCGACATGCTCGAACTGAAAGACATCGAAGAAGTGGTCGGGATCATCAACCGATATGCCGACATGGAAAAGGCGCTGCAAGAGCGTGGAGCGGCGTATCACCGGGGGGAATTGACGACGTCGCCGATCGAATACAATTTCCGTCCGAGCAAACAAGGGGACGTGCCGATGCTGGCGGAGATGTCCGAAAAGGAACGACGCCTGCGGATGCGGCGAGCGGCGGTAACGGAAGCCCGCGGGAACGGCGTAAAAGTCGTATTGGCCGGCGGCGAATCCAGCCGCATGAACGTGACCGGGGACAACGTCCCGCAAGAAGCGAAGGATATGCTGCACCGGATGTACAACGGGTTGAAAACCACCATTCTTTCGAAAGCGGCCGTCCCCATCGGGGTGGTGGACGGGCAGGTCTATACGTTCCTGGGCGCGTTCATGACGAATGTGGCGCGCTTCGAGGCCGCCCTCGCCCGGCAAATGAATAATTTCCGGCACAACAGAGTGCTGATCGTGACCAACAAAAACTACAACGAAAACGAATTGCAGGGTGAATTGGCTTTGCGAAACAAATACGGGGTGCAGGGCGAAGTCATGACCCCGGAGTATCAAATGGGCATCAAATACGTCGGGACTGTGGCCGATACCGTAAAGCTGAAAGACAAAATCATCAGTGCGAGCGGGGAAGAGGGGTACGCGCGCGCCTTGGCCAAGGCCGAAGAAGTCGAGCGGCAAATCCAAGCGGGCGACACGTCCGGTGTGATCGTCAACGAACCGGCGGCCACGGGCCACGGCGAATTTTTCCATCAGATGGTAAGTTCCGGGTTGTTCCTGGAACTGATGAACGCGGAATACCTGTATGTGCGCAACATCGACAACACCGCGGCAACATTTGGAGAAGACTGGCTGATTGCGCTTGATCTGTTCCTGGAACGCGACCTGGATTTCCAGGCGGAAGTGTCGCCCCGGGCGCCGGGGATGAGGGGCGGAGCGCTGGTCGTCAACGAGGGCGAAACGCACATTCTGACCGAGGACGCGAGCTTTAACGCCACCTGGGACGCTTTCGTCAAAGAGATGAAAAAGCGGGGGTATACCCTCATTTCCGATAAGGACCGAATCCGCGCCTTGGCCCAGAAGACCCTTCAAGAGGGGGGAATTGACCTGATGGCCTATCGGATGGACATCGAACCGGGAAGGATTTCGACCGAGGAAGAGCTGGAGCAATTCCTCGCCAACGAAAAACTGCAGGTGTTTGAATCCGCATCGGGCGAATTAAAGTTTGTCCGGCGGATCACCTCGGCGGACACCTATTGGTTCAATAACGCGGCGGGGTTCTTCCGGCCGAAATACGTCTATTTCATCTACCGGCGCGACGCCGACCAGACCTACGAAGAGTTCCTGGCGGAGTACATGGCCGCGGACGCGGCGGGCCGGGAAGCCATCGCCAACCGCGGACGGGCGAAGTTCCCGACCCTGATCGACCCTAAGCCGACCAGGAGCGGGGACGGCGTGGGCGTCAAATTCGAGACGAACATGTGGGAAGCCACCCGGGTGGCGGCCGCCGCCGGAGCCAGGATCGGCACGGTGGGCGTAAATTCCGTCAAGAACATCGATTTGGAAGCCTTCAATAAAATGTCCCCGCAAGACCGATTGATGAAAGTCATACGGCACCTGCGGTTCCTGGCCACCAAACAGTGGACAGGCCCCGCCGAAAGCTATGAGGCCAACATCCCGCTTGTTGAAGAAGAGGGCGGCATCCTCTACTACGTCGTCAAGGGCGACCTCGTCCCCACGGATTTGATGGAATCGGATGATACTGCAGGGGCCTTGGCGTTCTGGCGGAACTGGAGCTTCACCGATCCGAACCGCAATCCTTTTGGTCTGACGTGGGTGGGTATTTTTGAGTCCACCGCCATCGTCCTGTTCGCCCTCCTCCAGCTATCGGGGCTGATGCCGCAGGGCCCGCCCGCGGACCTCCTGCATTTACTCGTCGCGGTTCCCCAAGCCGCCGCCGCTGTCTTTGTCATGGTCTATGGCGTCATGTTCCTTCTGCACTTTTCCCTGGGCGTTCTCGGTCCCAACGGCGAAGTGTCCCGTGGCAATCTCCGCTCCGCCTTCCGCGCCACCAACACGGTTTTCTTCAGCTTCAAAGGCCTGCCGGTCATCGGCATACTATTCATGTCCCTGGGAGTGTCTTTGGGACTGGCGACTGCGCCCGGCCTTTTGATCGTCGCCGTCAGCGCCCTCATGGTCATCGTTCCTCATGCCGTTAAAAATAACCGGATCCAGGCGTCTCTCGAAAGCCGCGTGGACCAGTATCTCCGGAACCCGGGCTCCAAAGCCGTTCCCGCGGAAATGGCGGAACGGATCGAAGAGTTCTTAAGGACTTGGCGCGAACAGCATCCTCTTACCGGGACCGTTAATCCGATCCGGCACCTCATAGACGACCCGCAACTGGAAAACATTTTCATCAAGGCCTATCAGGCGAAAGCGCGGCTGTACAACAGGGCGCGCGAGTTGGGGCAATTGCCTGCGGACAAACAGGCCCTGCCCGCGTTGGACGATGCTTTGATGAAAAAAGTTTTCGATGTGCTTAAAACCAACGCCGACAACCCTCTCCGAGGGCGCGAAGCGGTGTACGCTCTCCTGAAGGAAAATGGGTTAGACCGCCAAACCTGGGACGCCATGGTGTTCTACCGACCGGACGATCTGAAGACCCACACGAAAATCCTGAGGCATATACCGGAAGATTCGATCCAGCCGGGTGCGGTGATTGTGGATGTGGGCGCCGGCCCCAGCGGGTTGAACGCCCGCTTGGCCCGTAAATTTCCCCAGGCCAGGGCCATCGCCACGGACATTTTCAGCGCGGAACAAATGGGCCGAGAGCCTGAACCGGCCGACCTTCCGAACGCAGAATTCTTGCAGCAGGAGGACCCGGCGAGGTTGCAGTTTGAGGACCAATCGGTCGACGTTCTCATCATGAGCTGCATGCTGCACCACGTGCCTTCCCAGTATATCCATCCGTTGCTTGAGGAAGTGCGTCGCGTCCTAAAACCGAACGGCGTGGTCGTCCTGCGCGAGGACAGCACGGTGAAGGACCACGCCCTGGATGATTTGACTTTCGATGCCGCACTGACCCAGGAATTGCTGGATATGGGAGAGGCGCGCATCCAAAACTTCATGGCCTTCCAAGATTGGTTTTCCAACGTTGTCCTCAACGGACGCAACGCCATCGACATGGAATATAACTACGCGACGGTGGAGCAGTGGGAAAGCATCTTCATGAGCCATGGATTCGAGCGGGAAAGCACCCACTTTTACGGCTTCCCCTATCTGGACGTGACATTCTCTTTCAAACCTGTCGCCCAGGCTACGGCGAAAGCGCCCATTCCGATCCGGATTGACGCCGAGACCCGAAACGCTCTTATCGCGCATTTGCGCGGGGAGGATTCTCCAGCCACCCAACCGCAGGAGACCGTCACCACAATGGAAAGGGCGCTGCAAGAGCGTGGAGCGGCGTATCACCGGGGGGAATTGACGACGTCGCCGATCGAATACAATTTCCGTCCGAGCAAACAAGGGGACGTGCCGATGCTGGCGGAGATGTCCGAAAAGGAACGACGCCTGCGGATGCGGCGAGCGGCGGTAACGGAAGCCCGCGGGAACGGCGTAAAAGTCGTATTGGCCGGCGGCGAATCCAGCCGCATGAACGTGACCGGGGACAACGTCCCGCAAGAAGCGAAGGATATGCTGCACCGGATGTACAACGGGTTGAAAACCACCATTCTTTCGAAAGCGGCCGTCCCCATCGGGGTGGTGGACGGGCAGGTCTATACGTTCCTGGGCGCGTTCATGACGAATGTGGCGCGCTTCGAGGCCGCCCTCGCCCGGCAAATGAATAATTTCCGGCACAACAGAGTGCTGATCGTGACCAACAAAAACTACAACGAAAACGAATTGCAGGGTGAATTGGCTTTGCGAAACAAATACGGGGTGCAGGGCGAAGTCATGACCCCGGAGTATCAAATGGGCATCAAATACGTCGGGACTGTGGCCGATACCGTAAAGCTGAAAGACAAAATCATCAGTGCGAGCGGGGAAGAGGGGTACGCGCGCGCCTTGGCCAAGGCCGAAGAAGTCGAGCGGCAAATCCAAGCGGGCGACACGTCCGGTGTGATCGTCAACGAACCGGCGGCCACGGGCCACGGCGAATTTTTCCATCAGATGGTAAGTTCCGGGTTGTTCCTGGAACTGATGAACGCGGAATACCTGTATGTGCGCAACATCGACAACACCGCGGCAACATTTGGAGAAGACTGGCTGATTGCGCTTGATCTGTTCCTGGAACGCGACCTGGATTTCCAGGCGGAAGTGTCGCCCCGGGCGCCGGGGATGAGGGGCGGAGCGCTGGTCGTCAACGAGGGCGAAACGCACATTCTGACCGAGGACGCGAGCTTTAACGCCACCTGGGACGCTTTCGTCAAAGAGATGAAAAAGCGGGGGTATACCCTCATTTCCGATAAGGACCGAATCCGCGCCTTGGCCCAGAAGACCCTTCAAGAGGGGGGAATTGACCTGATGGCCTATCGGATGGACATCGAACCGGGAAGGATTTCGACCGAGGAAGAGCTGGAGCAATTCCTCGCCAACGAAAAACTGCAGGTGTTTGAATCCGCATCGGGCGAATTAAAGTTTGTCCGGCGGATCACCTCGGCGGACACCTATTGGTTCAATAACGCGGCGGGGTTCTTCCGGCCGAAATACGTCTATTTCATCTACCGGCGCGACGCCGACCAGACCTACGAAGAGTTCCTGGCGGAGTACATGGCCGCGGACGCGGCGGGCCGGGAAGCCATCGCCAACCGCGGACGGGCGAAGTTCCCGACCCTGATCGACCCTAAGCCGACCAGGAGCGGGGACGGCGTGGGCGTCAAATTCGAGACGAACATGTGGGAAGCCACCCGGGTGGCGGCCGCCGCCGGAGCCAGGATCGGCACGGTGGGCGTAAATTCCGTCAAGAACATCGATTTGGAAGCCTTCAATAAAATGTCCCCGCAAGACCGATTGATGAAAGTCATACGGCACCTGCGGTTCCTGGCCACCAAACAGTGGACAGGCCCCGCCGAAAGCTATGAGGCCAACATC
Organism: uncultured Elusimicrobia bacterium; assembly: GCA_964482515.1. Taxonomy (GTDB): domain Bacteria; phylum Elusimicrobiota; class Elusimicrobia; order FEN-1173; family FEN-1173; genus CAYZXT01. Next base: position 91,092 of record CAYZXT010000003.1, on the reverse strand, counting down.
CCGCTTGTTGAAGAAGAGGGCGGCATCCTCTACTACGTCGTCAAGGGCGACCTCGTCCCCACGGATTTGATGGACGACGCTGCTATTCTTGAATCATCCGCCGCCAGCCCCTTCCAGGGGGATTTCGCATTCCTGAACTGGCCCTGGCGGTTGTTCCTCAGCGTCCAGATCGCCATCCATGAATTGACGCACTACCTGTTGGCCAAAGCCTACGGGCGCGAAGTGAACGGATTCGTCGTGACATCCCGCGCGATCGGAGTCAACGTTCTATTGCGGGGGGAACAAGCGGACGACATCATCGGGCGTACCCCGGCCAAAGTGAACATCGTCAGCGGCATCGTTTCCCTGGCCGTGGCTCTGGCCTCCATCGGATTGGCCGTTATCCATCCGGAAGCCGGCAGCGTGCTCGCGTTGATTGCGGGGGTGGCCGCTTACGTTGGAACCACCGGATTGATTGTGGGCGCTTTCGAACTACGCCGGGGGAAGGAATTATCCTCGGAATGGAAACCGCTCGGCTCTCTGATTCCAGAAATCGAAGTTCAATTACCCGATCTTCGGGAAGCGCCGAATCACCTCAGGGAGTTGCTTCTGCGAAACCCGGGCGCCGTCCCTGCCACCACGGCCGGGTATGCCTTGATGTCCGGGACCGTCAGCCCTGACGACGCGCGGAACGAGGTCGTTCAAACCCTGGTGACGCCGCTGGTTGAAAGCGGCCGTTTAACGGATACCGGGGCGGCCGATTTAACGGAAGCTCTCGTGGCAACGGTGGAAGCGGCCCGCCAGGCCAACGTGAGCTTGGCAGACCGGGCGCAATTCCCGGATCAACTGGGGACGTTCCCGGTCATCGCCTACGGCTTGCCGGCGCAAGAAGCGAAGCGCCCAGGCTCCACCGCCCGCTTCGTCCAGCAGCTGTTCGAGCGGATTCCGGTTGAAAGGGCCGATCAGCTCGTTATCTACACGGAGGACGGAGACAAGAACAGCCTTGTCGTGACCATGATCCGGGAGCGCCTGAAAGAAATCGAAGGCGCCCCAAGCGTCATAACTGTTCAGGCGAGATTGACACAGGATGGAAAAGTGGCCTTGGGCGGAACGCTCCTGGCCGAAAAAATCCAGCTAAGCAAGAACGGAATACACGGATATGCGGCGGTCGAGGAATTGGCGGGTATTTTCATCGACGCCGATAACCTAGAGCTCCTGGGAATGTCCAAGGATGATATTGAAAACCTCCAGCATGTGATCATTTCGCTGGCGCTCAACGCCGCGTTCGTCCTGCAGGGCACGGCCGAAATCATGAACCAAATATATCAGGGCCTCAAAGCGATCGAAAGAACGCTCGAAGCCGCGTAAACAGACCAGCAACTTACCCGGTCCTCTTGTCATGGGTCCGCCGTATTATTATGGTGCGGCGGGCTTTTTGACAAAACGTCCTTGCCCTCTGGCCTTTCGCGGGGAAAAATACTATCGTCTTGCATCAGAATGCCGTTCTTTGAGATTCGAACCGTCCTCTGCGATGATATCCACCCGCCGGCGCACAATCCTTTCGCTTTTTGCGCATGCCGATGGTCTTAATGTTGATGGAAGCATCGCCGGATGAACAGATTGGCAAGAGAGTTGCATTTGAGCGAACGCATCCACTACACGGTCATGAAGACCGACACAGGAGGTATTTGCACCATGCGAAATAAAGTAGGTAGTCTGATTCTGCTATCAACGCTTTTAAGCTCATCCATTCTTTTGGCCGCGCCGAAAAAAGACGCCAAAGACGCCGGCGGATTCAAGTCTCTGAGCGTCTATACGGACGCGAAAGCCACCAGCAACAATTTCAGCCCCGCCGGTTGGATGGGAGACCTTTCCGATCTTTCGTTCACGGACGCGGACACAAATCGCCCTCGCTCGGGTAAGAACGGCATCCGCATTGGCTACAAAGCCCAGGGCGCGGGCGGATGGGCTGGGATCTACTGGCAGAACCCCCAGAACAATTGGGGCACCAAGGCCAAGGCCGGACTGGACCTGACCGGCGCGAAGAAACTGGTCTTCTGGGCCCGCGGCGAAAAGGGCGGCGAAGTCCTTTCTGAGGTGAAGGTCGGCGGAATCAAAGGGACCTATCCGGACTCCGACGAAGTTGCGGTCAAGAACTTGGTGCTGACCGACCAATGGCAGTCCTATTCCGTGGATCTCAGCGGCGCGGACCTCAGCTACGTCATCGGCGGTTTCTGCGTGGTGTTGGCCCGGGATTCCAATCCCAACGGCGCCGTCATTTATCTGGACGACATCAGCTTCACCAAATAATAAACTGTTTAATTTCGCAAGGGGACGGCTCGCCCGGCGGTGAGTCGTCCCCTTGGTTTTTTGTTAGACCTTGACTGGCGTCAAGGCCCAGTCCGACGGACCCGGACCTTGACTAGCGTCAAGGCAAGTGTGATGCGAATTTAAGAGAAAACCGGAACGATTCGGCGATTGACGAGATTGGGTTATTTCCTTATAATGAGTAACCCCATCCTCTTACAACATCGAAGGAGAAAAAGACGTGAGAAACCCTTTTGCACCCAGCGGCCCCAAATATTCCTCGAATCGCTTTTCCTCGTTTCCTAAACGGTTTCTTCTCTTTTTCTTTTCCCCTATTTTGTTCCTGACCGCCTGTGGCGGCCCCACCGCTTCCTCCTCCGATTCGATCACCGTCTGGCACTGGATGTCCGACCGCGAATCCGCTTTCAACGTCCTGGCCCAACAATATAAAGACCTGACCGGCGTGGACGTGCGGTTCGAACTCTACGCCCCCTCCGATTCCTACGTCCAGAAGATCCGCGCCGCGGCCCAGACCAGCACGCTGCCGGACATCTACGGCGTGCTAGGCGAGTCCCGCGACTTCGCCGGCTTCATCAAAGCGGGGCATGTGGAGAACCTTTCGCCCGCCATGGACGAGAACCAGGGCCAGTGGCGGAAACGCTTCTTCAGCAAGGCCCTCCTGAACACCACTTTTGTGGAAGGAAACGGCTACGGCGTCCCCGCCGGGACCTACGGCGTGCCGCTGGACGTGACCAACATCCAGATGCTCTACAACAAGGACCTCTTTAAGAAAGCCGGCCTGGATCCCGAAAAACCGCCGCAAACCTGGGAAGAATTCCTGGCCCTCGCTCTCGCGCTGAAGAAAGCCAACATCCCGGGCCTGGTCACGGGCTGGGGGGAACTCTGGCTCATCGATTGTTTCGCGTCGGACCTCGCCTTCAATCTGATGGGCGAAGAGAAGGTCATGAAAACGCTGCGGGGCGAAGTGCCGTACACGGACCCCGAATGGGTGAAGCTTTTCGGTTACTTCGACGAACTGCGCAAGAGCGGCATCCTGGCGCCCGGCGTGGTGACCATGATCAACAAGACCGCGGAGCAGAATTTCGCCAACGGACGCGGCGCCATGTCCTTCAACGGGTCCTGGGGCGTGAACGTGTACGCGGGCATGAACCCGAACCTGAACTACGGCGCCTTCCTGCCGCCCGCCGTGTCGACCAAACACCCCCGCGTGATCTGGGGCGGGGCCGGTTCCTCCTTCGTGGTCAACGCCAAGTCCGGCAAGAAAGACAAGGTCCTCGCGTTCCTCAAATGGCTGACGGAAAAAGACCAGCAGGTCTACCTCGCCAAGGAAACCAAGAACCTCCCGGCGATCCCCGACGCCATCGGCGACATCCCGCCGGTGCTCGGCCAGTTCGCGGACGATATGGAATCCACCATCCACCCCAGCCGTTTCCCAGTGGCGGAATACGGCCCGGTGATCGAGTCCTTCGACAAGGGCATCCAATCCATTTTGATCGGCGAAAAAACGCCGCTGCAGGTCGCCGAGGAAGTGCAGCGGATGAAGGTCAGCGAAACCGCCAAGGCGAAACGCGACCAATAAGGGAGAAAAATGAAATCCTCCAAGAGCGAGCTGTTCACGAACAGCCTGTTCGTGCTTCCGGCCCTGCTGCTTTTCGTCGTTTTCAGCATTTATCCTTTTTATAAAGTCTTCGAATTGTCCCTGTTCGATTGGGACGGCATTTCCACCGGCATGCGCTTCGTCGGGTTCCGCAACTACTGGGATATCCTTACGAAGAACGCCGCCTGGTGGATCTCCATCAAGAACGCCGCCTACATCACCTTCCTCGCGCTGACCGTCCAGAACGCCCTCGCCCTCGGCCTGGCCTGGGCCGTCGACCGCAACATCCGCGCCGGCAACGTTTACCGCGTCATCTTCTACATCCCGCCCATCCTGTCGGGCATCGTCGTCGGGTTGATCTGGAACTGGATCTTCGACGGCAACTACGGCCTGCTCAACCACTTTCTCTCCACCGTCGGCCTGGAAAACTTGACCCGCGCCTGGCTAGCCGACCCCAAGACCGCCTTGCTCTCCGTGGCCACCATCCATATGTGGAAGGGCTTCGGGTGGGGATTCATCATCCTCCTGGCCGGACTTCAGAACATCCCGCGCGAGCTTTACGAATCGGCCCGGGTGGACGGCGCCGGCGAGTGGTATATTTTCTGGCGGATCACAGTGCCGCTGATGATCCCGGTGTTCGTGCTGGTGTCCATCCTCACGATCCTCGGAACCATGCAGATCTACGATTTGGTGGTGTCGACGACGGGCGGCGGGCCGGGATATAACACGGAAGTGCCCATGACCCGGCTGGTGTCGGTGATGCTGGGCGCCGGACGCTTCGGCTACGCCTGCGCCATGGGCGTGATCTTCGGCATGCTCCTGCTGGCGCTTTCGTTGATCCAGATGCGCGTGGGTAAGAAATTGGAGAGAGACCAATGATCGAAGTCGGTTCAAGCCAGAAGCTGCAGCAGAACGTCCGTTCCGTCCTGACGCACAGCGTCCTGATCCTCGTTTCCCTGACCTGCCTCTTTCCGCTTTTCTGGATGGTGATCTCCTCGCTTAAAACCCAGGAGACGATCTTCTCCAACATGAGCATGCTTCCCTGGCCGGCCCATTTCGAGAACTTCCCGCTGGCCTGGATCAAGGGCCGCTTTGGGGTCTTCTTCCTCAACAGCCTCTTTTACACGTTCAGCACCGTGGTGGGCGTCCTGCTCATCGCGTCATTGGCCGCCTACGCCTTCGCGCGCCTGCCCTTCCCGGGGCGCAAGGTCATCTACGTGCTGTTCCTGTCGACGATGATGATCCCCGTGCCCGGCGCCTTCATCGCGCTCTACGTGCTGCTGATCAAACTGGACCTCGTGAACACCCGGCTCGGATACATCCTGCCGCAGATCAACGGCGGTTTGGCCCTGGGAATCTTCCTACTGAAAACCTTCTTCGACAAGCTCCCGCGCGACCTGGAAGACGCCGCCCGTGTCGACGGCTGCAACAAGTTCCAGGTGTACTATCTAGTGGCCCTGCCGCTGGCGAAACCCGCCATCGCGGTGCTGGCCATCTTCACGACCCTCAGCGTCTGGAACGAATACCTCCTCGGAATGTTGATCCTCTCCGACCGGAACCTCATGCCGCTGCAGCGCGGGTTGATGGTGTTCCAGGGCGCCCACGTCACGGAATATCCTTTGCTAATGGCGGGCATGACGATCTCCGTCATCCCGGTCCTCCTGATTTACATCCTGATGCAGCGCCACATTATTTCCGGCATCACGGCTGGCGCGCTGAAGATGTGATATGACGGCAACCGCCGCTCGTCAACCCACACCCCCCAACAAACCGAAATCCTATTTGTATCGAGAATCCGCGCGCAGGCCTTTGTCCGCCGCCGCCGTTCGAGCGCTTGACTTCCTTAGTCCACGTGCCGTCGCGCCCCTGCTTTTCCTCGCCGCCGCCTTCATCGCGCAAACCCTGTCCGCCGCCGTCGTCACCGTCGACAAGATCAACAAGCGACTCCTGGTCGACGGCCAGGCCTTCACCATGAAGGGCGTCAACTACTCTCCCACGCGGCCCGGCTCCCGGCCCGGTTCGCCGAGCAACTACAACTTTTTCGCCGACGCGCAGGTCTACAACAACGATTTTCCTCTGCTAAAAACCCTCGGCGCCAACACCATCCGAACCTTCGACGCCCGCAACGCCACGACCGCGGCGCTGGACGCGGCCTTTAACAACGGCCTCTATGTGATCATGAGTTTTCCGATTCAGAACGATTGGGACGTGTCGGCCGCGTCCCGGACGGCGATCCAAAGCGGGTTCATTACCATGGTCAATCAATTCAAAAGCCATCCTGCGGTCTTAATGTGGGCCATGGGCAATGAAGTGACGCTCACCAATACCTCGGCCATCAACAACAATGCCACGTGGTATTCCTTGCTGGACGAATGCGCCATCGCGTCCCATAGCGCGGATCCCAATCATCCCTTCACCACGGTCAACCAGGAATTCCGGGGTCTGGGAATCAGTTCGGCCAACACCCTGGGCGCCGATCCGTCGAACGTCGACCTTTGGGGGGCCACCATTTACCGCGGGGCTTCCTTCGGAAACGCCTTCTCGTTCTTTTCTTCCACGAGCTCAAAGCCCCTTTGGGTCGCGGAGTTCGGCTCCGACGCCTACAACGTCCCGTCTGCCGCCGAAGACCAAAGCCAGCAGGCGTCCGATTTAGCGAGCCAATGGCGTGAGATCGCCGCTAACCTGAGCGCCACCCAAAGCGGAAAGGGCGTGGTCGGCGGCTGCGTCTTCGAATGGTCGGACGAATGGTGGAAGGGCGCTTCGACGCCCCTGAATCCAGCCACCATCGGCAACGGAGGCCCGGGGGGAGACGCCGCCCAGGACAAGACCGCGGATTTCACAAACGACGCCTACGCGGATCCCAACATCAACGAGGAATGGTGGGGGATCACGGCCGTGTCAAGCACCACCATCACCAAGCGTCTCCGCTCGGCTTTTTACGCGCTGAAGGACCTCTGGAACCCCGTGGTCGTGACCCAGGGACCGCTGTTTGGCGGCAAGATCCACAATTTCCCAAATCCCCTCATCGCCGGGGCCGGCTCCACCCGCATCCAAATCAATTTGGGGCAGATTCCGGAGAGCGTAAAGCTGGACGTTTTCGACGCGGCACGGCGCAAGATCGTCAGCCTGCGGCCGTCTTCCCTGTCGTCCACCCTGGTGACCGCGGACTGGAACGGCCTGGACGAAAACGGCGGCACGGTGGCCCCCGGGGTCTACCTCTGCCGGGTCGAAGTCAAGGCGAACAATCAAAACGACGTCCGGTACCACAAGATCGTTATCATCAAATAGGGTTGATAGACAACGATATAATGAAAAAACATCGACTGTTTTATAGCCTAAAGCTAAACCTGTTTATCGCCCTGCTTGGCATGGCTGCGGCCCAACCCGGACTGGCCCGGACCACGGCGGACGCCTTTTTGGCGGAGGGCCTTGGCGCCCGGTCACAGGGGATGGGCGGCGCCCAAACCGCCCTATCCGGCGACCTTCCCATGCTGTACTGGAACCCAGCGGGTTTGGCCGACCTGGCGTATCCCGGTTTCCTCGCCAACTACAGCCCTTCCCAGGAGAATATGGATGGGATCGCCGCGGCCTACGGCCAACCCGTGGGACCCATAAGCTGGGCCGTGGGATGGATTCAGTCCCGCACCCGGGACATCGAAATCACGGATTCCCTGGGAACGGTCCTGGGCGAAAAAGATTTCATCAATCAACAGGGATCCCTCTCCCTTGCCTCGAACCACCTCGGCCTACCGCTGGGCCTGTCGATCAAACACATTCAAAGCAAATTCGGCGCGTACAATGTCCAGGGCACCGGCTTCGACCTGGGCGGGATCGCCCGCTGGCGGGGTTTGAGCTTCGGGGCCAAATGGCAGGACATCGGCGGTACCCGTCTGAACGGAGACTCCTTCGCCGGCGGATCGATCGACGACCTGATCCCTTCGCGCGCGCGACTGGGCGCGGCCTGGACCAATGAATCCGTGGGACAGACGACGGGGACCCGCGTGTCGCGCCGCGGACCGATGCCCTTGATCGGCACCCTCGCCGTGGACGTGCTGGCGCCCCTGAATTCGAAGTGGGGGGAAATGACGGCTCATTACGGCGGAGAACTTTGGTACGAACAGCGCTTCGCCGTCCGCTCCGGCTGGAACGAGGACCAGGGTCTTTCCTTCGGGGCCTCCCTGGTCGTTTCCTGGCTGCGGCTCGATTACGCTTTTCTCATCAACGAAAACTTCAACCCCACAAGCCGCGTGACCACGCTGGTCTATTTCGACGGAAAACAATGAAAAAAATGGCACCGCATTCATTATGGACGGCTGGATTGTTCGCCGCGGCGACCCTCGTTTTTTCGTTGACCCTCGCGCGGGCGGGCGCCACCATCCCGCCAGGTTCCGCCAGCCTCGATGCGGAATTGGTCTTGGATGGCCTCCAGCACACACTGCAAAACGGAATGACGAACCGTGAAGACGGCCTGAACAAAGCCTACACCTACAATCACAATTCGAGCACGCGCCCCAACACCGAAACCGAAATCGGTCAAATTCTCTACCTGACCGGCGCGATCCGCCCCCACGAATCTTTTTACGCCGACGCGAGGATTTCCTATTTAGGGAATTACGCTGACACGCTCTGGCGGCCCATAAACGATCCTCACCGCCAGGAAGTCACCGATAAGAAACTGCAGTTCCTCCAAGGCGAGGCCGAGTTCCGCAACAACGACGCCCGGCTGCGGGTCTTCCAGGGAAAATCTTTCGAGGACTGGCGCGCCAAGGGCGACCTCTTCGGGCTGCTGCCGGGACAATATGAGCTGGAACGCTATCTGAATTTCTCCGGACACGGCGTTCCGCGTGGGGCCGAGGGCCAGTGGCAGACGCGTTTGGGCGAGCTCGGGTTTGTCGCCGGACCGGAAGTGATGTGGGGCGCGGGACGGTCCGTCTTCGCGCGCTACAACATCACCCGCCGCGCAGTGCGTTTCGCCGCCATCTACAAGCACGCGGAAATCCCCTTCGGCGAGGAAGGCGAAGACCTGCGCGCCGCGGAAACCACCCTATCTATGGAACCCATGGGCGGCAGGCTCGGCGTCAAGACGGGACTGCTCTATCAGCCCTTCCGTCTCGACCGGCCCTATCAGCGGGCGGAACGCACGGCCCCCGGGCAGGGGACCTACGGCTCCAGCTACATCATTTCCGATGACATTACTCGAGAGCACGATGCCTGGGGCGGGACCCTCCAGTTGAGCTATTATCCGGACTATTTCCTGGATCGCGTCGACGCGGGGTATGAAGTTCGCCGTCCCGTGGCCGGCAACAAGCAGGAATACACCGCGGCCGCCTACAAGAAAATGACGCAATATCTGTCCACTAATTTCCAATATGCCTTCCGGGAACCGATCGTCGGCCCCCTGCCGTTCCTTTATCAGGGAACGCCCGACAACCCCGGTGCGCTCCTCGTGAGCCCGCGCGGGGAGTTTTCTCCCTTTTGGGTGACGTCGAACTCCGAAGGGGACATCGCCGACAACCGCAAGGCCCATATGCTCAAATGGACTTTCACGCAGGACTCCACCCCGGAGACATGGCTGTTCCGGTACGACCCGCACATCCTGGATTTCTACAACGTGAACCCGCTGGAGGACGCGCAGTGGGCCTACGCGTTCCAGTATCGCGTCGAATATTTTCCGACGGGCACGGACCACACTTTTTATTTCGACAAAGAAGGCCGCGCCGTCTGGGAAGGCCCATATCATTCCGGCGCGTGGGCCACCAAGGCGCCGCTCCATTCGGCCTCGTTCCTGCTGCACCGCAAGGTTGGCGCGTTGCGCAATCTCTTCCTGCTGCAGGGCGGCGAAAGCATGGCCACCGGCAGCGACGCCTACACCACCCGCACCGACGGCCCCAAGCCTTTGACGAGCTTCCTCCGCATCCAGGACGAGCTGCACCTGGGCCCCTACACGGTGGCCGCGCTCGTGTCCGCGAACGATTGGGGCCCGGAGGAATTCCACCGGCGCTTCGGCGAAACTTTCGACCGCCTCTACCAACTGCGGGCGCAGAGGGATTTCCGCACGCGCAGCACTGTCGGCATTTCCTACATCCGCGCTCGCGAAGAGGACAACCGGTTCTTCCAGCCGGACCTCGGCGGCTTCGACGAATGGCGGATTTTCTTCATCCAGCGTTTCGGCGTGCTGGCACGCTTCGACAAGAGCCGCGAGGCTCCCGAAACGCCCGCCATAGCCATTCCTCCTCCGGCGGTCAAAGAAGAGGGGCCCCACAGCATCCTCGTGACGCTGGACGGCGACACCTTTAACCCCGACCAGAGCCCCGACCCATTCCGCATCCGGCTCATCGCGGACAATTACCAGTCCACCCGGTGGTACGCCGAAATCCGGGACCGGGAGACGAACTCTGTCGTCAAGAGTTATGCGGGATACGCCATCCCCCGCGAGATTTACTGGGACGGAAAGTCCGCGGAACGGCCCGCGCCGGAGGGGGATTACAGGGTCGACTTCGGTGTGATAAAATCGGGAGAGATCTTGAAATCCTCGGCGCCCTTCCGCCTCGTGCGCACCACGCCGCAGCCCGCGCAGATCACGGTGGAAAAAAGCGAGGAGGGTTTGCGTGTGTCCCTCAAATCGCAGGTCCTTTTCGCGGCCGGCAAGGCAGAACTGAAACCGGCGGCCAAGGCCCAGCTGAACGAAGTCGTGAAACTGCTTCAAAGCTACCCAAACAACAAGGTCCGCGTGGTCGGACACACGGATTCCATCGGGAGCGACGCGAGCAACCTGGTGCTCTCGGTGAAGCGCGCCAAGGGCGTCGCCGATTATCTGATCAAGAAGGGCGGATTTGCGCCGGACCGGTTCAAGACCGTCGGAATGGGCGCCAAGGTGCCGCTGGCGTCCAACAAGACCGCGGCGGGACGCGAAGCCAACCGGCGGGTGGAAGTCATCATCCTGAAAGAGGAAAAAGAACTCAAAGAGGAGACCGAACCGTGATGCTTTGGAATGCCGTCATTCCGGCGAAAGCCGGAATCCAGAAGATTCTAAGTAACTGGACCCCGGCTTTCGCCGGGGTGACGAATTTGAAAATGCGGACAATCGTTCAATTCCTTCTGCTGATTTCCGTCTTTACCGGCTGCGACAAAACGCCTTCCCGCCGGCTCACGGACCCCGCGCCGGAGGGAGCGGTTTCGCAGAACGGCGGCTCCTGGGTCCTGTACGACGAGGAAGTGCGGACCGACGGCGGATTTTACCTGATCCCGATCCCGACAGGAAACCAGACCCTGGACGTGGGGAACGAACAGTCGGCCGCCTTCGGGAAGCGCTCGATTTTCTACTCCTGGACCGGCGGCGACGTGCTGGATCCCGTCGAAGGTATCGAACATACCTTTGCCGGATTCGGCCTGCTCGTGGCCGAAAATATCGACCAGATGAACACCACGCCCGCCAAAGATCTTTCCGGCGCCGGGTTCACCAAGATCACTTTTTACGCCCGCGGATATCTTTCCGAGAACACGATCCTTCGCGTGGAGGGACCGGGCGACGGCAGCGCGGCCGCGGCACTGCCCCGGCTGGACGTCACGCAACTGACCGGCACCTGGACCAAGTTCACGCTGCCCGCCCCCGGCGCGATCCCGACGGCCGCGTTCCAGAGCGTCCGGCAATACGTCAACTTCACTTTCGTATTCTCCCAGCCCTCCGGGACCACTAACCCCGGGAACGGTGGACAGGTTTTTCTCGACCGGATCGCCTATGAACAGTAAAGCCCGCTCGGTTTTGCTTTTGGTCCTCGCCCTCGCCCTCGCTTTTCCGCCCGCGCGCGCCGGCGATCGGCTTGAAGTGGAACTTGATTTTTCCGAACCGACGCCCGGCAACGCGGCGTTGCGGTCCCTGTTGCTTCCCGGTTGGGGGCAACATTTCAACCGCCAGAAAGCCAAAGGAACTTCCCTCTTCCTGGCGACCGCCGCCAGCTTGACCGGCGCCGTCATCCTTCGTTCCAGGGCCCAACAGACGCTGTCGGATTACCGGAACAAGGGGCTTCCCAATGACCCTCTTTACGACAAGTACGAGGACCAGCATCTGCAATCCATGATCCTCCAGGGGGCCACCGCCGGCTTTTGGCTCTTCGCCGTCGTGGACGCTTATCTGCAGGCCCGCATCATTCCCGCCAACCAGGAAAACCTTCCGGGCCAGCACGGGCCTTCCTTCAGCTTCGCCCCCGACGGGATGACGGCCGCGTGGCGTTTCGGAGGGGAGAGCCGATGAAACGAGCCCTTTCCCTGATCCTTTCTCTTTCCCTCGTCTCCATGATCGGCTGCCAGAAAAAGAAGGAGCGCCTTTCCGCGCCGACAGTCACGCTCCAGATATCGCCCTCGGTCGCGCGGGTGACGGCCAACGGACAGAAAACCTTCACCGCCACGGTTCGGGCACCCAGCGGCGCCGTGCTGAACGTCGAACCCACTTGGACGCTCAGTTCCGACACGCTGGGCCAAATCCTTCCCGACACGGGCGCGGAAACCATTTTTTACGCCGGCCAGGGCTTGGGCGTCAGCGGCACGCTCCAGGCCGCCTATAACAACCTCACGGCCACAGCCCAGATCGCCATCGGGGCCGAAACCGGCAATCCCGCCACCTCCTACGGGTTCTATTCCGAGTCACTGGTGTCAGGCATGCAGTTGGATGTTCCGAACGCGTCGGACGGGGGGAATGGCGGTAAATTAGGCGCTAACGGCACGAGCAACGGATCCATGACTCTCGAAAAAGAAACCAATCCCGCTCTGGTTACCGAAGGGATCGAATCCCTGAAGGCGACGTCGAGCGGAGATGCGACAAGCTCGACGTTCTTTTACTTCAGCTTCGGCTATCCGGACGCCGCCAACATATCGAACGATCTGAGCGCATTCAACAATGGTTCCGTCAAATTCGACATTAAAGCTCCCGCCGGCAAGATCATTAAATTGAAGCTGGAATGGGAAACGCTACAAAGCGCCATCGTCCTTATCAGCAACTATACCGTGTTCGATAATCAATTTCATTCCGTGTCGATCCCGATGTCCGCCTTCACCGGCAGAAATCTGTCGTTATGCGAGGGGGTCGCTTTCGTTGTCGAACCGCCGGACGCGAACGGGACTTTCACGTTTTACATCGACAATCTGCGTTTTGAGCGATAGACCCCCTTGTTTCGCCCGCCGCGCCATACTCCTTAGCCTTCAATAACTTCCGTCGAAAAACCCTGGAATTTCCCCGTTCTATCGTCTATAATCGATTTAAGAGCGTTTATAGATGAAAAATCCCACTTTCCACAACCACCCCGGCGTTATCTCCACTATGGGCCCGATCCTCCTCGAGGGAGCCGTTCAGCATTACGAATGGGGTCAAAAAGGTCCTAGGGCGTTGATTCCGAAGCTGTTGGGACGTCCCGCCGAACCGGGCCGCCCCTACGCGGAACTTTGGCTGGGCGCCCATCCGGCCAAACCGTCCCTCGCCCATTTGGCTGCGGGAAAAAGGTCCCTGGAAGACGTCATCAACGCGGCGCCGAAGGCCATCCTTGGAAAGGACTCCGTCCGGCGTTTTCACGGCCGCCTTCCCTACCTCATGAAAGTTTTGGATATCGCCCGCCCTCTTTCCGTGCAAGCCCATCCGAACGAACGGCAGGCGCGCCAAGGTTTCCGCCTGGAGGAAAAGCGGGGAATCCCGCTCAGCGCGCCCCACCGGAATTACCGGGACGACCGCGCCAAGCCGGAACTGCTGATCGCGCTGAGCGATTTTTACGCCCTTTGCCGTTTCCGTCCCTGGAATGAAATCCTCCGCTCGCTCGGAACGCTGCCGAACTTTTTGGCCTTGCTGCTCAAGTCCCTGAGCGGCCTTCACTCCTCTCAAAACCCGCTGAAGCGCCTCTACCGTCACCTCATGACGCTGCGCCAAGAGGATGTCGACCTTCTGTTGGACGCGTTCATCCGGGACGTTTCCAAGGAAACATCGCGTGGCGAATGGAAGACCGTCCGCCCGTGGCTGCTGGCCGCAGACAGGGATTTTTCCGTGCACCGGCGCCGTGACCGGGGATTGTTCGCCTTCCTTCTTTTGAACTTCGTCAGGCTGAAACCCGGCGAGGCGCTGTTTCTGCCCGCGGGGGAACTGCACGCCTACCTGGGCGGCCGCGCCGTGGAAGCGATGGCGAATTCCGACAACGTGCTGCGCGGCGGTTTGACCGTGAAGCACGTGGACGTGCCGGAACTCCTCAGGCTCCTCAATTTCACGTCCGCGCGGGCCCGCATCCTCCGCCCCGACCGTGCGGGCCGGTATCGCACCGCGGCCAAGGAATTTAAGGTCCGCGTTTTGCAATTCGATTCCCGCCGCACCGAATATTTTGTGGGCGGGCATGAACGCGGCGCGGAACTGATTTTGAACCTGGAGGGAAGCGTGCGGCTTACGTGGATGAATAATTATCATTTGCTGAAGCCGGGGCAGGGCGCGCTGGTCCCGTCCTGCGTGAAAAGCTACCGTCTGAAACCCCATTCTCGCAAAGCCCTGACCTACGTGACCGGCGTAGCCGCAGACCTGAGGGTCCCGTGACGGAACAGTCGCCTTCCATGGAGCGGGAGCACCTTCTTTTCTTCTCGGCCACTTCCCTTTTGGGGCGGATCGGAAATATCTGCCTCGCGCTGGTCGGCCCCATCGGTGTCCCCGTTTTCACGCTGACCGTCCTTTGGCTTATGGTCAAAGTGCCCTTCCCCGCCGGACATGTGTTCCCGTTTTTCGCCGCGGGATTGGTTTTCCTCTATTTGAGCCCTGGACCCATGTGGTCCTTCCAGGTGACCAGCGCGGCCACGGTGATCGGGTTGTTGGGGTTCATTTTGACGGACTTGCCCGCCTGCAAGCTGCTCTACACCGCCAACATCGGCTTCCTCTGGGCGCTTTTTTATTTGATGAGCCGCGTAAACGGCCGCTATCAATCGGTCCGGCACGGATTGAACGAGGAGCTGGACCGTTTGGAGATCACTGTCGGGCGCTTCAACAACGATGTTCGCCAGATGAAAACCCAGGTCACCGAAAGCCGTAAACGGATCCACGCCTACCACCGGCTGGAATCCTTCATCGACGACTTGGTGGGCGCCTACAGCCAGCAGGAGCTGATCAACCGTGCCCAGAACGCCCTGGGGGACATGTTCCCCAAGGCCCAGGTGTCGCTGCGCATCTTCCCGGAAAAAAACCAGCCAAACTCCACGGACATCTGGGGCCAGCGCTCGCTGCAATCCTCGCAGGCCGTCCTTTTCACCGCCAAGACCACGCCCATCCCCACGCTAGCCCTGGGCAGGTTCATTTTCGTTCCGCTGGTGGTCGGCGGCAGCAATATCGGCTGGATGGGCCTCGATCTGCAGAAGGACGACGACCAGTTCGACATCCACGACCTGCGGCTGGCGGGCATCGCCTCCAACCTGGTCGGACTGGCGCTCCACAACGCGGACCTCTACTCCCAGACCCAGGCCCTGGCGACGACCGACAGCCTGACGGGGCTCCACACCCGCGGCTATTTCGACGAACGTTTCCAGGAGGAGTTCAGCAAAGCGCGCCGGCGCGGGGAGAACCTCGCCTTTATCATCATGGACGTGGACCACTTCAAGAAGATCAACGACACCTACGGCCATTACATGGGCGACGAAATCCTCCGCTGGATGTCGCGGATGCTTTCGGCCGAAGTACGCGAGACCGACCTTCTGGCCCGCTACGGCGGCGATGAGTTCGTGATCCTGATGCCCTACACCCGCGCGAAAGAAGCGCTGGACTTCGGCAACCGGCTCCACAAGAAAATCGCCGCGGGCGCGTTCAAATGGGAGAAGGATAAGATCAGGCTGACGATCTCCGGTGGCGTCTCGGGCATTAAGAAGGATTTCGAGACCATGGCCGACATGGTCCACGAGGCGGACCAGGCCCTCTACAAGGCCAAGCAGGCCGGGCGGAACCAGGTGGCGGCCCTATGAAGTTCATGTTCTATCCGGCACTTTATTGGGGCGCCGTGCTGATCCTGGCCACCCACATCAAGCGTTGGAACAAGGTCTCGTTTTTTCTGTCCGTGCTGTTTTTCAACCTCTCGATCATCATGGCTTACATAGCCGACATACAGCCTTTACAGGCCGGGCTTCAGATCTGCTTCCTCCTGCTGGTGTCGCTGGTGCCGCTCATCTCCCTGAACGCCCAGGAGGAAGTGCAGCAGGACGGCCGGGACCATCTGAAATCGCTGCAGCGAATGAGGGGAAACCTTCAGAGCGAGCAGAAGATGCTGCGCGACCAGACGGAAACCTTGAACCGATCCCTCACGCGCCTGGAAAACAGGTTCTCTCTGGTCCAGACCCTGGCCACCAAGATCGATTCCGTCGACATCCTGACCACCCTCGGCAACACCTGGAAGAACGTGGCGGGCGTGAAGGCCTGCCTGTTGCTCCAGCAAAAATCCAACGGCAACTGGGAAGTGGTCTATTCCCACAACGTGGCGGAGAAGTCCTTCTGGCCGAAATTCCTCGTGGAGCACGAAGCCGTCGCCCGCTCGCGGCAGATCCGCCACTACACCATGCCGGACAAACACCCGGCCTTCCACAAGATCATCGGTTCGGTAAAGCCGCCCTTCCTCCTGGTGCCGATCCTCTGGGACGAGGACGTGCTGGCGCTGGGATATGTGGAAGTCGCCGACCCGGAAATGATGGCCCAGTGTTCCGAGGAACTGACCGTCGGGCGGCAGCTGGTGTCCATCGGCCTGCGCCGCGCCTTCCTCTACAGCCTCCTGACGGAGCGCAGCCGGCGCGACGCGCTCACGGGCGCGTACCTGCGCCGCGTGCTTATGGAACGGATCAATGAATTCCTTCAAAAATTCAAACGTTATAAAAAACGATTCTATCTAGCGCTCGTGGACATCGACCATTTCAAGGCCATCAACGACCGTTGGGGCCATCCCGTGGGAGACCGCGCCCTCGTATTCCTCTCCGAAACGGTGCGCCGCCTGTCCGCCCCGGAAATATTCTTCGCGCGCTACGGCGGCGACGAGTTTGCTTTCCTGCTGGATATGGAAGACGAAGAGGAGGCCATGCGCTGGCTCGACCAGCTGCGGAAGTCCATGGAAGAGGCCACCCTTGACATCGGCCCGGAAAAGTTGCGACATACTCTCAGCGTCGGATTGGCGGCCTGCTCCGCGAAAACCCATACGCCCGAGGAATTGCTGGAACACGCGGACCAGGCCCTTTACGAGGCCAAGAAATCAGGGCGCAACCGCGTCGTCCTTTGGAAAGGCGCAAAATAAATGGCTCACGTGCAGCTGAAAAACCTCACCAAGCGGTTCGATGGCGCGCCGGTGGTGAAGAACATCACGCTCGACATCCGCGACAAGGAGCTCTTCGTCCTCGTGGGGCCGTCGGGCTGCGGAAAAAGCACCATGCTGCGGATGATCGCGGGGCTGGAAGAGCCCACGGACGGGGAAATCATCGTCGACGGCCATTCCATGAACGGCGTGGCGCCCCAGGACCGGAACATCGCCATGGTGTTCCAGAACCACGCGCTCTACCCGCACCTCACCGTGTACGACAACATGGCCTTCGGTCTTTCCGTGCGCCATTATTCCAAGCGGGAGATCGATTCGCGCGTGCGCGAAACAGCGGCCATGCTGAACATCCTTTCGCTTTTGGACCGCAACCCGAAGACGCTGTCAGGGGGAGAACGCCAGCGGGTGGCGGTGGGACGCGCGATCCTGCGCAAGCCTAAGGTCTTCCTGCTGGACGAGCCGCTGTCGGACCTCGACGCGAAGATGCGGCTGCAGATGCGCGCCGAGTTGGTCCATCTTCAGAAGCGCCTGCAGACCACCATGATCTACGTGACACACGACCAGACGGAAGCCATGTCCATGGGCGACCGGATCGGCGTGATGATGGCCGGCGCCATCCACCAGAACGCCAAGCCGCTGGAGCTCTACGAATATCCGCGCAACCGCTTCGTCGCCGAGTTCATCGGCCAGCCGTCCATGAACTTCTTCGACGTCACCGTGACCGTGAAGGGGCGCCGCGTCTGGCTGGACCAGGGACAGTTCCAGCTGAAGCTGCCGCCGCGCTTCGCGCCGGACCATCTTTTCCTGCAGAGCGGGCAGCGGCTCATCATGGGGATCCGCGCCCAGCACATCCGCGACAAGCTTTTTCAGCCCGGATTGGACACGGACGGGCGCGAGATCCTCGCCATGGTGGAACTGTTGGAGCCCCTGGGTTCCGAAACCTACGCGCACCTCCGCGCCGGCGGCGACGCCTTCATCGCCAAGATCGATCCGTACCATCCGGTGCAGATCAACCAGCCGATCGAAGTGGTTTTCGACACAGACAAGATCCATCTCTTCTCCCGCGGGTCGCAGGCAGCGAGGATCGATATCTAGCGGGGATGTTAAAACCCTTGACAAAGACTCCAACTGTGGTAAGCTTGGAACAGAAATCCCATGGATAAATCAAACAAAACCATACTGTTGGTGGACGACGACGTCGGCATCCTGACCGCCTGCGCCGAGTCGCTTCTTTTGGACGGCTACCAGGTCGACGTCGCCAATTCCGGCGAACAGGCCCTGGAGATGATCCCCAAGAAAAAATACCAGCTGATCGTCACGGATTTGATGATGGGGGAAGTGGACGGACTGCAGGTGCTGCGCTTCGTCAAGGAGTTCTCGCCCTTCAGCGAAGTCATGGTCCTGACGGCCCACGGCAGCGTTTCCACCGCGGTCGACGCCATGAAGATGGGCGCCTACGATTATCTGCCGAAACCTTTTGATCCCTACCGTTTGGATTCCGCCGTCAAGCGCGCTCTGGAGCACCAGACTTTGTTGCGGGAATTGATCGGACTGAAGGAGATCCTCCACCTTTACGACGCCACCAAGACGCTGTCCACCATCCGCGAGGAAAAAGAGCTGTTGGCCACCATCGCCAAATACGCCACCGAGATCTCCGACGCAGACGGCTGTTCCATCCTGATCATGAACGCGGACCAAAAGAGCCTCACGGTGGCCGCCACCCACGGGACGCGGCACGGGATCCTGCTCAACCAAAGAGTCCCCTACGAAAAGGCGCGGATCGATGGCATGCAGCTGGAAAGCCTGCAGACACTGGACACCATGGACATCCGGAAATACCTCCAGTTCGAGTCCATGCCCGGATTCGGCGACATCACGTCCAGCATGTCCATCCCGATTTTCTTCAAGGACCGCCTGCTCGCCGTGCTGAACCTGTCGCGGACCGGCATGCAAAAACCCCATTTCAGCGAGGAAGAGCTCAGGCTCATCACCATCCTCTCGGCCCAGGTCGGCTACGCCCTGGAGAACGCGCGGCTATTCGAGTCCCTGCACGTCCAGTCCCGCCAGGACGCCTTCACGCGCCTCCAGGAAGCCTGCGAAAAGATGTTCACCCGCCCGGAATTCCAGACCCTGCCGCTGGCGGAACGGACGCAGCTGGAGGACATCATGACCCAGTGCCGCCAGATGGCCGACAAGAACGGCGGGAAAAGCGCCGGAGTCCCGACAAAAAAATAACCCGACCGCGCTAGCGGAATTGCCGCGAGGGAGCGGCCCAGGTAAAAGCAGATCAATCGAATGTGAGTTTAGTCAACAGAGGTGAGATTTCAGCTTTGAGGGAATGACCGTCCCGAATAGAGGGCGGTTTTTTTATTTCTTCGGCAGCGGCACCGTGAAGATAAAATCGCTGCCCTTGCCCAATTCGCTCTCCACGCGGATGGTCCCGCCCTGGGCCTCGGCCAACGACTTCACGATGGCCAGCCCCAAGCCCGTGCCCTTCTGCTGGCTCCCTAGCTTCGTCCGCACGCCTTTCACCTGCTCAAACTTATTGAAGATGCTGTCGAGTTGATCGGACGGGATGCCCATGCCTGAATCTTTCACCGATACGGCTACCTTTTCATCCAGGACCGAAGCGCCGACGCGGATGGTCCCGTTCTCGGGCGTGAACTTGAAGGCGTTGCTCAATAGGTTGATCAGGATCTGCCGCGTCCGTTCCGGGTCGCCGTAGACCTTCGGCGTCTTTTCCACCGGCAGCATTTCGAATTTGATCTTCTTTTGCTCAGCGTGGGGCATGAACATGCTCTGCATCTCTTTGAAGACATCCGACAGCCCGAACTCCTGCTTCTGGATCTCCAGCTTGCCGCGCTCCATCTTGGCCAAATCCAAAAGATCGTCGATGAAGCGCGCCAGCCTGACCGTGTTGTTGTCGATGATCTGGAGGTATTCCTTCTGCTTCGGCGTCAGCTCGCCGGCCCCGCCCTTGAAGAACAAACCCAGGTACAGACGCGACGAATGCAGCGGCGAGCGCAGTTCGTGGGTGACGTTGGAAACGAAGTCCTTTTTCATCTGGTCGAGTTCCTTCAGCTGGACGGCCATCTTGTTGAAATCCCGCGCCAGGCTGCCGAGTTCGTCCTTGGAGTCTTCGGGGATCACGTGGTCCAGCTTGCCGCGTCCGATGATGGCCGTCGCCTCGGCCAGGCGGCGGATGGGGCGGATCAAGGTCTGGGCCAGTCCGAGCGAAAGCGCCAAGCCGAGCAACAGCGCCACGGCGCCGATGACCATCAGCCGCTTCCGGTAGGCGGACATCACCTCGTCCACCTGAGAATCGATGTACTCCTTTGAAAAACCGACGCGCACCAGCAGGTCCTGGGAATCCATGAGCGGAAGCGCCATGTCCACCACCGGGTGTCCTGAATCGTCCGCCGTCACGCTCTGGCGGAAACCGTTCACGCCCGCGATCTGCTTGGTGACGGGATCGGCCAGGACCTTGTCCCATTGCGCGCTGTCCGTGTGCGCCAGGACGGTCCCGTCCCGCCGCATCACCATTCCGTAGCGGACGCCTTCCGTCCTTCGCAGGAGTTTCAAATAGTTGAGGAGCATGATGTCGTCCTTGATGGTCTGCCACTCCTGCGCCACCTGCCGCAGGTTCTGGACCAGGATCAGCGGACGATTCTGTATCTCGGAGACCAGAACCTTTTTCTCGGAATAAAAGAACACGCCGGAAATGCCGGCGACCATCACGAGGATAAGGAGGCTGATCAACAGGCTGACGCGGGTTCCGATCTTCATGATGTGGGCGGCTCCTTCATTGGTTCAATTGTTGTCGCACGCGCTCCAGGTTGCGCTTCGCGTTCACGTGGTCCGGGACTAACTCCAAAACCTTCTTCCAGTATTTCACGGCCTCGCGGTAGTTGCCCGAATCGTAGGCCTTTAAGCCCTGCTTGTTGTAGATCTCCGCTTCCACGCGGATGGTCTCGCCCAGCTTCCGGATGGATTCCTGCCGCGCGCCTACCAAATCCTCCGCCTTGGGGTCCACTTCCAGGAGGTAGTTCAGCTTGTCCAAGGCTTCCTTGTATTTCTGCTGCGCGTAAAGGTTCATGGCTTCTTCGCGGCCGGACTTCACGACCTCGCGACGGGACGAATCCAGCAGGTCCTGGACGATCTTGTTGTCCGGGTCCAGCTCGGCGGCGGTCTTGAGCACGCTGTAGGCCTTGGCGAAATCGTTCGTCTTCACGTAGGAGCGTCCCTTGATCAGGAGATCGTCGGCCAGCCGACCGTTGGCCTGGGACAGCAGCAGCTTCGCGCCGTCGCTGGCCGGATTGTCTTTCAGCACTTCCTCGGCCACCTGCTTGGCCTTGTCCGCGTTCTTGGCGTTCAAGGCCGCCCAGCCCTTTTCCAAACGCGCCCGTTCTTCAGCCGCGGCCAGTTCCTTCTGCTGCTCTTCCCATTTCTGTTTCGCCTGCGCCAGCGAATTCTTCATCGCTTCATCGTTGGGGTCCAGGATCAGAACCTTCTCCCAAAGGTCGACGGCGGATTGGTATTGTCCCAACTTGTAGAACTCCTCGCCCTGCTTGGCGAGGGCTTCCTTGCGCTCGACCTTCTGCTCGTTGATCAAACCTTGCGTCTGTTCCAAAAGTTTCTTGGCCTCGGGATGGTCGGGAGAGGCGGCCAGGATCGCCTCCAGGTGCGCCTTCGCCTGCCCGTAGTCGCCGGACAAAATCATCCGCTTGCCCTGGGCGACCTGCCGCTCCACCTGCAGCGTCGACAGTTGCTGGCGGTTCAGTTCGAACAGGCGGCGCGCTCCCTCGTGGCTGGGATCCACCGCCATCACCTGGTTCAACTCCCGCTGGGCCCGCGCGTAATCCTTTCCCAAATACGCCCGCTGGGCGGCGAGGTAATGGGCGTCCACCTTCTCCTCCACCCTTTCCAGTTTCAGCTGCGGGCCGAAGCCCATGTGGAACCCGACGAAATGGGTGTTGTCCAGCGTGTGGAAGGGAACGTAGGCGTAGTCGACCCACATGTTGCCGATCTGAAGGCCGAAGCCCGCGTGCACGCCGGTCTGCAGGGTCCGCTGATTGTCCTTGAGCGCCCAACGGTAACCCGAACGGAGCGCCAGGATATGCGCGACCTTGTATTCGGCGCCGAAGCGGACCGAGCCGGCCGCGCCCTGGGGCGCTTCGTAGTCCGCGTTCACCAGAAGGGCCTTGGCCCACCAGCGGGTGGACACGCCGGCGCGGAGGACTGAGGGAAGCGAATTCGATTCGCTGTTGAATTTCAGGGGCGGGCCGATGTTGGAGACGGAAAGCCCCAGACGCACGCGGTCCAGCGCCAGCCGGTCCGGCTTGTCGTAGGGAACGGCCAGGACGCCCGCGTCCAGCGCGAAGGTCGAAGCCGAATCCACGTGCAAATCCTCCCGCAGGAACTTGACGTTCGTGCCGACGAAGAAACGGTCAAGGCCCCATCCGAACCAGGAACCCGCGTCGCCCGCCAGCGTTCCGACCACCGCCAGATCGGAAACGCCGAACTCGCCGGTGGTCACGCCGCCGTCGTCAAACCCTTGAACGTTCGTTTTGGAAAAATAATTGACGCCGGCGCCCGCGTTCCAGCGACGGTTGATGGGCCGCATGTAGGAAATGTTCTCATAGCGGAACTGGTCCAGCCAGCGCACGTGGGAGAAAAAGAAATCCTGGCGCTGAGTTTTGACGGAGCCCGCGGGGTTCCAATAGACGGAAGCCGCGCCGTCCTGCAACGCCGCCGCGGCCCCGCCCATGCCGAGGGCGCGAGGACCCACGCCGACGTTCAAAAATTGAAGGGCCTTCTCGCCTTCCGCGCGAAGGGGGAGCGCGAGCAAAGCGGCGCATGCAAAAATCATTCCGGCGCGGGCGATCTTCATTTCACGATCACCAACTGGCCGGTCTTTTTCTGCGCCCCGTTGCTCACGATGTATAGGTAGGTCCCGCTGGCGACGCCGCCGCCGTCCCAGGAATCGTTGAAGCCGTCGCCGTCGGACTCCTCGATGGTCTTCACCAGCTCGCCGGCCACCGTATAGATCTTGATCACGCATTGGGGCGAAAGCCCGGTGAACTTGATCCGCGTGTGGCCTTTGGCCGGGACGAATGGCACGGGATAGGCGTATGCGCGGGAGAGGTCCGCCGCGTTCATGCCCATCAGGATGAAATAGGAAAAGTGGGGGACCGTGGCCGTGACCGTTTTTGCGGTTGAATCAACGGTCGAGTCTGGCAGGCGCACCCAAAGCCCGTCCCGTTCGTTGAGCCAATAGAGGGAAAGCGTGTTGACCGGGACCGGCGGGTTGGTGCTCGCCACGAACCCCCGGCCGTCGTCATCGAAGGGAATCGTGAGCGTGACGGGCCCGCTGAACTGGGGGGAATCGACCGGCGTCGACAGATCGGAACTTTGAAAGAGGGAAACCTTCCGCAGAGTGGAAAGGAGCGGCGCGTTGAACCGGTCCGCGCCCGCGACGGATTTGCCGTTGGCCGACTGAACGGCGCTCGTGGCCGCGGGAGCGACGTCGATGGAGACGGAATAAAAACCGTAGGGCACGGAGCCCGGCCCGAAGACCACCTGGGTCTTGGCGTCGGAAGCCGTGAACACGTTCCGGATGGCGCTTTTCAGGATGGAGCTGTGGACCCTATTGTTCGACTCGTCGCTCTCGCTGACCAGCCCCGGCCCGTCCACCACCGCGTAGAAATTCAGAACCTCCGCGTCGGCGAAGGTGGAATTGACGGAAACCGTGGCGGAAGCGTTCCCGGCGATCGGCAGCGTGATGGTCGAGGAACCGATCAGGGTGCCGCCGTTGTCCGGATCGCCCTGATAAAAACAAACGACGGTATCGGCGGGGCGATATATCTTTTCATAAAATCGCACTGATGGAACCAATGGAGCTTCCGAACTCCAACTTGTATGATTTGGGAAATCTGGACTTACCAAGACATAATTAGAAGCCGCTTGCGTATCCACCCAAATCCCGTACCCATCCAGTGTAATCGAATCATTTTCAACGGAGTACCAATAAGTAGTTCCCGCCGATAATAATACTGGTTGTGAAAGGTTGAAACTTTGATATACCGGGGACATTGTATCGACCAATACACTATTCAGCTCAATTGTGGAAAGGAAGTCGGTCGGGCTGCTTGAAGGTTGATTGGCATTATCTCTTCGAATCACTAGGCGGATAGTATCATCAATTCCTTTATCGAATATTCTTAGATCGATCCGACTTAAATAGAAACTCTCTGCTGCATAAATTGATTCCGCCCTCCAGTTATTCCTGGAAATATTTCGTGTAGTCGGTGTACCAGTCGGAGTCGAATATTCGACTACTGGAAGACTCGTCACTTGATCGAAATAGCTCGATCCGTTGTTTTTAATGACGGAAGTGAACGTAACTGATTGGGAATTCGCGGTGGAAAGCTGAATTTGAAACGATGAAATCGACAGATCCGGAAGGGCGGAAACGGGAAGCGGGGAAAAAACGTTCATACCCCACAAAATCACGATGGAAATGAGGGTTTTCTTCATGCAAGACAGTTTACCAGGAAAACCCGCTCTTGCAAGCGAATTCTTAACATTGGTTTATCACGGATTCGTGGCGAAGACACAAAGCGTTTCAATTAAACCGTGTTTGCCATCCGAAATACGGGAAACTTCGTTGTCCGACGAAACCGCTTCGTGAGTAAAGTCACATAAAAACATGCCGGGAACCCCCATGAATTTACCCTGGAAAACTCGCGCCGTTTGCCGGGTCCTGGCAGGTGGTTTTCCGTCGACAAACCGCCCATTAAATACCTTGACAATGCCCCATTTCGGGGATATATAACGTATACGACAAATCCGAAGAGCGACCCCTGATCCCAATGGGGGGCAAACCATGTTCCGAAAGGGACCCCGCGCAAACGGGCCGAAAGGATGGGACGCAAAGCCACAGGCCTAACGGCGATTGCCCATGGCGGCTGGGTTACCGAACGACATCGATTGAGGCTCATCCGTTCAGTGAATCATAAACAGGCAATACCCTGGAGATAAAGATGCCCAGTCGATGTCAGGACCACCATCCCTGCCTAACGACGATTTCATCCATGGGCCCCCTTATATCCGCCCGTAATTCCGCCGTCAATTCCCGTCCATCAGACCTCCGCCGCCCCGCTGGCTATTTGTTTACGAACTTGTTACATGTTATTAATGAGAATTTCCTCCAAAAAAGTCATCCTTTTGGTCGGACAAATACATATGAATCCGTGTTCATGACATCGCCAAGACAGACCCACCGGGATTGTTTCCATAAACCACTTCGCGGAAAGTTGGCGGCCCTTTTATTTTTCATCCTTTCCACCGTTTCGCTCGCCAAAGCCCAACCGATTTCCCAAATCTCATTTCCCTCAGCCAATTCATCGGTGGACGGCATCGTTACCATAAGCGGGACAGCAAACGTCAACGGCGGCAATGCCTTTGACAGTTATATCCTCGAAGCGGAGATCGGCGGGGGAATTTCCGTGTTCGTCCAATTCGGGATCGGCTTCAACCCGGTAAACGGAGGCGTGCTGGGAACATGGAACACGGGCGGATTCGATGACGGTCTGATCCACCTGCGTCTCACAGTCTATGATGAAGGTTTAATTTCAAGCACGACGTTGGTCCCGGTCATACTCGATCGCACGCCTCCAACCGTCGCAAACTTTTCCGCTTCCCCGAATCCCTCCTCCATCGGAACCGTCCAACTGCAAATCACCGCTTCGGAAGCCCTGCAATCCAATCCCACGGTCACGGTAGCGGGAACCGCCGCGGCCTTCGTCTCACAGAACGGACTGGTCTACACTTATTCCTATGCGGTGACGGCCCAGACGCCCCAGGGAACCGTTCCGGTTTCCGTGGCGATGACCGATTTGGCCGGTCACGCGGTGAACTCGGCCCACAGTTTCGTGGTGGACCGGATACCGCCCGCGACCGTGAACGATCTGGCGGCGAATTCGACGACGCCGGGGCAAACGACCCTGTCGTGGACCGCGCCCTTGGATGACGGGCCCCAGGGCCGCGCCGCCTCATACGATATCCGCTACGCCAACTTCCCGATCACCGACACAAATTTTGCCTCGGCCGCCGTTGCGCCGAACGCGCCGGTCCCCGGGACGCCTGGGATCCAACAGAGCCTGGTCGTCAACGGGCTTTCCAACAACACCAATTATCATTTCGCGATGAAGTCCCTGGACGGGCTGGGGAACCTGTCCGGGATATCGAACGTGGCGATGTGGGGATTGTTCGTCGACACCCTGCCGCCGGTCACCACGATTTTGCTTTTCGGCCCGCAGTTCCCCAGCGGAGACGACCTTTTCATCAGCAATGCGACTTTCGTCGGTTTCATGGCGGAAGATGACATCGGAGGGTCCGGCGTTCAATCGACCCAATACGGGATCAACGGCGGTCCTCTCCAGAACTATGAATCCACGCTGCAATTGGACGAAGGGATTCAAACGCTCGCCTACCAAAGCCGCGACAACGCCGACAACCTTGAACCGTTGAAACAATCGGTCATGCGCGTGGACACGACGCCCCCCAACACCACGCTGACCGTCGGCCAGCCGAATTACGTTTCCGGCGGCGGTCAAACGTTCGTCAAACGCCAAACCCCGTTGACGCTCTCCGCGGAGGACCCCGTTTCGAACGGCGTCGCCTCCGGCCTGGAAGCTATTTTCCACCGGCTCGCCAGCGGCTTTTTCTCGCCCTACGCGTCGCCGATCCATTTGGCCGGAAGCGACGGCCTGCAGACCCTCCGTTTCTACGCGCAGGATAATGTGGCGAACCAGGAACCCCTCCATCAGATCTCGCTGGCCCTGGACGAGACGGCGCCTGTACCTACGTCCCTCGTGACGAACGCCGTCACCGTCAGTTCCATCTCCTACGCCGGCACGCTCGCCCTCCGGCTTTCGCTCTCGGCCCAGGACCCCTCCGCGGGCGGTGTGGCGTCGGGCCTGGACAAAATCCAGTACAAACTGGACAACGGGGCCCCGACGGATTACGCGTCGCCGCTCTCCTTCGTGCCGGGCGTGCACACGCTCGAATTCTTCGCCCTCGACCACTTGCAGAACCTGTCGCCGTCCACCACAATGCAGATCACGGTGGACGTGGCGGCGCCGGCCATCACTTTGATCTCCCCGACGGCGGGCCAGACCTTCCGCGCCGGACTTGACCCGCTGATCATCCAATTCACGGCGGCGGACAACCTGGATCCGCAGCCGAACGTGCAGGCGGTCCTGACGCATCCGGCGAGCGGAGCTTCGGTGCCGGTGACCAACGGACAGAACGTCGACTTGAGCCAGCTCGCCGCGGGCAACTGGAGTCTGAACGTGACCGCCCGCGATTGGGTGGGGAACAGCGCCCAGGCGAACAGCGGCCTCTTCACGATCGTGAAAGACCAGCTGCCGCCGCGGACGACCCTTTCCATCGGCTCGCCGAACATCAGCGGCGATCCCGTCTACGTCACGGACGCCACGCTCTTCACGCTCTCCGCGGTGGACGACGCCGTGACGGTGGGCGACGGGGCCGGGGCCGGCGTCTCGCAAATACTCGTCGGCATCGACGGCGCCGTGGAAACGATCTACCAGCAACCGTCCGCGTTCTTCGTCGTCGAGGGACTCCACTCCTTTTCCTATCGCGCGACGGATTTGGGCGGCCTGTCTGAAACACCCCATATCATTTCCGTCGCGGTGGACCTGACGCCGCCCACGGTGACCCTCGCCCGCACGGGCCCGTTCATCGTCCAACCCGGCGGGATCTTCGCGTCCCCGGCCACGGTCTTCTCGATCAACGCCCAGGACCCGCTCTTCAACGGAGTCAGCTCGGGGCTGAACCAAGCGGAACTTTCCATCGACGGCGGGGCCTTCGCCCCCGCGCCTGCCGCGACGTCGCTGACCGAAGGAATCCACACGCTGGCTTTCCGCGCGGACGACAAGATCGGAAACGTGTCCGCGACCCTTTCGCATTCCGTGAGCGTGGACGGGACCGCCCCGCAAACGACCCTCGCCGTCGGTCAACCGCAGGTCTCCGTCGGCGGTTCGATTTTCATCACGCCGCAGACGCCGTTGACGCTGACCGCCGTGGATCCCATCAGCCAACAGGTCGCGTCCGGCGTCCAGATCATCTTCGCTGGACTGGACGGCAATGCCCCGTCGCCCGTCTCGAACCCGTTGTTCATCGTCGGCGCGGACGGACCGCACACGCTGAGCTACAACGCCCTCGACCGCGTGCAAAACGCGGAGGCGGCCAAATCCGCCGTCTTCCTATTGGACACGACGCCGCCGGTAACGACTTTGACAATGGCGAGCGCGTCCAGCGTCCAATTGACGGCGGTGGATGCCGGCGCTGGTATCGCTTCGATTTTCTATTCGATGGATGGCGGCCCTCAGCAGACATACGCCGCGCCCTTCACCGTACCGGCCGGCGCGCACACGGTCGCCTATTGGTCGACGGACGTGCTAGGCAATACCGAAGCGCAGCGAACCGCGACCATAACTGTGGACTCCACGCCGCCCGTGACGTCCATCCAGGTGGGGACGCCGCAATTCGAGCTGAACGGCTCGCTCTATATTTCCAGCGCGACGACGGTCTCGCTGAGCGCCCAGGACACGGAATCTGGCGTCGCCCTGATCCGCTACCGCCTGAACGGCGGAGCCTTCGTCCACTATTCCGCGCCATTCACTCTGCCCGCCGGCCAGCACCTGGTGGAAGTTCAATCCACCGACGTCGCGGGGAACGTTGAACCGCTGCAGGGTTTGACCCTGCGGGTGGACGCCGCGGCGCCGATCGTCGTTTCCGATATCGTTTCGCAACCCGGTACATCGCTGCCGCTCGTTGGCCCGCTGACTCCGGTCACGCTGACCGCGGAAGATCCTCTGGTCAACGGCGTGGCCTCCGGCGTCAAGAACATCCATTACCGTTTCTCCAATTCCGGCAACCTAATCACCTACGCCGCGCCGCTGTTCTTCTCCGGACCGGACGGCAACAAGACGCTGCAGTTCACGGCGGAGGACAACGTCGGCAACCGCAGCGCGCTGCAATCCCTCTCGGTGCAGTTGGACGCCACGCCGCCGGAATCGCTGCTGGCGCTGCAGGGGACGCAGTTCGTGGTCGGGACGAAGACTTACATCTCCAGCATGACGTGGCTCTCGCTGTCGGCCCAGGACCCGGTGGTCAACGGCGCGGCCAGCGGCTTGGCGCGGATCGACTATCGCGTCGACACCGGCGACTTCCTACCGTATTCCTCACCCTTTCGTTTGAACGCCGGTTCCCATCACGTGGATTACCGGAGCGTGGACCGGATGGGGAACATCGAGAGCACGAAGTTCGCGGACCTGACCGTGGACGGGACCGCGCCGCGCACCGTCCTTAACGTCACCGGTCCCCAGTTCAGCACGGGCGACATGCGCTACATCGCGGAGTACACGACGCTCTCGCTCTCGGCCCAGGACCTGGACGAATCCGGCCATGCGGGCAGCGGCGTCGTCTCCGTAAAATTCCGCGTGGATGGAAACGCCTATTCGATCTACGGCGGCAGCTTCACGCTCACCGAAGGACGGCACACCGTGGAGTTCTTCGCGGTCGACCGGGTGGGGAACGCCGAAAACGTCCAGACCGTCGTGTTCTCCGTGGACGCCACGCCGCCCGTCACGACGCTGGCGATCACCGGCCCGCAAAGCGGCCAGCCGCCCCACATCGGCCCCGGCACCACGCTTTCGCTTTCCGCCGTCGATCCCCTTGGCAACAATGTGGCGTCGGGCGTGTCCCGCACGCTCTATCGCCTCGCCGATTCTCCAACCGTTCCGTTCCAGGTCTACCAGCCGCCGAAAATAAATCTCACGGGCGTCACCGGACAGCACACGTTGGAGTTCTACAGCGAGGACAACCTCGGGCGGAAAGAAGCCGTGAAGTCCCAGGTCTTCGTCCTGAGCCACTCGGCGCCCGAGGTCACGCTGATATCGCCCTCGACCGACCATCTCGGCGCCGCCTACGCCTTCACGCCCGGGTTGATTCCCATCCTCGGAACGATCACGGACGACGACGGCTTCAGCTACACGGTTTCCGTGGCGACGACCGCGGACAAGGCCACCACCGCCGCGGGCGGATACAAGGATGTCCGCAAGGCGTCGGAAACGGTCGACGCGGAAACCCTGGCCCTCTGGGACGCGAAAAAGCTTTCCGGCTGGTACACGGTCAAAGTCGCGGCGCTGGACTCAACCGGCGGCGAAACCGTGAAGACGGCGAACATCTTCCTGGGCGATCCCGCCCGTGTGATGCATCTGGAGAAGGGTGACAACCTGCTGTCCTACATTTTCAAACAGGTCCGCAGCGTTTCCGTGGACCAGGCCGGCAACTTCTACGTGGGCATGTGGTATCTCAGCGGCGTGGTGCGGAAGTTCACGCCCGACGGCAAACCGGTTGAATACCTGGGCTGCGACCTGGGGATGGTGGACGTGACGGGGCTCGCCGTGGACAAGGACGGCTCCATCTACGTCGCGGACCGCGTGA
This sequence comes from uncultured Elusimicrobia bacterium, assembly GCA_964482515.1. Lineage (GTDB taxonomy): Bacteria > Elusimicrobiota > Elusimicrobia > FEN-1173 > FEN-1173 > CAYZXT01. The sequence continues at coordinate 60,363 of CAYZXT010000003.1, read as the reverse complement.
AGCACCAGGTGGTGAAGATGGACGCGGACGGCAAGCTGATCTTCCGCCTCGGCAAGAAAACGGGAAACCAATGGTCCGGCTACGGAAAGAACAAGGGCGAGTTCTTCGATCCCGCGGGGTTGGCCCTCGACAAGGACGGCAACCTCTACGTGGCGGACCGTCGCAATTCCCGCGTCCAGAAATTCAATTCCTCCGGCCTCAGCATCGCTACCTTCGAAATGGACGATTTCCGCCCGCTGCCGGACGAGCACGACGACCACGACAGCGACGAGGACAACGAACGCTGCGAGCGGGGAAAACGGGCCCACCCCCACGTCTTTCCGCGGTCCATCGCCTTGGACAAGACCGGCAACATCTTCGTGACCGACGACCGGCACGCGCGCATCTATAAGATGTCCCCGTCCGGCGAACTGATCGACGTCATCGGCCAGAAAGGGCGCAAGGCCGGGGACTTCCGCTCGCCGAAGGGCATCGCCATCACGCCGCAAGGGGACATCTACGTCGCGGATGAAGGCAACAGCCGCATCCAGCGACTAGACCCGGACCTGAACCCGGTCTCCGTCTTCGGTGGAAAGTCCCATTCCTTCTCCATCCGGTTCCACAAGCCCAACAGCCTGGCGCTGGGCCCCGACGGAAAGCTCTTCGTGACGGACTATATCGAGGACGAGCTGCAGGTCTTCGACGCGCCGGGCAGCCAGCCCACGGCCACACAACACGGATACCTGGGGCTTAGCCTCTCGTCCGGCGCGGACCCGACCTTCCGCCTCGGCGACATCTACAGCTTCCCGAACCCGGCCAAATCCGTGTCTCCGACCATCCACGCCGAACTGGGCCTCGCCGACCGCGTCCACATCCGGATCTACGACATCGCCGGCGGGCTCGTGCATGAAACCGAACTGACCGACGCGCCCATAATCATCAACGACGGAAGCGGGCCGCAATACGCCTATGAGTACAAATGGGACACGGCCAACGTCGCCTCCGGCGTCTACGTCTTGTTCATCGACGCGCAGAAGAACGGCCATGAACGGATCAAGAAAATGTCGAAGATGGCGGTGATCAAATGATCGCCCGCGCGACGTCCATCTTCCTGGCGGCCTGGCTGATTGCCGCCCCGGCGCTCGTTTCCGCCGATAACACCGGCGCCTCCTTCCTGAAGATCGGCGTGGGCGCCCGCGCCATCGGCATGGGCTCCGCCTTCACCGCCCGCGCCGACGACGCCACCGCCGCCTACTGGAACCCGGCCGGGCTGTCGCAAGTCGGCGTCCGCCAGGTTTCCGCCATGCACACGCAGTGGCTGGCGGACACGAACTATGAAAATTTGGCCTACGCCCATCCGACGCGGTGGGGGACCGTCGCCGGCAGCCTCACGCTTTTCTCCCAGGGAACGCTCGACCGCCGCGACGAGAACCGCCGGCAGCAGGGTTCTTTCGACGCGCGGGACACGGCCTTCGGGCTCTCCTTCGGCGGACGCTATTCCGAAAAGGGGTCCTACGGCTTGGGGTTGAAGGCCGTCCAGCAGAGCATCGACAAAAACCGCGCCTCCGGGTTCGCCGCCGACTTCGGCCTGCTCCAAAAATTGAACCCGAGCCTCACGCTGGGACTCGCGCTGCAAAACCTGGGACCGTCCATGAAGTTCATCGAGCAACGGTACAAACTTCCCTTGAGCCTGACGGTCGGGGTGAACATGAAGATCGCCAGCGACCTGCGCGCCGGACTGGACGTCCAGCAACTGATCTATGAAAACAAGACCGCCGTCCGCTTCGGCACGGAATACCGGCTGATGGGCCGGGTGGCGCTGCGCGGCGGGTATCTGGCCCAATCGCAGCGGTCGTCCTCTAACCGCTCCGATGAATCCTCGGCGTCCCAGTTGGGCCTGCTCAACGGGTTCCAGATGGGCATCGGGCTTTCCTTGGGCCGGTATCAAATGGACTACGCCTTGGTCCCGGCCGGCGAACTGGGCAACACCCAGCGCCTTTCCCTGTCGTTCTCATTCTGACCGCATCCGCGGCCACGTCCCCGCCATTTGTCTTGAAACAGTCCGTCGGACTTTGATAGACTGGAACCCAATGACGATCAAACGCGCGGGGGAAGAAGTCCGGTGAAATTTTCCGACATCATTAAAAAGAAAGACAACACGCCCAACGACCCCCAACCCCAGGCCGTCCCGCCTTCCGCGCCGGCCCCGCTTTCCTCCGGAGCGCCCGTCCCTCCCGCCGTAACTCCGCCAACAGCGCCGACCCCAACAACTTTCCCCAGGGCCGCGTCTCAACCGTCGGGCGACGAGCCGCCGGAAGCGATCGAGAGGCGGGTCGCGGGCCACGCCATGAAGGCCACGGAAGTCTATACGGAAATGATCGCCGCTGTCCGCTCCATTTACCGCACAGCCCAGAACGGGACCGGTAACTGTCCCTCGCCGCAGGAACCCATTCTGAAATTGATGGCCTTGGTCCAGTCCGGAAACGAGGAAGCCATCGCGCTGGCGGACCGCTCTTCGCCGGACAACTATCTCTACGCCCACGTCCTGAACGTGGCCATCTTCGCGCTACGGCTCGGCGCGGTGCTGAAGCTTTCCAAGGACGACCTCTACGCCTTGGCGCTGGGATCCCTCCTGCACGACATCGGCATGGTGCGCTGCATGCCGACCATCCTGAAGAACGGCCGGCTGAGCGAAGCCGAGAAAGCCGAGATTCGCCAGCACCCCATCGAAGGACAAAAATTCCTTTCGCTGTTCCCCGAGCTCTCCGGCGCGATGAAGGACCAGGTGACGGCCATCATCGTGCAGCACCACGAGCGGGCCGTCGGCTCCGGCTATCCCTATGGCCTGCGGGGGGAATCCATCCACAAGATGGCGCGCATCGTCGGCGTCTGCGACGTCTACGAAGCCGTGACGCACCTCCGCCCCTGGCGCCAGCGCGCGCTGCCGCATGAAGCGCTGCGGCTCCTCATCGACCGCCACGAGCAGGAGTTCGAGCCCGGCATCGTGAAACTCTTGATCGAGTCCCTTTCGCTTTATCCCCCCGGATCCTACGTCCGCTTGAATTCCGGCGACGTCGGGCGCGTCCTCTTCACCAGCCCCGGGTTGCCGACGCGTCCCATCGTGCGGCTGATCCTGGACAGCCGGGGGGAACGCATCGCCGCGCCGCGCGTGATCAACCTGGGAACGCAGCCCATCCTCTACGTGGCGGAGGCCGTGGACGAAACCCGCCTCGCTTGTTCGGACCAAAAAATGCTCCTGGAGCTGCGGGCGCAGCGCTGGTGGGTCAAAGGGCTTTAGTCCATGTTTCCCAAAAAACCGTCCCCCGCGCCGATCGCCCTCCAAATCGGATCCATAGGCATTTCCCTTTATTCATCCGATCCGACGTTGCGCCGTGAAATCTCGACTTTGTTCAACGCCTTCATCGTGCCCGCCCGCGCTTCCTTTTGGCGCGTCGATCTCCGCCCGCTGGCCAGGCGCTCTCCTCATAAAACGCCCGTCGTCCGCCGGAACGGGGACGCCTTCACCCTTCAATGGTCCCGGTTTTTCGGACGTTTTTCATTCCGCTCCCGCTCGGGACGACTGCGCGCCGAATCCGCCGCCGTCCTGAGCACCTTCCTCCGCGCTTTCATAAGCCAGGTGCTGGCCGACGGAGAGGGGTTCCTCGTGCACAGCGCGGGCCTATCAAACGACAGCGCGGCCTGCGTCATGCCCGGCGTTTCGGGCAGCGGCAAATCCACCATCGCCCGGCTCTTCGGCGCCGACCGGATCCTGTCGGACGAGATCGTTTTATTGCAGAAGCGCAACGCCCAATGGACGGCCTTCGGCACTCCCTTCACCGGTGAGCTTCCCGAGTCGCGCCCCGCGAGCGCGCCGCTCTCCGCTCTCTATTTCCTGGAGAAGTCGCCGCTCTGGAAAAAATCCGCCCTCGCGAAACCGGAAGCCGTGCGCCGTTTGCTGCGGTGCGTCATCAATTTCAGCGACGACAGAAATGCCCACGCGTCGATCCTCGGCGCGGCGGAAGACCTGGTGTCATCGGTCCCCGCCCGCATCCTGTCCTTCTCCCGTGCCCTGCCCCCCAGGACGTCCCTTGAGCGATACCTCTTTGTATAAACAATCCCGCCGTCTGGCCCAACGCCGGATATCGGGAGAGCTGTTCGTGGTGGACCCGCGCGCGAAATGCCTGCATCAGCCCCAGGGCGCGGGCGACGACCTTTGGAGCTGGCTTGAAAACGGCGCCACCGAGGAGAAACTGGTCCAGCGTCTTTTGGACGAGTACGACGTGACGCGCGGCCAGGCGGAGCGGGACGTGCGGCGTTTTTTGAGGGAACTCAAGCGCAAGAAACTGATCGAGGAGGCCTGATGGCATCCAGCCTGTCCTGGCGAATGGCGGAACTCTGCGAAAAGAACCACGTGCCCCATTCCGCCCTCTGCGAAATCACCTGGCGCTGCAACCTCAACTGCCAACATTGCTATCTGCCCGAAGGCCAGCGCCGCAAGAGCGCCCGCGAGGCCGACGAGCTGTCCACGGTCGAATGGAAACGCGTCTTCGACGAGATGGCGGACTTGGGCGTGCTTTATCTTACCCTCTCCGGCGGCGAAGTCTTCATGCGGCCGGATTTCCTGGAGCTGGTCGCCCACGCCCGGAAGAGGTCCTTCGACCTGCGGGTGTTCACCACCGGCACGCTGCTGACGCCGAAAGCCGCGCAGGCCCTGGTGGACCACCAAGTCGGCAAAGTGGAAATCAGCCTTTACGGAAAAGAAGAAACCCACGACGCGCTGGTCCAGATCCCCGGCGCCTTCGCGCGTTCCGTGGCCGCGGGCCGCGTCCTCCGAAAAGGCGGGATCACCGTCGTCATCAAATGCCCGCTCATGAACATGAACATCGCGGACTATCCGTTCTTGATCGCGCTGGCGAATGCGGAGGGTTTTCGTTATAAGTTCGACCCGACCGTGGTCCCGCGGGACGACAAAGACCAGGCGCCCTTGGCCCTGCGGACTTTCGACGAGGAACTGAAAGCCGCCTTCCGCGATCCGATCCTGCGGCTTTCCGCCCAGGGCGACACGCCCGAAGACCACCTGCTCGCCACGCCGGTCTGCGAAGCCGGCCGTTCCTATCTATCCATCGGGCCCGGCGGCGACGTCTATCCCTGCATCGAGTGGCGCACGGTGCTGGGGAACGTCCGGGAAAACTCCGTCGGCAACATCTGGACGTCGCCCAAAGCCCAAAAGATCGCGAACCTCACGCGGGAGGATTTCCCGGTCTGCAATTCCTGCGAGCTTCTGTCCTGGTGCCCGCGCTGCACGGGATTGGCGGACCGCGAGGACGGCGACGCTTTCGGCCCTTCGCGCGAAGCCTGCCACCTGGCCAAGCTCAATTACGAAACGGTGACGGGATTGAAACCGCCGGTGACCAATCTGGAAAAATCCCTCAACGAACCGATCGCCGGACGCGCCAACGCCGTTTCAGGCTGCGCCGTTCCACAACCCGGCACTGCGCCTAGCGGCGGCTGCGGCCCCGGAAAATGCGGAGGCTGTGGAAGCGGCGGACAGGCGACCGCTCCGCGCCAGGGAGTCATTCCCATTTCCCTGCGGTCCTGAGGAATGGGGAACAAAAAGCGTCTCCGTCCGTTTGAACTTCTGCGGGCCCATGAAGTCATGCTCCGCGACCGCGTCCGGACGCTGGCCTACAAACGGGCCATCGAACGGACGGTGAAAAAGACGGACGTCGTTTTGGATTTGGGGTGCGGAACAGGGATCTTCGCGTTGTTCGCGGCCCGCGCCGGTTGCCGGAAGGTCATCGCCGTCGACAGATCGCCCTTGATCGCCGTCGCCCGCGGGATCGCCCGCGCCAACGGACTGCTGGAGAAGATCGATTTCATCCGCAGCGATATTTTCAATTTCCATCCGCGCCAAAAAGCGGACGTCCTTTTGCATGAACATTTCGGCGTCGCGCTCTGGGACGAAGGCGCGGACGATATCGTCCGGCACGCGCGGCGTTATTGTTTGAAACCGTCTGCCCGGTTGATTCCCTTTCGGGCGGAGCTCTTCGCGGTCCCCGTGGACTATCCGCCGATGATGGAGCGGTCGTTTGATTTCTGGCGGCAACCCTACGGGTTCGATTTCAGCCCGATGCGGCCATTGCTATTGAAACAGGAAGCCGCACGCGGGTTTCGTCCCCAGGCCGTCGGCCTGACGGATGGCCGCCACTTTCTGGCCCGGCCGAAAGAAGTTCACCGGTGGGATCTCCGAAGGGACGGGCCGATCCCGCAACGGTTGTCCGTCAATTTTGAAGCGGACAGGAACGGACGGTTCACCGGCGTTTGCCTTTATTTCCGTGTCAGGCTGGATGACCGGAACTCGTTCTCCACGGGCCCGGCGAAAACCGTCGCCCACTGGGGACAACTGTTTTTGCCGGAACCGAACCCGCGGACCGTGAAGCGCGGAGAAACGATCGGGGTCGCGATGCGGCCCCGGCGCCGCGCGGAGGATTGGACTTATCGCCTGTCGGGAAATTGATAACCAGCGAGGGATAAAATGCCGAAGCAGAAAAAACCCTATGTTCCGCCCAAGATCGTATCTGAAAAAATCATAGAGGAATCGGCCCTCGGATGCGCCAAGTGCACGTCCGGAAACCCGATCACCCAGGGACGCTGCCGGTCTTTGCCCGCCACCTCTTGAACGCGCCCGTCTGGGTCCAAACCCGCGGCGGCAGCATGCGCCCGCTCCTGGCCGACGGACAGTTGGTGCGGGTCCTGCTGGAACCGAAACGCTACCGCGCGGGGGACGTCGCGCTCTACGGTCCGCCCGACGCCTCCGCGATGCACCGCCTTTATCACCGCGCCAACGGGGGATGGTGGATCGCGGACGACGCCGCCACGATGCCGTTCCATTGGGTCGACGGGAAAAACATCCGCGGACGCCTCGTCGGCGCCGTTCCCCAGGGCGCGCCCGGGTTGCTGTTCGGTTTGATCTGCCGTTTTATTTTTTCCGCGGGCCGCCGCGTTAAACATCTCATCATTCGTTGAGGAATTGAGTCCATGCCGTCTCTGATCGTCAAGAACGTCTTCAAAGGCTTCCCGTCCTCCACCGCGCCCAAACAGGTTCTGCGCGACGTTTCGTTCGTGATCCCCGAAGGCGAGATCGTGTGCCTCCTGGGGCCCAATGGATCGGGAAAAACCACTTTGCTCAAAACCATTTCGACGCTTCTTTCGCCCGACAGCGGCCAGGTCATGCTCGGCGACATCGACGCCCACCGCCATCCTTCACGCGCCAAGGAACTGCTGGGTTTTGCTTCGACCGAAGGCCATTCCTTTTACGGACGGTTGACCGCGCGCGAAAACCTGACCTTCTACGCCCGGCTTCACGGGTTACGGCACGCGCAGAGGAAGGAACGGCTGGACGAGCTCGCGCGCCAGTTGCAGCTGTCCGATATCCTCAACAGGCCCTTCCGCGAGCTGTCGAACGGCCAAAAACAGAGGGTGCTGATCGCCCGCGCCGTGGTGCACGATCCGCCCGTGCTGCTTTTGGACGAACCGAACCAGAACCTCGATCCCATCTCCTACATCAACCTTCGGGAGCTGATGCTGAACGAATGGGGAAAAAAGCGAAAGAAGACCCTCCTCATCTCCACGCACCAGCTGGACGACGCCCAGAAACTTTCCGACCGATGGATCGTCATCGCTGCGGGCCAGGTGCGCTTCGACGGGTCCCTGGAGCGGCATAAAGCGATGAACCCCGGATTTGCCGTCGAGGAATTTTTCCAGAACCTGACCAAGGACGCCCTCCCGTGCTGATCCGGACGCTCTGGGGTTTCTTCCACCGGGACATGAACATCCACACGTCCTATAAATTCGGGTTCATCTTCGAGCTCTTCAGCGTCTTCTTCGACGCCACCACTTTTTATTTCGTCTCGAAGATCTTCGGCGGCGCGGCCGTCCCGTCCCTCAAGCCCTACGGCGGCGATTATTTTTCCTTCGTCCTCATCGGCATCGCCTTCGCCAACTACCAGCAGGTGGGATTGAACGCCTTCTCCCAATCCATCCGGCAGGAGCAATATCTCAACACGCTCGAACCCCTCATGCTGACGCCGGTCTCCATCGGGGAGTTCCTGCTCGGCTCCGCGCTCTGGGATTTCTTCTACGCCACGCTGCAGGTCGGTTTGTATCTGGCGGTCGGCGTCATGGTCTACGGCCTCAACCTGCCGAACGCCCAGGTCGGGCCGGCGCTGGCGGTGTTGGCCCTGACCATCTTCGCCATGATGGGGCTCGGCGTGCTTTCGGCCGCCTTCATCATGCGGTTCAAGCGCGGCAACCCCGTGACCTGGTTCGTCGCCACGGCCAGCGAGCTCCTGGGCGGCGTGCTCTTCCCCGTCGCCATGCTGCCCGAAGGCCTGAAAAAAATATCCCAAATCATTCCCATGACCCACGCGCTGGAAGGTCTGCGGAAAACGCTGCTGTCGGGAGCGGGATGGAAAGACGTTTCGCCGCAAATGGGGGCGCTCGCGATCTTCATCGCCGTCCTCTGGCCATTGGGCGTGCTGGCGTTCTCGCTGGCGCTCCGCCGGTCCCGCGCCGACGGAACGCTGGGCCACTATTGAACTCCTTGCGCCGACGACGGGAATGATTTAACCTTAGCCTATGTACCTCGAACATTGGAACCTGATCGAAAAACCTTTCGAGAACACCGCCGACCCCCGGTTCCTTTATCATTCCGCGGCCCACGAAGAAGCGCTGAACCGGCTGTTGTACGCCGTGCGGGAAAAGAAGGGCGCGGCCATGCTTTCCGGCGTTTACGGATGCGGGAAGACGCTGATCGCCGAAGCCCTCAAGGAAGAGCTCAGCCAGGGGGGTGGACGCTACCGCACCGCCTACATCTTCAACCCCATGCTCACCAACATCGAACTGCTGCAGGAAATCGTCTACCAGCTGGGCATCAAGGACGCGCCCAAGGACAAGACCGCGCTGCTGCACACGCTGGGAGACCTTCTCAACCGGAACGCCAACGACGGAAAGAACACGGTGGTCATCATCGACGAGGCGCACGTCATCGAGGAGCGCGTCATTTTCGAGGAGCTCCGGCTCCTCCTCAATTTCCAAAAACACAATGCCTTCCTTCTGACGCTTTTGTTCATCGGCCAGCCTGAATTGAAGGAAAAGATCGAGCAGATCAAGCAACTTCAGCAGCGAATCGCCGTCAGCTACTATCTCGACCATCTCAAACCCCAGGAAGCCGAGGAATACGTCCTCCACCGCCTCCGGGTGGCCGGGCGGGAACAGCCGGTCTTCACACCGGGCGCCCTCCGGCTCGTCACCGAGTATTCAGGGGGAATACCGCGCCGAATCAACCATATTTGCGACCTAGCCCTCATGGACGGATTCGGGAAAGGGACCGCCCAGATCGACGAGGCTCTCGTCCAGGACGTGGCCCGGGACATCGAATCCTGATCGCTTTTTCCATTGTAAACTACCCGTCATATTGATACGTTTAGCCATATCCCACCGACTAAAATCACTTCATTTCTTCCTTGAAAACAACCCGATCCGGGGATACTCTTATTACGTACCCGGCAGTCCGGGTTTTTTATTTGCCTTCGCATCGGATGGAATTCATCCAACCCAACGGATGAAACGCCTCCGTTCCGCGAAGATTTCTCCGTCTAAAAAAACAATTAATCGACTCGAAACAACGCAATGCATTGAGGAGGCGTTACGATGAAATTCAATCGAACGGTGGCGTACGGCCTCGCCTGTCTCCAGTACCTCTCGCGGCACCGGAACGAGGGCTGGCTCGACACGCGGCACATCGCGCAGGAACAGCAATTGCCGGCGTCGTACTGCAACAAGGTGCTGCAAAGCCTTGTGCACGCGAACCTGGTGACGTCGTCGCGGGGGAGGGGATTCAAGCTGGCGAAATCCCTGGAATCGATCAACGCCTGGGAAATCATGGAGGCGCTCACTTTCAACGGCGCGCCCAAGAGCCCGGGCGAAGCCATGTCGCTGAAACTCTACGACAGCCTCAGGAACCGGGTGAACCGCATGCTCGCGGGTCTGACCCTGGACGAAGTGATGGACTCCGTCGAAGCGACGAATAAGGCGAGCTGAGCGGGCCGGGAGGCGAATGAAGGATCTCCTTTGAACTTCCTGAGACCCAATCGCGCTGCGGCGCGGAGAACCACCGGACGCAAAACGGCCCGGCGGTTTTTGTCGTTCGTGGGGTTCGCCGCGGCGGTCGTATTATTCGCTCTTGACGCGCACGCGGCCACGCGCATCAAGACCGTCGAATTCAACTTCGGCGGATATTACAGCGCCACCGTCATCAATTCAGGAAGCGCCTGGAACCCCACTGACCCCACCATCAACCTTCCCGAAACCGGCGTCGTCATCCGCAACGCTTACTTGGAATTTGAAGGCTTGGCAACGTCAAACACGAACATGACCAACTTGGTGATTCGATTCAACACCGGGACCACGGCCAGCACCATCGTTTACGATGCCGCCGGGACCTACATAACACGCAGCGGCGAACAATTTAAGATCGCGGCCGTCGCGAACGTCACGTCCCAATTGACGACTTGGAACAACCAATCCTACGCTGCCTCCGTCACCGTCACGGGACCAACCACGAACATGCACACATTGAAACTCTATGTCACCTATGAGTACGATGACACGTCGGCCACCCAAGTCAAAACCGTCCGCTTCCCGGTTTACTATTCGGCGAATGTGGCCAGCTCGCTGGCAAAGCTTTCGCCCGCCACCATCGGCTTCACCTACAATGCGGAAATCGCGGACAGCGGCGTCACCGTGAAACACCAATGGTTCGAGATCCGCGGATATCGGCAATCCGGCGGGGCAACCACGGACGGGACCGTTGCCTGCCGCATCGGAGCCAACACGCTGCAATCGGCCATGACGGCGGAAGGCGCCTTAATCAATACGTTCGATTTCCGCTATTTGACTCCTGTGCAAACGTCCGTGGCCGGCTTCGCCGTCAACTCCAACCAAACCCTGAACATCATCACAGGAAGCAACATGACGACGAACTTCCTGTCCGCGGAATGCGTCATCACCTACGAGTATTCCAACGCCTCGGCAACAAAGACGAAAACGGTCCGCCTGGGCATGGGACAGTCCACCGGAACCAATGGCGTCTTCCAAACGCCGTTGCACCTGGCCGAAAGCGGCGTCACGATCAAGCGGATTTACGCTCCCATCCATGCCTCCTATAACTCCACGACCATCACCAACATGGTCGTCGTCTCCTCGGTCAATGCCGTGGCCGCCACCAGCCGCTCCTACGCCATCGAGACCCAGGCCGCGCAGATTTCCGGGTTCACGGTATTACACGATATGACGGAAAGGGCCGCGAACTGGGTCAACGGTTCCACCGTATCTTTGACTGTGCAGGACCTGGCGAACCTGGGCGGACAGGGCGTCGAACTGATCGTCACCTACAATTACACCGATGAAAGCGCCTATTCGGAAAACTATTCGGCCTTCGCCATGCAGTCGAGCGCCCAGTCCACGGGGAACCAAACGGGCAACTTCACCCTTTATTTCCCCGATCCGGCATCGCCGGTCGGCACAAAAGCATTGCGCAATGCCTATCTCCACGACCGATTGGTCAACGGGGCGCCGACCGCCAACGAGAGCACCATCCTGTCGATCGGTGGAACGAGCGCGCAGACCGTGCAGCATCGACACCCGGTTGAAACCTTCGCGGCGAACGTCCTCTATCTGAACGCCGGACAGATAACGACCGCGAACGCGGCGTCCTACACCGGAAACCATAATCTCACTACCGCGAGCAACGTGGTCTTTTCCGGAAACGCCCGCGTCATGTACACTTACACGCCGCCGCCCGAGGATCCTTTCGGCCTGGGCCAATTCAAATCCGACGGCGCCACTGGGATCAGCACGGGCGCTTGGACCAACGAAAGCACGGTGACGTTCAAGCTCACCATGGCGTCACCCATGCCGACAGACACGCTCACCGCGGTGATGGAACTGAAACCGGTAGCCACAGCGTTCACCGGGACAAATCTCTCAACCGTAACGCCTATTCAGGAACACCGCTGAACATCCAATTCACGTCCGGGACTCTCTTGTCGGGCACGAGCTACCACTGGCGCGTCCGTGTCGTCGGCACAGGCGGCATCAGCAACTGGGTTTCCTTCGGCGGAAACGGGGAGACGGTCTCCGACGTGGGGATTGACCTTTCGTCGCCCACGGCGCCGGCCATGGCCGCGATCACGCCGGTGGACAAAAGCAGCATGAACGTCACCACCGTGTCCTTGAATTTCGAGGACGCCTCCGACAGCGGCGGATCGGGAATTTCCAACTACATCGTTCAGCTGGCGACCACGGCCCAGTTCACCACGATCTCCTACACGTCCAGCCCCGTCGCTTCCCAGGCCGTCGCGTTGGGCCTTGCGCAGAATTATTATTTCTGGCGCGTCCGCACCCAGGACAACGCCGGGAACCTCAGCGTGTTTTCCTCCACCCGCGCCTTCCGGGTCGACGTGACCAGTCCCACGGTGGACGACCAGCAGGCCGACGACGCCGTCTGGCGGAACGCGGACCCCGGCGCCGTCTATAACGTGGACTTCCACGATATCGGCGGCAGCCTTCTGAACACGATCCAATACAAAGCTCACACCTCGGCCGCCCAAGGCGGGACGCAACTCATCGCCTTCACGACCATCACGTTGGCCCCGGCCAACCTTTCCGATTACACGGCCAACTGGGGCATCAACTTCTCCCTGCTGCGGGAGGGCACCAACTATATATCCGTCCAAGCGACGGACAACGCGGGCAACGCCTCCGGCGTTTCGGCGGACGTGTTCTATGTCCGCAAGGACACGACGCCGCCCAGCGTGCCCAACCTCTCCGTCCCGGTGGATTCGGCGCCCTTCAATACCAGCACGGTTTCCTTCGATTGGCCGGATTCGACCGACCTCACGTCCGGCGTCACGAGCTATGTGATGGAAATCGCCACGACCTCCGCTTTTACCACCATCACATTTTCATCCAGTCCGTTCGCCTCCCAAGCCACGGCGACGGGACTGGCCCAGAACTATTACTTCTGGCGGGTCCGCGCCATGGACAACGCCGGCAACTTCTCCGCCGATTCGTCGACGCGTTCCTTCCGCGTGGACCTGACAAGCCCGACCGTGAACGACCAGCAAGCGGGGGACGACACCTGGCGTAATTCCGACCCCGGCGCGGTCTTCCAAGTTAATTTCAATGACGTGGGCGGAAGCCGTTTGAACACGATCCAATACATAGTTCACACCGCGGCCGCCCAAGGCGGGACGCCACTCATCGCCTTCACGACCATCACCCTCGCTCCGGCGAACGTGACGGATTTTGCGTCGCCATGGGGAGTGAACTTCTCTCTTCTCCGCGATGGAACGAACTACATCTCCGTGCAGGCCGCGGACAACGCGGGCAACGCGTCCGGAGTTTCGGCGGACGTGTTCTACGTCCGCAAAGACACGACGCCGCCGACCGTCCCGATTCTTTCGTCCCCGCCTGACGGGTTCCAGTCCAACGGAGGGATTGTTTCCTTCGACTGGCCGGGCTCCTCCGACCTGACATCGGGCGTCACGAGCTATATTTTGGAAATCGCCACCACCACCGGATTCACAACAATCACCGTCACCTCCAGTCCCGTGGCATCCCAGGCGCAGGCGTTGGGCCTCGCCCAAAACCAATATTTCTGGCGCGTGCGGACCCGGGACAACGCGGGCAACTTCTCCGCCAATTCCGCCACGCGTTCCTTCGTGATCGATCTGACCAGCCCCACAGTGACCGACCCGGTCCCCGGTGACGACGCGGCGTGGCGCACCTCCGATCCCGGGGCGGTCTATGATGTGGACTTCAACGACGCGGGAGGAAGCCTTCTGTCCCGGTTCCAGGTGAAAGCCTCCACGGTCTCCGGCGGCGCGGGCCCCGACTTGATCGCCTTCGCGGACGTGGCCACGGGAATCAACACCGGATCCTACACCACACCCTGGGCCCTTCCCGCGGGGTTCTTCAACGACCTGGTTTCCTACGCCGTCAACTATATTTCCGTCCGCGCCTACGATAACGTCGGCAACGTGAGTTTGACGGCCACGGACGTGTTCATCGTCCGCAAAGACACGGCCGCGCCCGCGTTACCGTCCTTAACTTCTCCGGCGGACGGAAGCGTGACCAAAAACCAGCGCCCCGCTTTCGATTGGTCCGACGTGGCGGATGCCCAATCGGGCCTGCTGCGGTACGACCTGCAGGTGTCGACGACTCCGGGCTTCGGCGTCATCGCCTACAGTTCGTCACCGGCGATTTCCCAGGCGTCGCCGCTCTCCGACCTGCCCAGCGCCACCTATTACTGGCGCGTTCAAACGGTTGACGTCGCCGGGAACGCGGGCGGTTATTCTTCCGCTTTCATCGTCGTTATCGACACCGTCGGGCCGACGATCACGGATAACCAGGCGGGGCTTGATCCCTTCCAGACCGGTCCCGGCCAGACTTATGACGTCGACTTCGCGGAGACCGGCGGTTCGGTGCTTGACACGGCCGAGTACAAGGTGACGAGCGCTCCCGGACAGGCGGGCATCGTTCGGAAAGATTGGACCCCGATATTCACGAACTTGAACCTGCCTTCCTTCGCCTCCGATTGGCAAATTGATTTCTCTTCCCTGGCGGAAGGGGAGACCACGAACTACATTTCCGTGCGCGTTTGGGACGTCGCCGGAAACACCACCACGCTCAACGACGTCTTTTACGCCAACAAAGATGTCACCAATCCGGGCATCACGAACAACCAGCTGGGGGACGACGTTTGGCGCGGCGCCGATCCAGGAACCGTTTATGACGTGGATTTCTACGACCTCGAGTCCAGGATCGACCGTGCGCAGTACAGGGTCACCACGGCGCCCCTGGGACAGGGAACGACCGCGGTCGACTGGACGACCTTCATCGGACCCGGCCTCAACCAAACCTCTTATGCCGCTGATTGGGCCCTTCCCTTCGGCTCGTTGCCGGAAGGCTTCAGCTACGTCTCGGTCCGCGTGTACGACCGGTCGGCCCGAATCGCAACCCTGGAAGACGTTTTCTACGTGAAGAAGGACACAACGGTTCCGACGGTTTCCGATCAGCAATCCGGCGACGACACCTGGCGGACGTCCAACTCAGGGACCTATGACGTTGATTTCCATGACGCCGCCACCGGAAGCCTGCTCGCAGGTTTCCAGGTCCGGGCCAGCACGGTCGCGGGGGGAGGCGGTCCGTTCTCTCCCGATTGGTCCGATGTCGTCGCGGACATCAATGCTGCGGACTACACGTTGGATTGGGCCCTGCCGAACGAAGTGTTCGATGCCATGCAGCCGGGGAAAAACTACATTTCAATCCGCGCCCTGGACAATGCGGGCAACGCGAGTTCCGTATCGGTTGACGCCTTTTACATCATGATCGACACATCCGCGCCGCAAGTCATCGACAATCAGGCGGGCGACGACACCTGGAGGCGCTTCGGCGGCACGACGTACGATGTGGATTTCCAGGACGCTGTCTCCCTTCTCACCGGCGCGCAATACACCGTCCACAGCGCCGCGGGATTGCCGGCAGGCGTGGGCGATCAGATCCCCTGGACCGACATCTTCACCTCCGCAGGGACGCCGTCCTACGACGCGGACTGGAGCGTGATCTTCAATTCTCTTTCCCAGGGAACCAACTATGTCTCCGTCCGCGCTTTCAACGTCGCCGGGGCCACCACGACGGCGTTGGATGTTTTCCACGTGAGGAAAGACAACGTCATCCCGGCCATCGAGGACAATCAAGCGGGCGACTTCAACTGGCGGAACAGCTCAGGCACGCTTTACGATGTGGATTTCCAGGACGCGACCTCGCTTTTGTCCACGGTGGACTACGCGCTCTTCACCGGGGCGGGACAGACCGGAACTCAGATAGCGCCCTACACCTCCATCCATTCCTCAACGGGAACTGTTTCCTATTCGACGGACTGGGCCATATCCTCAGGACACTTCGCCTCGATCCCCCAGGGAACCACGGTCTACGTCTCCGTGCGGGCCACGGACAACGCGGGGAACGCCAGCTCCCTCAACGACGCTTTCGTCATTCTCAAGGACACCACGCCGCCGGTCGTCACGGACAACCAGCTGGGAGACGACACGACCTACTACTCGAACCCCGGCGCGATCTTTAACGTGGATTTCGCGGACGCGGGCGGCTCCTCGCTGGCGAGCATCCAATACAGCGTATACACGGACCCCGGACAAACCGGGACCCTGGTGAAGGATTGGACGGACATCGCCACGGTCAACACCGACGCCTATAGCGACAACTGGGGTGTAAACTTCGGGGCCATGCGGCTCGGACAGAACTTTGTGTCGGTACGGGCCATCGACGGGGCCGGAAGCATCACCGCTCAGGACGACGCCTTCTATGTTCTGAGAGGCACTGGGCCGCCGATCGTCATCGACAACCAGATGGGCGACGACGCGTGGCGAAGCGCCGCGGGAACACTTTACGATGTGGACTTCGCCTCCAACTCCATCAACGCGGCCCTGGACCGCTTCCAGACGCGCGCGGCGCTCCTGCCGAACCAGCAAAACATCGTCCAGGACTGGACCGATGTCGTCACGAACATCAACGCGGATGAATATACCGCCGACTGGGCGCTGTTGTCAGGAACCTGGGACCTGTTGCCGGAAGGGACCAGCTACATATCCGTTAAAGTGTTCGACAACGGCGGCTCCTCCTCCACCGCGACCGACGTTTTCTTCGTTCGCAAGGACACGTCGACGCCTTCCTTTACGGACAATCAGGGAGGCGACTTCAGCTGGAGGCGGAGCGGTGGCACGACTTACGACGTGGATTTCCACGACCTGGCTTCCGGACTGACCACCGTCCAATATTCCATCTCGTCCTCCGCGAACCTGCCCGGCGGCGTCGGCGACCTGAAGGCGTGGACGGACATCGCCTCCGGCCTCTCAGGCGCGAACGATTATACGTCCAACTGGTCCGTTGACTTTACCGCACTCCAGGAAAGCGCCACCAACTACGTCAGCGTGCGGGCCTTCGACGCGGTGGGGAAGGTCGCGGTGTCGACCGACGTGTTCCAAATCCTGAAGGACGTCTCGCCGCCGAGCGTCACGGACAACCAAGCGGGCGATGCGGCCTGGCGGAAAACCAACGACGGGATTTACAATGTGGACTTCCTTGACGCCGGCGGCAGCCGCCTGTCACGCTTCGACGTCCGCGTATCGACCCTGCCGGGCGGCGTCGGACCCTTCCTCAATTCATACACGACGGTAGTATCCAACATCAACGCCAACACGTACACCGCCGACTGGTCCCTGCCGGCGGGCGTCTTCAACGCCATGCTCAACGGCGCGACGAACTACGTGACGGTGAGGGTCTTCGACGTGGCAGGATCATCCGCCGTCCTCGCAGACTCCTTTTATGTGAAGAAAGACACTTCGCCGCCCGTGCTGACAGACAACCAGGCGGACGACGTATGGCGCGACGCGGACCCCGGGGCCGTTTATGACGTGGATTTCCAGGACGCCGAGGGCGGACTCACGGCCGTCCAATATTCCGTGGATGGTTCGAGCGGACTGCCGAACGGCGAAGGAGGCGTCATCGGCTGGACGAACATCGCCTCCGGCCTGAACGGAGCGGCGTCCTATGCCTCCAACTGGTCCATCGATTTCAACACGCTTCCCGAGGGCGTCCAATACGTCTCCGTGCGCGCCTTCGACGTGGCCGGAAACACCACGACTCTGGCTGACGCGTTCACCGTCAGGAAAGACACATCGTTCCCGCTCATCGACGACAATCAACCCGGTGACTTCACCTGGCGTCGGACGGCCGGCGCGCTCTATGACGTGGACTTCCGCGACCTGGCTTCCGGCCTCACGACCGCGCAATATACGGTATCCTCGACCACGGATATCCCGGGGGGAGTCGGCGACGTCATCGGTTGGAAGGACATCGCCGTGGAAATATCATCCGCGGGATACGCCGCCGATTGGTCCATCGATTATTCCAACCTGCTTGAAGGCGTCACGAACTACGTATCGGTCCGCGCCTATGACCAACTGAACCACGTGACCACCGGGCAAAACATATTCTTCGTGCTCAAGGATGTCTCGCAGCCCTCCATCCAAAACCACGTGGTGGGGGACAACGCCTGGCGGAACGCCTCCATCGCCTACGATGTGGATTTCCAGGACACGGGCGGGTCCCGCCTGGATACGGCCCAATACACCGTGGACGGCGCGGCCGGGCTCGTTGGCGGAGAGGGAGAAACCATCGGCTGGACCAACATCGCCGCGGCCATTTCTTCCAACGTTTATAACGCGGACTGGACGGTAAATTTCTCGGCCCTGCCTCAGGGACAGAACTTCGTCTCCGTGCGCGTCTGGGACGTTTCCGGCGCGACCGCCACGCTTCCGGACGCCTTCTATATCCTGAAGGACACGCTCGCGCCGAGCATCGCCGACAACCAATCCGGCGATGGAAAATTCCGTTCGGTCAATGACGGCGCCTATGATATTGATTTCTCCGAAGCGGTCAGCCTGCTGGAATCCTTCGAAGTAAAGGTTTCCACCGTTCCGGGCGGGCTTGGTCCCGACCTGGTCCCCTACACGCCCGTTTTGGCCGGAATCGGCGCCAGTTCCTACGGCGCGAACTGGCCGTTGCCGGAACCCGTGTTCGGCGCGCTGCTCGGCGACGGCGTCACCAATTACGTCACGGTCCGCGTGTCGGACGTCGCCGGCTCCAGCACTACCGCCGTCGACGCGTTCTTCGTGCTGAAGGACACCGTGGCCCCGACCGTCACCGATAACCAGGCCGGAGACGACGTCTGGCGCAAGGCCGCGGGAGCGACGTACAACGTCGATTTCCAGGATTTGGGCAATTCGAAATTGGATAAAGTCCAGTACAGCGTCGCGAGCCAGGCGGGATTGCCGGGCGGGACCGGAGACGTCCTGGGATGGACGACCATCGCCTCCGGCATCAACGCCAACTCCTACGCCACGGATTGGTCCGTGAATTTCGGCGCCCTGGTTTCCAGCGTCAACTACGTCAGCGTCCGGGCCGTGGATATGGCGGGAAGCACCGGACCCGTGACCGTCGACGCCTTCTATGTGAGGAAGGACACGCAAGCGCCTTCCGGGACCGCGCAGTCGCCCTCCGGCGCGCCGGCCCTCACTTTCGACGTGCCCTACGTAGCGTCCGACGCGGGGCCCTCCGGCGTCCAATTCGTCAAACTTTACCACACAACCCAAATGACCGCGCCTTACACTTGGACGCAGTGGGGAACGACGTTCACGTCGAGCCCGATCTCCTTCACCGCCGGGTCGCCGACTTCCTACGGCTTTCGGATCGTGGCCTACGACAACGCGAACAACACGGATGAATCCGATCCGCCTTCCGCCAACGCGCCGCCCGAATCCGTCACCGTGTTCGATCTGACCGGACCTCTCATCGACAATTTCCAGAGCGGCGACAACACCTGGCGCAATTCCGCCGGGACCGCCTACGACGTCGACTTCCGCGACCCCGGCGGCTCCGGCGTCGCGGGGGCGCAATATACCGTGAGTTCGTCCACAGGATTATCGGGCGGCGTGGGGAACGTCCTGCCCTGGACCGCCATCTTCAATTCCACCGGGACGGCCACCTATACGGCGGACTGGCCCGTGGATTTCGCCTCGCTCGCGGAAGGCGTCAATTACGTTTCCGTGCGGTCCTACGACGTCGCCGCGAACACGACGACCCTGGCCGACGCCTTCTACATCCTCAAGGACACGTCCGGGCCGCTGGCCGTCGTCAACCAGGCCGGAGACGATGTCTGGCGGAGCGCGGGCGGCGCGACCTACGACGTCGATTTCCTGGATGAGAACTCCTTGATCAGCTCGATCCAATACACGGTGGATTCGGCCGCCGGCTTGAGCGGCGGCGTCGGCTCCGTCGTTCCCTGGACGAACATCGCCTCGGGGCTTTCCACCGGCAGCTACGCGGCGGATTGGTCCGTGGACTTTTCGCTCCTGGCCGGCGGGACCAACTATGTGTCGGTCCGCGGCTTCGATTCCGCCGGCAACAGCCGCACGACGGAAGACGTGTTCTACGTCCGCAAAGACACGGTGCCGCCCACGGTCAACGACCTGCAGGACGACGTCACCACCTACGCCAGCGCCGGCGGCGCGACCTACAACGTGGACTTCGCGGACTTGGGCGGCTCCGGCATCGACGCCATGCAGTACATCGTCCGCTCCGGCACGAGCCCGTCCAGCGCCATCATCGTGAATTGGCAGGCCATCGCCTCCGCGCCGCTCGGGTCGGACGCCTATGCGACGGATTGGTCCATCGACTTCGGGGGACTTCAGGAAGGGGACAACCATGTCAGCGTCCGGCTCTGGGACGTCGCGGGCACGACAACGACGCTGAATAACGTCTTCATCGCGCGGAAGGACACCGTGGGACCTACGGTCATTGACCATCAAACCGGCGACAACGCCTGGCGCGCCGCCAACACGGGAACATACGACGTCGATTTCCAGGATTCCGTCTCCGGCGTGGCGGCTTTCCAAACGAAGATCATGTCCGGCCCGCTCCTCACCGGGGCCACCATCCAGGACTGGACGACCGTTCTCGCCACCCGAACCGCGACCTATGCGGCCGATTGGTCTCTGCCGGGCGCCGCCTTCAGTCTGATGCAGACCGGCGACAACTACGTCAGCGTCCGCGGCATCGACGTGGCCGGCAGCACGGGGACCGCGGCGGTCGACGTCTTCTACGTAAAAAAGGACACGGCGCCGCCCACGATCGCGGACAACCAGTTGGGCGATGACGTCTGGCGCGGCGCCGACCCGGGACCGATCTACGACGTGGATTTCCAGGACAACCATTCGCTCCTCTCCTCGGCCCAGTACACCGTGCATTCCCAGCCGGGACTGCCGGGCGGCGCGGGCGACATCCTCGGATGGACGGACATCGCGGCGTCCATCAACAACGCCGATTACGCCGCCGAGTGGGGCCTTAATTTTTCCCTTCTGCGATCGGGGACGAATTACGTCAGCGTGCGGGCCCAGGACACGGCGGGAAATACGAGCGATCCCGAAACCGACGTTTTCCGCGTCTGGGTGGACACCACGCCGCCCGCGGCCATCGCCAACCTTTCCGCCGCGACAGGATCCGAAGGGAGCATCAACATTTCATGGACGGCGCCAGGCGATGACGGGGCCGGGAACGGCGAAGTCTCTTCCTATATAGTGAAATACGCCACGGTGCAGTACGGCAACCAAACCGACTTCGACAACGCCGCGACCTTCGATCAAAGCTGGACAATCCTAGACCCCGGCCTGACGCACAACCAGGTCATCACGGGACTCGCGTCGGGCACGCTCTATTTCATCGCCCTAGAAGCGTTGGACAAAGCCGGGAACCGATCCACCCTTTCCAACCTGAGCGGAAACAGCGCCACGCCGGGAGCCGACACCACGGCGCCCGCCAGCGTGTCCGACTTGACGGCCTATACCGGAGGATTGCCGGGTGAAATCCAGTTGACCTGGACCGCGTCGGGAGACAACGCCCAAACCGGGACCGCCGGCGCCTACGTCCTCAAGTACCGGACCTCCGGGCCGATTGCGAACCAGACGGACTTCGACAACGCCACCCTTTACGGACAGACGTGGTCGCCGCTACCGGCCGGCGAAGCCGAAAGCCATGCGATCACAGGACTGGCGGACGGCACTTCCTATTACTTCTCGCTCCGCGTTCAGGATGAAGTGCCCAACACATCCGGGCTGTCGAATTCGCCTTCGGCGGCGGCCGGAAGCCTCGGCGCGGCCGACGGAATGATCACCTACGGCGACGGGACCAGCACGACGCCTTCCTACAACTTCTGGGTGCCTCCCGGCTTCGGCGTTCCCCTGACCGGCGTCGCCGCCACCGCCACTCAACGCTGGCACGTGCTGAAGAGCAATCCGCTCAACCGGAAAGAGAAGATCCTGGGCGTCCTCTCCTCCAACGGAACGCTGACCGTCCAACGCTTCAACGGCCTGAACCAAACCTGGTCCAACCAATGGAACACGGCGGTCATCGGCGCCACCAATTCCGCTTACCAGGGCTTCGACATCACCTTCGAACGGTCGTCCGGACAGGGAATGGTCATCTACGCCAACGGAGCCGGAACGCTCTCCTACCGAATATGGGACGGATCCTCCTGGACGATCGAAACCAGCACGGCGGTGCCCGGGTCCTCCGGGACCTTCCGCTGGGTGCGCGCCGTCGCGAAATCCGGGACCGATGAGGTCATGGTCGCCGCCCTCGACACGAACAATGATATCTTCGCGCTCCGCTGGACAGGCTCGGCCTGGGCCGACGCGGCGACGATGACGACCGCGGCTCCCATCAACACAATCGCCTGCTTCGACGTGGCATGGGAGGCCAACTCCGGCGACGCCTTGGTGGTCTATGGAATCGCGACCAACACGGAATTCCAGATATGGAACGGTTCCGCATGGTCCGGCGGCACGGCGGGACCCTCGCTCGGCGGCAGCGGCGCCCGCCAACTTCGTTTGGCCTCGGATCCAACATCCGACCGCATCGGGTTCACCTCCGTGGACAGCGGAAGCGATTGGTCGGCCAACGTGTGGGACGGCAACAACTGGTCCGCCGCCGCCACCGATGACACGGCCATACAAGCGGCCACCAACGGACGCGTGGTCGATCTCGCCTGGGAAAAAACCACCGGCAAGCTCATCGTCGCGGCCATCGATTCGGGCGTCACGAACCGCCGCCAGATTTCCTGGGCCTACTGGCAGGGTGGCGTTTGGACCCCTTCGGCATTGACGTCCGCGCCGAAGACCACCAACTCCACTTGGACGAACCAAATCAACTGGATTAACATGGTCTCCGATCCCAACACGGACAACATCGTGCTGATCGGATTGTCCTCCAGCCGCGACCTACGTGCTATCACCTGGCAAAAAGCCACCAACGATTGGGCCAGCGGGACGCTGCTCATCAACTCCAACGCCGCCGACGTGAACCGGCAATGCTTCGATTTCGATTTCGACCGTCACGACATCCTCAAGCCGTCCCTCGTCAACAACACCGGGTTCGGCGCCGATGCCGCTTGGCGGTCGGCGAACGACGGGGTCTATGATGTGGACCTGTACGACACCGGTGGCTCCCATTTGGACAAGTTCCAGGTGCGCGCCAGCACGGTCGCCGGCGGGTCCGGGCCCTTCCAGCCGGACTGGACCGATGCGGTCACGGGATTGGACCCGGCCGATTCTTACACAACGAACTGGTCCCTGCCCACGGGCGTTTTCGACGCCATGAGCGAAGGGACGAATTACATCGGCGTGCGTGTCCACGACGTGATCGGTAATATCTCCGACGTTTTCAGCGACGCCTTCTTCGTCAAGAAAGACACCACTCCGCCGTCTGAGCCGTCGTTGCTTTCTCCGGTGAACGGCGCGCGACGTAACACCGCCACGTTGTTCTTCGATTGGACTGACGGCGCCGACGCCGTTTCCGGATTGAAGGATTATCTTGTACAGGTCTCGACCGACGCAGGATTCTCCTTCACGAATTATTCATCGACGGTTTCCATCTCCCAGGCCACGGGCACGGCGCTCTCCTCGCAATCCTATTTCTGGCGCGTCCGCGCCCGTGACAACGCCGGCAACTTTTCCGCCTTCACCTCGACGTTCTCCGTCGTCATCGACACCGCCCCGCCGACGATCGCGGTCGGCGCCGGCCTCCTGAACGGGGACACCACCTGGCGGAACGCCGATGCGGCGGCCGTCTACGACGTCGACTTCAACGACGTCGGCGGTTCCAGATTGAAGGAAGTCCGCTATTCCATCTGGACTTCGACCGGCCAAAGCGGCACGCAGCTCGTTTCCTTCAATAACGGGTTGATCGCCGGAAACATCGACGCATCCGCCTACACCGCCGATTGGCCTGTGAATTTCGCGTTACTTTCGAACGGCACCAATTACGTCTCCGTCCAGGCCGTGGATTATTCCAGCAACAGCGTCACGCAAAGCGACGCGTTCTTCATCCGCAAGGACGCGGTCGCGCCCACGGTGCTGGACAACGAACCCGCGGGCCAGGACCCGAACTGGCGGAGCGCGCAAAAGCCGGGCGGGTACGACGTGGATTTCCAGGACGCGGGGGGAAGCCGCCTGAGCCGCGCCCAGTACGCGGTGGCCTCGAGCTCGGACCTCCCCGGCGGGGACGGCGATGTCCTCGGTTGGACCGACATCGCGGCCGGCATCGACGCCTCGGCCTATACGGCCGACTGGAACGTGAACTTCGGCCTGCTGGCGCCGGGAACGAACTTCATCTCGGTCAAGGTCTTCGACGTCGCCGGATCATCGACGGTCGCCAAAGACGTATTCTTCGTGAAACAGGACACTTCCGCGCCGACGATCACCGTGGGGACGGGGCTCCTCGGCGGTGATACGAACTACCGCAACGCGGCCGGTACCCTCTACGATGTCGACGCCCAGGACAACGGTTCGTTACTGGACCGGTTTGAATACACGGTTTCGTCCTCGTCCGGACTGGCGGGCGGCCAAGGGGACCTTGTCGCCTGGACCAGCATCGCCGGGCCGGGCCTTAACCAGGCGTCCTTTACGGCCGACTGGACGGTCAACTTCGGCCCGCTCCCGGAAAACGCGACGAACTATGTCTCCCTCCGCGCCTCGGACCTGGCCGGCGGCGTCAGAGTCAGCACCGACGCCTTCGTCGTCCTGAAAGACACCACGGCGCCCACGATGACCAACAACGAGGCGGGGGGCGACTTGGCTTGGCGCCGCGCCGCCGGCACGCTGTACGACGTCGACTTGCTGGACAGCGGCGGGTCGCGGCTGTCGGAACTCCGCTATTCCGCCTGGACGGGTCCGGGTCAAAGCGGCTCCCAGCTCGTGAGCTTCGCCAACGGGCTCATCGCGCCGAACATCGCAGCGAACAGCTATTCGGCCGACTGGCAGGTGAACTTCTCCCTGCTCCAGAACGGGACCAATTACATTTCGATCCAGGCCCGGGATTACGCGGGGAACACGCTCTCCGCCGGCGACGCGTTCATCGTCAGGAAAGACACCTCCGCGCCGTCCGTCGTTGACAATCAATCGGGCGATTCCAACTGGCGGCGCAGCGCAGGGACGCTTTACAACGTGGATTTCCAGGACGTGGGGGGAAGCTTCTTGTCCAAAGCCCAGTACACCGTGGCCGGCGCCGCGGGACTGGCGGGCGGCGTGGGAGACGTGATCGGATGGACGGACATCGCCGCGAACATCAACGCGAACATCTACGCGACGGATTGGTCATTGGATTTCGCCCAGCTCCTCTCTCAGACCACCAACTTCATATCCGTGCGCGCCTTGGATGTGGCCGGCGCCACGACCACGGCGGCCGATGTTTTCTACGTCCTGAAGGATACGGTGCCGCCAAACATCGTCAACAACCAGACAGGGGACGACAATCTCTATTCCAGCGACCCCGGCGCCATATTCAATGTGGACTTCTTTGACGGCGGCGCGTCCAAACTCGATTACGCCCAATACACGGCGGCCTCCGCGCCAGGCCTTGCCGGGGGCGTGGGGGATGTTTTGGGTTGGACGCCCATCGCGCTTTCCATCGGCGCCACCTATTACACGAACAATTGGAGCGTGGACTTCAACGCGCTCACCGACGGCACCAATTTCATTTCCGTGCGCGCGTTCGACCTGGCCGGCAGTTCCGCCGTCCTGGCGGACGCGTTCTATGTGAAGAAGGACACGGCCGCCGCCTCCATCGTCGACAACCAGCCCGGCGACGACGCCTGGCGCGAATCGGGCGGCACGGCCTACGACGTGGACTTCTTCTCCAACGGCGTCCAACCCCTGATCGCGGCGCAATATTCCGTCGCCTCCGCGCCCGGCCTGACCGGCGGCGAGGGAGATGTCATCAGCTGGACGGACATCGCGCCCCAGCCGCTGAACGCCACTTCCTACACATCGAACTGGACCGTGAACTTTTCGGCTTTGCAGGAAGGCGGAACGAACTACGTTTCCGTCCGCACATGGAAGATATCCGGCGCCACCGTCACCGCCACGGACGCTTTTTATATCAAGCGTGACGTGACGCTGCCGGGGATCGTCGACCCCGTTCCGGGAGACGATACGGTCTGGCGCAGTTCCAACAGCGCGCTGTACAACGTCGACTTCAACGACGGCCCGTCCAGCGGATCAAAAATTTCAAAAGTTCAAGTTCGCGCCAGCACGTCCACGGGCGGCGCCGGAGCTCTCTCGCCGGACTGGACGGACGCGCTTACGAACATGAACACGACTTTCTATTCGACGGATTGGCCCCTGCCTCAGTCCGTGTTCAACGCCTTCGCACAGGGGAAGAACTACGTGAGCGCGCGGACCTTCGACAACGCGGGCAACGCCTACAGCCTGGACGACGTGTTCTTCGTCCTCAAGGACACGACTCCACCAGCGCTCGTGAACAACATGGGTTCGGGCGATTCGACGTGGCGCCGGACGAACAACGGAATTTACGATGTGGACTTCACGGATACTGGAGGAAGCCTGCTTTCGAAGTTCCAGGTGCGCGCTTCTTCCACGCCCGCCGGCCTCCCGCCCTACACGCCGAACTGGACGGACGTCCTCACCAACATATCGACCGGCAACTACACGGCGGACTGGACGCTGCCGACAGGCGTGTTCACGCTGCTGCAGTCTGGAACGAACTATATTTCCGTCCGCGTCTTCGACGTCGCCGGTTCGCAAACCGTCAGCACGGACGCCTTCAAGGTATTGAAGGACGTGAACGTCCCCACGGTCACGGACAACCAAACCGGAGACAACGCCTGGCGCGCCGCGGCTGGAACGACGTACAACGTCTCCTTCGCGGACGCGTTCTCCGGCCTCGACACGCTGCAATACGCGGCCTGGAGCCAGACGAGCCAAGGCGGCGCGCAAACCCTTCCGTGGACGAACATCGCCGGCCCCGCGCTCCAGATGGGCGCCTATTCAACGCCGTGGCCCGTGGACTTCGACAATCTCGCGGCAGGGTTTAACTATGTTTCCGTCCGCGCCTGGAACATGGCGGGATCCACGACCGCCCTCACCGACGTGTTCTTCGTGAAGAAAGACACGTCGGCGCCCGTCATCAGCGACAACCAAACCGGCGATGCCATTTGGCGGAACGGCGGCGGGACTGCTTATGACGTGGATTTCCAGGATTCTCTCTCGCTGCTGACGACAATCCAATACACCGTTGATTCGTCGACCGGCCTGACAGGTGGAACCGGTTCGCTCGTCCCCTGGACGAACATCACCGCGCCGCCCCTGAACCAGGCGTCCTATGCGTCGAATTGGACGTTGAACTTCACCCTGCTGAACGAAGGGACCAACTATGTTTCCGTCCGGGGCTACGACGCGCTGGGACAAGTCGCCGTGTCGACGGACGTTTTCTTCGTGCGGAAGGACACCACGACGCCGACCTTCCTGGACAACAACCAGCCGGACGACAGCCTCCCGGTCTCAGGACCGGGCACGCTCTACGACGTCGATTTCTTCGACACGGGGAATTCGCGCCTGGACAAGCTGGAGTACATCGTCTGGACGGACCCGAACCAGAGCGGCGGGGAAATCCTTCCCTATACCGTCGTGGCGCAGTCGATCAACGCGGACTCCTACCTGGCCGATTGGCCGGTCGACTTCAACGCCCTGCCCAACCATTCCACGTCCTATGTGTCCGTCCGCGTGACGGACTTCGCCGGGAACAGCCTGGTGCAGAACGACGTCTTCCGGGTGATCAAAGAGGCGAGCCTGCCCGGCATCATCGACAACCAATCGGGCGTGGACGATTGGGTGGACCAGAACGATGACGCCTACGACGTGGATTTCCAGGCGCTCTCCGGACAGAACCTCACGAAGTTCCAGGTGCGCGCCAGCACTATGCCGGGGAACGGCGGGCCCTTCTCATCCGATTGGACGGACGTCGTCACCGGAATCGGGTCCTCGCTCTACACGGCGGATTGGTCCCTGCCTTCCGGCGTGTTCGACGCCCTGATCAACGATGCCACCAACTATATCTCCGTGCGCGTCTTCGACCTCGTCCCATCGAGCAACACACAGGCGGACGTGTTCTATGTCAAAAAATCGACTTCGCTTCCGCAGATCATCGATCTGCAGGCCGATGCGACCGCCTACCGGAACGCGGCGGGCGACACCTATAACGTGGACTTCCAGGATGCGGGACCCGGACTGAAGAACGCCGACTACAAGGTCTGGACGGGCCCGGGACAAACCGGGACGATGCTGAAGGACTGGACCTCCATTTTCAACAGCGGCGCGGGCGTGGCCGCTTATGCGACGGATTGGACTTTAGATTTCTCCTCGCTCTCGGAAGCCGCCACCAACTACGTGTCCGTCCGCGTCTTCAACCAGCTGAACCGCGGCGCCTCGGCCGACGACGTCTTCACTGTTTGGAAGGACACGACGCCGCCGGACGCGATCACGCTCACAGCTCCGGCCGACGGCGCGCTCCTGAGCACATCCACCGTCGCGCTGGATTGGTCCGAATCGTCGGACCTCCGTTCCGGGGTTTTGAATTACCAGGTGCAGGCGTCGACATCCGCCGGCTTCTCTCCGGTGACCGCCAGCTCCGCCCCGTCCGTCTCCGCCGCCGTGATCAACGGGCTGTCCACCGGATTTTATTATTGGCGCGCTCGGGCCGCCGACGCGGCGGGAAATTTCTCCGCCTACGCGTCCACGCGCGGCTTCTGGGTCGACCTCGCCACGCCCACGGTGGCCGACAACCAGTCCGGCGACGACACTTGGTATTCCGCCGACCCGGGAGCCGTCTTCAACGTCGACTTCCAGGACTTAGGCACGGGCCTTACCACGGCGCAATACACGATCGCGTCGTCCACCGGCCTATCCGGCGGCGTCGGCGATGTGCTGGGATGGACAGACATCTTCACCTCCACGGGAACGGCTTCCTATATAACGGACTGGTCCGTGGACTTCGGCGCGCTGACGGAGGGGACGAATTACGTTTCCGTCCGCGCCTTCGACAGAGTGGGCCATTCCACGACCGTGGCCGACGCTTTCTACGTGCGAAAAGACGTCTCCGATCCCTCCGTCATCGACAACCAGGCGGGGGACTCCAACTGGCGGAGCGCGCCGGGGACCTTATACGACGTCGACTTCATCAGCGGCGGCTCACCCCTCAACACGCTGGAATATTCGGTGCGGTCGTCCACGGGAGGAACGGGAACGCTCGTGAAGAATTGGACCCTGATCACGGCGGCGCCCCACAACCAGCCGTCCTTCACCGTGGACTGGCAGCTGGACTTCACGTCCCTGCAGGAAGGCGCAAGCAACTTCGTGTCCGTCCGGGCGGTCGACGTCATCGGGCACAGCACCACCGTCTTTGACGTGTTCTTCGTGCTTAAGGACGTGACGCGGCCCACTCTGTCTGACAACCAATTGGACGATGCGGCCTGGAGGCGGACGGACCCCGGCGCGATTTACGACGTCGACGCCTTCGACCTTGGCGGATCGAAACTGGACCGGGTCCAATACGCGGTGTCCGGCTCGACGGGGCTTGCCGGCGGAACGGGCGACGTGATCGGATGGACAGACATCGCCCTCGGCATCGCGACCACCTATTACTCGACGAATTGGGGGATCGATTTCGCCGCCATGACGGAAGGCCAGCGCTACGTCTCGGCGCGCGCCATCGACTACGCGGGCAACACCCAGAATCTTGTGGACGCGTTCTTCGTCCGAAAGGACACGACGGCGCCGACGGTTTCCGTCGGTGCGGGCCTGCTGGGCGGCGATTCGGCCATCCGCGGCGCCAACACGACCGCTTACGATGTGGACCTGGCGGACGCGGGCGGAAGCCTCCTCTCCAAATTCCAGGTGCGCGCCTCCACCGTCGCGGCGGGGGCCGGGCCTTTCCTGATCGATTACACGGACGTGGCGGTGAACATCAACGCCGCCGCGTATACGGCGGATTGGCCGCTGCCGGCCGTGGTCTTCGACGCGCTTCTGGGCGGCGGCGTCACCAACTACATCACCATTCTGGCCTTCGATAACGCCGGCTCTAGTTCGACGGCGACCGACGCATTCTTCGTCCGCAAGGACACGGCCGCGCCCAGCATCACCAACAACATGGCCGGGGGCGACACGACATGGCGACGCGCGGATCCCGGGGCGATTTACGACGTGGACTTCCAGGACAACGGCAGCGCGAGCCTGGACCGCGTGCAGTACACCGTCGCGGGCGCAGGGGGACTGCCGGGCGGGACGGGTGACGTCATCGGATGGACCGACATCGCCGGGCCGAACCTGAACCAGGCGAGTTACACCAACGACTGGTCCGTGGACTTCAATCTCCTGCGGTCTTCCTTCAACTGGGTCAGCGTGCGGTCCATTTCAAACTCCGCCGCCATCACCGTCTCGACGGACACCTTCATCATCCGCAAAGACACGCAGACGCCCGTCATCAGCGATCTCCAGGCGGGGGACACAACCTGGCGCCATCTCTCGGGAACCACCTATGACGTTGATTTCGCGGACGGACTGTCCCTACTGGCCACGGCCCAGTACACGGTGTCCAGCGCCGCCGGCTTGCCAGGTGGCGTCGGCGACGTCCTCCCGTGGACGGACATCCACGCGTCCACCGGAACGCCGCTCTACGCGACGGACTGGACCGTCAACTTTACCGCGCTGACGGAGGGCGTCACGAACTATGTTTCCGTCCGGGCCTACGACGTGGCGGGCTCCAGCGCCCAGGCCGTCGACGCGTTTTATATCCTGAAGGACACCACTCCGCCCTCCACCCCGACGGACAACCAGATGGGAGACGATGTTTGGCGCAGCGCCAACACCGGACTCTACAACATCAACTTCCACGACACGGGCAACAGCCGCCTTTCCCATTTCCAGACCCGGATCACCGCCGATCCCTGCGCGCCCTGCAGCCAGACCGTTCAGGATTGGACCACCGTCCAGACCGGTTTGGACGCGGACGATTATCTGGCGCCATGGGCCCTGCCCGGCGCCGCCTTCGATCTTCTTCCGAACGGCACCAGCTACGTCCACGTCCGCGTCTACGATTACGCGGCCAACGACTCCTTCCCGGCGCTGGAAAACGCCTTCTACGTCCGGAAAGACACAGCCGCGCCCGCGATCACGAACAACGAAGCGGGCGGCGATCCCGCGTGGCGCAACGGCAATAAACCGGGCGGATACGACGTGGACTTCGCCGACGCGCTTTCGTACCTGGACCGCGTCCAGTACGCCGTTTCCTCTTCCTCCGGCCTGCCGGGTGGGGACGGCGACGTTTCGGCCTGGACCGATATCGCGGGCCCGGCCCTGGACCAGCCGGCATATGCGGCGAACTTCACCGTCGACTTTAACCCGCTCCGGGAAAACGGCACCAACTACGTTTCCGTCCGCGCCTGGGACATGGCCGGCACCACCGTCACGCTGGCAGACGCCTTCAGAATCTTCAAGGACACCACGCCGCCCACGGTGACGAACAACGCGCCAGCGAACTTCGACACGACCTGGCGGACCTCGATCCCTGGCGCGATCTACAACGTGGACTTTGGCGACACTGGCGGCAGCAAACTGTCGAAATTCCAGGTGCGCATCACCTCCGGCCCCGCCCAAACCGGGACCCTGGCCATCGACTGGACGGACGTCGCCGCGAACATCAACGCCGATTCCTATGCCGCAGATTGGGCCCTCTCCGCGAATGTCTGGAATGCCCTGCTACAGGGCCCGACGAACTACGTTTCCATCCGGGCCTTCGACGTGGCGGGAAACACCTCCACGGTCGAATCGGACGCCTTCAAATTTTTCAAAGACACCATCGCTCCGCAGATCGCCAACAACCAGCTGGGCGACGACTCCTGGCGCGGAACCGCTGGCGCCACTTATAACGTCGATTTCCAGGACGACCAATCGCTGCTCGCCTCCGCGGACTACCGCGTTTGGAGCGGGCCGGGAGAAACGGGCACGCTGGTCAAGGATTGGTCCGCCATCTTCGTTTCCACGGGAACGAACCTTTACGACAGCGATTGGAGCGTGGACTTCGACACCCTCCTCAGCGGGACCAACTACGTGTCCGTCCGTTCTTCCGACGTGGCCGGAAATACCGTTTCCGCCGGCGACGTCTTTTACGTGAAGAAGGACACCACGCCGCCCACCATGACCAACAACGAGGCCGGGGGAGACATGACGTGGCGCAACGCCGCCAAACCCGGCGGATACAACGTGGACTTCCTTGACGCCGGGTCGGGGATCGTCGCGTCGTCCTACACCGTCGCGTCCGCGGCGGGGCTCTCCGGCGGCAACGGAGACGTCGTCGGATGGACCACCATCTCCACCCACGCGGCCCAGGCGAGCTTCACGACGGACTGGCCCCTGGACTTCGCTTTGTTGAGAAGCGGGACGAACTACGTCTCGGTCCGCGTTTCGGACCAACTTCTGCAGACGAGCACGTTCACGGACGTCTTCTTCGTCTGGAAAGACACCACACCGCCCAACGCGATCGCCAACTTGGCGGCCTCGCTAGGAACCAACGGAGGCACGGCGGATCTTTCCTGGACCGCGCCCGGAGACAACGGGACGTCGGGGCGCGCCTCGGCCTACGCGGTGAAATTCAGCACGACGCAATTCGCCAACCAGACGGACTTCGACAATGCCGCCGCCTTCGGCCAGACATGGGTCCCGGCCGCGCAGGGCGCCGGGGAAAATCAAACGGTGACGGGGCTCGTGGAGGGGACGACCTACTACTTCGCCGTTGAAGGCGTCGACAAGGCCGGCAACCTGGGGGCCCTCAGCAACCTCAGCGGGAATTCTTCTCCGGCGCGGCGCGTGGCCCCCTCGGCCATCGCGGACCTGGCCGCCGTCACCGGTTCTTTCCCCGGCGAAGTGAACCTCTCCTGGACCGCTGTGGGCGACGACGGTCTGGTCGGCTCGGCCGTCGGGTACGTCGTGAAGTACGCCACCTTCGCGATCAACGCCGGGAACTTCAACCAGGCGAGCACCTTCGCGCAAACGCTGACCGCGTCGGCCCAGGGATCTCCGGAAACTTTGCTGGTGGCCGGACTGACCGCGTCCACTTCCTATTATTTTGCCGTGAAGGCTTACGACGACGGTTATCCCTACGCGAACCAGGGAGACGTTTCCAACGTGGTCTCCGCGGCCGCGGCGCCTTCCGGCCCGGCCATGGGCATGGTGGCCTTCGGCGAATCCAGCGGCGCCGCGCCGAAATACGACACATGGTCCGGCTCCGCCTGGGAGGGGAACAAGCGGACCGCGCAGAACGCGCAGGCCACGATCAACTGGGTCGTGCTCCGCTCCGCCGCGATCCAGAAAAACCGCAAGCTGATGGGCAACCTTTCATCGGCCGGGAACCTGTACGTGCAGTCCTGGGACGGGGAGACGGATTCCTGGGCGAGCGTCTTCAACACGTCGGGCAACTCCCTCGCCGCGGCCTACCAGGGCTTCGACATCGGCTTTGAACAAACCTCCGGTCGCGCCCTGGTCGTTTACTACAACGGGACGACGGGGAGCGTGACCTACCGCGTCTGGTCCTCCACCGCCAACGCCCTTGTTGATGGGCCGACCAATTTCACCCTCACCTCTCTGACGGGGATCGTGCGCTGGATCCGGCTCGTCCCGCAACCCGGCACGAACAGAATCATGCTGCTCGCCAAGGACGCCAACAACGACATCTACGCCGCGGTCTGGGACGGTTCAAGCTTCGTCAGCGGACGCGTGGCGACGACCGCCGGCACGTCCGCCAACTATCCCGCCATGGACGCCGCGTGGGAAACCCAATCCGGCCGCGCCATTGCCCTTTATGGAACGGGAACGACGACCAACTACGACATCTTCTCGTCCACGACGAACACATGGGTCACCACGACGGCCGCCGGGCCCAACGTCGCCGGCACGGTCCAGTGGCTGCGCATGGCCGCCGATCCGACGTCAAACCGCCTGGGCATGACCACACTGGACAGTTCCACGGACTGGAACGCCAGCGTCTGGAGCGGCTCCGCCTGGGGCGCGCTGCCGACGGAGAACGGCGGCATGGACGCCAACACCCAGCGGCTCGTCGATTTGGCTTGGGAGAAGGACACCGGCAAACTGATCGTCGTCGGCGTGGTCTCCGCCAACCCCGCCACCACCTTCCGCTGGATCCAATGGACTTCTGGCGGCGGCTGGAGCCCGACGCCCTCGGCCGCCACCGCGGACAACTTCAGCCTGGGCAACAACTCCGACCTGCGCTGGCTGGAACTGGTCCCGGACCCCAACACGAACAAGATGATCCTGAAGACCATTTCCACCAACGGCGCCGTGGCGTCGCGGAACTGGACGGGGGCCGCTTGGGCGGGCGGAACCTACCACGCCACGCTGGCGTCGGCCGTGACGTATGAATGCGCCGCGCTTTCCCTCGACCAACACGACACCGTCGCGCCCTCCTTCCTCACGTCCGCCCTGGGCGACGTCGGCTGGCAGAAGGACGGCTCACGCCTTTACGACGTGGACGTGGTGGACTCCGGCGGCTCGCTCCTCGCGAAGATCGAAAGCAAGCTGACGACGGGCAGCGGGCAGACGGGAACGCTGGTCCAGGATTGGACGACCCAGGTGAGCGGCATCAACGCGGGCAGCTATTCGGCGAATTGGCCGTTGATCGCCGGCACCTTCAACGCGATCCCGGAAAACCAAACGGTCTACGCCGCGCTCCGCGTGACGGACAGCGCCGGCAACGCGAAGACCGTCAACGACATGTTCTCGCTCAAGGTTGATACCCATCCGCCGGTCGTCACCAACACGCAGACCGGGGACGACGTCTGGCGCAACGAAAACCCCGGCGCCGTTTACGACGTCGATTTCGCGGACGCGGGCGGATCGAACCTGAACGGCGCGCAATACACCGTCTCGGATTCAGCCGGTCTTCCGGGCGGAGTGGGGAACGTTTTGGGCTGGACGGCCATCGCCGGCGCGCTGGGACCGTCCTTCACCGCGAACTGGGGCGTCGATTTCTCCGTCCTCAGGGCGAGCGCCAACTATGTTTCCGTGCGGACCTTCGACGCGGCCGGATCCACGACGACCCGGGTTGATTCCTTCTATGTTTATAAAGACACGGTGCCGCCCGCCGCCGTGACGAACCTGGCGGTGCTGCCCGGAAACCTCAAAGGGCAGTTGATCCTGACCTGGACCGCGCCCGGCGACAACGGCGCCACGGGCAATAACGCGACCGGCGGGTACATCCTGAAATATTCTTCCATCAGCGCGGTCACGGCGGGAAACTTCGACGCGTCGGAAGCCTGGCCCCAGACCTGGGCGCCACTAAGCGCGGGACAAAGCGAAGCCCACGTCCTGACGAATTTGAGCATCGGCACGACCTACTACTTCGCCCTGAAAACCTTCGACAAGGTCCAGTCGCCGCCCAACAGTCAGAGGAACCTCAGCGGCATCTCGAACGCGGCGAGCGGGTTGCCGGGAACGGACGAGGTCCTCATCAACGAGGTTTACGCCCAGGGCGGCGCGGGCGCGGATTGGATCGAGCTTTACAACGGCAAAAGTTCTCCGCTGGCCCTGAACGGATGGAAGCTTTTCTATAACGACGGGACGCTGGCCGCGCCGGGGACCGAAACCGAAATATGGACCGGCGTCGCCGAAAGCCTTCCGCCCATGGGAACGTTGAAAATCTCTCTGGCCGCGAACGTCGCCGGCTCCGCCGCGCATTACGTCATCCTGAAAGACTCCGTGCCCAGCACGGTGGACGTGGTGCAATGGCCCGCGCTCTCCGGGACCGCGTCCTTCGCGCGGATCAAGGAAGGCTCCGCTCTCTTCGAGATCGACCCCACCCCGACGGATTCCGCCGCCAACTTCGTGAGCACCTCGCCGGTCAAGATCAACGAGGTCGACTACAACGCGCTCGCTTCGGAGTTCATCGAACTCTACAATACCTCGGCCAGCACGCTCACGCTCGTCAACCATTCCTTGCGCTCCAAACAAGGCGTCGTCTTCAAGGTAAACCGCGTTCTTCCGCCCCTGGGATTCTCGGCCGCCGTATCGCCCAGCCGGGACTCCCTCGGCACATCCTACGGCGACGCCTTCGGCGCGGTCTCAGGGCTGAACTCGCAGGGTGATTTCGTGGTCCTGGAAAACGCCGCAGGCCAAACCCTGGACCGGATCGCCTGGCAAAACGGGAACACCTATTCGCTCTACAACGCCCAGGGCCAATCCGCCTCCTTCGCCAACGCGGCGGCCGGGGCGCTGGTGTCGCCGCAGACGCTGGGAAGGACGCTGGACGGGAACGATACGGACGACGACGCGTCGGACTTCAGCCCGCTTTCCGGCGCGACCCTCGGCGCGCGGAACAACGCCGGGACCCAGGCCGCGGCCAACGCGCTGAGCTATCCGTCGAACGCGGCCGTCCTGCCGAAGCGGTTCAAGCTGCAGTTCGCCCTGGGACAAAATTCCTCCGGCGGCGGCGTCGACACGGTCTGGTTCGTCCAAACCGGGGGGACCGCCGATGACAACTCTCCGCATATTTACCGTCTCGACGCCCTGGGCGCCGACCTCGCTTCCGTCGCTTCGCAGCCGGTCCTGCTGACGGGAGACGTCGCGACCGACCTGGACGGCCATTCCCTCGCGGACGGCGCGGTCTACCGAATGATCCTCAACACCGATACCGGCTCCGGCCGCGCGGCCCAGACCATCCGCACCAACCTCGCATACGATTCCAGCGTTCACGTGTTGACGGTTTCCAGCGGCTCCGTGGTCGACGTGCTGGGCAACGGAGTGCCGGAACCTCTCCTGAGGATCACGATCCAAAACGCCAGCCCCGGGTCCGCCAACGCGATCAAAGCGCAACGTTTCGACATCCAGTTCAAGGACGGCGGCGGAACGAACTTGTCGACCCTGCAAGCTCAGAATCTTTTCAACAGCCTGGCCATCATGCGCGACTCGAGCGTGGGCCAGGGCGGGATTTACGACGCCACCTTCGACACGTCAACGCTCGTCAGTGTGACGGACGAGGAGCTCAGCCTGACGGGCGGCGTTCAGTCCTTCACGGTCGCCGACCCCAACGGCGCCGCCGCCCGCATCGGCGCCGGCGAAAGCGCGGTGTTCTATCTTGTGGCGAACATGAAGGAGAACGCGGCGCAACAAACGCCCAACTCGTTCCAGGTACTTATGGACGCGGACACGGACGGCGTCATACTCGAATCCGTGTCCGACGTGGCGCAGCCGCCGGCCGCGACGGTCCTCTTCAACTCGCAGGTATTCACGGCCGCGGCGCCGCCGCCTCCGCCGAGCGGAGGAGCCTGGCCGCAGGTGCTGGACACCGAATCGATCGACAACGCCGTGAAGTCGTCGCCGCAGTTCGACTTCTCCAACTCGAACCTCTACGTCGGTTCGAACAACGGCAAACTCTACGCCATGAACCCGGACGGCACCGCGCGCTGGAGCACGCCCTTCAACGCCGGAGCTCCCATACAGGGAGTGCCGATCGTGGCATCGGTCAACGACGAGGCCGCAACCTATATATATGCGGTCAGCCAGAACGGCGTGCTGCAGAAAATCCGCGACCTCGGGACCCACGGTTCCGTGGCGCCCCAGGACGGCGGATGGTCGCGCTCCATCGGCGCGGTGGGATCGCCGCAGTACATGTGGCTCTCTCCCAACAACATCAGCATCTACGTCGGGACGACCGGCAACCAGCTCCGGAAGCTCGCCTACGACAACGGCGCGGACCTATGGGCCAGTCCGCCGACGCTCCTGGGTTCCGTTTCCGGAAGCATCGCGGTGGATGAATTTACCGCCGGCGTGAACAACGCCTGGATCGGCGACAACGGCGGCGGCTTGTGGCGGATCAAGACGAACGACGGGACCGTGCTGTCGTCCTTCGTCGCCGACAACAACGAGCCGATCAACAACGATCCCTTCATCCTCTCCGGTTACGGGAGCCCGCCGAGGAACAAGGACTACGTCTTCATGGCGGCGGGGGACAAGATATACAACCGCAACCGTTTCAACCTGTCGACAAGCACGCCGACCTGGACGGATTTCACCGTGCCGACCGGCAGCTCCGTAACGACTTCCATCTTCGTTGACTTCGAAGGCATCACGCCTTTCCTCTATTTCGGGACCGCCGACGGGCGGCTCTACAAGGTGAACGGCGACACCGGCGCGCAGGCGTGGGTGTTCCAGGCGGGCGGGGCGATCCGCTCCACGCCGGTGATCTTCGACGCGGGCGACGGGTCCTACGCCTACTTCGGGTGCGACGACGGAAACCTCTACGCCATCAGCACCGTGGACAGGTCCGCCCGCACGCAGAACGGCGGCACGGTCCGGTGGCCCTACAAAGCGGGGTCCGCGCTGCGCAGCGATCCCATGATCCGGGACGCCAACGTGTTCGCGCCTCCGCCGTCGACGCTGTACGTGGGATCGGACGACGGGCGGATGCACGCCATCGATTTGACGCCGTAAGGAGAACGCTATGGAACTGAAACGAAACCATAAACGGACGCTGGCTTTCCTGCTGACTGCGCTTTCCTACGCCGCGCCGTTGTGCGCCGGCGATTGGCCGATGTTCAAGCGCGACGCGGCCCGCACCGGCTACGCGCGCGAACAAGTCTATCCGCCGCTGACGCCCGCCTGGTCCTTCGAGGACGTTCAGGGGGAAATCCGTTCGTCACCCGTGGTCGTCGGCGACATCGTACTGTTCGGTTCCCGCGACGGCAGCGTCTGGGCCTTCAACGCGGTCTCCGGCGCTCTGCTGTGGCAGTACAACACCGACGGTTATGTGGACGCGAGCCCGGCGGTCGCGGACGAAACGGTCTACGTTCCCTCCGTCGATGGGAAACTCTACGCCTTCGACCTCAACAACGGCGAAGACCCACTGTGGACCTATTCCACCGGTTATAAGGACATGTCTTCACCCGTGGTCTACGGCGGCAAAGTGTATTGGACGACCGGATTTCCCGGAAAATATTTGATCGCCGTCGACGCCGCCACCGGCGTCCTGGCGTGGCAGCGGGACATCGACCAGAACAGCCAGTCATCGCCCGCGCTGGAAGGCGGCGTCATCGCCGCGGGCACCAACGACGGGAAAATCGTCGCCTACGACGCCGCGACGGGAACGCCGAAATGGAACTATCAGACCACGGGCCGCGTCGAATTCTCCTCCCTCGCCGGGGACGGCCAGGGCTATTTCTACGGCGTCGCGGGCGGCGACGACCCCAACCTTTACGCCTGGAACGCGCAAACCGGCGCGCTGAAAGCCGGCTTCCCCGTGGCCCTGGTGGACCTGTCGGCGCAGTCCTTCGGCCAGCCCGCCTCGGAAGTGTCGTCGGTGGTCGTGGCCGCCGGAAAAGTTTACGTCGCCATGACGGGAGTGACGGCGCCGGACACTGTCGATCTGCAGCTCTTCTGCCGCAACGCGTCGGACGGCAGCCAAGCCTGGGCGCCGCAGGTCATCGGCGATACGCCCCAGGATTTGGGATACGCCTCCACGCCGGCCGTCGCCAACGACGTCCTGTACATAGGTTCCGGCGACGGAAAACTTTATATGTTCAACGCCCTGACCGGCTCGCCCCTCGGGACCGTGGACCTCGGGAGCCCCATCGTGGCGAGCCCGGCGGCGGCCAACGGAAAAGTCTTCGTGGGATCCATAGACGGCAAATTCCGCGCCTACCAGGCCCAGCAGGTGGCGGCCATCCAATCGCCCACGGACGGCGAGACCGTCGGCGGGATCATGGACGTTTCCGGGATCGTGTCGAGCCCGAACTTCCAGAACTACACGCTGGAATACGGCGAAGGCGCGTCGCCCGTCTCTTGGACTTCCATCGTGAGCGGCCAGACGTCGCAAGTGCCGGCGGCCGCGACCCTAGGCACATGGAACGCCATGGGCTTCGACTCGAGCACCTACACGCTTCGCCTGACGGTTTCGTTATCGGGCGGATCGCCGCCGCTTTCCACCGCCTACGCCACGGTTTCGCTCGACGCGAAATACAAACGGATGTCCGTCGCCGCCGCCTCGGGAGGAACGCTCGTGACGTCCGACAGCACGACGCTGACGATCGCGGCCGGGGGCCTGAACATGAACAGCGTCGTCACGCTCCGCGCCGGCGCGCTCATGGACGGCGACATTCCGCCGTCGTCCGTGGCCACCGGGCAGGCGCGGGAAATCCTATTGCGCGCGGCGGGCGCGTCCTTCAGCCAGCCGGCGACGCTGACGATCCCCTATGAGGACGCCGACGTCTCAGGGATGACGCAGACCGCGCTCCGCATCTTCCTCTGGAACGGCTCCGCCTGGACGGCGCTGGAATCCTCGACTCCGGACGCCGCGGCGAAGACGGTTTCCGCGTCCGTCTCCGCGCCGGGCATCTACCGGATCTTCGAATACGAATTGGCCACGCAGGCGAACTTCAAGCGCTCCTTCGTGAACGCGGGGCTCGGCGGGACGCTCACCGCCTCCGACGGGACTACGCTTACCATCCCGGCGAGCGCCCTGAACCAGAACGACTACGTGACGATCTTTCAGCCGGCGATTCCCGTCGCTCCCGTTCCCGACGGAGCCGAAGGCACGTCCATCGCGCGGGAGTTCGCCTTCGACCAGGACGCAACGAAGCTCCTCACGGCCGCGACCTTCACCGTCCCCTACGCGGACGCCGAGGTTGCCAACATCGATCCGGGGTTCCTGCGTCCCTTCTTCTGGGACGGTTCGTCCTGGACGCTGATGGGCGGATCGACCGTCGACACCGCGGCCAAGACCGTGACCTTCGTGGTGTCAAAGCCCGGCATCTATCGCTTGATGGAATACCGCGTGATCGGCACCGACCAGGACATGGTCTACGTTTCGCCGGAAGGCGCGGAAGTGATGGTCGCCAGCGGGACGTTCTCCCAGTCCGACTTCATCACCATCACCAAACTGACCGGCGGAGAGCCCATGTCCGTCGCGCTCCCGCAGCCGCTGCTCGGCCTGCCCGAAGCCTGGGAGTTCAAGACCGGGCGCTCGGACACCGTCTTCAAGAAGCCGGTGACGATCCGCCTGCCCTATCGGACGGCGGACCTGAACAACGCCGCGCCGGAGCGCCTGAGGATCTACCTCTGGTATCCGGATGAAAAACTGTGGCGCATCGTGAA
Organism: uncultured Elusimicrobia bacterium; assembly: GCA_964482515.1. GTDB lineage: Bacteria > Elusimicrobiota > Elusimicrobia > FEN-1173 > FEN-1173 > CAYZXT01. Next base: position 19,180 of record CAYZXT010000003.1, on the reverse strand, counting down.
CAACTCCGCGGTGGACAAGACCGCGCAGAAGATCGGCGTGCAGGTCAGCCACTTCTCCGTCTACCGCGCCGTGCTGTTCCAGCCGGGCGGCGGGTTACTCGAGAAGGACAAGGTCTACACCTATCCGAACCCGGCCACGGGACAAACCGTCACCTTCAAGACGTATCTGGGCGACGACGCCGACGTCACCATAGAGGTCTACAACGTGGCCGGCGAAAAGATCGCCCACCTCACGAACCGGGGGACCGGCGGCAACGTGCTCGAGACCGTGTGGGACGCGGGCCGCATCGCCTCCGGGGTTTATGTGTACCGCGTAGAAGCCAAATCCGCCTCCGGCGCGCGCGCCGAAGTGACCAAGAAATTGGCGATCGTCCATTGATCGGAACGATATGACGAGGAGAGAATGAGCCAGACGAGCAGGAACGACAGAGGAACGGGGAAAATGGATCGGTCCGGAATCATCGGAATGATCCTCGGGATGCTTTTGGTCCTGCCCCTGAACGCCCTCTCCGTCCACGCCGCCAAGATCCACTCCAAGGCCGGCACGACCTCGGCCACGTTCCTGAAGATCGGGGCGGGGGCCCGGGCGACCGCCATGGGCGAGGCCTTCGGCGCCGTGGCCGACGACGCCTCCGCGCTTTACTGGAACCCCGCGGGCGCGAGCCAGCTCGATTTGGATGAATTCACCGTGATGCACGACGAGTCCTTCCAGGACATCCGCTACGAGTACGCCGCCTACGTGCACCCTCTCAGCAAGCGGCGGGCGATCGGCATCAGCGCGTCGGGGCTTTTCCTGCAGAACGACCTGGAGCGGCGCAGCGGCCTCGGCGAATCGATTCCGGAGACGCCGCTGACGCCGGCCGAAGGGACCTTCGGGGCACACGACATCTCCGCGGGAATCAGCTACGCCTGGCACCCGAAGGACCGCCTGGCCGTGGGCGCGACGCTGAAGGCCGTCCAGCAAACCATCGCCAACAACCAGGGAAACAGCGTCGCCCTCGACCTGGGGTCCCTCTACTCCTTCCGCCGGTGGCCGCTCAAAGTCGCTGCCGTGGCGCAGAACATCGGGCCCGCACTCAAACTCGGAAGAACGGCCTACGCATTGCCGCTGAACTTCAAGCTCTCCTCGGCCTGGACCTACAACCCCAAACTTGACCTGACGTTTGACGTCAACCAGCCCATCGACAACTATCTCCGCCTCCAGACGGGATTGGAATACCGTCCCTTCGCCTTCTGCGGCCTGCGCGCGGGATACATGATGCGCACCGGGGGGAACGATTTGGGAAGCCTTTCGGGAATGACGCTGGGAGCGGGCTTCGGCTTTGGAAGAGTCCGCATGGACTATGCTTTCAACCCGATGGGAGACCTGGGCGACAACCACCGGATTTCCATTTCCTATAAGTTCGGACGGGGCGGCCGGACGCAATCCGCGGCGAAACCCGCCGCCGACGCGCCATCCGATGTCGAAGCGATCCCGTTCCGGATCAGCCTGAAACCGTTGAAGGAGAAAAACCGCTACCGCGTCCTGGCGGAAGCCGACGCGCCCGCCGAATTATATAGAATGACCTTCGACGTCGAGAGCGCCACCGCCGACTCATCGACGTTGTCTCTGTGGGAAACGGGTCCGGATGAAAACGACGAGTCCTTGACGTACCAGGTCATCACCATGAAACACGGCTTCCCATCAACCATCGAGAACATCGGCATGGCCTTCCGCGTGAAGAAGTCCTGGCTGCAAAAGAACAAACTGGAGGCGGGCGACGTGACCTTGGTTCGAATGGACGGCAAGATTTCCATCCCGCAGGCGACGCGCGTCACGGCGGAAAACGCCGAATACGTGAGCTACCGCGCCCAGGTGGACCGGGAAGGAACCCTCATGATCCGGGGGAATAAACCGTCGAAATGATCGAAGTCCCGCTCCCCGCCGCCACGGAATCCGCCCGCCGCCAGCGGGCCGCCGCCAACGTCGTGCGCCTGGCCGAAACCGAAAAGCTTCTCGCCCGTCTTGAGGCCGAAATAATTCCCGCCGTCCTTTTGAAGGGCGCCGCGCTTCTGCTGACTGTCTATCGCCATCCCGGCGACCGGCCCATGACCGACGTGGACCTTTGGCTGCCCTTTCATTCCGTCCGCGCGGTAAAACCCATCCTTGAAGAACTCGGCTACGAAGCCGTTCCCGATTGTCCCGGCGAATTCCATCACCGGGACGATAAAGATATACGCTTCGACGTGACGGAATCCCTCTGGTTTTTGCCGGAAGGGGAAATCCAAACCGTCTGGGAGCGCGCCCCGCGGGAAACCATCGACGGCGGAAGCGCCGCCGTCCTCGCCCCGGAAGACGCCTTCCTCTACGCCGTCGCCCACGGCCTCATCCATCACGGGCATTGGAACGAGATGTGGACGGAGGACCTTCGGCGGCTGGCCGCGCTTCCGGATTTTTCTTGGAACGCTTTGCTGGACCGGTCCCATCGCTGGGGACTGAACGAAGTGCTGTACGAGCTTTTGTCCTCCGGCGCGGGACCGAAGATCGCCCTCAACGCGGACGCCATGGCGCGCACCCTGTCGAACAGGATATCCAAAACCAGGCTGATGATCCTGCGCCGCGGCGCCGCCCTTACGCTGTCCGGGCGCGGTTTGATCCTCCGGTTTTGCCTGCTGCCGGGGGGCCGGCGTTTTCGCGAGCTCCTTCGGCTGTTCTTTCCTTCCGCCGATTTCCTGCGTGACCGTTATCGCGAAAGCGGTCCGGTCCCTGTATGGTTTTTGAGGGTCCTGCGGCCCTTCTTTCTGGCGGGACGGTTTTTCCGGCTTTTCCGAAGGAGTTTTTGACCGCCGATTCCGCGAAACCAATTGACATTTCAGCTCATTTCCGTTACAGTTTATTAAATGAACACGGTTTTAATTCTCTCCAAAGACATCTGGTTTTTCGCCGCGCTTTTAGTGCTGATCATCGGCTTGATCATCCTTTTCTGGTGCCTGAATCAACTGCGCCGCGCCGCCGGTTATCCGCCCAAACCCCGATACGCGGGCGCACGCGCCATGGCCGCTCCTCAACAGGAAATCTATCCGCAATCCGCCTTCGCTTCGCCCCGCGCCGCCGAACCGCCCCCGGCGCCCGCTCCTTACGCCAATGAAACTTCAGTCATGTACAGCATGATGGAAGAACGCATGTCCGACCTGGTGCGCCGCATCTCCTCGCTCGAAGACAAACGGCCGGCCGCCGGCGATTCGTCCGCCCTCCTGCAGCCGATGATGAAACGCCTCGAGGATTTGGAAAAGGAAATCGAAAAACTGCGCGCGTCCGTCGCCCAAGCCGCCCCGGCGGCCCGCACGGGGGATTTAACCGTTTTAAATGAGAAAATATCCACCATGCAGCGGATGATGGAAAGCCTCGCCATAGAGCCGGAGGCTCCCAAACCCTCATGATCCTTGATCGGAAAACGCTCCTCGCCGTCATATTCGCTGACATTTTCATCATGCTCGGGGCGACGTTTATTTTGTGGGACCGCGTGGAACTGGCCCAGGCCCACCTGCCGAACCTCCCTGTCGCGGCCGTGCCGATGCAAAACCCGGCCGCTTCGGCCGCGATGCAGGCAACTCAGCCTGCGCTGCAAAGCGAGGTTCCGTCCATGGGTGAATCCGCTTTCGATCCGTCTGGCCTTCCCGCCGAATCCCCGGCGTCCCTGGCCGCCTCGGTCCCGGAGCCGCCACCCATGGCCACACGCCGCATCCGGTTTTCCTACAGGAACTCAATACCCTCCCGGGTCGAGATCATCGGCGACTTCAATAAATGGCAGCCGCAGCCCATGACCCGCGGGAAGAATTTCGAATGGTACGTCGCGATTCCCCTGCGGCCCGGGGAATACACTTATAATTTCATCGTGGATGGAAAAGTCATCCGCGATCCCAACAACCCGCGGACCGCTTCCGAAGGGCGGTCCCTGCTGAACGTAAAACCACTGACGGAATGATCCGACGCGCGCTGGCCTGCCTGCTTGCCCTCAGCCTCATAACCCCTTCTCCTCTCTTCGCCGCCACAGCACAGGACCTTAAGAACGATTTAGCCTACTACGAAAAAACATCCCGGCAGAACCGCCTGGACAGCAACGACCGCCTTTACATCCTTCACCGGCTCCGCAACAAATACGACGGCACCGGGGTTTCCATAGCCGCCGTAGAGCGCTTGATCCGGCTGGAAGAGGACCGGAAGAACAACCCTCAAGCTGCCCGCAGCCCCGCAACGAACCGGACGTCCACCTCCTCCGCGTCCCAGGGCCCGCTTGCCCTGAAAGCGATCCGGCGGGTCGACAAATCGGATCGCGTGGAGATTTCCCTGGACTTGACCGCGTCCGTGGCGCCCCAAGCGTCGCGTCTGGTGGACCCGCAGCGGCCGGATTCGCCCCTGCTGCGCGTCGACCTGCCGGGCGCGCAAAACGGGCTGAAAGACCCGGACGGCCTCATCGAATGGGAAGACGGGCCCGTGGCCTCCGCCTCGGCCTCGGAGCTTCCCGGAGGAAAGGGAGTCCGCGTGCAGTTGGAGTTCCGCGGCGACCCGACGGCGCGCGTGATCCGCTCCGACCGGCGCATCGTGGTGGAAGTGAAGGAGCAGGGCGCCCTCTCCGAGGAGGAACCCGAAGAACCCGAAGCCCCTACGCCCACGGGGACCTATCAAATACAGCCGGGGGACATCCTCAACATCCAGATCGCTCCGGCCACGGAGCTGAGCCAGGAAACCGTCGTCCAGCCCGATGGAACGCTTGTGTTCCCGCTGGTGGGAACGCTGAACGTCAGGGACATGACGGCCGAACAGTTGGAAAGGACCCTGGCGCAAAAACTGCGGCCCTACGTCTCGCGCCCCAAGGTGACGATCTCCATCAAGCAATTTTCCAACCGCAACGTCTTCATCATGGGACGCGTGACCGCTCCGGGGCCCGTGCCGTTCAAGAACGGCTTGAGGCTCATCAGCGCCGTTTCCTCTGTGGGGGGATTTTCCGAAGACGCCAACCGCAAGGCGGTGAAAATCTACCGCGGGAAGGGCGAGCAAAAGAAATCCTTCGAGTTCAACGCGCAGGAGATCCTGGAATCCGGCGACCTCTCCAAGGACCTGACCCTGCAGGCCGGCGACCTGATCGAAGTGCAGCGCGGGGGGAACGCCGTTTCCGTCCTGGGTCAGGTCATGAAACCCGGACTGATCCCCTATCGCGACGGGATGATGCTGCTCGACGTCTTCTCCGAGGCGGGCGGGACCGCCTTCGGCGCGAATTCGAAACGCGTCCGGATCTTCCGGCATAAGGGCGATAAGCGCGAATCCATCCACGTGAACCTGGCCCACATCATCCGCGGCCATCCCGAGGACGACGTGCCCGTCTACGCCGGCGACATCGTGATCGTCCCGCAGAAATCCGTGTTCTTCGGCACGAACGTCCTCAACAGCGTCGTTCTGCCGTGGCTGAGCCTGGGAGGACTGGTGCTGGCCCTGGTCGTCGCCAGCCGCGACTGATGAGCCTTTCCAGCGAACTCAACCTGCAGGATTACTGGCGGATGTTCCGCCGCCGGAAATGGCTGCTGTTCGCCACCTGGTCGTTGGTCGTCGCCGCCACATCGCTCTTCACCGCCTGGCAAACCCCCGTCTACCAGGCCCGCGCCGTCATCAAGATCGAACCGTCGCCCACCATCCCCGGGATCGGCTCCGCCAACCAATGGGACCAATGGACCCTCGTCAACACCGAGGTCAAAAGCATCCGCAGCAGCACCGTGGCGGAGCGCGCCGCCCGCATCCTCGGATGGATAACGGAACTAACGCCCAAGCAGGACGCGCTGCGCATCGTCGCCGCCCTCCAGGGACAGATCGAAGCCGACCGCCTCGGCGAATCCAACCTCATCCAGATCTCCGTCTACTCCGACGACCCCAAGAAGGCCGCGGCCCTCGCCAACGCCGCGATGCAGGCTTACATCGAAAAGGGGATCGAGGACCGCACCCAAAAATCACGCGAAGCCAAAGATTTCACCTTCCAGGAACTGAACAAGGCGGAACGGAAACTGCGCGACGCGGAAGACAACCTGCGCGCCTATTCGGAAAAATCCGGCGCCCGGGGCATCGGAAATTATTTCGCCAACCAACTGCTCACGCTCCAGGCGGAACTGGACGACCTGCGCAAGAACTACACGGAACAGCACCCCTCGGTCCAAAAGGTGAAGTCCAAGATCGCCGCCGCGCAAAACCAGATGAAGGGGCTGCCCCAGGAGGAGACGGAGTTCCTGCGCCTCTCGCGGGAAATCCGCATCAACGAGGAACTGTACACCCTCCTGGCGAAGAAATATAAGGAAGCGCAGATCTCCGAGTCCGAACGGGAACAGCTGGCGTTCGTGGACAGCCCCGCCCTGATCCCGGAATCGCCCATCCGCCCCAACAAAAAGGCCAACCTGATCATCGGCGCCTTCGTCGGGTTCCTGATCGGGATCACGCTGATCGTCCTGCTGGAAAACCTCGACACGTCCGTCGACACCATCGAGGACGTCGAACGCTTTCTTAAACTGTCGGTGCTCGCCGTCATCCCCCACATCGACGTCAAGGACATGCAGGACAAAAAACCGGGGCTATTCAGGTTTTCGCTGCCGAGGGCGCCGACGGTGGAAGACATGCGCCATCGCCTGGTCATCTACCATCCGACGCAATCCACCTTCGTGGAGGCGTACCACACCCTCATGACGAACCTTCGCCTTCCCGTGTCGCAGGGCCGGCGACCGGGGTTCGTCCTGGCCTTTTCCTCGGCCGGAATTTCCGAAGGGAAAACCATCACCTCGACGAACTTCGCCTTGACCGCGGCCCACAGCGGGCTCAAGACCCTGTTCATCGAAGTCGACCTGCGCCGGCCGTCGGTGCACAAGCTGCTGGGGTTGCCCCGCGAGCCCGGCGTGACGGACGCCGTCATATCGGGACGGCCCTGGCAGGAAATGGTGCGCGGCACGTCGGATTTCCTGATGGGGGGAGTGGGCATGGAGCAGATCATCCGGACGCCCGGGATCGAAAACTTCCGCCTCCTGCCCAGCGGGCCCAGTCCGCTGAACCCGGCGGACATCCTGGGTTCCGCCCGGCTCGAACGCCTGCTTCAGGAAGCGCGGCAGCATTTCGACGTCATCGTTCTGGATTGTCCGCCGGTCATGCTCTTCGCCGACACGCTGCTCCTGGGCCCCCGCGCCGACGGTTTGATTCTGGTCTATAAATCCGGCCGGACCGCCCGCGGCGCCCTGAAGCGGGCCAAGGACCAGCTGGAAAACGTGAACACGCGGATCCTCGGCGTGGTGCTCAACGACCTGCGCGCCGTGGACATGGAACCGCGCTACGGTTATTACTACTATTCCTACAAGTACGATCCCGACGCGCAAAAATAGCCGGCATGGATGCCGAACACCCCCTCGTCGCCGTCCTCATCAGCACCTACCGAAGACACGACGCGCTGCTGCGCTGCCTTGAATCCCTCCGGGACCAATCCTACCCGCCGGGCCGACTCAACGTCACGGTATTTAACGACGCCGGGCCGGACGGCGGAGCGGCGAAGGTGGAGGAATGGCGTCGGACGAGCAGGCCCGCGTTCGCCGGATTCCGCTTCATCGAAAACGACGGCGACAACCTGCAGATCGCCGCGGCGCGGCGCCGGCTCACGAAGGAAGCGCCCGCGAACGGCGCCTATTTCCTTTATCTGGACGACGACGTCGTCCTGGAAAAATCCTGCGTGGACACCCTCGTGAATTATTTGGAAGCGAACGCGGGGGCCGGAGCGGCCGGGCCGAAAATCTTCGCGCTCGACCGCCCCGACGAACCGGTCCATACGGCAAATTTCATCAACCGCTTGACGGGATGTTACCGCGAACGCGACAGCCGGGAACCCTTGGAGTGCGACTGGCTGAACTCCACATGCCTCCTGGTGCGCCGGTCCGCGGCCGGGAAGATCGACGGTTTTTGGCAGGGATTCTGGACGGCCCACGAGGAGGTGGATTACTGCCTGCAGCTCCGCCGCGCGGGCTCCGGCGTCGTCTTCGTTCCACAAGCCAAAGCCTACCACGCCGTCGACTTGGGCCGGCCCAAGAGGGAGCGCTTCTATTATCTCTACCGCAACAAAATCCTGCTCATCAAGCGGCAGTTCCGCGGCGTCCCGAAATGGATCGCGCTCTCGCTCATCGTCTTCCTGGGTCTGCCGAAGTACCTGGCCGAATCGCTGATGCACCATCGGGCCCTGCGTCCCGATGAAATCCTTTTGATCTTGGCTTCCGTTCGTGACGGCCTCATGGGCCGCGCCGGGGCCAGGGAAGGAATCCATGGATAACGACTGGAAACGCCTCAAGGACGCCTACCCCTTGGACAAAAAAGTCTGGGACCACACCTATCCGTGGATCGCCTACGTCGCGCGCCCGCTCTCTTTTCCGATCAGCTGGCTTTGCCGCAAGACCGGCTTGACGGCGAACATGGTGACGGTCTTCACCGCGGTCCTGGGGATCATCTCCGTTCCGCTTTTGGCGTCGGGGAGCGATTCCGCCATGCTCGCCGGTGGTCTCTGCATCCTTGCCTATAATATCCTGGACTGCGTCGACGGGAACCTGGCCCGCGCCTGGCCGGCCGGCGGCCCGCCCGTGGGAAAATTTTGGGACCAGCTGGTGGGGAACTTCTACTGGCTTTCCTACCTCGCGCTCGGGATCGGCCTCGGCGACCGGACGTCTTTGCTTCTCGGCGCCTTGATCACGACGGAGAAATACGCGGCCGCGACCGTCCGGCATATCTTTTGGAATGTGCTGGGAAACGACTGGGAAGCGGTGAAGGCCTCGCCCTCCGCCGGCTATCGCCCCGGCGCCGGACGATGGCACTACAAACTTTATTACAGCCTCGTGGACCTGCAGGGCCACGCGTTCCTCCTCCCGCTGTGCGTAGCCGCGCAATTACCGGGACTCTTTTTGTGGACGGGCGCCCTCCTCGCCGCCGTCGAGCTGGCGGTCAACCTCGCGATCTATATCTCCCGCAGCCTGCGGCTGAAATCCTAAATGGCAACGACTGAACTTTCCGTCATCATCGTCAACTGGAACACCAAGGACGCCCTGCGCGCCTGCCTCGGTTCCCTGCGCGACGGCTGCGGGGAAATCGAAACGGAAATCTGGGTGGTGGACAACGCGTCGGAGGACGGCAGCGCCGACATGGTGGAAACGCTCTTCCCGGAAGCCAAACTGATCCGAAACTCCGGGAACCTCGGCCTCACCAAAGCCAACAACCAGGCGCTGGTCCACGCTTCGGGCGATTACGTCATGTTCCTGAACAGCGACGCCCAACTGAAACCCGGAGCGGCCCACGCACTGATCGATTTCATCGAGCGCCGTCCGAAGGCCGCGGCCGTGGGCCCGCGTATCTCCTGGCCCGACGGAAAGCTTCAACCGTCGACCTACCCCGCGCCCGCGCTGTGGCGCGACGCGCTCCAGGCCCTGCACCTCTACAAGCTCCTGCCGGTGGAATGGATCGCCCGCTGGCTCCTGGGCGGTCACTGGCCCCACGACAAGTCGCGCGCCGTGGGCCGGCTCACCGGCGCCTGCTGGATCGTGCGCCGCGCGGTCATCAACGAACTCGGCGGGCTCGACGATAATTTCTGGGACGGGAGCGCCCACGACTTCTGCCTTTCCGCGCGAAAGGCGGGATGGGAGATCTGGTTCACGCCGAACGCCGAAGCCGTCCACCAACTGGGCGTCAGCGCGAAGCAGCGCTGGAGCCCGGAGGAACGGAAGATCCACGTGATGGAGGAAACAAAAAAACTTTTCATCAAACACCGCGGGACCTTCTGGTTCAAAACTTATTCCTTTCTGTATTATTGCGGGCATCTCGCGGCGCGCTCGCTTAGGGGACGAAACCTCTCGCCCCTGCACGAGGTGGAACTCCATTGGTACAAGCGGCAAATCCTGAAAGAAACCGCGTGACCGCCATGAAAGACGGCGAGCGTAACATCACGGCCGCGCACGCCGGCTGGCTTATCCTCATCCTCGCGGCCGGCCTCTGGCTGCGGACCGTCGGTTTCTCCTGGGGACTTCCCACGCCGGAGTTCTATCAAACCCAAACCTTTTACCCCGACGAACAACTGGTCTTCATCACGCTGAAGGGAATGAACCCGTCCCGGCTGGAATTCCGACCGTCCAAGGACGGCGCCCTGCTGGGCCTTGGCCCCTTTTACGCCTACCTCGTCGGCGCGACGGTCTGGGCCGCGGAAAAAGCCGGCTTCGTTCGTTCCACGGATAATTCCGCGGAACAAAAACCCGTGGAAAATGTGCGGAAGCTATACCAATTGGGCCGCGCCGTCAACGTGGCGCTGGCCCTTCTGACCATCGTCGCCGTTTTCCTGTTCGCGTCGAGGATCCGTTCCGCGAACACGGGCCTACTGACCGCTCTGATCGTCGCCCTGCTGCCGATCCACGTTTACTTCAGCCAGACCATGGCGCGGGACATTTCGCAGTTGTTTTTTTGGACGGCGTCCCTTTTATTTCTGTCGCGGGTCAAGCGCTCCGATGAAAACCTTTTTCCGGCCCTGGCCGGCCTTTGCCTCGGGTTCAGCGCCGCCTGCAAATATTCCAGTCTCCTGTTGTGTTTGTCCCTGCCGGTGGCTTTGTGGCTGCCGGACGGCGGGGAAAAACCTCCGCTCGCGCGTTTCCTGCGCTCAAAAACCCTGCTCTTCGCTTTGGCGGGAATCCCCGCCGGTTATCTGATCGGAAATCCCTACAGCCTTTTGGCGTTCCATGATTTCGCCGCCGAATTCGCCGTTTCGCTGCGGGCCGTCGGCGGGCTCCAGGGCAGCGACGCTTTTCAAGCCGGCGGCGGATGGAAATTCTTCGGCCTGACCGCCTGGGTCTACGGCGCGGGGACCGCCATGGCCGCCGTGTTTGCCTTCGGGTTTGTGCGCGCCCTGTTCCGTCGCGACCGCTGGGATTGGATCCTCCTCGCCGCCGCCGTTCCGTACCTCGCCGTCAATATGGCATCCAACGCGCGCTTCGTCCGTTATTTGATGCCCCTCATTCCTTTGGCCGCCTACTGGTCGGCCCGGCTGGTGTCGGACATGCGTGAGCGCTCATTCCGAAATGACCTTCCCGCCCACCGGCACACCCTGGTCATTTCCGCGCTTTGGATTGTCCTCGCGCTGACGGCGCGATATTCCTGGAACTACGCCGGCGCGCTGAACGTTCCGGACACCCGGATCACCGCTTCCGAATGGATCCGGGACTACGTGCCGGACGGCGCTTCCATCGGGACCGCCTCCACCCCCTACTTCCACCACCCCAGCCGGATCGGTCAGCAGTTCTGGCATCCCGGCACCATAGACGGAGCAATGCATCGGATCGTCAATCTGGAATTCTCCCGCGATCGAACCGTTGAACAACGGCCGGACTACATCGTGCTTTCGGACTACGACTATTTTCCGCTGGAAACGATGTCGTCCGAGGCGGCGCAGGCCCATCCGCGCTGGGGGTTTCTCGAGTATGTCGCCCGATCGGGGGAATACTCTCCCATCCGGCGCTTTGAAGAGGACATCTCCTTTGACGGCTCGCGCGGCGATCGGCCCTTCTTCCCGCATGACTGGCGCTATCCCTTCCCGACCATCGTCGTTTTCCAACGCTCGGACCTCGTTTTCCCGCCTAAGGGGAGGAAGCCCCTGTGAACATCTGCCTCTTCACGAAAACCACCCTGGCCCACGGCCTTGGCGGCGTGGAAGTCCACGTGGACACCCTTTCGCGGACGATCCCGGCGATGGGGAACAAACTGACGATCCTGGCCACCCGCCACCCGGAGGGGATTGAACGGGAGGAGCGGCCGGGCTGCGTCATCCATTATCTGGAGAAAACCCGGCCGGCGCGGTACAACGCCGCTTTCTTCCGCGCGGCGCGGCAAAAATTCCTCGAACTGCATCAAAACGAACCCTTCGACATCCTATGGGCGGAGGATTTCGCGGCCTACGGCTGCCTGGACGTTCCAGACCGGCCGCCGCTGATCTCCATCATGCAGGGCTCCGGGCTTCGGGGCTTGATCCGGAGCGAGTGGAACCGCCTGGACTCGCCCCGGGAAACCCTCCGTTTTATGTTTAAGTTTTTACCGGAAGCGATTATATTTTATAGCTTCTGGTATGGGAGGGTTTTGCGGAAATCCGACGCCGTGGCGCCCGTCAGCCGCGAAACGGGGGAAGAATATTCACGCGAGCATGGGGTCGCCCGAGACCGGATCCACGTGGTTTTCAATAGCGTTGATGCTGACCGTTTCTCGCCCAATCCCGATCTACGGAAGCGTCTGCGCGACCAACAGAACCTCAATGATGACCACTTCGTTATTCTCATGGCGGCCGTGGTCCACAAGCAAAAGGGCATGCATATCGGGATGGAAGCGTTCCACGGCATAGCCGGGCGTTTTCCCAAGGCCCGGCTATGGGTGGCGGGCGGCGGTCCGCATCTGAATGAACTGAAGGACCTGGCCGCAAAGCTCGGGATTTCGGAGCGGGTCGCGTTCTTCGGGCCGGTGAACAACGACGACATGCCCACCTATTACAACGCGGCCGACGTCTACCTGAACCCCACGCTGCGGTTCGAAGGCCTTCCCATTACCACGGTGGAAGCCATGGCCTGCGGTAAACCCATCGTCATCTCCCGCATCGGCGGGACGCCTTCGACCATTGACGAAGGCGTGAGCGGATTTTTCGTTCCGCCCGGCCACAGCGGTCCCATCCAGGAACGGTTGTCGCGTTTGATGGAAAATCCGCATACACAAATGCAGATGGGGATAGAAGCCAGGCAGCGCGCCTTCGTGCATTTCAACCGGAACAAAATGGCGCAGGATTTATTGTCGGTCTCAGAATCGTTGCTCCGGCAAAAACGCCATGACTGAAACGAAACGCAGGTTCATCCTCCCGGTGACCGGTAACGTGGCGGGCAACGCCGTCGTCCAACTGGCCGGCGGATTCGTCACGCAGATCGTCGGGTTCCTGGCCGGCATCACCCTGGCCCGTAGCCTGGACGTCGAGAACTACGGGTCCTACGCCCTGGTGCAATCCTACATCGGCATCTTCTACGCCTTCTCCGATCTCAGCATGAACAACATCATCGTGCGCGAGTTGACCCAGCGGAAAGCTGAGCGCGAGGAGATATTCTTCAACGCGATGCTGCTCAAGTTTTTCCTCGGCGTCGCCACCCTGGCGGCCTATCTCCTCTGGACCGGTTTGTCGCCCTACGACCCGGCCATGAAGCGCTTGTTCCTGTACGCTTCGCCCATCGTTTTGACCAACGCTTTCCTCACCGTCAGCACCGTTTACCGGGCCTCCCTCGCCATGCAATATCCCACTATATTCGCTTTCCTGGGCCGTTCGCTTTTCCTGGTCGGCGTACTGGCCGCGTCTTGGAAGGGAAAGCCGTCCCTCAACGCCGTGGTCGTTTGGTGGGCCGCGACGCAGGTCCTGGAAATGGCCGCCAACATCGCGGGCGCGACGCGCTGGATCAAATGGCGCTGGCGCCCCGACCTCGCGCTCTGCCGCCAGCTGGTGAAGGAAACGGTCCCCATGGCGATCATCACGCTCCTGGTGACCGGCTACCTGCGCCTGGACCCGGTGTTCCTTTCGTTCCTCGCCGGCGAACGGGCAGTGGGTCTATACGCCACCGCCTTCGCGCTCTATCAAGTCGCCCTATGGGTTCCCAACGTGCTGACGACGACCTATCTTCCGCTGATGTCCGAGCGGTCCGTCCAGGGACCGGAATCCCTGAAGATCGGCCTGGCGAAGCTGTGGAAAATCCTTTGGCCCATGGCTCTCGTCACCGTGGCCGTCGGCGCGGGCGGCGCGAGATACTGGGTGCGGCTGCTGTACGGAGCGAGTTACGAAAGCTCCATCCGGCCGCTGGAGATCATGCTGATGGCCGCCGTCCCCGCGTTCATGGGTTACCCCGCGGTCTTCGCGCTGATCGTTCAGAAAAAGCAGTCGCTCAACGCATGGGTCTTCTTCGGCGCCGTTATCGTGAGCGCGGCCTGCAACTTTTACTGGGTACCGCGCTACGGCGCTTCCGGCGCGGCCATGTCCGCCGTCGTGCGCGAGTTCTTCGTTCTCGGAGGGACCCTTTGGTTCCTTCACAGGCTCGTGGACCTGCGGGGGGGACCGGGCCGCGGATTCTGGTTGTCCGGCGCGGCGGCCGTCCTCTGGGGACTTGCGCTTTTCGTTTTGCGGGATAACATGCCTGCCTTCATTGGAATCCTGGCGGGCGGAGCCGCCGTTTTCACGGCCGTCGTGTTATGGTCGGGTTATTGGACTTCCGAAGACCTGGCTTGGATCAAGGACAGCCTGGGGATGAACCGCCGCCATGGATGAAATGAAGACCGTGGTGCCCTTCGTCCCGACCCTGGTCTCCCGTTCCACGGAAGACTATTTCCACTACGGCCTCCGCGAAAAAGACCTGGCGAACATCCTGGACGCGGGACAGTTAAGGCTGAGAGAACTCATCCAAAAGATTTGGCGGCGTCCGGTCCACGTCCACGTCTGCCGGAAGTTCTGGCTCTACGAACTTTGCGCGCTTTTCGCCGGGCGCCTCCTGCTGACCGTCTACGCCAACGCCCCCTATTTCCCGGGCGATAGATGGTATTTGAAATTCCTGCGCGGCCTGATTTTTCGCAAGGCGGAAAAGATCGTCGCCATCACCCCGGTGGCGCGGGACAACTTCATCGCCGCGGGCCTTCCGGAAAACAAAATCCTCCACGTGCCGCTCGGCGTCGACTATGACTATTTTTTAGAATGTCCCGCGGAGGACGTTGCGGTTTTCCGGCAAAAGCACGGCCTTGACCGGCGGCCCTTCGCCGTCTGCCTGGAGCTGCGGGAATCCAAACAGCCCCACGTCATCATTCCCGCCTGCCTCAAGGCCGGCGTTCCGCTGGTGGCCATGGGCGCGCGCCATTCCGACGAGCTCTGGGGGAAGGAACAACACGGCTGGATGGCGCCGGCGAATGATCCGACCGGCCAATACGGGAACAACGTCGTTTCCACAGGACGGGTTTCCACCGAGGAGCTGCGGGCGGCGTTTCATGGCGCGCTGATGTACATCAACTCATCGGTGGAGGACGTGGAAACCTTTTGCATCGCCGCCTACGAAGCCGCGGCCGCGGGGCTTCCGCTCTGCCTGCCGCGCCAGCCGATCTTCGATGTGTTCAAGGACGGTTCTCTCTATCACGACACAAACGACATCGATCAACTGGCGTCCAACATCGCCAAACTGGCGAAGGACCCGGACCTGCGAAAATCCATGGGAGAAATGAACCGCCGGACCGCCGCGCATTTCGATTACAAAGCGGCGGCGCAACAATGGAAGGAGATGTACGCGGCGACGGGATTCATCCAATATGAATAAACCTACGGCGCTGTTTCTCAGTCCCTTTCTTCCCTACTCCACCGGACACGGCGGGGGGCTCCGTCTCCACAACCTGCTGGTCTCGCTGTCCGAACGCTACGACGTCCACGTGCTCTGCCTGGCCCGCCCCTGGGAACGCCCGCATGAGCCCCGCGTGAAATCCCTGTGCCGCGCGCTCGACGTCGTCGCCGTCAACGACCTTCCAATTTTTGTCTCGCCCGGCGCCGCCAAGATCCTCCACCTTTTCACGCCGCCCCTTCCCGACGGCAACCTCGCGATCGACCGGACGGTCCTTTCGCAGAAGTTGTCGGAAATACTTTCCGGAAGGAAATTCGACCTGGCTTTGGTCGCCTTTTTCTCCCTCGCGCATCTGGAACCGATCCTCCGGCCTTCGGTCAAGACCCTGATCATCGACTCGGTGCACATGCCGCTGACCGACAACCGCCTGGCCGCACGCCGGGCGGATTCGTTCCGCTCGAAGCTCTACTACTATTCGCAGGCGTGGAAGTGCAAGCGGCAGCTCCGGGATTTGGACGGGCGTTTCGACGCGGTCCTGGCCGTGGCCGCGGACGAACGCGCCATGCTGGAATCCTTCATGCCGCGGACCCCGGTTTTCCACATCCCCATCGGGTTGAAATTGGGGGAGACGCCCTTCATTCCGGTTTCGGACCGCGCCAAACACGTCATCGTTTACGTGGGTTATTACGCCATGGACCAGAACGTGGATGCGGCGCGGGAGCTTTGCCGGATAATAATGCCGCGCGTTTGGGCGAGCCGCCCGGACGTGCAGCTGCATTTGATTGGACCATATCCGGAGCGCGTGAAGTTCCTGGAGGACCCCGGCAAAGTGGTAGTGCGCGGACTGGTCCCGTCGCCCTTCGCGGAGGGACGATTGATGGCGGCGCCGATCCATCTCGGGTCCGGCTTCAAAACCAAGGTCGCCGGCGCGCTGGCGGCCGGACTGCCCGTGGTGACGACGCCGGAGGGGAACGAGAGCATCGGCGGGCGCAGCGGGGAGGAACTGATCGTGGCGGACGACCACCAGACTTTCGCCGGAGAAATCCTGCGGCTCCTGAACGATGACGCCGCGGCCGAAGGATTGTCCCGGCGGGGACGCGCCTTCGTGGAGAAGGAATTGGATTGGTCGAAGAACATCCGGCCGCTGTGGGATTTCCTGGAGGCCCGGTGACGGAACCGGATTTTCTTCACGCCGAAGCGTCGGCCTATGAGACCGCGGTGCGGGAATCCCGGCAA
The DNA here is from genome assembly GCA_964482515.1 of uncultured Elusimicrobia bacterium. GTDB lineage: Bacteria > Elusimicrobiota > Elusimicrobia > FEN-1173 > FEN-1173 > CAYZXT01. The sequence goes on along the minus strand of CAYZXT010000003.1, from coordinate 2,545 downwards.
AATCCCGCCATGCGTCAGATCATCCTCGACAACTTTCTGGACGACGATGTCCGCTCCGCCGCCGCGCGCTATGAAGCCTCCGAGGAATTCCGCCTCGTCCGCGATCTTCTGGGCCCGCCCGGGATCGGGAGCATGCGGCTGTTGGATTGCGGAGGGGGACGCGGGATCACGGCGTCCGCCCTTTCCGAATCCGGGTTCCGGGTGACGCTCTGCGATTCCAATATTGGAAACGCCAGCGGACTGACTGCCGCGCGGACCCTCCAAACCGCCCGTCCGTTCGAAATGGTCCAGACGGATTGGGAAGCGCTTCCTTTCCCGTCGGATTCCTTCGACATCGTCTTCTGCCGGGCCGCCCTCCACCATTCGGAGGACATCGCCAAAACGCTCGCGGAATTAACCCGGGTTTTGCGGACCGGAGGGCGATTGCTCACGCTGAACGACCACGCTATCGCCCGTGACGCCGACCGCGCCGTTTTTCTCGCCGGCCATCCCTTCACCTCCTTCGGCGTGGCGGAGAACGCGCACACGCTCGAGGACTATCGCCGCGCCTTTGAAACGGCCGGCCTGAAAATCCGGCAGGTGACGGATTTGATCTCCGATGAACAATTATTGGCGGCCTATAAGTCTCCCGCGACCCTCCGACGGAAATTCATGTCCGCCCTCCTGTCCGTTCCGCCGCTAAGATGGGGTTGGATACGTTTGGCCCGTTTCAAAAATATCCGCCGGTGTTATCCCGGCAAACCCGTTTCGTTCCTGGCGGTCAAGAAATGAATCCCGCCCGCGCAAAGCTCCTTCTCTTTTTGACGGCGGCCCTTTGCTGCGCCGGCCTATACGTTCGCGCTTTCCGTCCTGAGCCGCCGATTTACGACGATGCCTTTTACTGGGCGCTGGCGCAATCGATCGGGAAGGGGACCGGATACCAATCCGTCTGGTCGCCCGAACCGGCGCGGCCGCGGTTCCCGCCCGGATACCCGGTTTTCTTAAGCGGGATAACGGCCGCGGTCCCATCGTCCTCCATCGCGCCACACATCGCCTCCATGCTGCTGACGCTGGCGAGCCTGTTCATCCTTTTTCTGTTCCTTCAAAAATCTCCCTCGGCCTGGATTGTCTCCGCGCTGTTCGGGGCGCACGTCATGACCGCGGCCCATTCCTGGCAATTGATGTCCGAACCGCTCTACATATTCCTCACCTACGCGGCTCTGCATCTGGCCCTGGTATCACACGAAACGAATAACCGCTGGCTGTTCATCGCCGCCTTCATCCTCGCGTTGTTCTCCGCCTTCACGCGGACCATCGGCTGGGTCCTGCCCGCCAGCTTCCTTTTATCGCGCCTCCGGAAAACCGACCGCCGCGAACTCCTCCTGCTTTCGCTCCTGGCCCTCGGCGCTTTCCTGGATTTCCTTCGGTGGACGCACACGGGGGAATACGTCGGTCTCTGGAGCCCGCTCGCCCAAGGGCAACGGTTCGTCGCACATTTTCTGGAAAACCTCATGGTTCATTTCGGGCGGAACATGGTTGACTATGTTTCCGGCTTTTGGACCGCCGGCGTCAGCCGTTCTTCGTCCCCGGCCCCGATGTTCGCGCTGAAGCTCACGGCCAGCCTTGGGATAGGCACCTTGGTGCTGCGCGGCTGGTGGACGCGTCTTCGCGCTTCCGATTTTCATGTTCCGGAATATTACTACGCGGCCTACACGCTCGTTTGCCTGGGATGGGAAATCTACAAGTTCGACTACCGGCTTTTCCTTCCGATCCTGCCGTTGACCCTTTACTATTTCGTTGAAGGAATAAAATCCGCCATCAAGGACCGCGAACGCCCGGTCCACCTTCTGTTGCTTGCGATGCTCATCCTTTATACCGGACGCAACCTTCGCACACAGCCGTCCCCGCCGGACGATGCGACGGCGAACTTCATGACGTCCTGCGAATGGCTGAAAAGGCGGACGCCCGAGGACGCCGTGGTCTATTCCTACGCGCCGGCCGGCGTGTATCTCCACGCGCAGCGACAGTCCCTGAAACCCGCGGAATGGCCGGAGCAGCGGCAGGAGTGGCAATCCCGGCCCCAATATTTTCTCAGCGACGATCGATTCGATGACGATATCAAAACCTTCGTCGGGAAAGCCCCGCTGTCCGGCGAAGCGCTCTTCGCGACGGAAGACGGTCGAATGAAAATCCGCCGCGTCGGTTCATCGCCGGAGGAGCCATGAGACAAGTTCTCGCCCGCCTTCGCCGCCAACCGTTCGTCAGCGTCATCCTCCTGCCCGTGTTACTTCTTCCGCTGGCGGCGTTCCTGGTGGACGCCTTGGCGATGCCCGCCGTCCGCGCCATGCATTCATTGCCGCCCATCCTGGACATGATCGCGACGCAGGGCCTGCTCAGCCTCCTGGCCGCCGGCGGTTTCTACGCTTTACGCGGAAACGTCCGTCCGACCGCGATCGCTGTTGATGAGCCGCCGATGAACGGGCCTCCCTGGAATTGGGTGTGGGACGGATTGATGCCGCTGCTCGTGATCGCGCTGGCCGTCAACAAGTTCTATCTCACGTCCGTC
>CAYZXT010000002.1:0-207885 GCA_964482515.1 uncultured Elusimicrobia bacterium | reverse complement strand
ATGTCCGTGGCCACGAGGATCTGGTATTTCTTGTGGCGGAAATCCTCCAGCGTGCGCGTGCGGAGCGCCTGGCTGTAATCCGAATGCAGCGTGCCGACCACCATGCCGCGGTTGCGAAGATAACTGGAAACATAATCCGCGTTGACCTTGGTGCGGCAGAAAACGATCACGGACTGGATTTCCACCTGCTTCAGTATCCTAAGAAGCAGCTCGTCCTTCTGCTGGTGGTTGATGGGATAAAGCATCTGGGAAATGGAGGAAGGCGGCGTCGCCCGCGTCCCCAGGTCCAAACGAAGATGGTCTTTCAGCGCCAGGTGCGAAAGCTGTTCGATCTGCGGCGGCATGGTGGCGGAGAAAAGCAATGTCTGCCGCTGCTCCGGTAGATAGCGCAGGATCGCCTTAAGGTCCGGCGCGAAACCCATGTCGAGCATCCGGTCCGCTTCGTCCAAAACCAGGCTGTGGATGCCGGTGAGGCTGAACGAACGGCTGTGGAGATGGTCCAGCAAACGGCCGGGCGTGGCCACGATGACCTGGGCGCCGCGGTTGACAACGTCCAGCTGGGCCTTGAAGCTCGATCCGCCGGTAATCACGGCGCAGCTGAGGGGCGTGAACCGCGCCAGGTCGCGGAAATGGGTCTCCACCTGGGCGGCGAGTTCGCGCGTCGGTTCCAAGATCAAAATCTGCAGGCCGGGCTTGGGGTTTTCCAGCAGCCGCGTCATGAGCGGGATCAGGAAGGCCGCGGTCTTGCCGCTGCCCGTCGCCGACGAGACGAGGATGTCCTTGCTTTCGGTGAACATCGGAATGGCCTGGGCCTGGACCGGCGTGGGCTCGGTGAATCCCATGGCGCGGATGCCCTTCATGACGTCGGGATGGATATGGAATTTAGTGAATGACATAGGGATAACTATACAAGAATCGGGACGGCAGAGATAGACGGAAAGTTGTCACCATCGGCCTCGCAATGACACCTCATCACGCCATCAGCTTCGCCAGCTCTTGCTTGGCCTCCGCGAGTTCTTTTTCGACGCGTTTGATGGACTCGTCCAGCTCCATCAGCTTCTGGTAATCGCTCTGGACGAAGATCGACGCCTGCTTGGTCGTTAATTTCAAAAGATCGTCCTCCAGCTCGCGGATCGACGCGTTCAGCTGGCGGCGCTTTTTGTCCCGCACCTTGAGATTCTCCTTCGCCTTATTGTTGTCCGCGCCGGAAGGTTTCGCCTGGAAGGGAAACGCGGGAGACGGCGTCGGCTTGGGCGCCACCGCGGACGGAGCGCTGTCGCCTTCCGCCTCTTCCTCGGCCTTTTGCGCGATGCGGCGCTGAAAATATTCATAGTTCCCGGGATAGAGCGTGACCTTGCCGCCTTCCACGTGGAGGATGTGGTCCGCCAGGGAGTTCACGAAATACAGGTCATGGCTGATGAAACAAAGGGTGCCTTCGTAGTCCTTCAGCGCCTGGACGAGGGCTTCCACGCTGGCCATGTCCAAGTGAGTGGTCGGCTCATCCAGGAAGAGCGCGTTGGGCGGATCGAGGAGCAGCTTCACCAGCGCGAGGCGGCTTTTCTCTCCGCCGCTCAGGACGCTGACTTTCTTGTAGATGCTGTCGCCGCGGAAGAGGAACGTGCCGAGCACCGTGCGCGTGAACAGGTCCGGGTTCATGCGCTTGGTGTCGTTGGCTTCCTGCTCCACGGTGCGGTCGCTCTTCAGCATCTCCACGCGGTGCTGCGCGAAATAGCCCACTTCCGCGTTGAGTCCCAGCACGCGCTCCCCGCTGTCCAGCGGAAGCACGCCGGCCAACACCTTCAGCAGCGTGGATTTTCCCGCGCCGTTGTGCCCCACGAAGGCCACCTTCTGTCCGCGGTGCAGTTCGAAATCCAGATTCTCGTAAACCTTGACAGGCCCGTAGGACTTGGACGCGTTCTTCAGCGCCAGGACCCGCGCGCCGGTGCGCGACGGCTGGGGAAATCGTATCTTCACCTTTTTGATCTCGGGGGGGATCTCGATCCGCTCCATCTTCTCGAGCATCTTGATCCGGCTCTGCACCTGGGGCGCCTTGGCCGCGGAGGCGCGGAATCGGGAGATAAACTCCTCCATGTCCGCGATCTCCTTTTTCTGTCGCTCATAGGCGGCCAAAAGCTGCTCCGCTTCCTGCTCCCGCACCGCCAGGAAATGGTCGTAGTCGCCGGGATAGCGGTGGATCTTGTGGTCGCGCAGGTCCAAAATTCCCTGGACGATGGCGTTCACGAAAGCGCGGTCGTGGGAGATCAGCAGGATCGTGCCGCGCCAGTGCTGCAAATAATCCTGAAACCAAAGCAGGGATTCGATGTCGAGGTGGTTGGTGGGCTCGTCCAGAAGCATCACGTCGGGGTTCTGGAGCAGCAGGCGCGCGATGGCCACGCGCATGCGCCAGCCGCCGGAAAGGTTTTCAACGGGCCGGTCGAAGTCCGTCACGCGGAACCCCAGCCCCATCAGGATCTTCTTCGCCTCGGCGGCGCGGCGCTCATCGTGGGAATGCCGGACGTCGTCCAGCGTGTCCCAAACCGTCGCGACCGTTTCCTCGACCACGGTCCCGCCGAGAAAATCCGAATTCTCCTGCGGCAGGTGCCCGATCGTCAGATCGCTGCGGATGATGATCTCGCCGGCGTCGGGTTCCTGCTGGCCCAGCAACATGCGGAACAAAGTGGATTTTCCGGCCCCGTTCGGACCCATGAGGGCGAAGCGGTCCCCTTCGTTCATCTGGAGCGATGCGTCCTCCAAAATGACCTGCGTACCGAAGGCTTTATGGACGTTTCTCAGGGTCAGCATTGTTGTCCTTCCGAAAATAAGCGGGATTTATTCGAGGGATGCTCGAAGAGGGCCTATTTTAGCATATGCACGGCGGGAACGCCTTGGGCGTTTAGGCGAACCGCTCGATGAACCGCTGCACGCCCCATTGCCACTGGAGGTATTGCGACAAAAGGCGGACGGGGATCCGGTAGAAGCGCCCGCCCCGCCCCATCAGGAAATCGGTTTGTTCCGGAACGCTTTCCGCGTCCCAGGGTTCCTGTCCCGCGAAGGTGATGATCGCGGCGATATGGTCCGCCGACAGATCGGGCCTTTCCGCGCGCGCCAAACCGACGACGCGCCGGGCGTCCAGGACCGCGCGGCCTCCCGGCCCGATTACGAAAGCATTGCGTTCAGTTTCGCGCCATGGGAGCACGATCAAATTTCCGCCCGCTTCGGAGCGTTCGGCGGAAGTGAAAGCATCGACGACGTCGGCGGGGGCCCGGCCGTCTTCCGTCAGCAAAATGACCGTCCCTTTCGCCCCGACACCGGACATCGCCGATATATAAGACGCCCGGTCGGCGGCGGACAGATCCCTCCAGCCGGAAACGTCCATGATGGCGATTTGCGAATCGGCCATTCCCCGGACCGTCCCCAGGAATGGGGGGAGGAAAAAGGTCAAACGCATCTTCCGGAAAATGACCGCGGCCGCGATCGCCAACAGCGCGACGATCAACACCGTGGAAAGCCACGCGGGAAGAATATCCCCGCCCGCGGACGCCACCCCCAGGGCCGATCCCCACCCCTGAGACAGAGACGCCCCGATGGATCCGAACAACAAAGCGTTCCCCCCTCCCGTCGAACCGGGCGGGGATCGATCCGGGACCGACAGTTCCGCGTAACGCGTCAGCTCGGTGGTCATCTCCGACAAATCTTTTTCGGCCTCCGCCGGAAGGGGCTTCGATGCGTCCTCCCATTCCTTCCCCTCCCGACTCCGCCATTCATCCTCCAGGAACCCGTTGACGATGGACTGCAGCTCCTCCAAGGAAAGCTCCGCCAGCTCCGGGCGGTCCGTCAGCTCCCGGTAAACCCGCTCCACCAATTTGTAATTGGGCGTGCCTCTCGCGTAAATGGCGTCAAGGTACATTTTGATCCATAGGAGCCTCTCCCAGGAACGTGCTCCCCGGGACTTCAGCCAAAGCCTCTTCAACCTTTTCAGGTTTTCCGGATGCGTCCTGGGGTTGATGACCTCGCGTAGGATTTTCGCGTCCAAACGCCAGTCCACCGGCGCGGGCACGGGCGCCCAGTGCCTCTTGTCGGGGTCGGGCCCGAAAAAAGCGGCGTACTTCGCGGCGTACCTTTCCTTGGTGGGAAGAAAATTTTTATTGTTCGCGTGCTCCAGATAAAACGGCTTCAACGGCTCGAACCATCTCATATCCCGGTGATCGCTCGTGTATAGATAAACCTCTTCGTTCAAGTAGGCGGAAGGATCGTAGGCCCCGATGTCCCCGCTTGCGCCGTCCAGACCGATGGCCACCAATTGCTCGTTGCCGCGCATGATGATTCCGTATTTTTCCATCCAGCGGGGGTCCACGACGATGCCGCGGCGCGCGGAGTCGTTGATGATGGAAAAAAGGCGGAGGATCAACGACCGGGCCGCATCCATTTCCCCCCAATCCACCATCAGCTTCAGGAAATCCTTCAGCGGGATGGCCTTCTCCTGGGAATAAAGGTCGTGGACGGCCAGGCGGCGTGCGACCCCGTCCGTGCCGTCAACATTCACGAACCTGGGCGTCTCGAGCGCTTGGTGGGCCGTCGGCGTCATCAGGCCGCCCATGCTTGCCAGAAGCCTTTCCACCGACTCGGCCAGCGCCGATTGCTCGGACTCCGTCCCTATGTAGACCTTGTTGAAGATTTCCCCCACAGGATAGTGGGCGAACCGGCTGGACTGCATTTGGGGGGTGGGGTCCAAATTCCAGAAACGGTCCGCCAGATCCTTCTTAATAAGCTCCTGGATCTCATCGTAGAGTGCGGCGGGCTCGGCGAAGCCCATTTGCTTCAGCGTGTTCATTGTTGGCGTACTGATATGGCTCAGCTTTCCCAGCCAGTACAGGGCCAGGACAGCCTCCTCATCATCCATGGCGTTGACCTCTTTGACGTTGCCGAGCTTCTTCGCCACCTCAATGTAGCGCTGCAGGACGCGCTCCTCGATGATGGTCAGCCAATCCCGTTGTTCCGCCAGGGCCTCCGAGTTTTGATCCCGCGCCTGCCCCTTGCCGCGCGCCACCATGCGAAGGCGCCGGACGTTGTAGGCGGCATAGAGGATGACGACCATCACCTGGGGATCGTTAATTTTCAACAGTTCCTCGTCGAGCACAGAGAAAATGCCCTCCACGATCAACAGCTTGCCGCGGGCGTCGATGGTCTGCAGGATGGAGGCCTGTTTGTTATTGGTGATGACCTGCGGAAGCTCACCCTCCACCAGAACGGCCACAGTTCCCGATTTCGCTCCGGATTTCAGGTAATCCGCGTAGTTCACCAAACGATGGTCGGTGTCCAGCACCCGGACGACGATATCATTCTCTTCCAAACGCGCCTCGGCGGTCAACGAACCCAGCGGGAATTCCAGCTTCCCGTCCGGGCCGTCCTGAAGCCGCCGTAAAGCGTCCTCGTCCAACACGAATTGGCTTTTCCGGCTCGCGGCCACCACGAAACCGTCGGCGTTCATGAACAGGCGGTCACGGCCGCGCGAGGATTGGTCGAAGATCGGCGCGTTGAACGGCTTGCCCTTCACGGCCGTCCAAAGGAAAGGGGCCACGCGGTCTGCCTGGAACTTCTTCATGGGAAATTCGGTGGGCTGCCCGGAATTATCGGGCTCCCGGTCAAGGCCTGGGAATACCGGCGGAAGGCCCGGCTCGCCCTTCATCGCTTTTTTCTCCAACAGGACGTTGTCCGTCGAGAAGAAGGCCGTCAAGAGTCCGTCGATCTCCTCGTTGATCCTTTCATCGTAAACGCTCAGCACCGTCGTCTTCCCGCTGCCGCCCAATCCGGCGATGAGGAGGAGAGCGATCAATACCTGTGCGAGCCCGGCTTTGTCCTTACCGTTGACCGCCTTTCGCAGCGCCGGAAGGATTCGCTGCTCCAAATCCGCTTCCCAATGGACCCTCCCGGTCAGACGGAAGAGCTGCCGCCATTTCAGCATCTTATAGTCCATGACACCGTGCTTCGCCTCCTTCGCCAATTGGGCGCGAAGCGCATCCCCCCGCAACGCTCCGGAAGCGGAGGTCTCGTATGATGGCGGCGAAACCACGCCCAACAGGACAACAAATCCGATCCACTCCGGCCTTCCCAAGAGGATGCACGCCAGGGCGAGAATCGCTCCGACCGCCAGGGGGCGCCGCAGAGACGCGCCTCCAAAACGCTTCGCTGCTCCCAAAACTGCCAGAGCCCTTTTTGAATTCGGGATATGGAAAAGGTCCAGGACGGGAAGACGAAGGGATTCGCGAAGGGTTTTCAGGTCGGGAAGTTCCCCCGCCAAAACGCGAATTCCCGTCTTGGGATCTTCCGCCAGGACTCTCCCGTCCTCGCGTGAAATGGCGATCCCCTCGGTTCGCCCCGTTCCGCCGTTTTCCAAGGCGTCGAGCGCGCCGGCGATGACCCCCGCCATGGCGTAGGTCTCCGGTGCGTTCAGGTTCGCCATGAGCGCGAGGGTCGAGCGGGACGTCGATAACGCGCCGCGAATGGCGTCCGGATCGCGCGCGAAGGATTCCATATAGCGGGAATTGATCCGGCCTGGTTCCATCGAAGGCGTCACGACCGCGACGCGGGCCCCCATTTCCTTCAGCAGGGATTCCACTCCGTCCGCGTGGAATCCGCCCGTCACCAGAACAGCGGCGCGGTCGCCGCTCAAGCGCGCTTTGGCCCACAAATTTCCCGCAAGGGCCCGGTTGCGCGCTTCGGCCGCGCGGTAAAACCGCTCGAAGGGCCCGGCCAGTTTCGCCAGGGGCGGGACATCGATCTCCGTCCCCGGCGACAACGCGGCCAGGCGCTCGGGCAAGCGAAGGACCTCCGCCCGGCGGACCGCGTAATTCCGCCACTGTTCCGGGCTCAACCGGTTTTGGGAAACCGACTTCAAACACCGCAGGTCATCGGCGATCTGAAGCAGTTCCCGGGCCGCGCCCGCCGGGGCGAGCCGGAGCCGGCTTTCGATCGCCCTGTTGAGCTCGCCCAACATACGCTCGTAGTCGAGCTCCGCCGTCAGCCGCGACGCCGACAGCCGCTCTTTCAGCCCCGGCATTTCATCCGGAGAGATTCCCGCGCGCGACGCCAAGTCCGCCCATTTCTCAAAATAGTCGAGGTCCCCCATCCGTCCGCTCCGGAATTCGGCGGCGTCCGAAAGGACCTCGTCCATCTCGGACATGGAAAGCTTCCCGGCAAGCCCTTCAATCAGCCGGTCCCGTTCGGGCCGGATCCGACCGGAGGAAAATTTCGCTTCGATATCAGCGATTTCCATCAACCGGACGAGGTTGGGATATCGCCCGGCGGGAACGAGGCCGGCGCAGTCGAGACGGCGGACGATGTCCGTGAGCGAAAGTCTCCCTCCATTGAAGTCGCGCAGATCGTTTTCAAGTCTCCATAATTTTTCGGGGAGAAGTTTCGCTGAGAGGTTTTCGACGGCAAGCTCCCAACGGTCCAGCCGTTCCTCCAGCAGCGCTTTCAGCGGCCGTTCCTCCAGATAGGCTCGGACGTTTTTCTCATACAAGGAAGGGGTTTCTACGCCCCAGAGCACGGGTGCCCGCGGAGTCGTTATGGCGTGGTATTCGGTCCCGTTGATGCGCTTCCGCGACAGGAGATAGTCCGCGGCGACGCGGACATGCTCGGGCCGGCCGGCGCGGCGGTAGCCGTCGACATCGAGCGGGCCGAAGGCCCCTTCCAACCCGACCAGCAGAGGGCGTCCGGGTGAAGAGGCGGCCGCGCCCAAGTAATCGAGGATCCGGGCGATGCTCTTTTGGGCGGAGGGGACGGCGTGGGCGTCCCGGATTAGGATGATGAAGGGTTTCCCCGGGTCCTCGTTATAACCGAGAAAACGCACGGAACCGAAAGCGGGAGGAAGCAGGCGGAGGATATCGGATAATTTGTCCGCGGGGAAAACGTCCGCCGCGGCGGGGCTGCTATCGGACGGGCGGCGCTCTGTCCGGAAATTCGCCTCGACCCACGGGGCGGACAGGGAGGACCAAGCGAGCGCCAAAGCGACGCCAAAGGCTATCGATCGGATGTGCTTTCTCGGCAAAGCATCAGCCACGTGTACTCCCTAACGACCGTATGGAATAAGGCGAACGAACCGAAACGCCTTGATGCGGAGGGGCCTTACGTTAGCACATTTTCCGTCGGAGAGGAAGGGTTTCAGTCATACTTTTTGCCGTCCCTCAGGGCCACCTGGCCCTTGCGGGAGAAATCGATGGAATCCGCCAGAATACGCGCCGCTTCCTGGGGGGCATGGAACCCCATGGAGTTCTCCGCCTCCACGAAGTCCAGCCGGAACTGCGCCTGCCGCTGGTAGCGCCGCGCCGCCGAAAGCCTCTCGTCCGTCGCGCCCTTGGCCTTGGCCGCCTGGATGTCCTTGATCAATTCCACCAGGGCGTCCATGGCGCGGCCGCGCATCGCGAACGTCCGGTCCTGGATGGCTTCCACCCGGGCCCGCATCTCCGCCTCCGGGAACTTATGGCAGGTCTGGCAGGCCCGGTTGATGTTCAGCAACGGGCTGCGCACGTGGTGGTCGCTGATCTTCATGGCGCCTTCGCGCGTGTAGGGCATATGGCAATCGGCGCAGGCCACGCCGGAGCGGGCGTGGATGCCCTGGTTCCACATCTCGAATTCCGGGTGCTGGGCCTTCAGGACCTCCGCGCCGGAATCCTGGTGGACCCAGTCTATGTGCCCGTCTTTATCGTAATACTCCAGCATCTGGTCGATCTTCAGTCCGTTGTGCCAGGGGTAGGTCAGCCGTTTCTCGGCGCCTTTGAAATAATATTCCACGTGGCACTGCCCGCAGACGAAGGAGCGCATTTCCTGCCGGGTGGCCAGTTGGTTGGGATTGTAGGTCCCCTTTCGTCCCTCGGACCGCCAGCGTTCGACGCTCGGCATCTGGGGAACGGGATCGCTCGACGACGCCAGCGCCTGGATCCCCTCGAGGAACCCGGGGCGCGTGACGCGCAGCTGCATGGTGGACGGGTCGTGGCAATCGATGCAGGACACCGGATGGTTGACCAGCTTCCGCGCTTCCGCGTAGGACATCTGGTTCATCTTTTCAAAACCTTTGATCAAATCCCCGCCGCCGAGTTTTTTGTAGGGGACGTACACCGACGCGTGGCAGTGCATGCAGGTGCCGGGCTGTTTGGCCACGATCTGCCGCTCCGTGTAGGTCTGGTCTTCCAGCATGAAGGCGTGGCCGCGCTCCTCGCGGAAATCCTTGGAGAACGCGTAGCCGGCCCAGAGGGTCTTCAGGCGCGGGTCCTCTTCCAGCCGGGACTGGGCGACCAGCGAGCGTGGATCGGCTTCGGTCGGCGTGCGCGGCACGGCCTCGCTGCCGCCGAACTTCGTGCGCACCTGGTCCACGGTCCGCTTATAGCCGTCGTACTGGAACGGGAAGTTCTTTCCCCAAATCGCCGGGTCCTCGGTTTCGTCCGTCAGCTCCACCACGCGGAAAAAGGGGTTCCGCGCCTCCTGCTTCCGCTCAAAGATGTTCACCAGCAGCGCCGTCACCAGCGCGGCGGTCACGGCCGAGACCGCGAAGAAGACGAACAGCAGTTTGAAGCGCGAGAAGATTTCTTTCATGAATTCCTCCTAGGAATTGGGGTGCCCGACGGAGCCGTGGCATTGCACGCAGGACAGCTTGTCCGCGCCGGAATGCGGCCCGTCGATGGCCGAGACGATGTCCCCGTGGCAGCGGCGGCAGTTTTCCTCCGCGATGCGGCGGTTGAGCGCCTTGGTCTGGATGTTGTCCGGGAAAAGCCCGGTGGTGAAATAAAAGGAATGCCAAAACCCGTTGCGGGCCTTCGTCGTGTATTTTCCGACGAGGTTATGCGGCGTGTGGCAGTCGTTGCACAGCGCCGCGGCGTGGTGGGTGGATTTGATCCATCCGTCGTATTCATTGCCCATGACGTGGCAGTTCACGCAGACCCGCGGATCGTTGCTGAGATAGGAATACCCCTTGGCGTAGATGAAGGTATAGGCCCCCAGGCCGACGCAGGAGCCGACGGCCGCGCCAGCCATCATCAAAAGCAACCGGTCCCAGGAGAGCCCTCGGAAAATATTTCGGATCAAATTAATCAAAGACCACCGTCTTGTTTCCGTACACAAGGACCTTGCGGGCCAAATGGGCCTTCACGGCACGGGCCAGCACGATCTTCTCCAGGTCCCGCCCCTTGAGGACCAAATCCTCCACCGTGTCGCGGTGGCCCACGCGGATGACGTCCTGGGCGATGATGGGCCCCTGGTCCAGGTCCCGGGTGGCGTAATGGGCCGTGGCGCCGATCACCTTGACGCCGCGGGCGTGGGCCTGATGGTAGGGCTTGGCGCCGGCGAAGGCCGGCAGGAACGAATGGTGGATGTTGATGATCCGGCTGCGGTAGGCCGCGATGAACTTCGGTCCCAGGACCTGCATGTAGCGGGCCAGGACCACGAGGTCGACCCGTTCATGCCGGAGGATATCCATCACCCTTTTTTCCTGGACCGCTTTCTTTCCGTCGATGACCGGCGCCGAATAGTACGGCACCCCGAAGGATGCGGCCACGGGCTGCAACTCATCATGGTTGCTGATGACCGCGGCGATGTCCGCCGCCAGTTCGCCCATGCGCCAGCGGGCGAGAAGATCGTAGAGGCAATGGGCTTGTTTGGTGGCCAGGACGGCGACCCTGGGCACCTGGTCGGGGAAATGCAGCCGCCAGTCCATCCGGAAGCGGCGGGCGATCGGTTCAAAGGTCTTCGCGATGCGCTCCCGCGGAATGGCGAAGCCGCGGAGCTGCCATTCGACGCGTTGGATGAATATCCTCTTCTCGAAGTCGGTGTGCTGGTCCGCGTGGACGATGTTCCCGCGGTTGTCCGCGATAAAGCGCGAGACCGCCGACACCAAACCCGGGCGGTCCGGACAGGAAAGCAGCAGGATGGCCCTCACATCGGAAGAATTTTTCATGGCGCTCCTTAAAACGTCGTTTGAAACAGGATGGATCCGCCGTCGAAGGAGACGAACGATTCCGCGTCCGACGGATCGGTTTCCCACGCGCTCACGCCGCGCAGCGACGCGCCCCCCGCGAAATCAAACTGCAAACCGAACTTGACGCGCGTCTGCGTCTTGCGCTGGGAGCTGTCCGCGAACCCGGGCAACCGCTGCGCCACGTTCTGGCGGTCCGCCAAATACCCCGCCTCCAGCCAAAGCCGTTGGCGCACCTGATGATAGGAAAATAAATAGGCCACGGCATCATGCACGCGGTAAAACTCGTCGGAGGAAGGCTGGGCCGAATGGCGAAGGTTCCCACGGGACAGGGCCGGGCCGCCGCCCGCCCGAAGCTTCCAGGCCGGGGACATCGCCCGCTCCAACGAAAGCCGCAGCAGGTTTCGTTCCTGGATCAGCGACCGGTCCGTCGCGGGGGATGCCGGTTCGAAACGGATCGACGTCCTTTCCAGCCACGTTTCGCCTTCAATGGCCGCGGTCCAGGACCGGAAACGATACCGCAGATCAACGCTCGCTTCCCGCTTCGCACCTTCCTCTACGAAGGAAGGATTGGTCCCGGTCAGAGACACCGTCTGCCGTTCCCACGGCCGGCGGATATTTCCCGCCAGCCAAAGGCTCCAGGGCCCCTTGATCCAGGACGCCGCCATCCGCAAATCGTGCGGGAACCGGCGGTAGGCCCGCAGGAACCCCTCGTTGATGGAGCGGTTCGCGTAGGCGTAATTGGTGTCGAAGTCCGGCCAGAGGTATTCCACCCGGACGGACTGCCCTTCGAATTCCCCCCAGCGCGCGGCCAGGCCGACGTCCGTGTCCGCCTTGGCGAAGGTCGGCTCGCCGAAAAGCGAAAGATGAAGTTGAGACGCCGGGCGATATTCGAATTCCAGCCGCGTGTCACGGTCGTCCCGCTCGAGGCCCTGTAGCCGCGCGTCGCGGAAACGGAACCACAGCCGCTCCGTTACAACGGGCATCCGGATTTTGGCTTCCTGCTGGATGAGAAAATGCCGGATGTTGAGGGAACCGCCGCCCGCCTGGATTCCTGTGGCGGAAGAGCGAAACCTGTCCCGCCACTCCCAGGGGACGTCCTGCATGAAACGGTCCAGCTCATATTCCGCGTCGAGATTGTAGACGTTGCGGTAGACCGGCTCCGCCGCGCAGACGGAACAGCCGATCAATACCAAGCCGGCCGCGACATTAAACCGTCCGCCCACGTGATCCTCCTTCCTTCCAACGGAAACCCTGCGGCAAAAGAGATAGAATAATTCCCATGTTGTCCGTTCCCGTCATCCATGAAGACGACCGCCTGCTCGCCGTGAACAAACCCGCGGGCGCGTTGGTCATTCCGGGACGTGGCACGGACGAAGAAGAATCCCTGCTTGAAAAACTGTCCCGTGAATCCGCCCGGAAGCTTTTCGTGGTCCACCGCTTGGACCGCGACGCCAGCGGTCTGCTCGTTTTCGCCAAGGACGCGGAAACCCACCGCGCCTTTTCCATCGCCTTCGAGCGCCGCGAGGCGAAAAAAACCTATCTGGCCCTGGTCCGGGGAATTTTGGAGAAGCCGGGGTTCGTCGACAAGCCCATCCATCAATTCGGCTC
Organism: uncultured Elusimicrobia bacterium; assembly: GCA_964482515.1. GTDB lineage: Bacteria > Elusimicrobiota > Elusimicrobia > FEN-1173 > FEN-1173 > CAYZXT01. The sequence continues at coordinate 195,308 of CAYZXT010000002.1, read as the reverse complement.
CGGCCGCATGGGCGTGGACCCGCGTGGGAAACCGTCCGTCACGCGCTACAAGGTCAAAGAGCGCTTCCGCGACGCCACGCTGCTGGAGGTCGAGCCCGAATCCGGCCGGCGGCACCAAATCCGCGTCCACCTTTATTCCCTCGGCCATCCCATCGCGGGGGACCGCCTCTACGGTCCCGGGCAAAAAAACGTTCCCTCCGAGGAGGGTCGATTGATGCTGCACGCCCTGCGCCTGACTCTGCCGAACCCGGGCGGCGGAACGCTGGAGTTGATCGCCGAGCCCGACGCGGATTTCGTATCGCTTTTATCCGCGAGGCGCTGAGGTAGCCCGATCTGTTGGAAATGCTAACATTTATTTTATGGCCGCCCAACGCATCGCCATCGTCGACGATGATCCGTCCATACTTGAGCTGACCACCCTTCTGCTTCGCGGGGACGGTTTCCGGGTGGACGGCTTCATGTCGGGCGAAGACGCGCTGGCGGCGATCCAGCAAAACCCTCCGGATTTGGTCATCTCCGACGTGGAGATGCCCGGCCTCAACGGTCTCCAGCTGCTGCAGAAAATCGGACAGGACTCCCGCCTGCGGAACATGCCCGTGATGCTCTTGTCCGGACACCGCATTAGCCCGGCGGAACGCGTGCGGGGACTGGGGTCCGGCGGCGATGACTACCTGGTGAAACCCTTCACGCCGGAAGAATTGATCGCGCGCGTGCGGGCCGTGTTGCGCCGCTCGCAGATCAACCTCGACGCCAACCCGCTGACGCGCCTTCCCGGCAACAGTTCCATCCTTTGGGAAATCCAGCACCATATTTCCAACAACGAGCCCTTGGCCGTGCTCTACGCGGACCTCAACAACTTTAAAGCCTTCAACGACCGCTACGGGTTCGTCCGCGGGGACGACGTCATCAAGTTTACCGCCCACGTCCTCCTGGAATGCGCGCGGGGGATTTCTCCGCTGCCCTTCGCCGGCCACATCGGGGGCGATGATTTCGTGATGATCACGCGGCCCGAGTCAGCCGAGGATTTGTGCCGGAAGATCATCCGCCTCTTCGACCAGGACATCGCGCATTTCTACGACAAGGACGATGTGTCGAAAGGCGGCTTCGAAGTCGCGGACCGGCGCGGCATCGCGACCTTCTACCCGATCATGGGCATCGCCATCGGCGTGGTTTCCAACGCGCACCGCGAGATCCGCTCCGTCGGAGAGGTCTCCCAGATCGGGGCCGAGGTGAAGAAGTTCGCCAAGTCCTTCGCCGGAAGTTATTTCGTCGTTGACAAGCGAAAAGCCTCCCAAAGCGCCCACGCCCAGTCCAAAAATCCTCCCGACAAATCGAGCTGAAATCCCCGCGGGCTGTTTTTCCATTGTCCTCCGACGGAAAACCGTTATACTTGTCCCACTTCTTCCTGATCACACTCCTTTAATGGATTCGCCGAGAAAAGGAGCTTCCCATGCGCAAACCGGACAAGAAAATCCTTGTGGTGGAAGACGTGGAACCCCTGCTTCATATGTACGGGCAGCTGTTGGGCGAGGAGGGATTTAAAACGGTGTTGGCGATGAACGTCCCTGAAGCGCTGGCGCGCCTGGATCAGGATGTGGGATTGGTGATAACGGATTTCGACATGCCGGGAGCGGACGGGATCGAGCTGGAGCAGACGGTCAAGTCCAAGTGGCGGGTGCCGATTCTGCTGGTGACGGCGCTCCACGTTCCGGACACGCCCTTCGTGGATGCGGTCATCTTCAAGCCGTTCAGCGCCGCGGACTTGTGCGCCACGGTGAAACGGCTCATGAAATTGCCGATGCTGCGGTCCGCGGCCTGAAAACCCCTAAGAGAAGTACTCCGCCTCTTCTTCGGACTCCTCGATCTCCGCGCGGCGCCGCATTTCCTTCTTGTGCGCCGACAGCTGCCATGTTTTTCTCAAATATGCCGGCAGCATGACCAGAAACCCCACCAGCACGCCCAAACCGAAAGTCGCCATCAGTATTAAAGCCAGGGAATGGGTGAACCTGCCCGACAGGAACACCACGCTGACGAGCGCGCTGTTCTGCAGGGCGAATACGCAGGCCAGGATCGCAATCGACAAGGCCAAGAAAAGCGAAACAATCATCAAAACCTCCCGAAACTAAAGACCTGTGCCTTTAACCAATCGATCCATTCCCATATAGGACCGCAAAACCTCCGGAACGAAGCTTCCGTCCGGCTCCGCCCGCCGACGACTTCATCAAGACGCGGGGCTTACTCTTACACGCAGTTCCCGCCGCCGTCGCAACAGTGCGCGGGGTTCCCATCACAACTGCAATTCCATCCGTTCGGCACGTTAATGCAATGGCCGTTTCCGTCGCATTCCGTGCAATTAATTTGCCCGCCGCAACAGGGGTCCTTGGTCGTTGCGATATTATTCAAACATGAGCCGCCACTACAATATTTACAACAACCGCAATCCAACCCATCATTATTCACGCAGCTCCCGGAACTGCAGGATTTGCATGTATCGCAAACCGTTCCGTTGGCGACATTCCCGCACACCCCGCCCGTGCACGACTTGCACGTTCCGCAGCTTGTTCCATTGGCGACGTTTCCACAAGCCCCGGCTCCGTTGCAGTTCCCTGTTTTACACGTCCCGCCGCATTCGCCCCAAAGGTCCTCGCTCGCGGTTTGAAACGCCAAGCCCCCCGAACCGCCGCACTTTCGACAGATGCCCACGGTTTGCGCGCAGGCCTTGCACAACCCCATCCCGTCTACCGCGCTTCGCAGTTCCGTTACGTGAATGGCCCGGATCAGGGTGCTTCCCGCGGTAATCGCGGAGTCTGTCCAACTTCCGCTCGGGACCACCCCCGGACAGGATGCGCTGTAGGCCGTTCGAATATCATTGATGGACGTCCGGAGATCGTCCATATGCACCTTTCGAATCACCGTGTCGCCTTCTGTAAGAGTTCCATCCGTCCAGGAATACCCGCTAAAACCGAACGTCGAACGTTTAAGGTCAATAGCCGTTCTTAACTCTTCAATGTGGATCTTCCGGACGTAGTTGCTCCCCGGCGTCAACGGATCGTCCGTCCAAGCCATGGCGGAAGAAGGGGAGAGGGCCATCGCACCAAATATGAGCCAGATTGTTTTTTTCATAATTATCATCCGTTTATCTATTTTCCTTCGATCATGCGCCGCCAGTCCACCTCATGCCACCCGAACGGCCCGTACCGGTTCTCCCACAAAATGGCGATGCTGGTATTGAGCCCAAGCTCTTTTACCAGGCGGGCGTCCTGCCGAAGCAGTTTTTCGCTTTCGCCATTCTGCATGCAATCTTTAATTTCTTCCGTCATTTCAAAACATTTCGCCGGTTGCGCAGGATCCGAAAGGTTTTGGCTTCGACAAGCCTGATACGCGAAAAACGCGGAGACGGGGGCTTTCTGAAACAGACACACCTGAAGGATGCTTTCCTTCGTTTCCTCGTCGCCGTTTTCGCTGATTAAGGGCCCCGGAAACCGCCGATTCACCTCATTCATCGAAACGGAGCGGGTCACGCCCGGATTTTCTTGAGGGACCGCACCAACCTCAGGGTTTACAACAACTTTTTCTTGAAGGATGAAGTGGAAGCTGAAGGAAAAATCCTTCGTGCCCGTTTCCTGCAGAAACCTAACGAACTCCGATTCCGCCTGGACCGCGAAGGGGGAAAGCGGCGAAATAAAAATATCCATGTGCCGGGGAACGCGCGCTCTTTTTAACTGAACGGTCGGATAAAAATCTGCCGTAAAAGGCCGCACCACGTAATCCTCGTCGGATTTACGATAAAACGAATCCAGGAGGCGCTTGAAATTGGGGTCTCTTTCCACCGCCTTGTCGATAACGTAGAGCGGCAGAGTATCCGCTTTATGTTTCTTGATCAGCTCTTTCCCTTGCGCGCTTTCAGAATCAATTGTCGCGAACTTCGCGCCGGGATGCTGCCGCTTGAGAGCGTCCATCAACGTCGGCTCACACACCTTGCATGATTTTTCCGTGACGACGCGAATATTAAAAACCAGTTTTGGATCGCCGGGAGGCATGCCTCCCCCTGCGGAATCATTCCCTCCGCCGCAGGTGTCTCCCCCCGGAGCCATATCGTCCGGCAGGGCCTCGACATTGGCGCACACGTCCGGAGTTTTCATTCCCTTATCCTTGATGGCTTGGCAAACCGCCCGCGTAAACGACTTCACGCCTCGCGCGCCCTTATATTCCTTCCCGGCAATGTCGAGGGTGGGCGAGCTGAATGCTTGCCGCGCCTTGTGCGCCGGAGCGTTTTGAGCGATTAGCGCCATCCCTTCGCTTCCCGAAGCACAGGCGCCTATCTTTTCAATATCAAGACCCAGGGTTTTGGCCGCCGCGCGCCATTCCGGATTCCGATAATCCTTGTTCCGCTCAAGGATATAATCCAGATATTTTCCAGAGGAATGCTTTTTGACGCAAAGCTGGCGGACGTTTTCGTCCAATTCCGGCTGGCCGTGCATGGATTTAAAAACCGTCTTCTGATCGGCGCCCTGCCCCTCGGTTGAAGAGTTGACGATAAAATGAAGTTTAAAATCGACGTATTTTTCCAGCGATTTAATGACCGGAATAAGAGCGTTTTCCAGCTGGACGCCGAAGGGGCAGAGGCTCATGACATAAAGATCGACGGGAACAAGGTCTTTTTGGGAAGTGTTTTCAGCCTGAAGAACAACCGGGCCAAATAATACAGTAAACAACAGCGCGAAACGCTTGCCACTTAAACGCATGATATCATCCCTTCATTCGCGTGTGATTTTACGGTGCGTAAGTGGCGTAATAACCCGCGGGCGCGGAGCCCGTGTAATTCACTTTTAATTCTCCGGAATTGGCCCCGTCCGACCGCAAACCGAGCGTTCCGTACACGTCCATGGTATAGGTGGGCGCCGTGTTGTTTCCAACGCGGACTTTGCTGTTTCGGTAAAGATCCGATCCCGTTATCGTCCAGTTGCTGAAAACCGCGGGCGTGCCGTTCTGCCGCAACTGGCCCGTCAAATTAATATCGCCCGACACATCCAAGCGATAATCCGGGCTCGTGGTTCCAATGCCCACGTACCCGGAAGAATCAATCGCTAAAATATTGTTCGAAGTGCCGATCGCGTTGAGTGTCCCAATACCCAGCGTGGTATCGTTGATCATCCCGATGTTGCCCCAATTGGTGGCGCCGGTCCCGGTCCGGGCGCGGCGTAGGATCAATCCGTGGCCATAGGTGTTGCCTGAGCCGGTGTCGCCGACCATTAATTCAATGAATGGATTGACCGTGTCGTATCCATTGATGTACGCGCTGTTCGCCCCGAACTGCATACCCCCGTTCACGACAGCGTCCCCGGCCACATGCAGTTTTTGGCTGGGAGAGGTGGTCCCGATGCCCAGGCGCGCGTTTGAATCGTCCCAATAAAAATTCGCGTTGTAGCTGATCGCCGAGCCGCTTGTCCAGAAGGCAAGGCGTGAAGCGGATCCTGAGCCGGAAACGGGACTGCCTCCCCCGGGAATCGCCTGCGCGCTCAAAATGCCGGTGTTGTCGGCGACCACCATCTGCGTTCCACCGCCGCCCAAACCTGATATGCGCGCATTCCCCACCACATCCATTCTGTAGCCCGGAGTCGTGGTCCCGATTCCCACGTTCCCGTTGGCGAGAACCGTCATCGTACCGCCGACCACTTGAAAAACCGGAGAGGCCCCAGATAAACCGTTTCCCGTCACCGTCATGCTGCTGGACACCTGCGCCGACCCAGTTACATCCAAAACATAGGCCGGGGCCACTGCGCTCCCTATGCGGACGCGGCTGTTTCTATAAATATCTGATCCGGTGACCGTCCAATTGCTAAAAACGGCTGGGGTTCCGTTCTGGCGCAGCTGCCCCGTTAAATTAATATCACCGGAAATATCCAGTGAATAACTGGGGGAAACGCCGACCCCCAGACGATTGTTCGCCGCGTCAATGTTGAGACCCGCCACAGCCAAGGAGAAGGGAGAGGCGACCAGTTGCTGGCGAGGGGTCAGCGGCGTTCCGTTGACAGTGACTTGCAAATAGAGGGTGGTGTTCGTTTGAACAGTTTGGATCAAGTCCCCAATGGACCCACCCAAGGTCCCTGTTCCGATAAGAACGTTGAATATTCCATTCGACACCGGAACGCCGGCTCGGGTATCGGTAAAAAGCGGGGCGCCCCCGGTGGCGGCGGAGTATATCCCGAACACCATGGGGACGGTGGCGGTCGTTGGATTTCCATCGGAATCGGAAAGTTTACCCTGATAATTAAGAATGGCGGGAGAAGCGGACCAGCTGAGCCCGGGGATAGTCAAAAGGAGCAAAAACATTGCCCAAAAAACCGTACGTGTTCTCTGTTGTCGCAGGAGCATAAACATACGACCGCACCCCCGATTACTCAAATGCCCCGAATAAATGATGAATTGCATTCGTTATTAACTATATGCAGCACTCTTGCCACTAAATCGCTTGACCCCGGCCAGACTAACTCCTCTTCACCTCCACCGCGCCGTCCTTCAGATTCGCGCCTCCCTATTTTGAGTAAAGGATTCCAAACTGTTGCGAAGAAGCGCCCGAAGCGTCCCCAATACTCCCCCAGCGCGCCCAGGGCGAAAGCACCTGCGGTGATGGCGAAAATGAAGGCGACGATGAGGTGGGCAACCATGGTGACCTCCGAATTAGAGCCTGTCGCCCGGGGTCAGGCGGTCCATTCCCATGTAGGGACGCAAAACCTCAGGAACGGTGACGCTGCCGTCCGCTTCCTGGTAATTTTCCAGGATCGCGGCCATGGTGCGGCCCACCGCCACGCCCGAACCGTTCAAGGTGTGGACCAGGGCGCGCGAACCGTCCCTGCGCTTCATCTTGATGCCGATGCGCCGCGCCTGGTAGTCCGTGAACGTGGAGCACGAAGAAATTTCCCGGTAGTTCCCCACCACGCCCTTCTCCCCGCTCTTGTCCGCCGGCAGCCAGACCTCCAGATCATAGGTCTTCGCCGACGAAAATCCGATGTCCCCGGTGCAAAGCTCGACGACGCGGTAGGGCAGCCCGAGCTTTTGCAGTACCTTCTCCGCGTGGCCGGTCAAGAGCTCCAATTCTTTCAGCGAATCTTCCGGCTTGGCGAAGCGCACGAGCTCGATCTTGTTGAACTGGTGGTTGCGGATGAGTCCGCGGGTGTCTTTTCCGTAGGAGCCGGCCTCCCGGCGGAAACAGGCCGTGTAGGCGCAGAGCGCCTTGGGCATCTTGTCCTCGTCCAGCACTTCGTCGCGATACAGATTGGTGAGCGGAACTTCCGCGGTGGGAATCAGATAGAGGTCGTCTTCCTTGCAGGCGTAAAGCTCTTCCGCGAACTTGGGAAGCTGCCCCGTGCCGGTCATGGACTGGCCCGTCACCATGAACGGCGGCAGGATTTCCAGGTAGCCGTGCTCCTTGGTGTGGAGATCCAGCATGAACTGGATGAGCGCCCGCTCCAGCCGCGCGCCGTCGCCCACCAGGGACACGAACCGCGCGCCGGAAAGCTTGGCGCCGCGGGCAAAGTCGATGATCCCGAGTGACTCGCCGAGCTCCTGGTGGTCCTTCGGCGACGCGATGGCGCGCTTTGTGCCCCAGCTCCGCAACGCCCGGTTTTCGGTTTCATTTTTTCCGACGGTGACGGACGGGTCCGGGAGGTTGGGGATGTTCAAAAGCCCGTCGGTGATCTTGGCTTCGAATTCTTTGGCTTTGTCTTCCAGCTCCTTGAGGCGGGCCTTCAAATTTTCCATTTCCTTGAGGATGGCGGACGCGTCCTGCTTGTCGCGCTTCAGCTTGCCGATCTCGTCCGCCGCCTGGTTGCGCCGGGCGCGCAGCGTTTCGGCCTCGGCGTTGACGTTGCGCCATTCCGCGTCCACCGCCAAAAGCTGTTCCAGCGCCGGGAGATAGCGTCCGCCGCGGTTCTGCAGGCCTCGGCGCACGAGCTCCGGCTGCGTGCGAATCATTTTCATGTCAAGCATGGTGATTTCCTCTCGAAAAACTTCCGGACTTTATCTTACCAGATAATTTTGGGCTTAAACAAACTTACGGCTCAGGATGATTTCCGCCAGGCGTTCCGCGACGCAATCGATGAGCTTCCGCTCCGCCAGCAGGAACGGGCCTTCCTGGACTTTGGGAAGTTCTTTCATATAAAAGACTTCCACTGTCCCGGTTTTCTTTTCGCCGACGACGATGTCGCTGGATTGGCGCCAGGCGGTTTCACGGAATGGCTTCGATTGAAACGCCCGTCCCAGGTAGACGATCCGGGCGCAGGCGAACTCCGGGTATTGCCAGGCCGACGGCAGGAGATCGACGATGTGCTGAAAGAGTTCCGCCAGCAGCGGCCCGCCGGATTCCACGAGACGGGAAATGCCGTAGAGGCATTCCAGCTCCTTGACGCGCTCGTTCAGTTCCCGGGTCCGCTTCTTAAGGGAGTCTTCCAGCCATTTGATGTCCGACTTCAATTCGGAAAGCTTCTCCATGTCGTCGTGCTGGGACTTAATGGCCTGGATCAACTCTTCCTTCGACATGTTCTCAAATTTCATGCACCGCTCCTTTCCGGTCAAACATCCAATATCACCCGGGCCGTCCAATGCTCCCCGGTTCGCTCGATCTTGAGTCCGCGGAACGACGCGGACTTCACAGCGCGCTGTATCGCGTGGCGGCCCGGATCGAAAAGCTCGCCTTCCCCTTCGGCCTCGATGGCCGTCTCCGAAATGGCCCGTATTTCGAACCGGCAAAAGACCATCTGCTGAACATTGAACAAAAAAAGAATCTGGTTGAGCCAATTCACCAGGAGCGCTTCCCGGTCCGGCCCCTCGGCGCGGATGCGCTCGCGGATGCCGCCGGCCTGGGCCGTTTCCGGATCCACCGCGACGGCCATCAAGCCCAGCGCGGCGTTCTGAAACAGTTCGGGCAGACTCCCGCCGCGGACGGTCAGACCCACCGCCTTCGCCTGATCGAAAAAATCAAAGATTTTTTGGTCAGTCATAACTCTACCTCAATTAAATCGAGGGGTGGCGTCGGACTGGGTGCCCGGTTCGGGCCGCAGAAACCGGAGGGTTCGAGGGCGAACGGGCTGTCCGACGACAGGACCCCGAGCCATAAAAAAACGAACTCCCCCGCCGAGTCGATCCTTCTTCTCGGCGAGGGAGTTTTGATAACTGAGCGGCCGCGTTATTCCTCTTTCTCGGCGGCTTTTTCGACGGCCTCGTCATCGTCTTCAACGATGACCGGCGCCACGGTGGACAGCTTATCGCCCTCTTCCAGGCGCAGCAGCCTGTAGCCTTGCGTGTTGCGGCCGATGGTCGACAGGTCCTTCACATGGACGCGCACCGTCATGCCCTTCTCCGTCATGAACATGAGGTCGTTGTCGCTTGTCACCAGCTTCACGCCCACGACGGGACCGTTGCGGTCCGTGGTCTTGATGGTGATGACGCCGCCTCCAGCGCGGTTCTGGTCGCGGTACTCGGAGAGCTCAGTGCGCTTGCCGTAGCCGTAGACGCAGGCGGTCACGAGGGTTTCCCGCGCGCCCGGCGTGGTGACTTCCATGCCCACGACCTGGTCGCCCTTGGAAAGGCGGATGCCCTTCACTCCCTTGCCGGAGCGCCCGATCAGACGGACCTGCTCGGCGGGGAAGCGGATGCACATGCCGTCCTTGGTGCCCATGATGACTTCGCGTTTTTCGTCCGCGAGCTTCACGTCCACCAGGATGTCGCCTTCGTCCAGGCCGATGGCGATGATGCCGCTCTTGCGGATGCTGTCGAACTCGGAGAGCGCGGTCTTCTTGATCATGCCGCCGCGCGTCGCCATCAGCAGGCTGTGGCCTTCGGTGGTCTTGGGGTCGAAACTCTTCACGGCGATGGCCGACGTGATCTTCTCGTCGGGCCCGAGTTGGACCAGGTTGACGGCCGCTTTGCCGCGCGCCGCGCGTCCCGCTTCCGGAATTTCGTACACGCGCAGGCCGTAAACGCGGCCCCGGGTCGTGAAGAGCAGCAGGTGGGCGTGGGTATCGGTGACGAAGAGCTGTTCCACGAAGTCTTCGTCCTTCGTCCCCATGCCCATCACGCCCCGGCCCCCGCGCTTCTGCGCTTTATAGGTGTCCGCGGAGAGACGCTTCACGTAGCCGGCGTGGGAGAAGGTCACCACCACGTCTTCCTGGGCGATGAGGTCTTCCATTTCCACTTCGGTGACGGCCGCGACGATCTGCGTGCGGCGCTTGTCGCCGTATTTTTCCTTCAGCTCGATCAGTTCCTTTTTGATGACGGCGAGGATCTTCTTCACGTCGGCCAGCAGCGCCTTCAGCTGCGCGATGTTCTTGATGAGGTCGAGGTATTCGTCCTCGAGGGATTTCCGTTCCAGGGCGGTCAGCTGGTGCAGCCGCATGTCGAGGATCGCCTGCGCCTGGATCCGGGTGAGCTTGAAGCGCTCCATCAAGGCCGTGCGCGCCGCTTCCACGTTGATGGACTTGCGGATGATCTTCACGATCTCGTCGAGGTTGTCGATGGCGATCCGCAGACCCTCCAAAATGTGGGCGCGGTCTTCGGCCTTTTTCAATTCGTATTTGGTGCGGCGGACGACCACTTCGCGGCGGTGCTCAACATAGTACTTGAGCATGTCCCGCATCGGCAGCACGCGCGGCCGGCCGTGGACGAGCGCCAGCATGATGACGCCGAAGGAGATTTCCATCTGCGTGTACTTGAAAAGCTGGTTCAGGACGACCTGGGCGTTGGCGTCGCGCTTCAGTTCAATCACGACGCGGATGCCGTCGCGGTCCGATTCGTCGCGCAGGTCGGAGATGTCTTCGATCTTCTTGTCGCGGACGAGGTCCGCCATGGTTTCAAGCAGCTGGGCCTTGTTCACCTGGTAGGGAAGCTCGGAGACGATGATGGCCTGCTTGCCGCCCTTGATGTCCTCGATCTCGGCCACGGCGCGCAACGTGATGGAGCCGCGGCCCGTTTCGAAATACTGCTTGATGCCTTCGCGTCCGGTGATCAGGGCGGCCGTCGGGAAATCCGGGCCCTTGATGATCTTCAGAAGCTCCGGCGTGGTGATGTTCTCGTTTTCGATATAGGCGCCCACCGCATCGCAAACTTCGGACAAGTTGTGCGGCGGGATGTTGGTCGCCATGCCCACGGCGATGCCGGAGGACCCGTTGACCAGAAGGTTCGGCATCTTCGCCGGCATGACGAGGGGTTCGGTGAGGGAGCCGTCGTAGTTGGGCCCGAAGTCCACGGTGTTCTTGTCGATGTCGCCGAGGATCTCCTGGGCGATCGCGTCCAAGCGGACTTCCGTGTAACGCATGGCGGCCGGCGGATCGCCGTCGATGGAGCCGAAGTTCCCCTGGCCGTCCACGAGAGGGTGGCGGAGCGAGAAATCCTGGACCATGCGGACCAAAGCGTCGTACACGGAGCTGTCGCCGTGCGGGTGATATTTACCGAGAACGTCGCCGACCACGCGGGCGCTCTTCTTATAGGGTTTGTTGTGGGCCAGGCCCATCTCGTCCATCGTGTAGAGGACGCGGCGGTGGACGGGCTTCAGGCCGTCGCGTACGTCGGGCAGCGCACGGCCCACGATCACGCTCATGGCATAATCGATGTAGGACGTCTTCATCTCGTCTTCAATATTGTGGGGCAGGATGTTGTCGAGCAAATCGCCCTGTTTCGGTTCCTTGGTGTCGGCCATTGTTTCTCCCTTAGCTTATTCTTGCGAAATTATTTCTTGTCGATGATGGACTTCAAATCGGTCGTGCCTTCGGGCTTATATTCCCCAGCGACGCTTGCGTCCGACTTGTCCTCGATCCAAAACCGGTCCGGAGTGAACAGCGGAGCGAACTTTAAAACGTATTGGCGGCCGGCGGCGACCGTGACCGTGAGCGTCATTTTTTCTTTCATCTTCTGCACTGTCCGGACTGTCTTCGCCCCGCCGATGACCCCGCCGCCCAGGAGCATTCCCGGCGCCCCGCCGCCCGTTATTTTCGATCCCTCATTGGAATTGAAAAACCGGAAGGTGATCGTATGCTCTCCGGCGGGCACTTCCACCTGCTTCGGCCAGCCCTTGAGGACGCCGCCCACCGGGACATCGTCCACTTGAAAGATCTGCACGGTCTGGTGCGCCATCACACCCGTCTTTTGCCTGTCGGGAACGATGATCGCCAACTGGTCCGGCGGCAAAACATCGCCTTTATACCCTTTGGTCGAGGAAGCGTACGCATTTAAAGATCCCACAAGCAGCGCGGACAGCAACAACCACATTTTGCCGTTTCTCAAACCTATCCCCCCTGCCGCGAGACGATCAGATGTCTAAGTTCCTGACTTCGCTCGCGTGGCTCTCGATGAACTGCCGGCGCGGCTCCACTTTGTCGCCCATGAGAACGGTGAAGATATCGTCCGCCACCGTGCTGTTCGGCTCCAGCTTCACCTGGAGGAACTTGCGCGCCATGGGATCCATGGTGGTTTCCCACAGCTGCTGCGGATTCATTTCACCCAAACCTTTGTAGCGCTGGATGGTGGCCCCTTTGCGGCCGGCGTCGTTGATGGCTTCAAGCAGATCGGCGGTCGAGAAGGCCTCTTTCTCTTCGCCGTCCAAGACGATGCGGTAGAGCGCGGGTTTTTTATCTTCATTGCCCTCTTTGATTTCCTGCTCTTCGGCGGTCACATCAAAGCCAACGTCCTTCAGTTTGTCCACCAGCGAGTCCAGCTTCTTGAGCTCCGTCAGTTCGCGGATATACGAGCTGATGTCTTCCTCTTCGGAACCCGCGCTGCCCGTGGCTTCGCCCGCGGCCTTCAATTCTTCCTGAAGCTTGGCTTTGTGTTTGGCGACGAAATCTTCGCGCCACTTTTTCATGTCTTTATCGGTGAAGAGAAGCTTGAAGCCGTCGTCCTCCTCGACGCGGTAGAGCGGGAACTGGCCTTTGTCGCGGAACTTGAGGAAGTCCGTCCACTCGATGCCTTTCTTGTGCAGGCGCTTGCGGAGGATCTCCACTTCGCTCATGGCCTTGAAAGCGCTCTTGAGTTTGGCGGAGTCGATTTTCGTCGCGGATTTTCCCTTGAGCGTGTAAATTTCGACGGACTCCAAACCCTCCTGCAGCAGCCATTCGTCCATCTTCTCATCGGAATCGATATACATTTCCTTCTTGCCCTTTTTCACTTTGTAGAGCGGCGGCTGGGCGATATAGACGTAACCGTTCTCGATCAGCGGGCGCATCTGGCGGAAGAAGAACGTGAGGAGCAGCGTGCGGATGTGCGCGCCGTCCACGTCGGCGTCGGTCATGATCACGATCTTGTGGTAGCGGAGCTTCGACAGGTTGACGCCGTCCTCGCCTTCGTTCTGGCCCACGCCGCAGCCGAGTGCGGTGATGAGCGTGCGGATTTCGTCGTTGGCCAGCATCTTCGTGAGGCGGGATTTTTCGACGTTCAAAATCTTACCCTTAAGCGGGAGGATGGCCTGGAACGCGCGGTTGCGTCCCTGCTTGGCGGAACCGCCGGCCGAGTCGCCCTCCACGATGTAGATTTCGGATTTGGCGGGGTCGCGTTCCTGGCAGTCGGCCAGCTTTCCGGGCAGAGACGCGCCGTCCAGCGCGCCCTTGCGGCGGGTGAGCTCGCGGGCCTTACGGGCCGCTTCGCGCGCTTCGGCGGAGAGGATCGCCTTGCCGCAGATATTGGAAGCGGTGTTCGGATTTTCCTCGAAGAACGTTCCGAGCGCGTCGCCCGTGATCGACTTGACGATGCCTTCCACTTCGGCGTTGCCGAGCTTCGTCTTGGTCTGGCCTTCGAACTGAAGCTTGGTGGACGCCATCTTGATCGAAATGACGCCGGTCAGACCTTCGCGCGCGTCGTCGCCGGTGATGGAGAAATCCTTGCCTTTGGTGAGCTCGTGCTTCTTGATGTAATCGTTGAGGACGCGCGTCAGCGACGAGCGGAACCCCGAGACGTGCGTGCCGCCCTCGTGAGTATTGATGTTGTTGACGAAGGAATACATCTGCTCGTTATAGGAGTCGTTGTACTGGAGGGACAGCTCCACCACGATGTCGTCTTTTTCTTTCTTGATGTAGATGGGGTCTTTGTGAAGGGGATTTTTGTGGGCGTTCATGAAGCGCACATACTCCACGATGCCGCCCTCGTAGAAATAATTGTTCGCCTTGCCGTCGCGTTCATCGGTGATGGCGATCTTGACGCCCGGATTCAGGAACGCCAACTCGCGCAGGCGGTTCGCCAGGGTTTCGAAAGAAAATTTCACGTCCCCGAAAATGTCCGGATCGGGATGGAAGTTAACCTTGGTGCCGCGCAAGTCCGTCTTACCAATGACTTTGACGTCGGTCATCACCTTCCCGCGCTTATAAGACTGGGTGTGGATTTTTCCGTCACGGTAGACTTCCACTTTCATGTCATCGGAAAGCGCGCAAACACAGCTGATGCCCACGCCGTGCAGGCCGCCTGAATATTTATATGCGTCCTGCTCGAACTTGCCCCCCGCGTGCAGCACCGTCATCACGATCTCAAGTGCGGATTTGCCTTTGAGCTTGGGATCCTTTATGTCGTTCTTGGGTTCGACCGGGATGCCGCGCCCGTCATCCAAAATCGTGATGGAGTTGTCGTCGTGGACCGTGATATCGACCTGGGTCGCGTGGCCGGCCAAAACCTCGTCGATGGAATTGTCCACGGCTTCCCACACCAGGTGGTGCATGCCGCGCATGCCCGTGTCGCCGATGTACATGGCGGGACGATGGCGCACGGCGTCCAGACCCTCAAGGACCTGGATTTTTGACGCGTCGTAATCTCCGGAGCCGCTTTTTTTCACGGCGGCTTTCTCTTCCAAATTGGTTGGCACTTTTTTCCTCCCGCTTTCTTTTTTGGGCATGGCGATGTCGTTTACCGGGTGATGAATGCGCCGGATTTCTGTTCGAAAAATCGTTTCAGTTTTTGCTTGTTATTCGGCATTCCTTTTGGACTTGGCGGCGGGTTTTCGACGAAAAATTTCGGCGGCGTCGCCGCCCGCCAAGGAAAATATTATATCAGATATGAACGGCCGGGGGCCAAAATGTCCGTTGAGTTTCTTGATCAATTGCCGCTTGCGCAGCGTCAGGTCGTGCAGGCGGGCGCTGGAGTCCACTTCAACGCAGAGGTCGGAACCTTTCAGTCCCACCGCCCGCGCTCGTTCCGCCTCCCGGCCCAACATCCGGTCCCAAATCTCGAAGACCGCGTAGGACTTGGGGTCAAACCCCAGAGCCTTCAGCGCGACCTTGACCATACCGTCGCCCAGGACGGGCGGCGCCTTTTTTTTGTCGATCCTATACATGAATGCTGACCCGGCCTTTCATGTCCAAAAAACATCCTGTTTCATCTTCAACTCTATTTATCGGATCGTTTTTTAATTTATGCCGGCTCGGACGCGGCGGACCGGTATTTTCCGGGGGTGAGGACACCGGCCGCCACATGGAAGACCTGCCCCTGTGCCAGGGCCGGGGACGCCTCCGGGCAATCGGAAAGGGCTGTCAGGCTGACCAAACACTGGGAGCCGTCCATGAACCATTCCACCAGGTTCGTGCGCCGGGCCGGATCCAACTCGGAAAGCACATCGTCCAACAGGCAAATGGGCTTCCGGCCGAGTTTCATCGTCAGGAACTCATGCTCCGCGAGCTTTAGGGCTAGCGCAATGGTCCGCTGCTGGCCCTGGGACGCGTAATCCCGCGCCGCGGAGCCATTCAGGCTGAACTCCAGATCATCGCGGTGCGGTCCGATCAGCGTGGCGCCCATGGCGATCTCCGCCGCGCGGAGCTGGGCCAGGCGGTTTTTATTCGCCGTGAAAATATTCTCCACGTTGTCATCGGGGAGGAGAAGGGACGGCTTATAAAGGATATCGATCTCTTCGCGCCCGGAGGACAGCCGCTTCTGCTGGGCGCGGAGGCGGTCGTTGAACGCGGACAGGAAATCCCGCCGCGCGAGGGTGATGAAAATGCCGTCCTTCAGCAAAGAGCTGGTCCAGGCGTCCAGCGCGCCCGTATCCCCGCGGCCCTCCTGCAACTGGCGCAGCGCCGCGTTGCGCTCCGCCGTCACCTTGGTGTAGCGCTGCAGGGCTTCAAAATAGGGCGCGTCCACCTGGCAGAGGATGGTGTTCAGGGTCCGGCGGCGCACCGACGGCTCGCCTTTGACCAACGCGAGATCATCCGGGGAAAACGACACGAGGGGAACGCGGCCGAGCCAGTCCTTGAGGCGCTTCTGGAGGTGTCCGTTGACCAGCGTCTGACGGGGACGGGCGGCCTTCTGGCGGAGCTCCATGGTAAGCAGATCCTCCTCGCCCTGGAACTCCCCCTTCACAGCCAAGGCGTCTTTTTTCCATTGGATCATATGCCTGGCATCGGCGCCGCGATGGCTCTGGGCCGTGGTCAGCACGCTCACGGCCTCCATGAGGTTGGATTTCCCCGAACCGTTGGAACCGACGAAAAGATTTAGACCCGGCGACAAAGCCAGGTCTAATTTTTCAAAATTCCGGAATTGACGAAGCGAGAGGGTGTGGAGGTGCAATTACGAAAGCTGCATCGGCATCACGACGTAGCGGTACTGGTCATCGCCCACGGGCCGGATCACTCCGGGGTTGAGCGGCGTGCTGAGCTCCAAAAGGATTTCCTCGGATTCCAGAGCCTTGAGGACGTCGATCACGTAAAAAGGATTGAAGGCGATGGTGAGCGCCGGGCCGCTGTAGGCGAGCTCGATCTCCGATTCCACTTCCACACGGCCCTGGGCCGACGCCGAGATCTGCAGCTTGTTCTTGGCCAGGCTGAAACGGACGGACCCGCCCTTTTCCATGGTTCCCACGGCGGCGCGCTGGGTGGCGTTCATCAGCTGCTTGTTGTTGAACTTCACCTGCACTTCGTGGGTCTTCGGGATGACTTGGTCAAAATTCGGGAAATGCCCTTCGATCAGCCGCGACAGGATAACGGTGTCCTTGTATTTGAACGTGACCTGGTTCTCGGTGAAGCCGACGTAGATGTCGGCCTCTTTTTCGTCGACGGAAAGGATGCGGGCGAGTTCGTTGACGGCCTTGGTGGGGATGATGGCGCTGGCGGCGGCTTTTTTGTCCGCGAGATCGCGCTGTATGTAGGCCAGGCGGCGGCCATCAGTGGAGACCAGGGTGATCTTGCCCTTTTCAACGATAAAGTCCACGCCGTTGAGGACATAGCGCGTCTCGTCGGTCGAGACGGCGAAGGAAGTTTTCTTGATCATCTCGCGGAGGATGGAGCGGCTGATGGTGAAGGCTTTTTCCTGGCTGAATTCAGGGAGCGCCGGATAATCGTCCTTCGGCAAGCCGATCAAAATACATTTGTCTTTCCCGGAGCGGATTTCCATCTTCTGCGCGTCGTCCACTTTAATGTCCAACTCGCGGCCGTCTTCCAAGGTCCGGAGGAAATCGCCCAACGTGCGGGCGGGGACCGTGGTGGATCCGCCGGATTTGACGTCCGCCTTCACGTGGCAGCGGATGCCGACTTCCAGATCGGTCGAAGAAAGCCGAAGGCCTTCCCCATTGCTCTCCAAAAGGATGTTCGACAACACCGGCAGAGTGCTGCGCGGCGAAATAGCGTTCTGCACAAGCTGGACACCTTTAAAAAGCTCTTCTTTCAGGCAGTGGACTTGCATGGGTCTGGCGGCCTCCCGGAGATTAAAAGCGGTTGATCAACGCGCTGCAGCAGAATATAGCAAATAATGGACGAAAACCCACGTGCTTCGAGATTCAATTGATTATACAAATTACGGGCTGCGATCAAGGGTGATTTATCGGAAATACCGACGGGAAAAATCAGCGGAGGACGCGAAACCTAGGGCTTGTAGCCCTCCAGCGACATGTACGTCTTCACCTGTTGCGTGATCTTGTTGATGAGCGCGACAAAATAAGGGTCCGACGCCATTTTGGCCTTGATTTTATTGCAGGCGTGCATGACCGTCGTATGGTCTTTGCCGCCGAAGCTGTCGCCGATCTCCGTGGTGGAGGACTCGGTGAGCGTGCGGGCCAAATACATGGCGATCTGGCGCGGAAACGCGATGGCGTCCGTCCGGCGCTTGGAGCGCATGTCCTTCAAATCCAGGTTGAAATGCCGCGCCACCACTTCCTGGATGGCGTCGATGGTGATAGGGCGGGCCGCTTCCGCGGCGGAAGCGATGTCCTTGAGGGTCTCGCGCGCGGAATCCACCGTCAGAGGCGTTCCGGTCAGCGAGGAGAACGCCACGATGCGGATAAGGCTGCCTTCCAGTTCGCGGATGTTGGATCGGATTTGGCTCGCGATATAGAGGATGACGTCGTCCGGCACGAAAATGCGTTCGGCCGCGGCCTTTTTGCGCAATATCGCGATCCGCGTCTCCAGATCGGGAGCCTGGATGTCCGCCACCACGCCCCACTCGAAGCGGGAAATGAGACGGGCGCTGACTTTTGTCTCGTTGGGACTGCGATCGGATGATATCACGATCTGCTTATGCATGTCGTAGAGCGTATTGAACGTGTAGAAAAACTCTTCCTGGGAATTGTCCTTCCCGACGAGGGATTGAATATCGTCGATGAGGAGGCAGTCCACGCTGCGGTATTTGGCGCGAAACTCTTTCATCTTCTCAAAGCGCAGCGAGTCGATGAACTCGTTGATGAATTTCTCCGAAGTGATGTAGAGCACGCGGGCGCCCGGCTTGTTCTTGCGGATATGGTGGCCGATGGCGTGGAGGATGTGGGTCTTCCCGAGGCCGACGCCGCCGTAAAGGAACAGTGGATTGTAGGCTCTACCCGGGTCCTTGGCGACGGCTTCGCCCGCCGCCTGCGCGAAGCGGTTCGAAGGGCCGACGACGAAGGTCTCAAAGGTGTATTTGGGGTTGAATTGCTCTTCGGTGAAATGGCTTTCAGGGCGGGCGGCCGGGACCGGATCGACGCGGGCTTCTTCTTGCTTCAAAATGGGTTCGATTTCCTGAGCCATATGAAAATCGATGGCCGCTTCGGCGCCGTTCTTTTCTTTAAGGGCTGTTTCTATCTGCTTTTGGCAGTTCTGTCTGATCCAATCGGAGAAAAATCGGTTGGGGACCTGTAGTGTGAGGAGGTTGTTTTCCCACTGGAAAGCCTTAACCGGTTTAATCCATAGAGAAAAGGTTTCTTCCTTAAATGTAGACTGCAAAATGGCCTGTACTTCTCCCCACAATTCCTCGGCGTTTTTCGTGATTATCACACCCGGACTCCCCTGGTTATCCACAATGTTATACACATCTGTGGATAATTACTGTTAGTTGTCTTTATATCTTTTGTATTATCATCTATTACTATTTACTGCCGTTTAAATGCAATAAAAAATCCCCTTCGCTAAAGTTCTGCAAATCGTGAGTACCGCGAAGGGGCTGGAAAAATGAACTGTGGATAATCATAAATATTCCAAAAATTTTTGTCAAGCATACGTAAGAAAATTTACATGAAACCGTCACATTCCGACGGGAAATTATTTTTTATTTCAGGAAATTTATTCCAATAACCTTGGCGCGGCGGCCATAAGCAACCGCCCGAATGCCGGAGCGGGAAGGTGCGGCAGAAAAATAGGCGGACGAGGCCCGTGCCGCAGTGCGTTTTTGACCGTTTCCGGAAAATCCGACTCCCCGCCCAGGACAGCCACTTGCCACGCCTGTCCCAGGAATTTCTCCAGCTGGCCGTCAACGGAACTCCCGTTGTGCACCAACAAGGTAAGACCGATCTCCTTGGCGGTCAAAAAATACTCCGCCGGATCCTCCGCCAAAACCAGAAGCAGGACCTGCCCCTGATAGACTGGGTGCAGATAACCGGGGTCCGCCGCAAAAAATATCTTCATAAGTTCGACCGTTTGGTTCCGCTCCGCCAGGGCGCGCCGCAGGATTTCGTTCTCTTCGGTCAATGCTTGGCGAATCGGCTCGGCCTCTTCTTTAAAGCGCGTCAGCCTCGATTTGTCGTGCTCCAGCTCCTTGATTTGCTTTTCCAGGCGACGCAGTGACGCCTCCGCGCCGCGGAGTTCTTCCAGCCGGGACTCTAATTCCTGGTTGCGCGCCTCGAGACTTTTTCGAATCTGCTCCGCCGCCGAACGCGCGTGCCCCGCCTTTTGCTGCTCCTCCCGCAAAACCTTCAACTCCGTTTCGCTTTTTTCCCTCTTGGATTTTTCCGCCTGGGCCTCCGCCTGCCAGCGGTCGCGCTCCGCCAGGATCTGTTCGACTTCATTCTGTATGCGGGAAATCTCATCGTCCTGCGACAGCTTTGGCAACGACCAAATCTTCTCCGATCCGGGCTGCTTCTTGGCCGCTTCCGATAATATTTCCTCCAGGCGACCGTCCTTCGCCGTAACTTCCTTCAACAGGCCAAGCGCAGTCGCTCGGAAGATTCCCCCGTTGGAAAAATAAAACAGCCAGACCGCCAGGGGAAAACCGAACCGCTGGACCACGGCCCAGGGATCGCGCCGCGCGCTGTCCGCTCCCAGCAGCCGGAACGCGTCGTCCTCTTTTTTTCGGCCCTGGAGCCAGATTTGTCCGGCGCGGATCCTGAACATGGGGTCCTTGTCGTACCGTTTTTTGAGGATCTTAAGACCTTCCTCTCTCGGCATGTGCCCGGGCCGGTAGCCTTTGATCTTCAAATGCGAAGCGGTCTCGTTGACCGCGTCGTGAAACATCCGCGGCGGCAAATCCCCTAACAGCCATTCCACCAGCGGGTCGGGCAGGTTCGGTCCGCCGAAGAACGGGCCTCCCGGCGCGCGAAATTTCACCTGAGCTGGATTGATGTTGGGGTTCGACAGGTTGATGTTGGGGCCCTGCCGCGCGCGGCGAAGGGCCTCGAGGTGGGCCTGAATGCGCTTCAAATGTTCCAGGGGATCGTTGGCCATGGGGAATGGATCATTCTATATTTTTTCCACTGCAGCTTCGAGGCTGCTTTGTTCAGGGATTGTTGCGAACAAACCGGGAGGGATCGCGCTGCTTCAATTTACGGCCTCGCACTTCCAATACTTCCAGGTGTACGTGCGAAAGCATTCCGCGGTACCAATGACCTAAATTTTTCACGCGCCCGATGATCTGTCCTTGGGCGACGAAACCGTTCTTGACGCCGATGTCGCAATGCAGCATGCGAACAACGTGTTTTTTTCCGCCGATATACCCCGAAATCACGGCCCCGGTCGTTTTGCCTTTCCCTATGCGGCGCAATTCCCCTGAAATCGGCGCCCGCACGGCCTGTCCGGCTTTCCCCACGTAATCGATGGCATTGTGCCACGAACGGACGCGTGTTTTGGGATCGTAGCGTCGCGCCAGAAATTCCCCGCCACCCCAGGCGTCCATCCCCATTCGCCGGACGAACCCTCCGGTCGGATTCAAGACATAGTCGTTGGTCAAAAAACTTTTCATGCCGTTGAATTGAATATATAAGGAAGACAATGGTGTGGACAGCATCTTGGCTTCCACCCGCCGGTTGGAAGGAGCCGGCGGCTGAGCGTCCATCGCGGCGAGGGCGGGACCGGAGGAAACCGGAGAAGGCGGGGCCGCTTGCGTTCCGTAAACGGGCATCGTGACATTGCCTGCCTGGATGGTTAGAATCCCAGGAAGAAACAAAGTCGCGGGATAGGCGAGACGGCGAAACAATCGGGCAAAGTCCATAGATAGAACTTAGAATACCCCTGAAAATCCGGGTCTTCCAGAAAATCTGCTGTAACTAATGGGCGCCAATATTCATATCTAAATATAGACATGAATAATATATCTGGTGATAATGACGGATTATTTTTTCTTGGTGGGAGGTGGGGGTGGGGGCAGCACCGTAACGGGCATGACCGGGCTTTGCCCCTGCGAACCATAGATGTCCCGCGCCACAACGCGGAGGTCGACGGGGCCCTCCAGCAACCGATCGCGTTTGACCGTAAAAATGTAGGGGGCAGCCGTCAGAGACAATCCGGCGGGATGCCAGTGCTTGGTGTCTGTGGAAAACTCGATCCAGGCGGATTCCACGTCGGCACCGGCCACGGACGCCGCCACCGTAATTTTATCCTGAACGATCGTATCCGATAGATCCTTGATCGCGACGGCCGGGCCGGGACTGTTTTCCGCCACCAATTTGATCGCGATGCCGGGTTTGAAATAGGACACGCCGGTCTTAAGCGCTTCCTCCGCGGTGATCGGCGGTTGCCCTTTTACGGAAGAATTCAACCAGGTGTTGGATTGCATGTCCCCCCACCCCGCCGCGAGGATCGGCGAATGCGCGGCATCTTTCAATGATTCCGTCGGAGAATACAGCGCCACGTAATGATCTTTTTCCGACGATAAAAATTTCACCGGGACCTGCGCCCAAAACCAGCGGGATTCGCCCACGCCCTCAACGGCGTTTTCCGCGTCGCCTTCCAGCGGGATATCTTCCGTGCGCGTCAGCGGGAAGCGCTTGGTTTGCGGCCATAAAGGTTCCGTCGCCACCGCGATCTGGACTTCCCCCGGGATCGGGCGGCGCTCCCAGGGCGGCCGGCCCGGAATCGCTTCGGTCTTCATCCGTCCCAAGCGCGCGCCGACGTAAGCGCGAGCGAATTTCCCAGCAGGAATAGGCGGAAGCTTCACCACCCAGCAGGTGTTGTAGCCGACATACCAATTCCCATCCCACCCCGCGCCGTTTGCGAAAAGTGTGAAGTCGTTCGGGTTCACGACGTCAGCAAGAAAGACGACCTTATTGGACGAAGGCTCGTTCATCGCCGGCGCGTTTGGCGCCGCTGATGGCAACGATGTCGTCGCGACGGCCGAAGCGGGCGCCCGATTGGCCTGCGGTTGGCTCTTTGACAACGCGGCCACCGCGGGTTTCGTGGGCTTCGCGGGTTTTCTGCCGAACGCGAAAACCGGCATGGCCAAGAACAACAATCCGATTGAGACAATAATTTTTTTAGATAGTTTCCGTCGACGAATCATGGGTTTCCCTCGGACTTTCCCCTTTTATCTTTTTACCGTCTTTGATCCCGCAGCGCCCTTCTTTCCCTTCAAATGATCCAGGAGCGCCTGAAGATCATCCAAGGAATAGAACGAGATCCGGACCCAGCCTCTTTTTCCCCGCCCCTGGATCTCCACTTTTCGGCCGAGCGTACGCTGAAGCTCTTCCTCCAAATGGCGCACGTCCGGATTTTTCCGACGAGCAGTCTTCACGCGGCCTTCGCTGGACGCGGATTGCCAGTCCAACACGAGTTTTTCCACTTCGCGGACCGTCAGTTTCTCCTGAAGGATGCGGCGGCCGATTTCCGCCTGTCGCTCCCTGTCCGTGATGCCCAACAGCGTGCGGGCATGCCCCTCGGAAAGCCGCCCTTCCCGCAGCGCCGCCTTGAGTTCGTCGGGAAGGTCCAGCAGCCGCAGCTTGTTTGCCACCGCCGGGCGGCTGCGCCCGAGCGTGTGCGCGACTTCCTCCTGCGTCAGGCCGAATTCCGCCATGAGCTTCCGCAGGGCGTCGGCTTCTTCCAGCGCGTTCAGGTCTTCGCGCTGGATGTTCTCGATCAAAGACAGTTCGCTGCGCTCGCGTTCGCTCACGGGGCGCACCACGCAAGGAACTTCAGTCAGACCCGCCATTTTGGAGGCCCGCAAACGACGCTCTCCCGCCACCAATTCGAATTCGCCGGGGATCGCCGACGGAGAAATCAACAATGGCTGCGCCAGACCGTGCACGCGAATCGATTCCGCCAGCTCTTGAAGCGCCTCCGGTTCGAAATTGGTCCGCGGCTGGTAACGGTTCGGATGGATTTTGTCCAGCGGAACCTTCGCCACCATTTCACCGCCTTCGACGGCGATTCCGCCTTCCGAAGGCTGCAACAGCGCGTCAAGACCTCGTCCTAAAGCTTTATGCATGGAAAACTCCTTACCCGATTTATATTTTTATGTTCCGCTCTCGCCCGTTAAGACGGGTTGGACTTGAACGCTCTCGGTCTCCCGGGACGGCTCCGGCGGCGTTTCCTCGTCGGAAGAATCGCTTCTCAACGCGGGGATGGGCGGCATTTCGGTTTTGGGATCGATGGCGACCCCGTGCCGCTGCAAAAACTCCCGCGCCAGCGCCAGATAGGATTCCGCGCCCGTCGACCGTCGATCGTGCAACAGGACGGGTTTGCCGAAGCCGGGCGCCTCGGCCAACCGGATGTTGCGCGGAATGATGGTTTGATATACCTTCGCGCCGAAAAACTTTTTTAATTCCTTATAGACCTGCTGGGACAAATTCGATCGTCCGTCAAACATTGTCACCAAGACCCCCTCCAACTGCAAGTGCGGGTTGATGCCGGCCCGTAAACGATCCACGGTCCGCATCAAGAGAGACAAACCTTCCAGCGCGTAATACTCGCATTGCATGGGGATCAAAATGGCGTTCGAAGCGGCAAAAGCGTTCAACGTCAACAGGTTGAGGGCTGGAGGACAATCAATCAGAATGTATTTATAGACCCGGTGAAATTTCTCAAGGGCCGACTTCAAGCGGCGCTCCCGGTGCTCGGCGTTGACCAATTCCACCTCGGCGCCATAGAGGTCCACATGGGAGGGCGCCACGTCCAGCCACTCGAGCTCGGTTTCCTGAATGATCTCTTCGAGCGGCGTATCGTGCAACAGCACCTGATAGATGTTTTTGCTGGTTTTGTCCCGGGTCAGGCCGAGGCCGGACGATGCGTTCGCCTGAGGGTCCGCATCAATGAGGAGCGTCTCTTGACCGAGCGCCGCCAAAGAAGCCGCGAGGTTGATGGCCGTGGTGGTTTTTCCCACTCCGCCTTTTTGGTTTGTGACGGCGATGATTCGAGCCATAGAGTCAGACACCTTTCTTCAATCGGAGAGTCTCGGCGGGGCCTTCGGTCAGTCAGCTAATATTTAATATTTAGCATTTTTATGCGGCTCAGGAGAAGAGGTCAATTAAAAAACATTAAACATTCTTGGCGCGGTTGGAATTATACTCCCTCGAACTACCCACAAGCATTATCCACCGGTGTGGATAAATCTACGATGCCGTTTTAAATGTTTCACGGGAAACATTTCGGAAACCAGGGGATCTCCGGATTCTTTCAATCCATAACCGCTGGATGTTTCACGTGAAACTTAGGGAAAAACGAGGGAGATGCGCCTTATCGCTTGCGAAAAAACCACACAAGGAGGAGCCCCGATACAAAGCCTCCGGCGTGGGCCCACCAGGCGACACCACCCACATCTCCGTGCACGGGACGAGTCATCAGCGATCCGTAGCTTTGAAGGGCCTGGATCAGGAACCAGAAACCCAGGAAAAAGAAGGCGGGAATTTCGACAATACGGCTGAAAAAACCAAGGGGGATAAGGGTCTGGACTTTAGCGCGGGGGAAAAGGATGAAATAGGCCCCTAAAACCCCGGCAATGGCCCCGCTGGCCCCAATCATAGGGACCTTACCGGCCGGGTTCAGGGCAACCTGGGCCATGGCCGCGCCTACGCCGACCGATAGATAGAAGACCAAATAACGAAAATGTCCCATCCGATCTTCCACATTATCCCCAAATATCCACAGATACATCATGTTACCTATAATGTGACTCCAGCCGCCGTGAAGGAACATGGAGGAGAAAACGGTCACCCACTCTGTGGCGGGAGAGTCCATGAGACGCGCCGGAACCAGGGCCCAGGCGAGGATTAATCGCTCCGCGTCGGCGGGGGGAATTCGCCACTCCTGGATGAACGCCGCCACGTTCAGGAGGATGATCGAAACATTTATAAACGGCCAGGTGTGATTTCTAACATTATCGCGAAGTGGAATCATGCGGGGAAAAGCCGGAAGCGCCTAAAGAGGCTTTTTGTCCGGTACACCGGGACGGCGCGGGTATTCCGCCGGGGTGGGGGAAATCTTCTTGATTTGCAGGATATGATGTTGCTTGTCACGGTGGGGAAGTTTATAGCTCAAATTATCCTCTACTTGACCGCCCAAAAGCCCCAGGGCACGCTCCGCCGCAATAATATCCTGATCAATATCGGCCCCCCGGTGCAGGAAACAAGAACCGCCGACTTTCAGAAAGGGGAGCGTGAATTCCAGGATGCTGGAAAGCTCGCCGACGGCGCGGCAAAATGCCAAATCGTAGGTTTCCCGGTGTTCCGGTTCCTTCGCGAAAGTTTCGGCGCGTCCCGCCAGCGTGCGAAAACGATCAGAGCCCTTCCCCTTGTCGGGAGAAGGAAAGGGGAACTTCGCCAGGATTTGATCAAGCGCTGCCAGTTTCTTTTGGATCGAATCCACCAGCGTCATGGACCAAAGGGGTCGGACAAAAGCCAGGGGAACCCCGGGAAAACCGCCGCCGGTCCCCACGTCAATAGCCCGGGCGGAGAACGTCGCGTTCTCCAACGCTTTCATCTTGAGCGGCATCGCCGAATCCAACAGGTGGTTGAGGACCCATTCCTCGTCGGAAGCATCCGCCACGAGGTTGATTTTTTTATTCCACCCCTTTAATTCGTGGAGAAACGCCATGGCGCAGATCGTTGAATCCATGCAGGGGAAAAAGCCGAGGGGGACGAAATGAGACGCCCACTTCGCGTAGGCGGCCTCGAAGTTAAGGGTTGGATCAATGGGATGGGCCGAAGTCATGACGCGGCTATGAAATCCCGGGAATAGCTTCAGGTTCCTGCCTGCTGCGACGCACTTTTTCCAAATGGACCATCAGCACGCCGACGTCCGAGGGCGTCACGCCCGGGATCCGCGCCGCCTGTCCCAGAGATTCCGGCTTCACTTTTTTTAGTTTCTGCCGGGCTTCCGTCAGAAGGCTTCCGATGGAATCGTAATCGACGTCCGACGGAATGCGGCGGGATTCCATTTTTCGGAATTTGCCGATGTCCTGCGCCTGGCGCTTGATGTATCCCCAGTAGGTTTTCTCAATGTGGGCCTGGCGGTCGATATGATCCTCCTGCCAAAGATCCGCGGGAAGCGGGTCCGATAAAATCGGATCGTAGCTGGCCTCCACCGGATCGGGCAAGGCGTCCTCCAAATAACGTGATTCCGCATCATCCGGTAAAGCGTTTCGGACCGCGTCGGTCACATGGAGGCGATATTCACAAAACGCCTCGTAAACTATATTCGAAATCAATCCAACCCGGCGGCCGTAATCCATCAAACGGAGGTCCGCGTTGTCCCAGCGCAGCAATAACCGGTATTCCGCCCGGGACGTCATCAGGCGGTAAGGCTCCTCCGTCCCTTTGGTCACCAAGTCATCGATCATCACGCCGATGTAGGCTTCATCGCGCCGCAAAACCAGGGGCGCTTCGTTGCGAAGCTTGAGGACGGCGTTGATCCCCGCCATCATGCCTTGGCCCGCCGCCTCTTCATATCCCGTCGTTCCGTTGATCTGCCCGGCGAAGAACAGTCCGTCCACGGCCTTGGTCTCCAGCGTCGGCTTCAGCTGCGTCGGCGGGCAATAATCATATTCCACGGCGTACCCATAACGGACGAACTTCGCGTTCTCAAAGCCCGGAATGCTGTGGACGATTTTTTCCTGCACGTCCTCCGGCAGACTAGTGGAAATGCCGTTGGGATAAATTTCCGTCGTATGAAAGCCCTCCGGCTCAACGAAAATATGGTGCGACGAGTGGTGGGGGAACTTGACGACCTTGTCCTCGATCGACGGACAATAGCGCGGGCCAACGGAGTGGATGACGCCGGAATAAAGCGGCGAACGATCAAGGTTGTTGCGGATGATCTCATGGGTCTTTTCCGTCGTGCGCGTGAGCCAGCAGGGAAGCTGCTTTTGCGTCAACTCCCGTGTGAAATGGGACATGGGGATGGGGGGATCGTCGCCCGGCGCCAGGTTGCATCTCGAATAGTCGATGGTGGAGCCGTCGAGGCGCGGCGGCGTGCCGGTTTTCAACCGGCCGACCTCAAACCCCAGGGCTCGTAAGTTGCCGGACAACCCGGAGGACGGGGCCTCGCCGATGCGGCCGCCCGGCGTCTGGCGCAGACCGCAATGCAGCAAACCCTGCATGAACGTCCCGGTGCCGAGGATGACGATCCGCGCGGGAAGCCTCCCCGCGCGACGCAAAAAAACGCCTTGGACGCGGCCGTTCTCGACGGAAATTTCAATGACTTCGTCCTCGATGACGGTCAGATGGGGCTGGTTCAAGACCACACCCGTCATCGCCTCGCGGTAAAGCGCCCGGTCGCACTGGGCCCGGGGACTCCAGACAGCCGGCCCCTTGCCGCGGTTGAGCATTTTAAACTGCAGGCCGGCGCGGTCCGTGGCACGGGCCATTTCCCCGCCCAGAGCGTCCAGTTCGCGCACAACCTGTCCTTTGCCCACGCCGCCCACCGCGGGATTGCAGGACATTTGGCCGATCTTGGCTTTGTCCATGGTGACCAACGCGGTGGCAAAACCGGAGCGCGCCCCGGCCAAAGCCGCCTCAATGGACGCATGCCCGGCACCGACAACGATGATTTCAAAAGGCTGTGTCATGTTTGTATCTAGAAATCGTCTCGTTTATTATATTCGCGTGCTGTAGGGCGTTTCTTTGTATGCGGGAAGACTATTGCCAAGAGCCTCAAGGGTTGGGGCATTCAGGTCTTTCTCCGAAAGGATGGGGTCTTTGATGGGCCATTGTATGCTGATTTGAGGGTCATTCCATAAAAGGCGCAGTTCGTCCGAAGGATCATACAGTTCGGTGCACTTATACTCCACCTCCGCGATATCACTGAGCACCACGAACCCGTGGGCGCAACCGGGGGGAACATAAATCTGTTTGAAGTTGTCCGCGGAAATGGTCGCGCCCACCCATTGCGCGAAGGTTGGGGACCCTTTGCGAATATCCACCGCCACATCGAAAATCTCACCCCGGAGAACGCGGATCAGTTTGCCCTGGGGATGTTTAAGCTGGGCGTGCATTCCGCGCAGGATTCCCTTCGTCGATTTGGAATGATTGTCTTGGACGAAGGGTCCGGGGATGCCGCCGGCGGCGTACTTCTTGCGATGGTAGGTCTCAATGAAAAAACCCCGGGCGTCGCGATGCACGTCGGGCTCGATGACGATCACGCCGGGAAGTTTTGTTTTCACGAAGTTCATGTTGCCGCCTCGCCTCTAAGCACGGTCCTCCGCCTGTCGGAAGAGGGCCAACGTAAGTTTGCAGGTTGGCACGGGGACAATTATAACTTTTCCCGACGATATCGGTAAAGTTCCGCGGAAGGGAACTTCTTCGCATCACCCCTGTTACATAGAAAAGCAATTTTTATCCAACCCACGGAGGGAACCCCATGATGAAAAAGTTCGTCTTCGCCGCCGTTGTTTCGATGCTGACCGCATCTTTCTATACCATAAATGTGTCTCCGATCCTCGCCCATATGGACGGGAAGGCCTGCGACATGTCCGCGGCCGATAAATTAAGCAAGCTCACCAAAAAACTCTCCCTGAGCAAAGACCAGCAGTCTCAAGTGAAATCGGTCCTGGACGAAGGCATGGCCGGCAAGACGCAGATGACCATGGAAGAATGCAATGTCCTGGACGAAAAGATCCTTCCCATCCTGAACGAAAAACAAAAAGCCAAATACCAGAAAATGTGCGCCATCGGCGAGGGGAAAAAAGCCGATTCCTGCTGCCCGTCCGCATCCAAATAGACTCTTTTCCCCGGAAGAAATTAAAACTAAACGCCCATTCAAAAAAAACCTCCGTTCGGACATTCCGGGCGGAGGTTTCTTTATTGAGTAAGATATGATTATGGGACACCACTCCGAGCGCACAGCGATCCGCGTGGCGACGACGCCGCCCAAACCGCTGATGATCTTCGACGGCGATTGCGGGGTCTGCCGGCGTTGGATCGTGCGCTGGAACGCCATGACGAAGGGCCGCGTGGACTACGAGCCATCGCAGCGGGTCGCGGGTCGGTATCCGGAAATCCCGCAAAACAACTTCGCCCAATCGGTGCAGTTGATCGAACCCGATGGGAGCGTTCTTTCCGGCGCGGGCGCTGTCTTTAAGTCGCTTTCCCTCGCGCCCGGAAAAGCCTGGATTTACGGCCTGTACAAAACCTTCCCCGGCTTCGCCCCGCTGAGCGAACTGGCGTACAAGTTCGTGGCGCGGAACAGGCCGTTCTTCTCCCGTTTTTAAGACTTCAACAATGAATGGTATGATCATCCTACATATATGACCGACGCGCTCCCTCCTGAATCCGATCTTGATCTTGTCCGGTCCGTGCTGTCCGGGAACAAGGAAGCCTATGCTGGGTTGATCCGCGCGAACATGGACCACATCTACACGTTCTGTCTCTCCTTGCTCTCCAACCCTACGGAAGCCGAAGACGCCGCGCAGGACGTTTTCGTCAAGGCTTACCGTTCCCTGCCGGGATTCAAAGGCAACTCCCGCTTTTCAACCTGGTTGACGCGCATCGCCTACAACCACTGTATGGATTTGCTGCGGAAGAAAGCGCGCCACAAAACCGAATCCTGGGACGCGCTCGTGGAACAACAGGGCGGGGAAAAGATGACGGGGCGCCCCGCGGATGAAGGTGCCGCGGCGGCCGCGAAGGAGAAAGCGGCGCTGGCGCATCGGCTGCTCTCCCGTTTGCCGGACGATTATCGGACCATACTGACGCTGCGCGAAACGCAGGAATTGTCCTACGAGGAGATCATGCGGGTGATGGATTGTTCCTTGGATTCGGTGAAGGCCCGTTTGCGCCGGGCGCGGGCGATGCTGAAGGAATTATTCGAAGAACAGTCGAAGGAGAAGATTAAGCGAGGACTTTGATTTGTTTTTTCGCGAGGAGCGGTTTTAGATATTTCCCCGTATGAGACGCGGGCGTCGCGACGACGTCCTCGGGCGTGCCCGCCGCCACCAATTGCCCGCCGCCGGAACCGCCCTCCGGCCCCATGTCCAAAAGCCAGTCCGCGGTCTTGATCACGTCCAAGTTGTGCTCGATCACCAAGACGGTGTTTCCGCTGTCCACAAGACGGTGAAGCACTCCCAATAATTTCTCCACGTCCGCGAAGTGCAGCCCCGTGGTGGGTTCGTCCAGAATGTAGAGCGTGCGGCCCGTGGCGCGGCGGGACAATTCCGTCGCCAGCTTCACGCGCTGGGCTTCGCCCCCGGAAAGCGTGGTGGCCGGCTGGCCCACGGCGACGTACTCCATCCCCACGTCCACCAGCGTCTGCAGGATCCGGCTCACGGCCGGAATGTTCTCAAAGAACTTCACGGCTTCCTCCACCGGCATTTCCAGCACGTCCGCGATGGACTTACCCTTGTACTTCACTTCCAGCGTCTCCTGGTTGAACCGCTTGCCGGCGCATTGCTCGCATTTCACGTAGACGTCCGGCAGGAACTGCATGGAAATCTTGAGCGTGCCGTCGCCCTGGCAATTCTCGCAGCGTCCGCCCTTCACGTTGAAGGAAAAACGTCCGGGCATGTAGCCGCGGCGCTTGGCCTCGGGGAGCTGCGCGAAAAGATCGCGGATCGAGCCGAAGGCGCCGGTGTAGGTCGCCGGGTTGGACCGCGGCGTGCGGCCGATGGGCGTCTGGTCCACCACCACGACTTTGTCGATGTGTTCCAGACCGTTGATCGCCTTATGCTTTCCGGGTTCATCCTTGGCGCCGTTCAATTTTTTCGCAATGGCTTTGTAGAGGACTTCCTCCACCAGCGTCGATTTTCCCGAACCGGACACGCCCGTCACGCCGACGAACAGCCCGAGCGGTATTTTGACGTCGACATTCTTCAGATTAAACTGCGTCGCCCCTTTGATCTCGATGAACCGTTCTCCCGGTTCCCGGCGCTTCTGCGGCAGGGGGACGAAACGCTCCTCGCGCAAATAGGCGCCGGTGACGGACCGCTTGGACTTCAGCACATCGTCCAGCGTGCCGCTCACCACGACCTCGCCGCCGTGCACGCCCGCCCCCGGGCCGATGTCCACCACCCAGTCCGCGGCGCGAATGGTGTCCTCGTCGTGCTCCACCACGACCAGCGTGTTTCCCAGGTCCCGCAGATGCAAAAGCGTCGCCAACAACCTCTGATTGTCGCGCGGATGCAGCCCGATGGTGGGTTCGTCCAGCACGTACAAAACGCCGACGAGCCCCGATCCGATCTGCGTCGCCAGATGGATGCGCTGGGCCTCGCCGCCCGCCAGGGTGGCGGACTCGCGGTTCAAGTTCACGTAGTCCAACCCCACGTCCACCAGGAAGTTCAGCCGCGACTGGATTTCCTTCATGATCTGCCGTCCCACCAGTTTCTCGCGGTCCGTGAATTCCAATCCCTGGAAAAACATTTGGGCGTCCTTCACGCTGAAGTGCGTGACGTCCGCGATGGACTTCTTCCCGACGGTCACGGCCAGCGCCTCGGTCTTCAGGCGCGCGCCTTTGCAGAGAGGACAGGTCCGGCTGCGCATGAAACGGTCGCGCACTTCCTCTTTCACGAACTCCGATTCGGATTCCTTATAACGCCGCTGCAAGTTCGGGATGACGCCTTCGAATTCGGTTTCTTTCTTGGACCAAGGGGACTTATGTTCGACGCCGCCGTGCAGCAGCATCCTCTGGTGCTCCTTCGAGAGCAGGTTCCAGGGGCGGTCCATGGGGATTTTGTGGCGGCGGCAGACTTCCGATAAAATCTCGTCGTAATAGCCGGCCCAGGATTTTTTCCAGCGGTTCGTCCGCGTGGTGACCGGGTCGGACCAGGCGCTGAGGGCGCCGTCGCGGATCGACACCGAAGGATCGAGGACCACCAGATCTTCCGTGATCTCCAGCTTCACGCCCAACCCGTCGCACTCCGCGCAGGCGCCGTAGGGGCTGTTGAAGGAAAACAGCCGCGGTTCGATGTCCGGCAGGCTGATGCCGCAATGGGGGCAGGCGTGGTGTTCGGAAAAAAGCTGGCCTGGGTCCTTTGAACCTTCGGGCTGGATCAACACCAATCCCCGGGATTCCTTCAGGGCGGTTTCAATGGAATCCGCCAAACGCTCCCGGCCCTCGGGCGACACCTGGATCCGGTCCACCACCAGCTCGATGGTGTGCTTCTTGTAGCGGTCCAGTTTGATCTTATTTTCCAGGTCGTGGACCTTCCCATCGACGCGGACTCGGACGTAGCCCAGTTTCTTGTAGCGCGCGAAAAGTTCTTCGTAAGTCCCCGTGCGGCCCTGGATGAGCGGCGACAGGACCTGGATTTTCTGGCCGGAGTGCTGTTTCGTGACTTCGTTGATGATCTGCGTGGCGGATTGGGGTTTGATTTCGCGGCCGCACTGCGGGCAATGGGGAACGCCGATGCGGGCGAAGAGGAGGCGGAGGTAATCGTAGATCTCGGTGACCGTGCCGACCGTGGAGCGCGGGTTATGCGACGGCGCGCGCTGTTCGATCGCTATAGCGGGAGACAAACCTTCGATCAGGTCGACGTCCGGTTTTTCCATCAACTCCAGGAACTGCCGGGCGTAGGCCGACAAGCTCTCGACGTAGCGGCGCTGCCCTTCGGCGTAGATCGTGTCGAAGGCCAGGGAGCTCTTGCCGGAGCCGGAGAGCCCGGTGATCACCACCAGCTTGTTGCGGGGGATCTCCAGCGTGATGTTTTTGAGATTGTGCTCACGGGCGCCGCGGATGCGGATGACGTCGGATTCCATGTGTCCTCAAAAATTCAATGGGTAATGTTATAACGCAGGCGTGTTACTTTGGTTCCTTCTCTTGCTCAAACACCGCCATTTCTTCCTCGGTGAGCTTCGTGATGAGGATGTGATAGACCTCTTCCACCAAATCCGGGTCCAGCCCGTTGATCTTCGCTAAATTACGGACGTTCTCCAAAACCTGCTGCATCCGCGCCGGCGCTTTCACGTCCTGCGCGCTCTTTTTAAACCTGGCGGCCTGCCGGACGTAACTCGCCCGTTGGGCGATGAGCCTCACCAGGCGCGCGTCGATGTCGTCCACTTGCTCGCGAACCTCGGTCAAATTCTTGCATTCTTTCAGCGCCATGTCGGCTCCTTGTTATCGTTCCGCCAGCCAGGGTTCGGCCACGGATTGTTCGACGAACGTATCTCTCAGCTGCCCTTCATCGGACTGCGGATGGTCCAGGGTATAGTGCAGGCCGCGGGATTCCTTCCGCGACAGGGCGCAGCGGATCACCTGCTCCGCCACCACGGCGATGTCGCGCAGCTCCAAAAGGTCCGGCGTCACATGGAAGTCCCAATATTGCTCCTGGATCTCGACCCGCAGAAGGTCCATGCGGCGTTTGGCGCGCTCCAGCCGCTGGGTCGTGCGCGCGATGCCGACATAATTCCACATGAAGCGGCGGATTTCTTCCCAGACCTGGCGGATCACCACCTGCTCGTCGGGGTTGCGGGCGCGGCCGGGGTTCCAGGGCGGAGCGTCCTTCGCGGCGATGGGGAAGTCCGCATCCTTCAATTCCCTCCACGCTTCCGAAACCGCGTGGGCGAAGACCAACGCTTCGGGCAAGGAGTTGGACGCCAGGCGGTTGGCGCCGTGCAAACCGGTGCAGGCCGCCTCGCCCACCGCCGCCAGCCGCGGGATGGTGGTTTGGCCGCGATCGTCGGTCACGATGCCGCCGCAGAAGTAGTGGGCCGCGGGAACGACGGGGATCGGCTGGACCGTGATGTCGATGCCGAATGTCCCGCAGCGCTCATAGATCCGAGGAAACCGGCGGCGGATGAAATCCGCGCCGCGGTGGGTGATGTCCAGGAACACGCAGTCGTCGCCCGTGCGCTTCAGTTCCGCGTCGATGGCGCGGGCCACGATGTCCCGGGGCGCCAGTTCCGCCCGCGGATCCACCTTCTGAACGAACCGTTCGCCGTGGCGGTTTTTCAATATCGCGCCTTCGCCGCGCAGCGCTTCGGAGATCAGGAAGTTTTTGGCCTTGGGCTGATACAAACAGGTCGGATGGAATTGCACGAACTCCATGTTGGCCAGCCGCGCGCCGGCGCGATAGGCCATGGCCATGCCGTCGCCCGTGGCCACGTCCGGGTTGGACGTATAGAGATAGACCTTGCCCGCTCCGCCCGTGCAGAGCGCCGTGGCCCGCGCGAGGAACGTGTGGACCTCGCCGGTCTCCGCTTCCAGCACATAGGCCCCGGCGCAGGCGTTGCCTCCAGGCAACGTCCCCTTCTGTCGGACGGGGCGGAAGCTTCCATCTTGCAGTTCCTCCGCGTGCTTCAGCGTGATCAGGTCGATGGCGAAATGGTGTTCGTAGATTTTTATCCGGGGCTCGGCGCGCGCGCGGTCCACCAGGACCTGTTCGATGGCGTGGCCCGTGTAATCGCCGACATGCAAAATCCGGCGGTGCGTGTGCCCGCCTTCCAGACCGAGCTCGAACTTCAGCTCTTCCGACGGAAGCCGCGTCTCGCTCTCCGCGAAGTTCACGCCCCAATCGATCAGGTCCTGCAGCCGGGCGGGCGCTTCCGTCACGACCTTCCGGACGATGTCTTCGTGGCACAGCCCGCCGCCTGCCTTCAGCGTGTCTTTCACGTGTTCTTCAAATGAGTCTTCGGCGGAAATCACGACAGCCAGTCCGCCCTGGGCGTTCGCCGTGGCGGACTCGAAAATCTCGCGTTTGGTCACCAATGACACGGAGCCGAACTTGGACGCTTTGAGCGCCAGGGAAAGGCCGGCGATGCCGCTGCCGATGATGAGGAAGTCGCTGGTGATCGTTTTGGGCATGTTATCGTTTCCGGGAAACCAGGATATTGTCGATCAGACGAGTTGGGCCAAGCATCAGGGCGACAGCAATAACGGCGCTTCGGGAAGCGAGGGCGAGGGGCCGGAGCGTTTCAGCGTCCAGCGCCTCCACATATTCCAAACGCCCGCCCGGAATTCTTAGCAGGATCCGCCGCGCGGCCGCGAGGGCGTGCCGGGACGCGGTGTGGAAAGGGAATTTTAACAGTTCGGCGGCGGTCCGTAAAGCGCGGGAAATCCCCTCGGCCGCCTGTTTTTCCGTCGGAGAAAGGTAAGCGTTGCGGCTCGACATCGCCAGCCCGCCAGGCTCCCGCACCGTGGGGCAGGCAACGACCGCGAAGGGCATGTTCAGGTCTTCGACCATGCGCCGGACGATCCGCATCTGCTGGAAATCCTTCTGTCCGAAATAGGCGCGCGCCGGCTGGACGATGTTGAGGAGTTTCGCGACCACCGTGGCCACTCCGCGAAAATGCCCGGGGCGGGACTTGCCTTCCATCGGTCGGGACAACTTTTCCACGTCGACCCAGGTTTGAAACTCCGGTGGATACATGTCTTTGGGCGACGGATAGAAAATCACGTCCGCGCCGGCCGCCGCGCACAACTTCCGGTCACGAGCGAAGGGCCGCGGGTATTTTTTCAAATCCTCTTTGGGCCCGAACTGCGTCGGGTTGACGAAGATCGACACCACGACCGCCTTGTTTTCCCGACGGGCCCTATGAATCAAAGAGAGGTGTCCTGCGTGCAGCGCGCCCATGGTCGGAACGAACCCGACGGTTTTTCCCCGCCTTCGCCAGGATAGGGCCAGTTTCTGCATCCGTTGCGGCGATCGAATGATTTTCATTTAAAGACTCCCGCGAAGAACTCCAAAAGCCGCCGCTCGAATTCCGCGCCCGCGACCTCCGCCACTTGGGCGTGGTCCGCGCCGGGGACGGTCCAAAGCGCCTTCGGCTCCTTCGCCCGCGCGTACAGTGCTTCCCCTTCGCTCACCGGCATCCGGGCGTCGCTATCGCCCTGGATCAGAAACACCGGGCGCGGGGAAATCCGGTCGATGGAATGGATCGGCGAGAAAGAATCGGGCGTAAATCCGAACCGCAGTTTCACGAAAGTGAGCGTTATCGGGATGAAGGGGTAGCGCGGCACGTGATAGAAAAGCCGCGCGAAGCGGGCGATCACCTCGTCATAAGAGGAGAAAGCGCTTTCCGCGGCCACCGCGGCCACGGACGGCGTTTTGGCCGCGACCGACAGCGCCACCGATCCGCCCATGGACAACCCGAATAATCCCAGCCGCGCGCATTGGGCCGGCTTTTCCTTCTTCAGATAAGCGATGGCCGCGCGCAGGTCACGCTGCTCGAGGGCGCCGAGGGACGTCACGTTGCCGCCGCTTTCGCCGTGGTTGCGGAAATCGAAATATAAGAGATTGTATCCGCCGCGTTTGTTCAAGAAGTGGGTGGACGGCAGCACGTCGGACCGATTGGCACCGTAACCGTGGCAAACGATCAATGTGACGTCTGAAGCCGGAGAGGCTTCAATAAACCATCCGGCCAAGGGGACGCCGTCTTCCGACGAAAAATTGATCGTTTCGGAGGGCAGACCGAAGGTCGCCGGGATGGCGTGGAGCGGGAAGCGCGACAGATGCATGACGAGGCCGGAGGAATACCAGCCCCAAAGGAGGATGAACGCGGTGATGCCGCCGAGGATGATCCAGGTCATAGGGAGAGGCGTCTCAAGGATTGCGCGCAGCCGCGACATGGACGGGAACCGGGCCGGATTTAATATTGGTGTTCTTTGCCGGGGAAACGGCCGGCCTTGACGTCAAGGCGGTATTCGCGCACCGCGCGCCCGGCCGCTTTCCGCAGTTCGGCGTAGCGTTTCACGAACTTGGGGACCAGGCCGTCGCCGAGACCGAGCATGTCGTCCAGAACCAACACCTGTCCGTCGCAATCCCGCCCGGCGCCGATACCGATGGTGGGGATTTTCAAGGCGCGGGAAATCCGTTTTCCGAGTTCCGCCGGGATCGCCTCCAAGACAACGGCGAACACTCCGGCCGCCTCCAGGCGTTTGGCTTGTTTGACGATTTTGTCCGCTTCCGACGATGATTTTCCCTGCACGCGGTAACCGCCGAGCTTCAAATAGGATTGGGGCGTCAGGCCGAGATGGCCGATCACGGGGATGCGCGCTTTCACCAGCGCCTTGACCGAAGGAAGAATGTCGTCGCCGCCTTCCACCTTCACGGCCTCCGCGCCGCCGGACTTCACGAGGACGCCGGCGTTCTTCACGGCTTCCCTGGGATCCATTTCATAGCTGAGGAAAGGCATGTCCGCCACCAGGAGCGCGCGCCGGATACCGCGGGCCGCCGCGCGGGTGTAGAGGAGCATGTCTTCCAACGTCACGGGGATGGTGCTGCCGTGGCCCATCTTCACGTTGGCGACGGAATCGCCCACCAGGACGACGTCGATCTCATGGGCGTCGAGCAGCCGCGCCATGGAGGCGTCATAGCATGTAAGGACGGCGATCTTCTCGCCGCGCTTTTTCATTTCCAGGAGTGTGGAGGTGGTGACCTTCGTTGGCATGGGGGCTCTCATTTCCAGCGTCTACGATACAGTCTAATTCTTTGGCCGGGACCCGTCAATCGACGATAAAGCTTACGCAGCGGCTCTCCGGAAACCGGGTGGCGCAGCCGCGGCGCCAAATCCAAAAGGGGTTTCAGCGCGAACTTGCGTGCGTTCAAACCGGGATGGGGCACGGTCAGATTTCTCGACCGGACAACGCGCGCTTCATACAACAAGATGTCGAGGTCGATCTCCCGCGGACCCCAACGCGTTCCCGGGCGGCGGCCCAGCTCGCGTTCCGTTTTCTTGAGCGCCTTCAGCAGATCGGCCGGACTGAGTTGGGTTGAAATTTCAGCGGCCGCGTTGAGAAAATCCGCCTGCTTCGGACCGACCGGGGACGTTTCGTAGACCGGCGAGAGTTTTCTCACCTGCGTGCCCGGAAGCCGCCGCAGTAGGAAGGCGGCGCAGCGCAAATAATCCATGCGCGGCGGAATGTTCGCGCCGAACCCGATGAAAACCCGGGCGGGCTGAACTTTACGAGCGCTTCGCCGGGGACTGTACATGTTTCATGGCGTAACGGCAAAGCCCGTGGATCAAGGCCAAGTCCGGTTTGCGCAGGCCCCAATTGTAGAGCGTGCGGCGGATTTTCTTCGCGCGGACTTCCGGCGAGAGGAAATAGAGATAATTAATGGCGGTGAAAAGTTTTTCCAGATTCATCGCCACCCGCTCCACGTCCCCGGCGCTGGCCGGCAGCGACTCGGCGCTTCTGCGGACGCTCCCCAGTTTCTTGTTCTGCCGCATGAGTTCATAACAACTCACGGCCACGGCCTGGCCCAGATTCATGGACGGACATTGCGCGCTGGTGGGGATCGTCAACACGGCGTGGCAGGGCTCCAACTCCTCGGCGCTTAAGCCGGTCTTCTCGGAACCGAAGAGGACCGCGATTTTTCGCGGCGGG
This sequence comes from uncultured Elusimicrobia bacterium, assembly GCA_964482515.1. Taxonomy (GTDB): domain Bacteria; phylum Elusimicrobiota; class Elusimicrobia; order FEN-1173; family FEN-1173; genus CAYZXT01. The sequence continues at coordinate 156,213 of CAYZXT010000002.1, read as the reverse complement.
GTGCGGCGCTTCTTCAAAAACGAGGAGACGTCCGGCAGCTTCACGATGGGGCGGTCCCAATGGCGGTCGCGCACCGTTGTGGTGCCGAAAACAAAATCGCAGTCGGCCACGGCTTCGTTGACGCTCTTCGCCAGGCGCGCGTTCAATACCAGTTTCTCCGCGCCGACGGCGGACACGGTTTCGCGCCAGGCTTTGCGGTAGGGATTGACGACGACCATGTCGCCCAGGCCGAAGTTCGCCATGGCGCGGGCCGCGGCGCCGATGTTCAAGGGGTTGCGGGAACGGACTAAAACAATGCGGATGTACATCTTGTTCTCCTCCCCCCTTGAGGGGGAGGATTAAGGTGGGGGGTGAAATCTACCATTTCACCTTTTCGATTCTGGCCAACGCTTCCTGCAGCCGCTTCACGGGAACGGTGAGCGCGAAGCGGACATAGCCTTCGCCCGACGGGCCGAATCCGGAGCCTGGCGTGCAGACGATGTGGGCTTCTTCCAGCAAGCGCTCCACGGCTTTGGTGGACGTGTATCCGGCGGGCACATGGGCCCAGACGTAGAACGTCGCCGGCGGCTCGAACACATTCCATCCAAGCTTCCGCAAACCGGACACCCAAACGTCCCGGCGCTCTTTATAAATCTTCCGCATCTCGGCCACGCAGTCCTGGGGACCGCTCAGCGCCGCGATGCCGGCTTCCTGGACCGCCTGGAAGACGCCGGAGTCGAAGTTGTCCTTCAGCTTCCCGAGGCCTTTCACGATGTCGCGGTTGCCGCAGACCCAGCCGATGCGCCAACCCGTCATGTTGTAGGTCTTGGAGCAGGAATGGAATTCCACGCCCACGTCCTTCGCGCCGGGCACGGAGAGAAAGGAGATCGGCGGCTCGCCGTAATACATCTCCGAATAGGGCGCATCGTGCGCGACAAAAAACCCGTATTCCTTGGCCAATTTCACGACGGATTCGAAGAACGGGCGGTCGGCGACAGCGGACGTGGGATTGCCGGGGAAATTCAGGAAGAGAAACTTCGCCTTCTTCAAAACGTCCTTCGGCACGGCGGAGAAATCCGGCAGGAAGCGGTTCTTCTCCGTGATCGGGACCCACTGCGTCACGCCGCCCGCCAGGATCACGGCCGCATTGTAGGCCGGATACGCCGGTTCGGGAACCAGCACGGTGTCTCCCGGGTTGATGAACGCGAGCGGCAGGTGCGTGAGCCCGTCCTTGGAGCCGATGAGCGAGTGGATCTCCGTGTCAACGTCCAGGTCGACATTGAAACGCGTCTTGTACCATTGCGCCACGGCCGTGCGGAAGCTCTTCAGCCCGGAGCCGAAGGGGTATTGGTGGTTCGCCGCCTTGGCCAGGGCCTTTTGCCCGGCTTCAATGATGTGGGCCGGCGTGGGAAGGTCGGGATCGCCGACGCCCAGGGAAATGATGTCCGCGCCCTTGGCGATGGCGGCCTTCTTTTTTTCGTCGATGGAAACGAAAAGGTACGGCGGCAGTTTGGTCAATCGTTCAGCGGGGGAAAAAGTCACGATGCGCTCCTTGAATGAGGGGATGTTAATTCGAACTTTGGTTCAAAGGGAACCGGCGGCTGATCCGTCCATAAAAAAACCACGCGACCGCAATCGTCAGCAGGCAGGCCGCCAAGCCGCCGACGTTGACGATCCAGCCTTCGAAAAGGCCGAGCTGGTAGGGATACCCCTGGTAGCCGAAATCCATCAGGGTCTTGTCGGTAAAGAGGACTTGCAGCGCCGGCCCGATCTTCATGACGAGACCGCCTTCACAGACCAGAAGCGCCCACAGCATCCAATAGAGCGCGCCAAGCCCGATCATGCAACTCACTAAAACGACGGCCACGTGGACCGGATCGTAAATCTCATCCTCCGGCTGATCGTCGGCCAGAATTTCCGAGAAGTGGCGCTTTAGTTTTTGGAAGATCATCCGGCTTACTTTTTATTCAGCCCCAGCACGTCGCGCATGTCGTAAAGTCCCGCGGGTTTGCCGGCGAGCCATTGGGCCGCGACGACGGCGCCGTGGGCGAAGGCGTCCCGCGACGTCACGCGATGGACCAGCTCGACGCGCTCGCCCTGTCCCAGGAAGAAGACCGTGTGGTCGCCGACGACGTCGCCGCCGCGCAGCGCGTGCACGCCGATCTCGGCGGATTTCCGTTCGCCCACCATCCCGTGGCGGCCGTAGACGAAACCGTCCTTCTGCCCGCGTCCCCTGGCCACCGCGTCGGCCAATCGCTGCGCCGTTCCGGACGGCGAGTCCTTTTTCAAGTTGTGATGGATCTCCACGACCTCGGCGTCATATCCCGGCAGCAGGCGCGCCATCTCCTCCGCGACGGAGAAGAGCACATTGGCGCTCACGCTCATGTTGGGAGAGAATACCACCGGAATCTTCTTCACCGCGCCGACGAATTTTTCGCGCAGCTCGCCGACCATTCCCGTGGTCCCGACCACCAACGATTTCCCGGCCGCGGCCACCGCCTCCGCGTTCTTCACCGTGGCCTCGGGCGAAGTGAAATCGATCAGCACGTCCACGGACTTCAATACGTCGCGAATGTCGCCGCTGACGGCCACGTCCGCCAGTTTTTTACCGATGAGGGGGCTGTCCGGACGTTCCAGAAAACCGGAAACCTTGATGTCCTTGTTCTTGAGCGCCTGGTGCAGGATCGCCGCGCCCATCCGCCCGCCAACGCCGCAAATGCCGAGTTTGATCATGGCTTTACCTCGTTATGATGCCGCCGACACCGGCCGGTGGTCCACCAACCCGTAATTCTTCAGCGCCGTGGCCAGGCGGTTCTCGTTGATTTTTTCCATGCCGCCAAGGGGCGACCGCATCTCCGGCGAGCAAAGCCCCATCCACCCCATGGCCGTCTTGAGCGGGATAGGGCTGGTCTCCAGAAAGAGCGCCTTGATCAGGGGATACATTTTCAAGTGGAGTTCCTGGGCGCGCGCCACGTTGCCGGCCTTCCAGGCGCTGCAAAGCTCCGCCACGTCCTTCGGCGCTATGTTCGCCATCACGGAGATCACGCCCTTGCCGCCGACCGACATGATCGGAAGCGTGAGGGAGTCGTCGCCGGAAAGGATGTCGAAGGACGGCCCCAGGACCGCGGACAGTTCGCTGGCCTGGTCGATGTTGCCGCTGGCTTCCTTCACGCCGACGATGTTCTTCTCCGCCCTGGCGAGCTCGATGATCGTCGCGGGCAGCATGTTCACACCCGAGCGCCCGGGGATGTTGTAGACGATGATCGGGAGCGGCGCGGCCTGGGCGATGGCTTTGAAGTGTTCGATCAGACCCTTGGGGGTCGGCTTGTTGTAATAGGGAACGACGACGAGGGCCCCGTCCACGCCGGCCTCCTTGGCGTACTTCGTCATCTCGATGGCTTCGCGCGTGGAATTGGACCCCGTGCCCGCCATCACCAGCACGCGCTTGCGCACGTACTTCACGGTCAGCGCGATCACGCGCTTATGTTCGGCGTGGGAAAGCGTGGGCGATTCGCCCGTGGTACCGCAGGGCACGATGGTCGACGTGCCGTTGGCGATCTGAAATTCGATCAGTTCTTCGAGTTTTTTTTCGTCGACCTGGCCGTCCTTGAATGGCGTGACAAGCGCGACGCATGAGCCTTCAAACATGACATCCTCCGTTTGCGAAGGCGCTAGCCGGAGTGCCGAGAGAACGGCCCGACTCCGGCTTAGTTAGCCTTCCGCTGACAAACTTATTTATTTAATTCGAACTCCCCGTCAAAGACTTGGGCCGCCGGGCCGGTCATATAAACGTGCTCATCCGCGGCCCATTCCACCTTCAAATCGCCGCCCGGCAAAGAAACCGTCGCTTCGCGCTGCAAACGTCCCGTCAAGACCCCGGCCACCGCAATCGCGCAGGCCCCCGTGCCGCAGGCCAGCGTCAAACCGGCGCCGCGCTCCCAGACCCGGGCCTTCACGCGCCGGGAAGAAATCACCTGAACGAATTCGACGTTCACGCGTTTCGGAAAAAAAGAATGGTTCTCGATCTGCGGGCCCCAGACGTTGGCGGGAACTTTGGACAGGTCGTCCACAAAGATCACCGCGTGGGGATTCCCCATGGAGACGCAGGTCATCCGGACTTCGTTCCCCGTCCAGTGGAAAGGCGCGTCGATGACCCGGCCCTTGCCCCGCGTGGGGACTTTCTCCGCGTCCAGGACCGGCGCGCCCATGTCCACGCGCACGAGGTCTTTTTGGAGCGAAGGGCGGATGATCCCGGCCAGGGTTTCCACGCTCATGTCCTTTGTCTTGACGATGCCGCGCTCGAACGCGTAATGGGCCGCGCAGCGGATGCCGTTGCCGCACATTTCCACCTCGGAGCCGTCCGCGTTGACGATGCGCATGCGGAAGTCCGCCTTCCTGGACGGCTCCAGGACCAAAATCTGGTCCGCGCCCACGCCGAAGTGCCGGTCGCAGAGCCGGCGCGACAGCGCCGCGTTCAACTTGACCGGACGGCGCATCCCGTTGATGACGACGAAATCGTTCCCGGTGCCGTGCATTTTCGTGAAAGATATTTTAGTCATGTCAGATCCCCGCTGGAATTTTTTCGCCGCGAACCAGATCGTTGAAGGTCTCCCGCGCGCGGACGACCCACCATTTCTTGCCGATCACCAACACCTCCGCCGCGCGCGGACGGGCGTTGTATTGGGAGCTCATGCTGAACCCGTAGGCGCCGGCGCCGAGCACCGCCAAATATTCGCCGGCTTCCGGCCGGACGATCTTCCGGGCCTTGGCCATATAATCGCCGGACTCGCAGACGGGGCCGACGACGTCCGCCGTAAATTCTTTTCCCGCGCTTTTTTGCAAAGGGTGGATGGGATGATAGGCGTCGTAAAGCGCCGGCCGCGCCAGATCGTTCATGGCTGCGTCCACGATCACGAAATTCTTATGCCCGGTCTCCTTTCGGTAGATCACGCGCGTGAGCAGGCAGCCGGATTCCGCCACCATGAAGCGCCCCGGCTCGAACAACAGCCGCAGGTTCCGCCCTTTCAGCAACGGCAGCACGGCCTTTCCCAACTCTGACGGCGCCGGAGGACGTTCGTTCTTGTACGTGACGCCGAGGCCGCCGCCCAGATCGATGATGTGAAGATAGATGCCGGAATCCTCCAGACGCTCCACCAGCTTCAACACTTTTTCCAGCGTTTCCCGGTACGGCCGCACTTCCGTGATCTGCGAACCGATGTGGGACTGAATGCCGACGATCTTCAGCCATGGCAAACGGTAGGCGCGTTGATAAAGCGCCTCGGCGGACTCGATCGGCACGCCGAACTTGTTTTCCGCCTTGCCCGTGGTGATGTGGTGATGGGTGTCCACCGCGACGTTCGGGTTCACGCGGATGGAAACCGGGGCGGGCTTGCGTAGCCGCTCCGCCACGCGGTTGATGGCCTCCAGCTCTTCGGCCGACTCCACATTGAACATGAGGATCCCGGCCTTGAGCGCCGCGATGATCTCCTCTTCTCGCTTGCCCACGCCGGAGAAAACGATCCGGTGAGGGGGAACGCCGGCCTTGTGGGCGCGGAACAGTTCGCCCATGGAAACGATGTCCACGCCGGCGCCGAGCCCGGCCAGCAATTTCAGGATCGCCAGGTTGCTGTTCGCCTTCATGGCGTAGCAGATCATGTGCGGCCAGCCGTTGAAGGCTTGGTCGAACTTTTGGAATTGACCGCGGATCTTGGTTCCGGAATAAACGTAGAGCGGCGTTCCCAAACGTTCCGCCAGGTCCGATAACCGGACCTGCTCAACATACAGGTCCTTGCCGCGGTATTGGAATGTGTCGAAAGCCTTGTTCACGAAAGAGGGCTCCTTCTTATTCTATCTCGCTTGATTGCCTTTGTTCCTGTTGGCCGGCAAAGCCGTCTCGCTCACCGTCGACGTGCTGGTGGTGATCTCCTGAAAATCCGCGGCGAGGCCTTTGATGTAGGCGCTCTCGGTCCGCGCGCCCGCGTCTTTCATCAGCGAAAGCGCCTGGGCCGTTTCGCCTTGATTCTGCCGCAGGAGCGCGAGGAAAAATTTGACCGCGTCCCAGTTGGGGCGGGCCTTGTCGGCTTCTTTCCAAAACTTTTCCGCTTCCGCCAAGCGGCCCCGCTGCCAGGCCAAAACGCCGCGCTGAAAGCTTACGTCCGCCTGCGCCGCGCCGTTCTCCTTCGCCTTACGGAAACTCATCTCGGCTAAATCGTACTCGTTCTGCGCGGCCCATAACCTGCCGAGGTGTAAAAAATCTTCCGCCTCCGGGCGCAAAGCCAAGAGCCCTTCCCAGCGGTGAGCCGCGGCCGCCAGATCGCCCTCGGCTTCCTCCACCGCCGCCATCAACCGTTGGGCCCCGGGGTCCTGCGGGTCCGCGTCCAACGCTCTTTGCGTATATTCCCTGGCCCGGCCCACGTCGTTGGACCGCATGTAGAGATTGGCGAGCGCGAACACCACGTCCTTGCGGGACTTGTCCCGATCCAGGATCTTTTGAAACAGCTCGATGGCGTTCTCTTTTAAATCCACCAAATCGTAAACGCGCGCCAGGTCCAGCATCCGGTCCAGTCCCTTGGGGTTCAGCTGGTAGGCCTCCTGATAGGCCGAAAGCGCCTTTTGGTAATTCTTTTCGAGTTCGTAGCAGCGGCCCAGTTTTGATTTCCATTCCAACGCGTCGGATTTCGAGGCGCCGGGGGACGAGGCCTTTTCCAACAACCCGGCCGCGCCCGCGTAGTTCTTTTCTCTCATCAGCGCGTCGGCTTCCGCGGCCCACTTCTGCCGTTCGCGGCGGCTGGGTTCGTCGGCGGACGCCCTCAACAACGGCGCGGCGAACAGTAGGAACGCGGCCGCGACCGCCGCCACGGAACGGAAACCTCTCATCGGGGCTTCTCCGGGGAGCCTGGTCCGCCGAGATCGAACTTTTCCGTCGCCCAAACATCAAAGAATTTCTTCGTCAAAACCTTCCGGATCTCCGGCATGGATTCCCGCGCCGCGGATTCGCCCGCCGTGATGCATTCCTTCGAGCGCCACAACTGAAGGGCCGTGACGTCGCCCACTTTCGGCTGTATGGTCACGTCCGCCTTCGACAACCGTTCCTGGTTGATGACTTCGCCCTGGATGTAGAGCGCCTGAGTGAGAGTGGTCAAAACGTTGGAGACGCCGTACTGGGTGAAGTCCGCCGGGACGGGCACGCAGATGATCACGTCCACGCCGAAGAGCTGCGCCACGTCCGTCGGAATGTTGTTGACGATCCCGCCGTCCACCAGGAGGCGGTGCCGGTAGGGAACGGGGCTGAACATCCCGGGCATGGTGGCGCTGGCCCGCGCCGCCAACACCACGCTGCCTTCCCGCAAAACGATCTGTTCGCCGGTCTTCAAATCCGCGGCCACGCAGGCGAAGGTCTTCTTCAGGTCCGGAAACTGTTTGTCGCCGATGTAGTGTTTCAGATAACTTTCCATCTTTTGCGTGGAAAGCATTTGGTCCGACACCAGGAGCTTCACGACGCCGGTGGCCGACAGATCGGTCAGTTTGTCCCAGCCGATGTCCTGCCCCATCTTTTCGATCTGTTCCAGGGGCAGCCCCGCCGCGTAGAGAGCGCCGATCAACGCGCCGACGCTGGTGCCGATCACCACGTCCACGGGGACGTTTTCCCGCTCCAAGACCTTCAGCACGCCGATGTGCGCCAGACCGCGCGCGCCGCCGCCGCCTAACACCAGTCCCACCCGCGGGCGCCGCGAAACGGGCAATCCCTTCAGCCGGTTCCAAAGAACTTCCAACACCAAAGATTCCGAATCGTTCCGGGAATAAATCGCCGCGCTTGGGCGCGCGGGAACACAGAGAGAAAGCAAAAGGACCAAAAAGAGGCCGCGCCGGAAAAACATGGGCGGCCTTTTAAGGTTCAAGTGGCCGGCCGACGGTCTTTTCCAGCCTGGCCACCGACACGCGCTGGCCGTGCACCGCCGTCCAGTAGGACGTCCGGGCCTGAAGCAGCCACTCCTGCGAGAGGGCCGCGTCCAAGGAATCTTTTTTCCGCGCGAGCTCGGCGGCCATCTTTTCCGCCCGGGCCAACTCGCCCTTCCGGACTTTGACTTCGTCTTGCCAGTAGGCGAGGTCGGCGAAGGTGTCGCGCACTTCCAAATTAATGTTGTCTTCAAGCACCGTGCGCGAGATGCGGTTCTGGTTCACCTGCATCCTCTTCTCCCGTATGCGCGCCCGGCTGGAAAAACCGTCGAAGAGCGGCAGGCTCACGCTCAGGGTTGTATTCCACTCGGTGGTCCTCAGCGGGAATCGTCGGTCGTTGATCCCGTACCCCGCCCCGAAGGCCACCACCGGATAGCGCTGGGCCTGGAAAAGGTTCAGCGTCAGCCGGTCGATTTCTTTTTGGAAGTCCGTCTGGCGGATTTCCAGGCGCGATTCCTGGGCCCAGGCCAGCAGCCGCGGCAAGTCCGCCTGCACGTCCTTGGGAAGAAGCTCTCCATCCAGATCCACAAGCGTGTACAACTCCAATCCCAGGGTGTTGATGAAATTCAAGTAGGCTTTGTCGGATTCGCGCTGTCGTTCCCCCACCGCGCGGCGAAGGCGGCTGCGCAGCGCGTCCATTTCGGCCTGGCGGCGTATGTCGCCCGGCGCGAGCTGGGCGGCCAGTTTTTCCACGTCGCCCAGCGCGTCCTGGCTCAGCTTGATCTGCTTCCGGCACAGCAGGACGTCGTAGAACGCCTTGGTCGCCTCGAAGACGACCTCCAGGTGGATCTCTTCGGTCTCTATGCGCGCCCGCTCCAGGTTCGTGCGGGCCAGGCGGACGTTATTGATCAAACGCCCTCCGTCATAGAGCGGCTGGCGCAGCCACACGCGCGCGGCGTAAAACGTGTCCGCATCCGAATTCAGGGACGGCGGCAGGACCGGCGAACCGAAATCCGACGCGACCAGATAATCGTTCTCGGCCAGGTAATGCGTGCCGCTCATGTGCAGGCTGGCCTGGGGGAGCAGGCCGGCCTTGGCTTCGCGGACGCGCTGCTGGGAGATCTTGACTTCGTTCTGCGCGCTGAGAAGTTTCTGGTTGTTTTGCAACGCGCGCTGCAGGCTTTGTTCCAGCGTCAGCACCTGCTCCGCCCGCGGCGGTTCCTGCGCGGACGACGACAGCGAGAAAGAGCCTAGAACGATGGCGATTAAAAACTTTCGCAAAGGGGCCTTCCTGATGTTCATACCTTCGAATGTAAGAGCCGGTGCAATTTCCGGATCTGGCGCTGAACGTTTTTCGGCGCGGTGCCGCCTTCGGACGTCCGGGCCGCCACGGCTTTGTCCAGCGAAAGCGCGTCGTGGATCCACGCGCCGAAAAGCGGTGAATGGGACCGCCACACCGACAAGGGCACGTCCTCCAAAGGCAGGGAACGGCTCTGCGCGTAGCGCACCACTTCTTTCACCAAACCGTGCGCTTCCCGGAAAGGCATTCCGCGCCGGACCAGAGCGTCCGCCACGTCCGTGGCCAGAATATATCCGAGCGCGCAGGCGGCCCGCATTTTCTCCGGGTTGATCTTCATCGTCCGGACCAGCGGCGCCGCCACGTCCAAGGTGGATTCCAATACGTCGACCGCGTCGAAGAACGGCGGTTTGTCTTCCTGCAGGTCGCGGTTGTAGGCCAAAGGCTGGGCCTTGATCAATGTCAAAAGCGCCACGAGGTCGCCGTAGACCCGCCCCGTTTTGCCGCGGATCAATTCCGCCACGTCCGGGTTCCGCTTCTGCGGCATGATGGAGGAACCGGAAACGAAGGCGTCCGCCAAATACACGAACCCCCAGGACGGGTGCGACCAAACCACCATTTCCTCGGCGAAGCGGGACAGGTGCGCCATGATGAGGGACCCGGCGGACAAAAACTCCACGAGGAAATCACGGTCGCTCACCGCGTCGATGGAATTGTCGGACACGCCGTCGAAACCCAGCTTCCGCGCGACCCATTGCCGGTCGATGGGAAAGGCCGTCCCGGCCAGTGCCGCGGAACCCAGGGGCAAAATATTAACGCGCTTCCGCAGGTCCTTCACCCGGTCCCTGTCCCGCAAAAACATCCAGGCGTAGGCCAGGAGATGGTGGGAAGCCAGCACCGGCTGTCCCGGTTGGAGGTGCGTGAAACCCGGCATGATCGCGCCGGAGTTCGCCTCGGCCTGGGCCGTGAAGGCCGCGGCCATGTCCGTCAGGCGGTCGATCAGTCGGTCCGCGTGGTCCCGCACGTACATCCGGAACGCGGTCACGACCTGGTCGTTGCGCGACCGCGCCGTGTGGACCTTGCCGGCCAGCGGCCCGAGGATTTTATGCAGCGCCTGTTCGATGGCGTAATGGATGTCTTCGGCCCGGGGCAGCCGCGCGCCGCCGTCCACCCGTGACGACAGGGCTTTAAGGGCGCGGACGATTTTCGCGCTGTCGGACTTGGGAATGATCCGCCGCCGGCCCAGCATTTCGGCGTGGGCCGCGGAGGCGCGGAGATCGTAGGCCGCCAAACGGTGGTCGAAGTCGATGGATTCTATGTAGGTAGACGGCGATGCGAAGAATCTTTTTTTGGCCATAGTCGGAACGCGGTTCCGCCGCGCGCCTAAGGGCCGCCGGTGGACTGCGGAAATGTCTATCGTTTGGAACGCAGGAGGGCCTGGACCTTAAGAGGCAGGCCGAACAGGTTGATGAACCCTTCCGCGTCCTTTTGATTATAAATCTCTTCCCGCTCAAAAGTCGCCAGCTTCTCCCAATAAAGGGAATTGGGGGAAGTCCGGCTCTGGACAGTGATGTTGCCTTTGTAGAGCCTCAGGCGGACCGTACCGGAAATTTTTTTCTGGGTCTCGTCGATGAAAGCGTCCATGGCGCGCTTCAGCGGAGACCACCACAAACCGTAATACACCATCTCGCCGTATTTGGGTCCCAGGGCCTGTTTGGCGTGATACGTGTCGCGGTCCAACACCAGGGTTTCCAGTTCCTGATGGGCCGCGTAAAGGACGGTCGCGGCGGGAGACTCATAGACGCCGCGGGATTTAATTCCCACCAAGCGGTTTTCCACGATATCGATGCGGCCCACGCCGTTTCGTCCGGCGATGGTGTTCAAAAGGCTGACGGTTTCCACGGGCCCGTATTTTTTGCCGTTTACGGCGACCGGGATACCGCGTTCAAATTTGATTTCTAAGTACTCGCCGGAGGCCCGGGCTTTTTCCGGGGAAACGGTCAACTCGAACATATCTTCTTTGTAGGCGTTCTTCAGGTCTTCCAGCACGCCGCCTTCATAGGAAATGTGCCACAGGTTTGCATCCGAAGAATAGGGTTTTTTCTTGGTGACTGTGATGGGGATGTTGTGCCGTTTGGCGTATTCGATCTCGTCCTCGCGGCCCTTGAATTCCCACTCACGCCAGGGGGCCAGGATGCCCAACTCCGGAGCCAAGGCCTTGAACGTCAATTCGAATCGGACTTGGTCGTTGCCTTTGCCGGTGGCGCCGTGGGCGACCGCGTCGGCCCCGACTTTTTTTGCGATTTGGACGATTTTTTCCGCGATGATCGGCCGAGCCAGGGACGTTCCCAGCAAATAACGGCCCTCGTAGAGAGCGTGCGCCTTCAAGGCGCGCCAAATATAATCGGTGACGAATTCCTTCCGCGCATCAATGACAAAAGCCTGGGAAGCGCCAGTGGCCAAAGCGCGTTTCTTTAATTTAGGATAGTTTTCGGCTTGTCCCACGTCCACACAGCAGGCGATGACGTCGCAGTTGTATTTATCGCGGATCCAACGGAGCATAACCGAAGTGTCCAACCCGCCGGAATAAGCCACAACGACGCGTTTAAAATTTCTCATGGGTGTCTCTGCCTTGTTTGAATATAAAAAACCCCGCGTTCTCAGGTTGAAAATCCCTGAAAATGCGCGATTTCTATGAATATTTACGAGATCTGGATTTTACTGAATATGGAAGTAAGCGTCAAGCAACGTTCCTTCGGCTTAATTTATGGTTTTCCCGTTTCTTTGATCCAAAAATTAATTTAAAAAGACGTTCATTGTCGGTTTTTATTGAAAGCAATTTTTGGAGTTAAGTGAAGTTGTTCTTTTCTTGCCGGGCGCTTATATTAATAAAAATCAGTAGCCGTAATAGAAGCTGGATGTATAATGGGGAGAATTTTTTTTGCACTGCAATATCTTTTAAATGAAACACTTTTTGATAATTTCTTTGAAAGAACATCCTGTGGAAAACAAAATCCGAATCCCATGTTGTTCCCGAAAAAAAGCTCTATCCCCAGATTACAGAAGTTATACAGAAGTTCCTAAGAAAGTTTTACAGTCCGAATTCAGGCCGGTAGCAGTAAAGCTTGTTTGAGGATTTTTAATCCTTCCCGCACCTGCGCGTCGGTTAAGCAGAAAGGTGGAAGCAGCCGGATGACTTTGTCCGCCGTGCAATTTACCAGCAAACCGTTCTCGCGGCACGTTTTTACGACGGACGCTCCGGGTTTGTCGAGTTCAATTCCCATCATTAATCCGAGTCCGCGAACGTCCTTTATGGTGTTTATTTCAGTTTTCCAGCCTTGGATTTCCTCCAGGAAAAGTCTGCCGAGTCTTTTCACCCTCGCCAATTGCTTCGCGTCCAGCGCTTTGAGCACGGCCAGGGCCGCTTGGCAAACCACGGGCCCTCCGCCGAAGGTCGAGCCGTGGTCTCCCGGCTGAAACAGGTCGGCGACTTCCTTTTTGGCGATGGTCACGCCCAGGGGAAGCCCGTTGGCCAGGCCCTTCGCCACGGTGAGGATATCGGGCGTCACACCTATATGCTGATAAGCGAAAAGCTTTCCGCTGCGTCCCGTGCCCGTTTGGATTTCATCGAAGATCAATAAAAGGTTATGTTGGCCGCAAAGCGCCTTCAGTCCATGAAAGAAATCCCAGGGAACGATGTTGACGCCGCCTTCGCCCTGGAGGGGCTCGACCAGGATGGCGCAGGTCCTTTCATTGATCAGTTTTCTAACAGACTCCAGGTCGCCGAATTCGGCGGCGGGGAACCCTCCGGGAAGTGGGCCGAATCCCTGGTGCAATTTCTCCTGGCCCGTTGCCGAGAGGGTGGCCAGGGTACGGCCGTGGAAAGATTTCTTGAAGACGATGATTTCGTACCGGCCTTGGCCGTTTATAGGGGTCCTGTCGCCGAACCGGCGCGCCAGCTTGATGGCGCATTCGTTGGATTCCGCCCCGGAATTCGAGAAAAACATCTTCCCACCAAAGGTCTTCCGCGATAATTCCCTGGCCAATTCCTGCTGGGGTTCGGTGGAGTAGATGTTCGATGTATGGACAAGTTTTTTCATCTGGTCCGACACGGCCTTCGCCACGCGTTTGTCCGCGTGTCCCAGCCCGCAGACCGCCAAACCGGAAAAGAAATCCAAATAGCGCTTCCCCTTTTTGTCCCAAAGAAACGCGCCCCGGCCTTTGACGAAAGTCACGGGCTGGCGCCTGTATGTGTTGAAAATATAAGGCGATTCCGGATATTGCGGCGCCGCGGTGACGGTTGTTGGCTGTATATTCGCGTTCATGGAAGAATCCTTGTGCCTTTCATTTTCATGAGGCCGGCGGCGCCATCGATGATATCGATTTCGCCGACACCCTTTTCGATGGCGTTCTTGCAGGAGAGGACCTTGGGGATCATGCCGCCGGTGATCACCTGCGCGTCGATCAATGACTGGATTTGCCGGACGCGGAGGATCGGGACGGTTTTTTTCCGGGAATCCAGGACCCCGGCGACGTCCGTCAGATAAACGAGTCGCTCGGCTTTGAGAGCGACGGCCACCGCGGCCGCGGCTTCGTCGGCGTTGACGTTGATGGAGCGATGTTTCGCGTCGAATCCCACGGAAGACAGTACGGGTAAAAACTTGGCGGACAAAAGAGCGCGCAAAATATCCGGAGACACTTTGGCGGGAAGACCGACGCGGCCCAAATCCTTAACCGGTTTCGTCGCCAGCAAATCGCCGTCCCGGCCGGAGAGTCCGGCGGCTTTGGCGCCGAACCCGTTGAGTTCGCCGACCAAATTCTTGTTCACCTGACCTGAAAGGACCTGTTCCACCACGGCCATGACCGCGTCGTCCGTCATGCGGCGGCCTCTGACGAACTTCGGCTTGATGTTCTGTTTCTCCAGGGCGGCGTTGATCTCCGGCCCGCCGCCGTGCACTAAAACCAACGGCTGACGCCGGGAGAGTTTCGCGGCTTGTTTCAGAAAACCACGCCGCGCTTTATCGTTGGAAAGGAGGCTGCCGCCGAATTTGATTACCCAAACTTTGCTCATAGTCTGTCCTTTGTTTTGATTCGCCTAAGATGATTTCATCCTGAAAAACGTCAATACGCTGTCGCCGTAAACTTTTTCCCGAAAAATCTCCCAGCCTTCCGGGACCGGCGTGACGGGTTCCCGCTTATCGTGCTGGCCGATGACCCAGGTTTTGGGACCAGCCAGTTTCGCTTCGGCGATGCGCGCGAGCGCGGGAAGGGTCAGGGCCAGGGGCTTTTTCTCCGCATCCACGTAGGGCGGCCCCATGAAAATGAAATCAAAGGTCTGCCCGCCCAGCCAGACCAGGCTTTTGGTGGCGTCGCCGAGGCGCGCGTCGATCCGGTCGGAAAATCCGAGCACCTCGGCGTTTTTTTCGATGTGCGCCAGGGACGATTTCTGCATGTCCACGAATACCGCGCGTTTCGCGCCGTTGGACAGGGCTTCCAGGCCGACGGTGCCTATGCCGGCGAAGAGATCCAAAAACAGAGCGCCCTCCAGATGCGGGCGAAGAATGTCGAAGAGGGATTTTCGGATGCGCGCCAGGATGGGGCGAAGTTCGTAGCCTTTCGGAAGGCTTTTCAACGGCCTCCCGCGGGCGGTCCCGGAGAGGATTCTCATGGGATTACCGGCCCGTTGGGGGAACGACGAAACAACGGCGGAAACGCAATGCGGCGTTCCGGATTTTTGAGGCGGAGATTTCGCTTTGATGCGATGAAGGCATGATCGCGTTATCCAAATGATGCGGCATAAAAAATGTGGAGCTGGACGGGATCGAACCGACGACCTCCTCGATGCCATCGAGGCGCTCTCCCAGCTGAGCTACAGCCCCAGAGTAACTTCAAATTGTAACTTGGGGCAGTCCTCGCGCATTTGCGAGGGCAGCCCCCAACAAACAATGGATCAAAATTTACTGACTCGAAAATAAAAAGAACCCCTCATAGGACAAAGGGGTTAGGACATTTTAACCAAATGCCGCCATTTTGGCAACATACATAATAAGACGACCGAATTTCTCAAGATTGTTCACGTTTAAAAGGAGAAAATTTTCTAAGATTACAATTCTTATACCATGGCGTGCTTGGAGGGAAGCAAAGCCAAATGACGGTTATATATGATCCGCACAATTCCGCGCATCTAGCCCGTTTCAAATTCGCCTCGCGCCTGTCGGCCCTCGCCGCCTGCGTGGTCGCTCCTTCCGTTTTGCTGGGTTGGATACTGAACAATGAATTCATGATGAGCGTTTTGCCCGGGTTGGTTCCGATGAATCCCATGACCGCGGTCAGCTTCGGTTTGGGCGGCATCAGCCTGTGGCTGCTCATTGATGAAAACGCCTCCCCGGCGAAACATCGCTGGGGCGTCTTTTTCGGCGGGACGGTGATGGCCGTCGGCCTGCTCCGCCTGATCGGTTATGCCGGCTGGGACTTCGGGATCGATCAAATCCTATTTCAAGAAAAGTTGACCATCGTCGCCTTGGGGCCCAACCGGATGGCGCCGAACACGGCGACGGCTTTTGTTTTTCTCGGGGCTTCCCTGGCCGCCATCGACAACAGGGTCGCCAAGAACCTTTGGCCGGCGGAGTTTTTGGCGGGGGCGACTTTCTTTATTTCGATGTTGGCTTTCACGGGCTATCTGTTCAAAATCATTTTCCTGTTCAAGGTGCTGCATTACATCCCGATGTCGTTGAATACGTCGGTTGTTTTCATGGCTCTCTCCCTCGGCGTGTTGAGCGCCCGGCCTTCGCGCGGATGGATGGTGGTGGTTTCCAGCGATACGACCGCCGGCTTTTTGTGCCGCATTTTCCTGCCCTCCTCCATCGTTATTTCTTTCCTGTCGGGTTGGGTGAGTTTGGTCGGGGAACGCGCCGGGTTATTCGACTCAAACTTCGGCTCTTTGCTCATGATGATCTTGAACGTCATCATCCTGGACATCGTCATCGTTTCCATCGCCTCCTTCGTTTATCGGAAGGATATGGAACGCTCAGCTCTGGAGGAGGACCAGAAAATGGCGGACGGCCGCTTCCGGAGCCTGCTGGAAATGGCGCCGGATGCCATGGTGATCGTCAATAACCAGGGCCGGATCGAACTGGTGAACCATCAGGCGGAGGTCCTTTTCGGCTACACGCGCGAAGAAATGCTCGGCCGCGCCATTGAGCTTTTGGTCCCGGAGCGTTATCGCGCGGCCCACCCCGGCCACCGGGCCGATTATTTTTCCAATCCCCGCACGCGTCCGATGGGGGCGTCGGGCGCCAGCCTGTGGGCGCGAAAGAAAGACGGCGGCGAGTTCCCGGTGGAAATCAGTTTAAGCCCTCTCGAAACGACGAACGGGACGCTGGCGACCGCCGCCATACGGGACATGACGGAACGCCTGAAAGCGCAGCAGGCGCTTCAGGCCTTGAATCAATCTCTTGAAGAGCGCGCCGCGCAGCTCGCTGCGGCCAACCGGGAATTGGAATCATTTAGCTATTCCGTGTCACATGACCTGCGGGCGCCGCTGAGGCACATCGCGGGGTTCTCGAGCCTGTTGGAAAAGGAAAAAGCGCCGGATTTGGATGACGGAGCCCGTCGGTACATTAAGACGATCTGCGATTCCGCCAAACAGATGGGCATGTTGATCGACGATCTTTTAAGTTTTTCCCGCATGGGACGCGCCGAAATGCTTAGGACGGACGTCAACCTGACGCATCTGGCCCAGGAGATCGTCAACCGGTTTCAGTCTGAAATCACGGACCGCCGCATCGATTGGAAAGTCGATCCGCTGCCGGCGGTGCACGGCGACCCGTCCATGATGCGGCAGGTCTTTGAGAATCTGATCGCCAACGCCGTGAAGTACACGCGCACCCGTTCGCAGGCAGTCATCGAGATCGGCAGCCGGACGGGCGAGTCCGGGGAGCCTCTGGTGTACGTCAAGGACAACGGGGTGGGGTTCGACATGGCGTATGTGGGCAAGCTCTTCGGCGTGTTCCAGCGCCTGCATGGGACCGATGAGTTCGAGGGAACGGGTATAGGCCTGGCCAACGTAAGGCGGATCATACACCGGCACGGCGGCGAGACGTGGGCGGAGGGCGCCGTCGGCGTCGGCGCCACTTTTTATTTTTCGCTGCCGAAGAATTGAGCGGAGGCATGCATGAATGAGATCAAACGGATCCTGCTGGTGGAAGACAGCGCGAGGGACGTGGAGCTGACTTTGGCGGCGCTGAACGAGTACAAGCTGGCCAACGAAGTCGTCGTGGCGAACGACGGGGAACAGGCTCTGGATTATCTTCACTCCCGCGGAAAGTTCGCCGGCAGGGCCGAGGGAAATCCGGCCGTGATCCTCCTGGATTTGAAGATGCCGAAAGTGGACGGTTTGGAAGTCCTGAAACGGATGAACGCCGATGAAAAACTCAAGCTGATTCCTGTCGTCATGCTGACGTCTTCGCGCGAGGAGAGCGACCTGGTGGAAAGCTACAAGCTGGGCGTGAACGCCTACGTGGTGAAGCCCGTGGATTTCACGGAGTTCGTCAAGGCGGTGCGCGGGCTCGGCGTGTTCTGGGCCGTGTTGAACGAGCCTCCGCCGGGAAGCGTCCGCAAGGTTTAAATCAGGGGAACCGGAATGACCGAGACGAAATTCGAAAAACCGCTCAGAATCCTCCATGTGGAGGACCGGAAAGAGGACGCGGAACTTATTTCCGCAGCCTTGAAGTCCGAAGGGGTATTCTGCGAAATGGTCCGCGTCGAAAACCGGACCGATTTCATTTCCTGCCTTGATAAAGGCGGTTACGATATCATCTTGTCGGACTATTCCCTGCCGAGCTTCGACGGGCGCGAGGCGCTCAATATCGCCCGCGATAAGAATCCCGACATCCCGTTCATCTATGTCTCGGGGACCATGGGTGAAGAGGTGGCCATCGAGA
Source organism: uncultured Elusimicrobia bacterium (assembly GCA_964482515.1). Taxonomy (GTDB): domain Bacteria; phylum Elusimicrobiota; class Elusimicrobia; order FEN-1173; family FEN-1173; genus CAYZXT01. The sequence continues at coordinate 138,099 of CAYZXT010000002.1, read as the reverse complement.
GCCTGAAAATAGGCGCCAACGATTACGTGCTGAAGCACGGCCTGGAGCGTTTGGCGCCGGCCGTGCTTCGGGCGTTGCGGGAGTCGGGCGAGAAGAAAAAGCGCAAGGAAGCCGAAATGCACCTGATCAACAGCGAAAGGCGTTTGGCCGAAGCCCAGCAGCTGGCGCACGTGGGCGGTTTTGAAGTGGATATTCGCACGAACACCGTCACTTGGACGGACGAGCTTTACCGCATATTCGGCGTCCATCCCCAGTCCTTCACACCTTCCTATGAGAGCTACTTGGAGCGATTGCATCCGGATGACCGGCCCGCGACGGAAGCGGCGATCCAAAAGGCGTTTTCGGATCACCAGCCTTTCAATTACGACCAACGGATCGTGCGACCGGACGGCAGCATCCGGATCGTCCACGCGCAGACGCGGGTGATCTTGGACGAAGCGGGCAAACCGGTGAAAATGGCCGGGAGCTGCCAGGACATCACGGAGAGAAAGATGTTGGAGAACCAGCTGTTGCAGGCGGGAAAGATGGAGGCCATCGGGCGGCTGGCGGGCGGCGTGGCGCACGATTTCAACAATCTACTGACGGTGATCCTCGGTCTGTGCGATTTTCTGCGGCAGGAAGTTCCGGCGGCGCAGCGGGACGACGTGGGGGAAATCCAGAAAGCCGGCGAACGGGCCGCGGCCTTGACGCGCCAGCTCCTGGCTTTCAGCCGGCGGCAGGTGATGCAGCCTGAAATCCTCGACTTGAACGCCATCGTGACCGACATCGCGCAGATGCTGCGCCGCCTGCTCGGCGAAGACGTGCGCCTGGCCATCAAATTGGATCCGTCGGTCAAACGGATCAAAGTGGACCCGGGACAGATCGAGCAGGTCATCGTGAACCTGTCGGTGAACGCCCGCGACGCCATGCCCAGGGGGGGAGTCCTCACGATCGCGACCTCGACCGAATCCCTGGACAAGGAAATTTTTCGGCAGAACGAGCCGCCCATCCCGGCGGGAAGCTACACGTTGTTGACCGTAACGGACACGGGGCACGGAATGACCGAACAGGTGAAGGCGAATATTTTCGAGCCGTTTTTCACGACGAAGGGCCAAGGGAAAGGCACGGGTTTGGGTCTATCGACCGTCTACGGGATCGTTCAGCAGAGCGGCGCGTTCATCGCCGTTTCAAGCGCCGTGGAGAAGGGGACCGTTTTCAAAATTTATTTCCCGCAGGCGTCTTCAAAGGCGCCGGATACGCCGTCGCCCCGCGCCAAAGACCCGGTTTCCGTTTCACCCGGCGCCATCACGATACTCTTGGTGGAAGACGAGGAAAAAGTCCGGCGCCTCATATCGGCGGTTTTGGAAAAAAAAGGGTTTCATCTTCTGATTGCGAAGAACGGGGCGGAAGCTTTGAAACTCGCGGGCGAATTCGAAAAGCGGATCGATCTTCTGTTGACCGACATCGTCATGCCGGACATGAACGGCCTGGATCTGGCCGGCCAGTTGGCGCCGCTGCGGCCGCAGATGCGGGTGCTCTATACATCAGGTTACACGGACCATGAAATTTTTCGTTCCAACGACCTGGCGTCTTCCCCGGCTTTTCTTCCGAAGCCGTTCATGCCGGCCACGCTGCTGCAAAAAATAGGGGAAGTTTTAAGCGTGGCGAAGACGGACATCCGCAAAGTCGACCGCGGCTAGTCCTTCACCGCCAGCGCGGCGTAGGACAACGTGTAGCCGTCCCACGGAAACAATCGGTCCAGGCAGAGCGCCGCGACGTTCATGACCGGGACGATGGAAAGTTTGCACAGCCATCCCATCACCCTTCCCGTCCACCCGCCTTTGTTCAATGCCCCGAAAACCGCGCAGACGATCTCCATCTGAAAGAGCGCGGACCACACGCCGCCCTGCTCCCGTAACTCCTCGACGCGGAACCCCGCGTCTTCCAGCATCTTCCGCAAGCCGTTCTTCGTGAATCGCCGGTAGTCCGCGGGCAGGCCGTGCAGCGGCCAGGCAAACGGCGCCGTCACCAGTACGCGCCCGCCCTTTTTGAGCGCGCGGAAGATTTCATTCAGGTGCGCGGCCGGCTCGGGTAGATGCTCGAGGAGCTGGAGGGAAAGCGCCGCGTCGAAGGATTCGGCGGGAAAGGGAAGCGCCTGGGCGTCGCCCCAGACGTCGGCGCGCGTGTCGTCGGCGTAATGGCTCCCGGCTGTGGACGGATACTCGACGCCGACGTATCCGGAAACATTTTTGAACAGCGCTTCGTAGGGTTTTATGCCGCAGCCCACGTCCAATAATTTTCCGCGGAATCCGGGGGCCAGGCGCGCCATGTCTTTGTGGAGCGCGCGGCGGACGAGAAAGATATCCTGATAGATCGGGACGCGGGTGAATTCTTTTCGGATGCGGCGGGCCAGGCGCGGGTCGGGGGGATTTGCCATACGGTCATATTAATGGAAATTTCGAGTTTTAATACAACACCGGACGCGCCTGGGCCCGGTCCATGGAACGGTATCCGACGGCCTCGGCGACGTGCTCTTCACGGATGCTTTCTTCGCCGGTCAGGTCGGCCAGGGTCCGGGCGACCTTGAGGATACGGTCGAAAGACCGCGCGGACAATCCCAGGCGCGTCACCGCAGACTTAAGCAGCGCCCGCGTCGCCGGGTTTATTTTGCAGTGTGTCTTCAATTGCCGCGCGCCCATCTGCGAGTTGCGGAATATCGCCGTTCCCGCGAACCGCGCGCTTTGCCGTTCCCGGGCGGCGCTGACGCGGGCGCGGATCGCGGCGGAGGTCTCCAGCGGCGGAGCCTCGTCCGTCAGCTCCGCGAGCCGCAAGGCCGGAACGTCGACGTGCAGGTCGATGCGGTCCAGCAGCGGGCCCGACATTTTCGCGCGGTAACGCTGGACCTGGGGCGCGGTGCACAGGCAGGTCCGGTCCGGATGGCCGGCGAAGCCGCAGGGACAGGGGTTCATGGCCGCGATCAGCATGAAGCGGGCCGGAAAAGTCAGCGACGAGGAAGCCCGCGAAATGGTGACGCAGCCATCCTCCAGCGGCTGGCGGAGGACCTCCAGCACGCTCCGGTTGAACTCCGGCAATTCGTCCAGGAACAAAATCCCGTGGTGGGACAGCGACACTTCGCCGGGGCGCGGATGGGCCCCTCCGCCGATGAGGGCGATGTCCGAGATCGTGTGGTGCGGGCTGCGGAAGGCGCGCGCCGACAGCAGCGATTGGCCGCGCGTGAGCAGCCCCGCCACCGAATGTATTTTGCTCGCCTCAAGCGATTCCTCGAAGCCCATGGGTGGAAGGATGCCCGCCACGCGCTTGGCCAGCATGGTCTTTCCCGATCCCGGCGGGCCGATCATCAGCACGTTGTGGCCGCCGGCCGCGGCGACCTCCAGCGCGCGCTTGGCGAAGAACTGTCCCTTCACTTCCGCGAAGTCGGGCGCCTCGGGCGGTTCCTGCGGGACCGTCCGCGCGACGGGCGCTCCGGGCCCCGGCGTCCATTCGCCTCGGAGGAATTGCGCGGTTTCGCCGAGGGTTGAAACGGGAACGAGCCGGATGCCTTCGACCACGGACGCTTCCGGCCAATTGGCCGACGGGAAGATCAATCCGTCAAACCCCGCGTCCCGCGTCGCCAGGGCGATGGGCAGCAGTCCCTTCACCGGGCGGACCCGGCCGTCCAAAGCCAGTTCACCGACGAAAATGTATTTGGAAAAATCATCGGCGGACAGGATTTCCTGGGCCGCGAGCACGCCCACCGCGATGGGCAAATCGAAGGCCGTGCCTTCCTTCTTCATGTCCGCGGGCGAAAGGTTGACGGTCACGCGCCGCACCGGGAAATCGAAACCGGAGTTCCGCACGGCCGCCACCACGCGGTCCTTGGACTCCCGCACCGCGGCGTCCGGCAGTCCCACCGTGTTGAAGCTCGGAAGCCCCGGCGCCAGGTCCACTTCGACCTGGACCGGAAAACCGTCGATCCCCTGCACCGTCGCGCTCATCACTTTCGCCAGCATAGCGGGAAAAGTCTATTAAAGCCGTCTGGAGAATCCCTGAAGTTAGTTTGAGTTATGGTTGAAGCGCCGCGACGCAAACACTACAATGCGTAAGCGAAGGAGAGGCCGATGCGCGACGGGTTTTTTGAGGCGATGCTTTGGTTGTCCGGCTGGAATCTGTGGGCCGGCCTCATCCTATTTCCCGCCCTGTTATTCTTGGCGCATCGCGTCCCCCCGCGCGCGAGGACCCTTTGGCTTCTGGGGTCGGCGGGGTTCTGTGTTTTTTTCATCCTCAAATGGACGCAGCACTTCCTCTTTCAGAACCGCGCCTTCGACCTGGGCATGTACACCAACGTCGCCTGGAGCCTTTCAGTCCACGGCAGCTATTGGGACAGCATCACGGGGATGAACGACCTGGGGGACCACTTCTCGCCGTTCCTCGCGATCCTGGCCCCCGCCATGCGCATTGTCCCCAGCGATCTGGTGTTGACCGCCTTTCAGTCCGCGGCCTTGGCCCTGTCGGTATTCCCGCTCCATCGGTTGGCCGGGAAACGTTTGGGGCCCTCCTGGGCGGCGGCGGTCTGCGCGCTGTATTTGGCCCACCCGCGGCTGCACGGCATCCACTTCTACGATTTCCATATCATCTCTTTCGCCGTTCCCTGCTTCCTCTGGCTCCTTCTCGCCTTGGAGGAGGGACGATGGCGGACCGTTATGCTGCTCGGTTCTCTGGCGCTGGGCATCCGCGAGGACGTTTCGTTGGCGGTGTTCGGCGTCGGAGCGTACATCGCCATCACGCAAAAAGGAAACCGCCGCCACGGCATCGGTTTGATGGCGGTGTCGGTCCTTTGGATGTACTTCCTGCAGAAATGGGCCATGCCCTATTTCCTGGGCGATCCGTCGCGCAGCCGCAACCTCACGTTTTTCTTCACCTATCTGGGAAACAATTTTTCCGAGGCCCTCTTCCGGTTGCAGTCGGACCCGATTTCCGTCATTCGCGGCATTTTATCGGACCCGGTCCGTTATCGAGGGATGGGGATGTATTTGCTCAGCTTCGGATTTCTTCCGTTATTGAAGCCCAGGCTGGCGTGGATGTGGATTTTTCCGGTGGGCATGTACTTTTGTTCCGATTACTACAACATGAACCAGTTCCGCTTCCAATACAGCGCCCTCAGCTTTCCGTTCCTGGTCTACGCGTCGCTGGATGTTGTGGCGCCGGCGCTCCGGCCGCTTTCCCATGGGAGCGCGAGAATCCTGGCGGGCGCCTGCGTTTCTTATTCCCTTTTGTTCCTCCCGCATTATTTTCAGGCGGACCATCGCGCTCACGTCCGCGCTTTGGAGCGCTTGGTCCGCGAGGTGCCGGCGCAGGCGTCGGTGTCGGCGGAAACGCACATCGTCCCCCGGCTCGCCAGCCGCGACCGGATCTTCATGTTCCCGACGGTACCGCCCGGCACCGAATATGTCGCCTTGGACACGGCGAGCCCGGTGCTCCGGCCCGAGGACATCAGGCACGCGATCGGTTTCGCGCGGAAATTCCACGACCGGATCGTTTTCAGCGAGGCGGGCGTCTATTTGCTGAGGAGCGGAAAAAACTAAAGCGCGAGCGGGGATTTGCGGGCCAGCGTGAGCTGGTAACGCTTTTGGTCGGCGGTAAGTTTGACGGAAACGCCGAAGGCGGCGGAAAGGTTTTTAGATGTAAGAACGGTTTTGATCGGTCCGGCGGCCAGCACGCGGCCGGATTTCATCAACAGGACGTGGGAAAAAAAGGGCTGGATCTCTTCCACATGATGGGTCACCAGGACGAGGGTGGGCGCGCCCTTTCGTTTGGACAGCCGTCCCAGGAACTGCAGGAACCGTTCCCGCGCCACCGGATCCAGTCCTGCGCAGGGTTCGTCCAAGAGCAAAAGCTTGAAGTCCGCCATGAGCGCGCGGCCGATGATCACGCGCTGCCGCTCCCCCTGGGATAAATATCGCCACTCCCGCTCCGCCAACCCCGCGCACTCCACCTGTTTGAGGATTGCTTTCGCGCGAGCTTTTTTTTCGGATGGAAAATCCCCCCAATAGTTGATCATGGCGGTCTCTCCGCTCGCCACCGTTTCCAGGGCGGTCTCGGCGGGTTCGATGCGTTGGACAAGGCTCGCGCTGACAAGCCCGATATGGAGCCGCAGGTCGCGCCAGTCGGTGCAGCCGTAGGTCCGCCCGAGGACGGTGACTTCCCCCGTGCTCGGCGTCATGTAGCCGGTGAGGGCGTTGAGGAGGGATGTTTTTCCGGAGCCGTTGGCGCCGAGCAGCACCCAATGCTCGCCGCGCCGCACGCGCCAGGAAATGTCCGTCAGGATGGGGATCTCCCGGCGGACCGATAATCTCTTCAGGAAAATCATCTTACGGTTCCGGGTAAAATATTTTTGAGCATTCCTCGCATACGCCATGGGAAATCGAGAAAGGCTCCGGAACGTTTTCCAAAATGGCGTTTAACGGATTCCAGACCGGCGAATCGATCGGATAGCGGAACCGCTTGCAGAAGGAGCACATGGCCGCGGTGTTTCGGTGTTTGGATGAATAGTCGATTTCCACGCGATGGGCGACGGGAGTCGATTTGACGACGACGGATTCATAAAGGAAGCTTGAATTGTCGAACCGGATGGTCATCCGCATGTCCCTCCGCGTCGAAGGGCCGTCGCAGCGATAAGAGAAAGAAATGTCTCTTCTTTCGCCGCGCGCCAGCAGATCGTGGATGGTCCGGTAAACATGGATCACGCCGTCGCCTTTGATGAACGAAAAAATATTTCGTCCCACAACGTTCGCTGAAGTGAGGTGGGGGGATTCGTTCGTCAGCGCAAAATTGTCCCACGAGCCGCCAACGTGCTCGATGATTCCCTTGGCCGAAACTTGATATTCAACGTGATCCATGGCTCAGCTTCGCTGGAAATGGAGCAGCAGCGCCGTGAGCGAGTAGCCGTCACGGATGCGCCCGCGCCGGATCATGGATTTGAGCTGCGCCGGCGTGAACCAGCGGACGCTGTGGACTTCGTTCGGGTCGGGAACGCCGACGCGTTCTCCCGCCCGGCAGCGGACAACGTTGAATATTTTGTTGGCGATGCCATAGATGGGATAAAACCGGGAGAGTTTATGGAAACGAGACGTTTCATAGCCGGATTCTTCGCGCACTTCGCGCCGCGCCGCGGCGAAAACGGTTTCTCCCGGGTCGAAATTCCCCGCGGGGAGTTCCCAGTTGGCGGAGTTGACGATGTAGCGGTAGGACTTCACCATGAGGACGCGGCGTTTCCCGTCAACGACGACGGCCGCCACGCTTTCGCGGTTGAAGTCAAGGAAGTGGTGGTTGACGAGGAGGCCCGCCGGGAACCGCACCTTGTCCACGAAGTGCGTCAGCCAGGGGCCGCGAAAGATGGTTTTGCGCTTGTACCGTCTGAACATGGAAGACCTCTCTTGGAGCGAGGACTCCATCATGCCATTTTTTCGGGGGAGGGAAAACTTTTGCCGCGGGAGGAGCTAGGAGGGTTTTGGGCGGCGGCGCTTTGGAGGCTCAGGTATCGGGGGTTCAGGCTCGGTGGCGCTTGGAGGCTGAACTTGCTCATTGCTATTATTGACGGCGGGAGCTGCCGGCGGGGCTTTGTAACGGGATAAACCCATGCGCTGATGGGTAAGTTGTTGATAGGTTTGTTGGGTCATTTCCAAAACATTTTTGCACATCTGAAGATTGTCCGAGACGCTTTGCGCCAGCGTTCGGATGCTTGAAAGGACGGAGGAGAAATAAAGGATGAGCGCCAACAGAATGACGAGGATGCTGGCCTGCGCCGCCAGGAAATAAAGCGCCAGCCGGCTTTGGCTTAAATCCAGCATCACGACGGAAGAATTTTTTTTGAGACTTCTGGGTTTGGGTTTTACGGTATTGAGGTCGAGGTCCTCGATGACGACCTCGGCATCCGGATCAAAAGCCGCCTCGGATCGTTTCGATCCGGGTCTATTCTGGGCCATTACGGTTCCTCCCGTCCTCCCTTCCGCCTGGAAAGACATTTCCCACCAAGGCCATAATTTTAGCAATATTCTCGAAGGAAAAGAAGGTTTTTTTTGACGGAAAACACCCATTTTTTTCTGGATTTACCGTGTGAGACGGCGGCGATGAACCTCCCTGATTTGCGCGCGGCCATGAGGACCGTTTTTGATTGATTTTGCGATGGGAAACATGGATGCGTCCGCGGGGCCGGAGGGCGATTGACAGGCCGCGGACAACGAATATATACTAATTTCGGCTATTGGCATGAGCATGACCGCAAAAAAATATTTGATCCTCTCTGCATCGAAAATAACGGTTCAAACACTAAAAACCGAATACCATTTGAGCGCCCTTTCCGGGTCCTGAATAAGGAGGCACCATGTCGGATATCCGTCTCATCAACGAGAAAGTCAAAGCCGAAAGCATCTTTGTGGAAGAGGTCTTTGCCGAGATCGGCAAGGTGATCGTCGGGCAAAAATATTTGGTCGAACGGATGTTGATCGGAATGCTGGGCAACGGCCATTTGCTGTTGGAAGGCGTCCCCGGTTTGGCCAAGACCCTGGCGGTGCGGACGCTGGCCGCCGTAACGGAGGCCCATTTCCAACGGATACAGTTCACGCCGGATTTGCTCCCCGCCGATGTGGTCGGGACGCTGATCTTCAACCAGAAGGACGGCCAGTTCACGGTGAAGAAGGGACCGATCTTCGCCAACATCATCCTCGCGGATGAAATCAACCGCGCGCCCGCCAAAGTTCAAAGCGCCTTATTGGAAGCCATGCAGGAGCGGCAGGTCACCATCGGCGAAAACACGTTCAAACTGCCGGACCCGTTCCTCGTGCTGGCGACCCAGAACCCCATCGAACAGGAGGGCACCTACCCGCTCCCGGAAGCCCAGGTCGACCGGTTCATGCTGAAGCTGAAGATCACCTACCCCTCCCGCGACGAGGAAAAACTGATCATGGAGCGCATGAGCCTGGGCCATCCGGCGGAAACGAAGCGCGTCGTCACGCCGGAGCGCGTCCTCAAGGCGCGGCGGTTGGTGGATGAAATCTATGTGGATGAAAAAATCAAAAACTATATTCTGGACGTGATCTTCGCCACCCGCGACCCGGAGAAGTTCCGGCTCGGCCGCCTGAAGAATTTGATCCAGTACGGCGCCTCGCCCCGCGCCACCCTGGCGCTCGCGAAAGCCGCCCAGGCCTACGCCTTTGTGCGCGGACGCGGGTACGTGACCCCCGAGGATGTGAAGGCCATCGGCCCCGACGTTCTCCGCCACCGCGTGCTCGTGACCTACGAGGCCGAAGCCGAAGGGAAATCCTCGGAAGACATCGTCCGCGATGTGTTCAACGAGGTGGAAGTCCCGTAGCGCTCCGGAGCGATCGCCGTGATCCCCGCGGAAGTCCTTAAACAAGTCCGACGCATCGAGATAACGGCCGGACGCCTCGTCAACGAGGTGTTCGCGGGCCAGTACTCCAGCACGTTCAAAGGGCGCGGGATGGAGTTTTCCGAAGTGCGGGAATACCTGCCCGGCGACGACGTGCGCAGCATCGACTGGAACGTCACGGCCCGCCACGGCCATCCCTTCATCAAGAAATTCGTCGAAGAACGGGAGCTCACCGTATTCTTCGTGGTGGACACCAGCCTTTCCCAGCGCTTCGGCTCCCGCGGCCAGTTGAAGTCCGAACTCGCCGCCGAGATCACCGCGGTGCTCGCCTTTTCCGCCCTCCGCAACAACGACAAAGCCGGCATGATCCTCTATTCCGGCGGCGTGGACAAATACATCCCGCCGCGCAAAAGCCGCGGCCACGCGCTGCGGCTCATTCGCGAGGTCCTGAGTTCCTCATCCGATGAAAATTCCGGAAACCACGGAGGCGGAACATCCCTCGAAAAGGCCCTTGAGTATTTGAACCGCGTGCAGCGTCGCCGCGCCGTGCTGTTCCTGATCTCGGATTTCCTGGACGCCGGTTACGAACACAACCTTCGCATCACGCAAAAACGGCACGACACCATCGCCGTTCCGGTCACGGACGATTGGGAAATGAAACTGCCGACGGACGTTCGCATGCTTTTGGAAGACGCGGAGTCGGGCCGCATCGGTTCGATAAACACGGGGGCGGGACGATTGGCCGTGGACTACAGGGAACGGCAAAAGCGGCGCATGGAGGAACTCGAGCGCACTTTCCATCGCATGGGCGTGGACACGATCCCGGCCCGCGCGGGCGAATCCTATGTGGAATCGTTCCTGGCGTTCTTCCGCGAACGCGCGAAGAGGTTTAGATAGTGTCGGCCATTCATGGATTTCGTCCGAGGACGCTCCCCCACGGGTCACTCCTCAGAGATCGTTTCCCCCAACGATCTCTGAGGCCATCGGATCGAAATCCATTCTTGGCCTCCATAATGCAATGGAGAGTGAAAGTATTATTTTTAGGAACATTATGGATATTTGTTAACTCCGCTTATGCCGATATTAATTTGAAAGTTTCCGTAGAGCCGCGGGAAGCGACCGTCGGCGACCGCATCCAATTCAAGATCACCGCGGTCCACTCGTTCGACATCGACCTGAAGTCCTGGTCGGCGGAAAAAAACCTGGGAAACTTCGAAGTCGTGGATATCTCGGCGGCCAAGCCGCGCTCTCCCGAGGGAAACGTGGAGCAGGATATTTTGTTCACGCTGGCGGCCTTCGAGGTCGGAATTTCCACGATCCCGGCCGTGCCGATCGTTTACACGATGACCGACGGGACCACGAAAGAGATTTCCACACCGGAAATTCCGATAAACATCAAAAGCGTCCTGGGCCCGGATTCCCAGGACATACGGGAGATCAAGGGCCCGTTGAAGGCGGTCTGGAAGATCATCCTGATCGTCATCGGCGTAATTGCCCTGGGGTTGGCCGCGTATCTTTGGTGGAGGCGGAAGAAAGCGGTCGCGGGCGGGTTCTTCGCCGGCCCCCCGCCCCGGCCCGCCCACGAGATCGCGCTGGAGTCCCTCGACGCGCTGGAAGGTGATTTGGGCGGTCCCGCGAAAATCTTTTACAGCCGGCTGTCGGACATCCTCCGGCAGTACATTGAAGGCCGCTTCGGCGTTTCCGCCATGGACCGCACCACGTCGGAACTGTTCCAGGAGATGAAGCGCCGCCCGGCGGAATTCTCCCTGCTGGCGGAGCTTCGCGGCGTGCTGGACACCAGCGACCTGGCGAAATTCGCCAAGTGGGACCCGACCGAAGAAGAACGCCGCCATGACGTCGGGCAGGTAAAACAGTTCGTGCTGAAAACGAAACCGATGGAAGCATCTAAATCAGATAAGGATGGCAAATGAGCGAGGGGTGACGCTGGACTGGGCGCCCGGTTCGGGCCGCAGAAGCCGAAGGCTTCGAGCACGAACGGGCTATTCAGAGGCAGGACCCCAAGCAAATTAAGATTATGCATTTCGCATATCCTGTATTTCTGTGGTTCCTTCTCCTGCTACCGCTCCTGGCGGCCTATGACTATTTCTGGGGATTGCATGCCCGGGCGCGCTTCCGCTTTTCGGATTTGTCCCTGATCGAGAAAGATCCGACTCCCGGCCGGCGCGATGGTCTTTTCTTCTTGACCGCATTGCGGCTCGCGGCCGTCGCGCTTTTGATCTTCGCCCTGGCCAGACCGCAGAAAGGTCAGACCAGCGACGAGGCCCTGACGCCCACCACGGACATCATGCTCTGCCTGGACACTTCCGGCAGCATGCAGGCGCTGGACTTCAAGCCCAAGAACCGTTTGGACGCGGCCAAGGACGTCATCCAGGATTTCATCAAGAACAGGCGGCACGACCGCATCGGGCTCGTCGTGTTCTCCGGTTTCGCCTTCACCCAATGCCCTCTGACCACCGACTACGGCGCTTTGCTGGCGCTGCTGGACAAAGTCCACATCGGCATGATCGAGGACGGCACCGCCATCGGCACGGCCATCGCCACCAGCGTGGCGCGGTTGAAGGACAGCGAGGCGAAGAGCAAGACTTTGATCCTTCTGACCGACGGCCGGAGCAACCGCGGCGACATTGATCCGCTCACCGCGGCGAAGACGGCGGCGGCGTTCAACATCAAGATCCACGCCATAGGCACCGGCGCCCCGGGCGGGGCGGTCTTTCCGCTGCAGGACCCGTTTTTCGGCACGCGCTACGTCCAACTGCCGGAAGATTTGGACGAAGGCACCTTGCGGGAGATCGCCGGGGTTTCGGGCGGACAGTATTTCCGCGCCACGGACATGGAGAGCCTGAAGAAAATTTATAAGGAAATCGACAAGCTGGAGAAAACGGACATCAAGGTGAAGACCTTCACGGACTATCAGGACAAGTATCCGCTGTTCCTCCTGATCGCCTTCCTGCTTTTCACGACGGAAGCGCTGTTGGCGCAGACGTTCTTGCGGAGGCTGCCGTGAGCTTTTCGCATCCCTGGGCTTTCCTGTTGTTTACCGTTGTGGCAGCGCTGGCCGTATTCACGGTGGCGGCTTTCCGCCGGAAAGAGAAAATATTCGGCCGGATGGGCGACGCCGCGGTCCTCAAGCGGCTGTTCGACCCGCGCTGCCTCCGCCAGCAAAAAGTGAAGGCCGTTTTCCAACTGGCGGCCGCCTCGCTTTTCGTTTTGACGCTGGCGGGCCCGCGCTGGGGACAGAAGTTCGAGGAGATGCGGCGCCGGGGCGTGGACGTCATCATCGCCCTGGACCTTTCGGAAAGCATGCTGGCCGAGGACATCAAGCCGAACCGGCTGACCCAGGCCAAGCGGGAACTGGGGCTGCTCATCAACAATTTGGACGGCGACCGAGCGGGCGTGGTGGCTTTCGCCGGCTCGGCCTTCATGCAATGCCCGCTCACCCTGGACTACGGCGCGGCGAAGATGCTGTTGAACGTTTTGGATATTTCCCAGATGCCCGTGCCGGGGACGAACCTGGCGGACGCCATCGACGCCGCCTGCGACGCTTTCGGCGATAAGGACAAGAAGCACAAGGCGTTGGTCCTCCTGACGGACGGCGAGGACCACAGCGGTCGTTTGGATTCGGCGGTCGGCCGCGCCAAGGACGAGGGCGTGAAAATCTTCGCCATCGGATTCGGCAACCCGGAGGGGGAAGTCATCCCGGTCCGCGATGAAAACGGGAACCTCATCGAATACAAGAAGGACAAGGACGGAAAAACGGTCGTCTCCAAACTGGGCGAGCAGGCGCTGCGCGACGTCGCGTCGACGACTGGCGGCGCTTATTATCGCGCGACGAACGGGGAAGTCGAAGTGGACCGGATCGCGGAAGACATCCATCGCATGGAGAAAAAATTATTGGAGAGCAAGGTCTACGACCAGTACGAGGACCGCTATATGTGGCCGCTGGTCCCGCTCCTGCTTTTGCTGATTTTGGAATTCCTTTGGCCCGAAACGCCGGGACATGTCGCTTGGCTCCTGGGACGAATTCGGCGACGTTTCCAAAACAAGAACGATAAAGCTGTCCGTTCCGCGGCAGCTGCCCTGCTCTTAATAGTGATTTTGTATCCTGTGCCGAACGCGGACGCCATGGGCCGTTCCCCGGACTCTGCGGGCACCGACCCCGCGGAGACGTTCAACCGCGGCGTGTCGAAATACGGGCAAAAGGATTTCAAGGCGGCGGAGGAGGATTTTGAATCCGCGCGGGGAATGACGTCCGACCCGGCGCTCCAGTCGCGCAGCGCCTACAACGCCGGCAACGCGCTTTTCCGCCAGGCCCGGTTCGACGAGGCTGTGGAAAAATACAAGCAGGCGCTGCGGCTCAACCCGGCTGACGCGGACGCCAAGCACAACCTGGAATTCGCCCGGCGCGTGCAGAAGGCCGCGCAGAAAAGCAAATCCGACAAGAAATCGGATAAAGACGAAAAGGGCGACGATAAGCAACAGCAGTCCAGCGGCGAGAAGAAAGACCAGGACAAGGACCAGCAAGGCCGGGGACAGCAAGATAAAGAACAAGAACAGAAACAGCAAGGCGCCCTGGCAAAACCGAAGAAAGACCAGATGTCCAAGGAAGACGCGGAGCGGCTGCTGCAGGCCATCCAGAACCAGGAAATGGACGCCCGCCGCAAGGCGCCCAAGCCTGAACAGCAAAATCGAAAGGTCGAGGAAGACTGGTGAAGAATTTTGGAAACATTCTATTAAGAGCGTCATCCCGGCGGAGGCCGGGATCCATGCTGGTAAATCATGGATTCCGGCTAAAGACATGCCGGAATGACGGATATCGAAAACCGCTCGTATTTCTAGTCGCGTGTTTTCTTTTCCCTCTTTCTATTCTTCGCGCGGCGGACATCGCTTTCGACGCCGTGGTGGACAAGACGACGGTCAGCATGAACGATACGGTCACGCTGCAGATTTCCGTCTCGGGCAGCAACATCAGCATGCCGCGCCCGTCGCTGCCGCCGGTCCCGGGATTCCAGATTTATTCCTCGGGCCAATCCCAGAACATGAGTTTCGTGAACGGCAAGGCGTCCAACCAGGTGGTCTATTCCTACGCGCTCGCGCCCCAGGCCCCCGGGGACTACACCATCCCCGCGCTGACGCTGCAGGCGGGCGATCAGACCTTGTCGACGAAGCCCATCCCCATCAAAGTCGTTTCCGGTTCCGCGCCGCCGCCCGCGGCCTCCGGCGGAAATCCGGCCGCGCCCACGGAAGTACCGCGGGACCGGCGGGACATTTTCGTCGTCACCAGCGTGGACAAGAAGACCGCGGTGGTGGGCGAGCCGGTCGTCCTGTCTTTCCGGTTTTACAGCAGCCCGCGGGCCCAGCTCACGGCGCAGCCCGCTTACCAGCCTCCGTCCGTCAACGGGTTCATGACGGAGGACCTGCCGCCCCAACGGAATTTCCGGACGACCATCGACGGGACAGCTTACAGCGTGATCGAACTGAAGACCGCGCTGTTTCCGACACAGCCCGGCAAGCTGACCATCGGGGCGGCGGGGCTGCAGTGCCGCGTGCAGGATTTCTCGCGCGGCGCCGATCCCATGCAGTCGTTCTTCGACGATTTCTTTTCGGGCGGCAAAGTGGTGACGCTGCGGAGCGACCCGATCTCCATCCGCGTGGACCCGCTGCCGGAGGCGGGGCGGCCCGCCGATTTTCGGGGCGACGTGGGCGAGTATAAGATTTCCGCCAAATTGGACAGGACCTCCGCCCAGGTGCACGAGCCTTTGACGCTGACCGTGACCGTTTCCGGCGAGGGGAACATCAAATCCCTTTCCACGCCCGCCATGCCGCGCCTCGAAGGGATAAAAACCTATGAGACCGTGAGCAGCTTGAACATCTCCAAGGCGGACTACCGCGTTCAGGGGTCCAAAGTCTTCAACACGGTCATCAAACCCGACGTCTCCGGAGAACTCGTCATCCCGGCGATCTCCTTCAGCTATTACGATCCGCGCGCGAAGTCCTACCGCACTGCGCAGTCCGCGCCGCTGAAACTCAAGGTGTCGCCGTCCAGCGCTCCGGACGCCCTTGAGCCTTCAGCGCCGAGGGGATCCCTCGAAGGCGTGAAGGTCGTCGGCCAGGACATCCGCTTCATCAAGACCCACGGCCGCCTGCGCCCGCAAAAGCCGCCGCTGGCGGACACGCGGTTTTTCCTCGCCATGAATCTCATCCCTTCCCTCGCGTTCCTCGCGCTTTGGGCCGTTCGATTCCGCCGGGCCAGGATGTCCGCGGACTCGGCCGGGTTTTCATTTCGGCGGGCCTACGGCAAGGCGGACAAAGCCCGCCGCCAGGCCGACCGTTATCTGAAATCCGGCGACCTTCCCGGCTATTACGCGGCGCTGAATATGGTGTTGATGGAGTACATCGGCAATAAGCTTATGGTCCCGGCCCAAGGACTGACGTGGGACTACGTGGAGGAAAATCTCCGGCGGCGGTCCATATCCGACGAATCGCTCCGGGCGGTGAAATCCCTGTGGGATGATTTCGACCGCGCGCGTTTCACACCCGGGCTTCTGAACGCGGCTGAAGCCGAAAAGCACGGGCGTGAGCTGGGGATCCTGTTGAAACAGTTGGAAGGGATGTGGTTGAAATGAAATTGAAATGGGTCGCCGGTATGACGATCGTCCTGACTGTGTTTACCATGTCGATTTCCCTCCGGGCGGAATCCGCGCCGGCGGATGTCTTTCAAAAAGCCAATGAAGCTTATCAAAGCGGCAACTTCGCCCAAGCGAAGGATTTGTACGAACAGATCTTGCAGCAGGGGTTGGGAAGTTTTGCGCTGTATTACGATTTGGGAAACGCCTATTACCGGCTTGGGCAATTGGGGAAGTCTCGTTTGTGGTTCGAGCGCGCGCAGCGGCTGGACCCGGGCGATGAAGACGTGCGGTACAACTTGAAATTGATCCGTTCCCAAATCCAGGACGACGCGGAAAGTCCTCTGAGGTTATTGGAAACATCGGCGGGATTATTGGGATGGGTCTTCCTGGCGGCCAACCTGTTTTTCTTCGCGGTCCTCGCGGCCGGCCTGTTTTCACGGTCCGAATGGATTTGGTGGGGACGTTGGATCGCCGGGCTCTTCTTCCTCTGCGCGCTGGGACTTTTCGTCCTGGCCAAAACCCAGGGCCGCACGCCGGCCGCCATTGTTCTTGAGCCGCGCGTGGAAGTGCGCGCGGGGCCGGGGGAGGATTTCCGCGTGGGCTTCGTCGTCCCCGAGGGACAAAAAGTCGTCGTCTTTCAGGACGCGTCCTCCGGCTGGCGCGAGATAGGCGTCCCCGCCCGCGGACTCAAGGGATGGGCCCGCCGCGAAGCCGTGGAGCCGATATCCCTCCCGACGGGTGAATGAACCGTCCGGTCAGTCGCCGGTTTCCCGTTCGTCCGTTTTCTTTCGGCTGTTGACGTAAGAAGGTCTATGGTAGGTCACCTCTTCGCGTCCTAAGAGGATGTTGTCGACGGCTTCGACGCCCTGCATCAATGAATGGTCCTGGTTCGATACCTCATACTTCCACCCGCCGAACCGCCCTCTCGTCCATATTCCGGCCCGCCGCAGTTCCGGCTCGATTTTTTCAAGCAGTTGGTCTCTGCCGAGGAACGGCGTCGGATAGCCGTGTTCCAACCGCTGGTTCCATACGCCGACGATTTTCGTTCCCGATGGAAACAGTCCGGACCTTTTGAATCCGGCGATAACGTCGTCTTGGATGGTATCCCGGTTGACGGGGCGGTCTGGGGATTCGCTTGTTTCCGTCAAGAACGACCAATGCCGGCGGATGTCGGGCACGTTATGGGGCGAATAATTGGAGAGAATTGATCCCCGGTAAAAAGGCATTTTCGGTTCGGGAAAGTAGATCCAGAAGTTATTTTTAAGCGTTTCCGGGACGGGACCTTCCATCCCGACGCCGAAGAGATGGACGGAAGAACGGCGAAACCGACCGGCATGGGCGGACAGGTCCGGGCGGTCCGTCAAAAGGCGCAGCATGTTGTCCAGGGGAGCCGTTGAGATCAAATAATCGTATCTGACCTCCGTTCCGTCTTTCAGGACGATTGTTTTTTCGGCTGCGCGGATGGCGGCGACAGCGCAGCCGAGTTTCGTCCGTTCGGGGGGAAGGCGATCGTACAAAGCCTTCCAGATCGCGCCCGTCCCGCCGCGCGCCGGAAACCGGAAGCGCGCGTTCGGCCCCCAGCCGCAGTCGTCTTTCCTTAAAACGATATTTTTCAGGACGCGCCTGAAATCCACTTCCGGCACCCGCTCCCCCATCCACTCCGTGTTCATGAACGACGGGTCGACGGCCCAAACTTTTTCATTATAGGGGCCCAGGAAGCTGTCGTAGAGGCCGCGTCCGAAGTGTTTCAGCAGCCAGTCCTTGAAATGGAGCGGGACGCTGCTGTTGCGGCGGCCGGCACGCCATAGGCCCAGCAGAGCCGGTATCCGTTCTCGAAACGGCAGGTGCCGGAGATTGTTCTGCAACGGATAGGGAATGAATCGGTTGCGCATCCAAATTGCCGCGGCGCGATCATGGTTTATCCAGCCGTCCCTGAGAAGGGAATCCATCAGGCGGTCGAAATAGGTATAGTGGGAGAAGAGAACGTGACCGCCCATGTCCCAGGTGAACCCGTGGGAATCCACGACGGACCCGGCCAAGCCGCCCGGCTGCGTCCCCTGTTCGATCAGGCGCCAATGGGAATGCCCCAATTCCAATAGCCGGTGCGCGGCGCCGAGCCCCGTCGGACCGGCGCCGATGATCACGATGTGCGGATTTGATTTGGACAAGCGCGAAGCTCCTTCATACCTCAAACCCCATTATATAAACGTATAATCTTCGTCGCTTGGAAAAAGGATGCTTCGGTGGTTTTGCGCAAGACGGCGAATGGAGGCGTTGTGAAATTTTCCGTGGTCATCCCCACCCGCAACCGCGCGGATATTTTGAAGGATACCCTTCATTTCTTCAGGGAAATGGATTATCCCGTCGAAGACTATGAGATCGTCGTGGCCGACAACGGTTCGAGCGACCTTACGAGGTTGGTTGTGGAGGCGGCGAACCGCGAAGCGGGAAACATCGTCTATTGCCGGGAAGAAACGGTCGGCTCATCCTTCGCCCGGAACGCCGGCGCCGCCATAGCCAAGCACCCCCGCCTGATCTTCATCGACGACGACATCGTCATGAGGAAGTCGTTTTTGCGGGCCCATCGCCGGGCCTGGGAGAAGTACCCGGACGCCGCCGCACTGGGCGGCAAGATACACGCCCGGCTGGAGGATGCGGCGTTCACCCGGCGGCACAGGAAGATACTCGAAACCCATTCCTTCTGCTTCGCGCACTTCGACTTGGGCCCATCGGACAGGGAACTTGGTTTCGGGGAATTGTTATACGGCCCCAACATCGGTTATAAACGGCAAGCGGATTCAGGTCCCGTGTTTGACACGCGCCTTGGGTTGAAGATTTTCCCTTTCGCGAACGAGACCCTCCGGTGCGACGATTTCGAGTTGTGCTCGCGGCTGATCCTGCAGGGGAAAAAGGTCATGTATGTCGCCGATCCGGATATGGAGATCATCCACCGGGTCTACGAGAGCCAGTTCTCCGACGAACACCTGGTCAAGCGGCACTATTTCGCGGGAATTGAAAATTACGTCATGGACCGCATCCTGGATTCCAAGTTCCCGGGCTATCTCCGGGCGGGAGAGGGAACCCTTCTCCGGAAGCTCTGGAGCAAGCGCCGCCTCGGCGTGGCCGGCATGACGAGACGTTTTTTGTCCAAGCATTGGCTCATCATGATGGCGAGCTACTATTTTAACGGGAAAAATTTCTTTCCCGCGCCCCGTCCGCAGGCGGCCCAGCCGCAGACGTAGCAGGTCACGCAGCCGCATTCGTGGGCCAGGTTCGCGCCGCACAGCGGGCACTCCTTCATGAAATAATAGAACAGCATTTCGTATTGTTTGAGATACATGGCATCCTCCAAAACATCACTGCATCGTGGCCGCGGTCCAAGGACAAGTCGAGGGAGACTTTTTGGTGTGCGAATTCAGAATACCATACAATAGTATGCATGTCAAGCCGGGCGAAATACTGACAGAGATGACGGATCCCCTTTCCACAAACAGGGGCCATGACTAGCGTCAAGGCGTTTGACACTTCATCGGGGAGAAGATAAACTTTTTTCATGAAAACGCAGGATGTCGTTATCGGCGACCGGGCCGCCAAAGGCTATGAAATCGATTTGCCAGGCGCCCCGCTCATTTTGATCCAGGCCCCGCAGGGTTTCGTGATGTGCGGATATCTGGATATTCGTTCCGTGGATAAATTCAACGCGGCCGCCGCCGTGGTGCGCGGCGTGAAATCCATCGACGAACTCCTGGCCAAGCCCGTCACCGACGTTTCCCTGGAAGGCGAGAAGCGCGGCATAAAACCGGGCATGTCCGGCCGCGACGCTCTTCTCAAGCTCTTTTAGCCGTTCCCGCGATCGCTTATCCCCCCTATGAATACACCCGAACAGAAGAAAGTTTTATCGTTGGACAGCCTCGCCCAGGGCGGCGACGCCGTCGGCCGCATCGAAACGGGCGTCGGCTCCGCCAAGCAGGTCGTTTTCGTTCCTTACGGCGCGCCGGGCGACCGCGTGGTCTTGGACCGATGGGAGTCCAAGCGCAGCTTCGCGCGCGCCTGGATCAAGGAAGTCGAACAGGCGTCGCCGCAGCGCGCGGACCCGCCGTGCCCGTATTTTTTCAAACCCGGAGACGATCCCACGTCCGTTTGCGGCGGCTGCGACTGGCAGCACATGAACTATGCCTCGCAGGCCCAAGCCAAGAAGCAGCTTCTCGTCGAGGCGTTCCAGCGCATCGCCCGCATCGCCAAGCCGCCGGTGGACGACACGATCGCCGCGCCGGACCCCTGGCGCTACCGCAATAAGGTCCAGATCCCCTTCGCCAACGCCGACGGAAAATTGATCGCCGGGTTTTACGCGCCCGGCAGCCACACCATCGTGCCCTTCGCCGATTGCCTCATCCAAAACGAAACGTCCGTGAAAATCTTCACCGCGGTGAAGGAATGGTTCCGGCAATATCCCGTCAAAGCCTACACGGACCAAGAACCTGAAGGCTGGCTGCGGCACCTTCTCATCCGGACCAACTCCAAGAGCGACGCCTTGGTGGCGCTCATCACCAAGAACGACGTTTTCCAGGGCGCCGTGGAGTTTTCCGAGTTCCTCACGAAGGAATGCCCGTCCGTGAAAAGCATCTTCCAGAACGTGAACCCGAAGCCGGGGAACGTCGTCCTCGGTCCCGAGTGGCGGCACATTTTCGGGAAGCATTTCCTGAAAGAGACGATCTCCGGCTTGGATTTCCGTCTGTCGCCCGGGTCGTTCTTCCAGGTCCACCACGCCATGGCGGAAAAACTTTACGAGCGCGTCGGCGCCTTCATCCAGCCGGACGCGACCAAGACGGTCCTGGAGTTGTACGCGGGCGTCGGCGCCATGGCTCAGCTGCTGGCGAAGAACTCGCGCAAGGTATGGGCCGTCGAAGAAAACGGCGACGCGGTGCTGGACGGCATCGAGAGCGCCAAGTGGAATTCCATCTCGAACATCAAATTCGTCCAGGCGAAATGCGAAGACGCCCTGGCCCGGGGGCGCTTCCTCCAGGGCCCGGCGGACAAGCTGGGGTCCGTGGTGCTCGATCCGCCCCGCGCCGGCTGCGACCAAAAAGTGTTGCGCTCCGTCATCCGGCTGGCGCCGGAGAAGATCGTCTACGTCTCCTGCGATCCGGCGACCCTGGCACGCGACGCGAAATATCTTTCCACGGGCGGCTACCATCTGCGACGCAGCGTGCCGGTGGACCTTTTCCCGCAAACCGCGCACGTCGAGAGCGTCTCGCTGTTCGCGAAACCGCCTTCCCGCGAAAAAGACAACAAAGCGGCGACGCAAACCGGAGGATAACCTCGAACGGATTAAAGTGCCCAACGTGAATGTTATCAGACACCCCCTCCCCAGATGGAGAGAGGGAATTCCTTGTTGGCGGAAGCGCTGAAATGGCGGGGGCCGGGCAAGAAAAAATATCACGGATCAGCGGACTGAAGCGTTCCCGGAAACTCAAGCTGTTGTTGGTCGCGTTCGGGGTTTTTCTCGCCTTGATTATCGGGGAAACCGCTTTAAGAATCCTGCCCATCCGGGGCATCGTCTCCACCAAGACTTATTTTGATCCCGAGCTGGGATATCGGCGGTTCGCGGGAGAGAAAAATGTCTATATCGCCGCTGATGGCCGTAAAGTCATTCGTCAGTCGAACTCAAACGGATACTTCGATCGGGAGCACGCTGCGGAGAAAGGGGATCTGTTCCGTATAGGTTTTTTTGGCGATTCCTTCGTGGAAAGCCTGCAGGTGGGGTTGGATGAAACTTATTACTCCCTGGTTCAGGACCGCTTGCGGGAAAAGCGCGTGGAATGCATCGCCATCGGGCGGGCGGGATACTCCGCGCTTCACGCGTGCTTGGAATGCCGCCGGTGGATGAAGCGTTACGACATGGATTTGGTCGTGTATGTTTTCTATGAAAACGACATGGGCGACCAAATCAAAGGGACGAAACGTCATTTTTATCTGCCCTACGCGGCGTTGACCGAAGAGGGGTATTCCATCCACCGGCCTTTCCGCGCCGAAGTGCGTTTCCCTCGGTTGTTCCGATGGATCGACGCGGCGCGGAACCGCTCGGTTCTATTTCGCAACGCGTGGGCGCGGGGTGAGGCCCTGTTTTTTGGGAACGATTTCTCCAACCCTTCGGATAAGGACCAAATTGAAGAGGCCTTGCTGATGCTGGACAAAATACCGGCCACCGGGGACCGCCCTTCCGCTTGGCCGCTTCCCCGGCGGCAATACGCGGAAAAATTGATGGCACGAATTGTGCGGGATATCAACGCGTTGGCGGCGGGGGATGGACGGCGTTTTGCCGTTTTTTATGTCCCGGAGGCGCGCGAGTTCCGCAAACCGACGGACGAGCAAGACTCCTGGAAGAAATTCCTTGAAGATTTATGTGAACGCGACAATATTCCGTTCATCGATCCCTCGCGCGCTCTTATCTTTCACGAAAAAACGGAAGGCGCGGTGTTCGGAGACCATTTTACGGCGGAGGGCCATCGGGCGGCGGCCGAGGCTTTGACGGAGTGGCTGAACGGGCAGGACCTATGGGAAGCGCGGGATAAATATGGCCGACGATAAAAATGTTGCCACCACCGGGAAACCTCTCCTCCGGATCAGCGGTCTGCCCGGAGGAAGTTTTGCCTGGTGGCTCTGGAAAAACCGCGCCGAATTTCCGCGGACGCTGATCCTCACGGCATCGGACGAGGCCGCGCAGGAGCTTCAGGACAATTTCATTTCGCTCCAGCGCTGGCAGGACCCTTCTGCTCCCGCCTTGTCGGCGTATCTCTCGGAAGAAGAATTCGACCAGCGGGCGACGGCCCTTTCCCTTTGGACCCTGGGACATCCTTCCGGGGATTTCCCGCAATTCCTGATCGCCTCCCGCGAATTGCTCCGCGAAGGCTTGCCCTCGCCGGAAGAATTCAAACACGCGCACCGCAAAATCAACCTGGGAGACAAAACGGACCGCTCCCAACTGCTCGTCCAGCTGGCCCAGTCGGGCTATTCGCGCGTGGACAGCGTGGAACAGGTGGGCGAGCTGGCGGTGCGAGGCGAGGTGCTGGACATCTGGTCGCCCGGCTGGGAAGAGCCTGTCCGCTTCCTCTGGCCCTTCGACCGCATCGAGGCCGTCCGCAAGATCAACCTCGTCACGCAGCGCTCCACGGATTCCATCGACCAGGTCCTCATCCGCCCGCACAAACTCGAAGGCAAGTCCGATCTTCTCTCCTATTTGGGGAACGGCGGCCTGCTTCTGGAATCAGGCTTGCCCGATGACGCCCAAGTCGAATGGCCCGGCAAAAAATGGCGGCGGGTCGAACTCGGCGACGCGGACAAGGAAGAATCTTATTTAAGCGCGCCGTCCTTCGGCGGCCCGACGGCTCTGACGTCGCAGAAACTGTTCGCCGAGCAGCTCCAGCAGTGGCTGAAGGACGGTTGGCGCGTGATGATCTTCTGCCACAACCCCGGCGAGCAGGAGCGGTTGGAGGAGATCATCCTGGAGCAGGACCGTCACCTGGCGCCTTTCTTCGAATCCCGGAAACTCGATCTGCCGATCGGAGACCTGGTCAGCGGGTTTTTGGCCCCGGCGGAAAAACTGGCGGTGCTGTGCAACGGACAGCTCTTCGGCCGCTACCGCCGCCGCCTGCGCCTGCCGAAGTTCGAGGGCGGCAAGTCTCTTTCGGAGATCGCGGAGCTGAAGAAAGGCGATTTCGTGGTGCACGAGCGCTTCGGCGTCGGGCGCTACCGCGGTTTGAACCGCGTGGAGGCCGGCGGCGTGGAGGCGGATTACCTCACGTTGGAATACAAAGGCGGCGACCGCGTCCTGGTCCCGCTCTTCGAGTTCCGCCAGGTGCAGAAGTACATCGGCACCGAAGGAAAGAAGCCGAAGCTGTCTTCCATCGACACGGCCACCTGGGAAAAAACCAAGGAGCAGGTCGAGGCCGCGGTGGCGGAGCTGGCGAAGGAACTGCTGGCCCGCGCGGCCAAGCGTTCCGCGGCG
Source organism: uncultured Elusimicrobia bacterium (assembly GCA_964482515.1). GTDB lineage: Bacteria > Elusimicrobiota > Elusimicrobia > FEN-1173 > FEN-1173 > CAYZXT01. Next base: position 114,083 of record CAYZXT010000002.1, on the reverse strand, counting down.
ATGGGGACCATGTTCCCTCCGGACAGCCACATGGAAAAGGAGTTCGGCGATTCATTCCTCTACGATCTCACGCCGGACCAGGCGAAGGCCATCAACGAAGTGAAGGCGGACATGATCTCGCCGCGCCCCATGGACCGCCTCGTGTGCGGCGACGTCGGCTACGGAAAGACGGAAGTGGCGATGCGCGCCGCGTTCAAGGCCGTGGCCGCGGGCAAGCAGGTGGCGGTGTTGGTCCCGACGACCATTCTGGCGGAGCAGCACGGACGGAACTTCCGCGACCGTTTCGCCGACTACCCGGTTTCCATCGCCGTGCTGTCGCGTTTCTCAAACCCCGCGAGCCAGAAGACGATCCTGACAGACCTCCGCCGCGGCGTGATCGACGTCATCATCGGCACCCACAGGTTGCTGTCGCCGGACGTGGGGTTCAAGAATTTGGGATTGGTCATCATCGACGAGGAACACCGTTTCGGCGTGAAGCAGAAGGAAAAGATCATGGCGTTCCGTGACACAGTGGACGTGCTGGCGCTGTCGGCCACTCCCATCCCCCGCACGCTCGGCGCTTCCCTCGGCGGGATCAAGGCGCTTTCCATCATCGAGAGCCCGCCGGAAGGGCGGCTGCCCATCGCGACGCACGTGGGGGCCTTCGACGACAAGATGATGGTCGCGGCGGTGGAGCACGAACTCAACCGCGGCGGACAGGTTTTCTACGTGCACAACCGCGTGAGCACCCTGGAGAAGCGCCGGCAGCATCTGGAGGAAGTCCTCAAGGACCACGGCGTCCCCGTTTCCATCGGCGCGGCACACGGCCAGATGACGGGCCCGCAGCTGGAAAAGATCATGTGGGAGTTCCTGCACAAGAAATACAACATCCTCCTGTCGACGAGCATCATCGAGTCCGGCCTCGACATCCCGTCGGTGAACACGCTGATCGTGGAAGAGGCGGAGGACTTCGGTCTTTCCCAGCTGTATCAGCTGCGCGGCCGCGTGGGGCGCGAGCGGCAGAAGGCCTATTGCTATCTTTTCTATTCGCCGGGCGCGAGCCTGTCCGAGGAGGCGCAGAAGCGGTTGGGCGCGCTGAAGGAATTCGCCTCCCTCGGCTCGGGGTTCAAGCTCGCGTTGCGCGACCTGGAGATCCGCGGCGCGGGAAACCTGCTCGGGCCGCAGCAGCACGGGTTCGTGAACGCGGTCGGCATCGATCTCTATGGACAACTTTTGACGGACGAGATCAAACGGCAGAAGGGCGAGTTTGTGGAACACGATGAGCGTCCGCCGGAGCTTGAGTTGGAACTGCCCGTGTCGGCCTACATTCCGGAGGATTACCTTCCATCGGAAGCGGAGCGCGTGGCGTTTTACCGGCGCCTCCTCGACGTTTCCTCCGAGGGGCTCTCCAAACTGAAAGAAGAGTTGGTCGACCGCTGCGGCGGTTTGCCGGACCCGGCGGAACGGCTGTTCCTGGTGGCGGAACTCCGGCTGGCGGCGCGCGGGAGAAAAGTCATTCGGATTTCCCTGGTTCGCGGCGGGGTGGAGTTGAGGTTCCAAGATGGCCTGACTTTGCCGCCAGAAACTCTTCAGCGTTTGATGCAGGAACAAGGGCCGGGTTTTTCCTTTTTGCCGGGACCGCCCTTCGGCATGCGGTTCGGGGAAGTTCCTCCCGAAGATAAATTGATTCCTTGGCTGATAAGCCTGCTTGTTTCTCTTCATCCTGCCTCTTGAGTAAAATAATCCCAGAAAACTCCCGGTTTTCCAGAATATCGAACGGCTTCTTGCTTCTGCCCCTGGCGCCGATCCTTTTGTGTGCGAAATGGTTTGCCATCCATCGGCGATATCCCCTGTGGGACAACGACGCGATGATGATGTTTTCAGGGATCGACGCGTTTAACTTATGGAAGGCCGAAGAGTTCATGCAGGCACTAAGCGCGCTTTATTGGGGGCGTTCATTCAAGCCGATCCTCCACCCCGTTTTATCTTTTTTCCCGCTGGTCCTAAACGGAGGAGATGTGCGCGCCGCCGTGGCCGCGGTCAACATAACTTTATTTTCGATTTTCATTTTGTATCTCTACGGGGTTCTTAGATTTTTTCTTTCACGCGAATATTCATCCATAGGGGCGTGCTTTATCGGGCTCCTTCCCTGGGTCGTGAGGTCGGCGGTTTCCTACAGCGCCGAGCTGCCCGTTTTGACCGCCGGCACGGCCAGCATCTATTATTTATTGAAAAGCGATTTTTTCCGATCGAGAAATAATTGCTTCTTCCTCGGCCTCACCTCGGGGCTGGCCTTTTGCTTTCATCCTCCCGTGGCCGCCATTGGGCTCGGCGCGGCCCTTTTAGTTCACTCCATAAATGCGGCGCATAACGGCGCGTTAAGGTTTCGCGACATCGGCATGGTCGGCGCAATCCTCCTGTCCCATCTCGTTATGGGGATTGCCATGCATTGGGCGTGGATCAATGGAACGGAGATGCGATCGATCGCGCACGCGCAGGCGGTATTTCTCATTGTTTTTTTCGCCTTTTGGATCGGGATGTCCTTTTACGGGAAATTCTCGACGACTTATCTGCTTTTTGTGGCGCTGGTGGTCTTCATGGTGAACGCCTGGTATTTGCCGTTCCTGTCAATGTTATATTTGTGGGTGAGGGCGGGTTTTATCGTCCCGCACGGCGGATTTATGTGGACCTTCAGGATGAACCTATACGAGGACGTGTTCGCGATATTCGGCCGCCATGTCTTGTTGATTGCTTGCTTGATAATCTTGTGGGAAGGAATAAAAATTGGATTTTTGGAAAAGGGAAGGAACGACCGCCTGAAAGAAGCGTTGCCCATGTTTCTTTCTTTGGTTCTTCTGCCGCCGATTATCGGTTCATTGACGCATAATAAAGATTTGAGGTATTACTATTTTTATTTCACGATGGCCTATGCCATCGGAGTGATCGTTCTTTGCCAAAGCGGCGGAGGATTCTTTCAAAAAGCGCTGAGGAAAGGGTGCCTGTTGCTCGGGATCCTGAGCGCGGTCATGGTCTTGAGAATAATTTTTCAATGGAATATTCCGTGGCTTGTGAAAATAGCCGACTCGATCGGATACGCGCCTTACAATACCAGAGATTCAGGCATAATCCCCACTCCATCGGCGCAGCCGGCCCTCGACGTCGTTGGACAAGTTTTCGAAACCATCCCGCCAGGGCCAACGGGTTTGACGGGAATTGCGGCGTTCTGGGATTTACACCCCGAGGAACTCGATTTAATATGCAGGGAAAGACAGAAAAGAATCGTTTTTGAGAACGCGTACGTTCGAGAAGACCGTTCCACGGAAGACGTCGTTTTCTCGGCGAGCAAAAATTACCCGTTCCTTATCGTTGGCCCATGTGAAGATCCCGGCCAGATGAAGCGCACAATACCGCGGGACCGCGCGCGTTTTGAAATGAACCGGGCGCTTTGTCGACAGTGGCGCGAAGGGATCCTTCCCGCCTCCGGCTTCGAGCGGGTGATGGAAATTCAGACAAGCGAGTCTTTATCGCCGTTCCTTCTGTTACGGTCTCGGAACTGGCAGGAAAGCACTGCTTCGCCCAGCAACCCGCGGCCTTTTTGACGGGAAGAACTTTCAAGACGGCGTAGGATGATAAACGCTTCAGGACATTGAATGAAATATATTCTCTCACGCTTTCGGTTTGCATTAAAGCACATGACCTTTCGCCGGGGTTTCGGCGCAGTCATATCCCTCCTTCCCCTCGGCCCCGTCCTCTTATGTGGAAAATGGTTCGCTGTTCATCGGCGGTACCCCTTGGGCGATAATGAAGCGCTCATGCTGTTTTCAGGACTCAACGCCTACCATAAATGGGTAAACGAAGGGATCCTGCAGGCTTTGAATGAAATCTACTGGAACCGTGAATTCAAGCCTATACTCCATCCTGTCCTTGCCCTTCCCGCGTTGATGTTGAGCAGCGGGAACGTCCGAATCGCCGTCGCTGTCGTCAACCTATTTTTACTGTCAATATTCATGGTGTATTTATATAAGATGCTCAGGTTTTTTCTTCCTCAGACGCACGCATCCGTCGGGGCGTGCCTCATTGGTTTTCTTCCCTGGGTCATAAGATCCGCGGTGAACTATGGCACGGAGTTGCCCATATTGGCTGCCGGCACGGCCACCGTCTATTATTTGTTGAAAAGCAACCATTTCACTTCTAAAAGAGAATGCTCCTACCTGGGAGTGGCGGCCGGGTTCGCCTTCTGTTTCCACCCGGGGGTGGCCACGATAGGGCTCGGCGCGGCGCTTCTGGCGCATTCCATGGTTGCGGTTCAAAACGGCGCATTAAGGTATCGCGACGTGGCCATGGCCGTTATATTGGGGTTGGCTCATATTGTTTTGGGAATCGCGATGCGTCACTTTTGGTTCAAGGGGGAGGGGATGGATTCTGCTGTTTTCACCCACGCGGCGTTTGTCGTCCTATTGTGCACCTCCTGGATTTGGATGTCCGTTCGGGGAAAACTTTCAGCGCCGTTTCTCTTTTGCGTGTTGCCGGCAACCTTTATGGTGAATGGGTGGTATTTGCCTTTTTTGTCGAAACTATATCATTGGATCAACATGGGATTCGATGTCCCTCGCTATGGGTCCACGTGGACTTTTAGGGCGAATATGTACAAGGATGTCTTTTCCATGTTTGGCCGATATGCCCTCATAGTTATCTGCTTGGTGATCCTCTTTCGCGCGGTCATTGTCAGTTTTTTTGAAAGAGGGAAATGGGACCATTTAAAAGGGGCGTTGGGCATGTTCGTAGCGTTGATCTTTTTGCCTATGATCATCGGTTCGCTCACGCACAACAAGGATATGAGGTATTACTACTTCTATTTTACGATGGCCTATTCCGTCGGGGTCATTGTCCTCTATTATGAAAACAGGGGAGGGATCCTTTTAAAATCCCTGAGAAAGGTATACCTCTTGTTCGGGGTTTTGGGCGCATTGGCTGTGCCGATGGCGATCTTCAATTGGCATAATTATTGGCTTGGGAAAGTGTTCGATTGGATGAGCTATGCGGCTTACAATGTGAGGGACATGGTAATAATTCCAAACCAAACTCCAGAGCCGGGATTATCCGTGTCGCTAGAGGTTGCCGGCGCCGTCCCGCCCGATATTTCCGGCCCGGTAGGGCTCGCCGCAGACTGGAGTTTGAATCCGGAGGAGATGGGGTTGATCTGTCTGGAGCACAATAAGGCGATTGATTTTGAATGCCTATTTGTTGATGAGGAATTGGAGAGGGAGGCTCAATTGGAGATGACGAGGAAATCGCATCCCTTCCTTATTGTCGGACCGTGTGAAGAGACTTCCCCTGTTGAACGAACTTCCGCGGACTGGGCCCGGCTACATTTGAACGAGAACATCTGCCGTCAGTGGCGTGAAGGTTCTTTGTCGATTTTCAAATTCGAAGTTCTGAAGAAAATTCAAGCAGTCGGTTATCCACCGACCTTTCTGTTGTTGAAGTCAATGGAGTGGAATGATAATAATGGTAATGAAAGTTGAAACTGAAGGGATATATGTTGACGCCCTTGGGCCGATTCTATAGAATGGGAAAATCATTGATATGACCAATCGTTCCGCAGTTTCGCCCGCTCTGGCCGCCGGCTTGGCCGTGTTTTTGTGTGCCGCCTGGGGTTGCGGCCCAAAAAAAGATCCGGTCCTCGCCCAAGTGGGATCGGAGTCCATTACTTCTTCTGAGTTCACGCAGGAATTGTCCCGCCAGCCCTTCGCCCAACAGGATTATCTTTCCACCGCGCCGGGCCGCAAAGAGCTGCTCGAACTGATGGTCCGCCGCAAAGTCATGATGGCGGAATCCCATAAGAAGAGCCTGGAGAAAAAACCGGAAGTCAAAAAGAAGTTGGATGACCTGGAAAGCGAGTTTCAGCGCCAGAAGGATGAGGCCAAGGAACGGCTGCTGGTGGGGGAATACTTCCGGACGCTCCAGCAAAACGAATTGAAGGTCACGGACGACGAGGTCCGCGCTTTCTGGGAAAAGGAAAAGGAAGTGCGGGCCAGCCATATCCTGCTTTCGACGGAAGCCGAGGCGCAGGAAGCGATGGCGGCCCTGGCCAAAGGGGCAAAGTTCGAGGCCCTGGCGAAAAAACTTTCCCAGGACCCGGCCAGCGGGGCGCGCGGCGGCGACCTCGGCTTCTTCATGCTCGGCACTTTGATCCCGGAGTTTGAGAAAGCCGTTTTCTCCCTGCAGAAGGACGAAACGTCGGGCATCATCCGTTCGCCTTACGGTTATCACATCATCCGCAAAACGGATGAAAAAGCGGTTTCGCAAACGCCCTACGATCAAATCAAAGACACCATCCGGTCCGTGCTTGAAAAGCGAAAGTTCCAGGCCTGGATCGATCAAGCCAAGAACCAATACAAGATTTCCATGAACCTGACGGCCCTCGAGGCGCTCCAGACTTCCTCGCGCGGCCCGGCGGTTCAAACCACAGGAGGTGCCTCCCGGCAGCCATGAAACCCCATAAAACGATAGCCATAAGCCTTGCATTCAGCGCTTTGATCCTCGGACCGCTTTCCCTTCAGGCGGCGAAGGTGATGAACCGCACCATTGCGACCGTCAACGGGGAGGCGATCCTGCTTTCCGAATACGAAAAGAACTGGAACGCTTTCATCGACCAACAGCGGAACATGATGCCGCCGGAGAAAATGACGCCGGAGTGGGAAAACGACACGAAGAAAAAACTCCTGGACCAGATGATCGACGATAAGATCCTTCTCCAGGAAGCCAAGAAGCGCAAAGTGAAGGCGACGCAGCGCGACCTGGAGAACGGCGTCATCCAGGTGAAGAGCCGGTTCCTCCCGGAGGACGGTCGGAGGGACCTGGAGTCCATCGTGCAGCGGATGATGGCGGGCAAGCCGGCCGACGGAGAGAATTCCCAGGTGGACCTGTCCGCCGCGTGGAAAGAGCTCCAGGGGAAAAACCCCGCCGCGATCAAGGCAGCGGACGCCAAGTTTCAGCAGGAACTGACCAAGGAGCAGTTGACGGAGAAGCAGTTCCAAGACCGCATACGCGACCAGCTCAGCGTCGTGCAACTCACCAGCCAGGAAGTCCGCCAGCGCACCAAAGAGCCCACCGAGGACCAGGTGAAGAACTTATTCGACCGGCTGCAGCAGGTGATGGCCGGCAAGGACGTCAAGGCGGACAGTGAATCCTTACTCGACCTGCAGTCCATGGCGAAATATTACGCCGCGCAATCTTCGGAGCGCGTGCGGGCGCGGCACATCCTCATCCGCGTCGACCCGGGAGCGTCCTTCAAGGACAAGTCCGCGGCGCGCCGCAAGCTGGAAGACGTTCGCGCGCGTATCGTGAAGGGCGCGGACTTCGCCAAAGAGGCGGAGAAAAATTCCGACGACAAGGGTAGCGCGGTGCAGGGCGGCGACCTGGGGTTCTTCACCAAGGGCCAAATGGTCCCGTCGTTCGAGAAGAGCGCGTTCGCCTTGCCCGTGGGCAAAGTGTCCGACATCGTGGAGACGGATTTCGGCTACCACATCATCAAGGTGGAAGAGAAGAATCCCGGCGAACCTATCACACTGGACAAGACGAAGGACGACCTGAAGGAATACCTCTATCGCGTCCAGGGACAGAACAACTTTGAGGACTTCGTCAAAGAGCTGCGGAAGAGCGCCTCCATCAAAGTGGAGATGGATCCCAGCAAGCCCGGCAAATAATATTTTATCGAAACGAAGTAAGCTTCCTTTTATAGCCATCACGCTGGGCGATCCCGCCGGCATCGGCCCGCACGTGGCCGCCATGGCGGCGCGGGACCCCAGGCTCCTCCGGCGTTGCCGCCCGATCCTCGTCGGCGACGCCTGGGTGATGCGGCGGTTCGCGGGCCCCGGCAGCCTGGCCGTCAACCCCATCGCGCATTTGGACGACTACCGGGCCGGGCGGGGAACCGTCAGCGTTTTGCACGTCGCCCATCCGCGCATCGGCGAGCTTGTCCTTGGCCGGCCGCAGCGGGTGGCGGGCGAGTCCGCGAGCTTGGCGATCAAGACCGCCGTGGGGTTGGCCATGCAGGGACGCGTCTCCGCCGTCGTAACAGGACCCGTCTCTAAGGAATCTTTCAAATTGGCCGGACTGTCCTATCCGGGGCACACGGAAATGCTCGCCGCCCTCAGCGGCGTCGACGACGTGGAAATGCTCATGGCCGCCGGTCCCCTGAAAGCTCTTTTGATCACGCGGCATCTGCCGCTCAAAGACGTGCCAACGCATCTTTCCGTCAACAACATCGCCGCCGCGGTCCAGAGAACGGATCCGTGGCTGAAAAAAATATCAGGCGGAAGGCGCCCCCGCTGGGTTGTGTGCGGGTTGAATCCCCACGCCGGCGACAACGGACTGTTGGGCAGGGAAGAAAAAACGACGGTGGCTCCCGCCGTGGCGGCATTGCGGCGCCGCGGAATAAGCGTGGATGGCCCTTTGCCCGCCGACGTCGCTTGGTCTCGGCACGCGGCCGGCGATTTCGACGCGGTGGCCTGCCTCTATCACGACCAAGGCATGATCCCGCTGAAAACCCTTTTTCCAAAGCAGGTTGTGAATGTAACGGTGGGACTTCCCTGGGTGCGCACGTCGCCCGGCCACGGGACGGCTTTTGATTTGGCTTCCGGTTCCCGGCCCTTCGCCAAGGCGGACGCAACGCCCACCGTTGAGGCCGCGCTGTGGGCGCTGCGGATCGCGGAAAAATTTTGAAGGCGGAGAATAGAATGACCCAAAACGTTCGATTTCCCACGCACCGGATCAACAGGATGAAAGCGGCGGCGCGCTTGGCGTTGCTTTCCGGGTTCGCCCTGCAAGCGGCGGCTCCCTCGGCATTCGCCGTGGAGGACCGTTCGCGCTGGTCCATCGGGATCGAAGCCGGGCGCGCGCTGCCCCAGTCTCCGTCGACTTTTTCCAAAAACTACAACGATGGCACCGATTTCGGCGTGCGGATAAAACAGGAGCTCAGCATCGATTGGGCCCTGGCCGGCGCTTTCTCGAGCCAGAGCGTGAAGCAAAAACTGGACGCGAGCCAGAAGATCACCACGCAGCCCATCACCCTCATGGCCTTCCGGTCGTTTTTCCGCGGCGCTTACTGGAACCCCTATTTCGCCTTCGCGGGCGGCATCAGCCGAAACAAGCAGACCATTTTTTCCGTCACGAACAACTGGACGAAGCTCACCGCGGCGGGAGGCCTGGGCCTCGAGTACACAGTGAACCCGATGGTGACCTTCGGGGTGGAAGCGCTTTACCACTACTACAAGGGCTACTCGAAAGCCACGAAGGACATCCAAATGGTGACGGGCGCCGCTGTGGTGAGTTTCTACATTCCGGATTCCTGGATCCCCGATAAGCCCAAAAAGCCGCTGTCGATCCGCGACCTTCCGCCGGCACCGCCCGAACCCACGGAAGACCCGCTGAAGAAACAGGCCCAGGCCGAGCTCAATAAGGTGCGGCAGGACATCTTCGACAAGAAGATCGAGGCCATCAATTTCGAGCAGAACAAGGCCGTGCTGCTGCCCTCCTCCTACGAGACGCTCGACATTGTCGGCACGATCCTTCGGCGCTACCCGCAGTTCAGCATCCGCATCGAGGGGCACACGGACTCCGACGGGACGCCGGACACCAACATGGAGCTTTCGCAGGCGCGGGCCGAAGCCGTGCGCAATTACCTCATTCAAAACTTCGAGTTGATGGCGGAAAAGATAACGGCGGAGGGGTTGGGCCAGACGAGGCCGGTGGCGGACAACGTGACGGACGAAGGCAAGTTCCGGAACCGCCGCGTCGAGTTCATCATCAACAAATAGTTTCTTAAAACGCCTGCTCCGAGCCGAAGGTGATCACCGTCCGGCTCTTGCCCCGCACTTCCTTCAGCGCGTAGGCGACGTCCAGCCGCAGCACATGGCCGACGCTGGTCCGCGGCAAATGGAAGCGCAGCCCGGCGCCCACGTTCATTCGCGTGTTCCGCAGATCGATCTTCTTTCCCGGTTCCCACATCCCTCCCGCATCGAAGAAAACGGCCGATCCCAGGCTCAGCACGCGCCCGATGTCCTCCACCCAAAAAAGCCGGTGTTCCGCGTTCGCGAGCAGCAGCTTGTTTCCCGAAAATTGGTTCAGCTGATACCCGCGAAGTCCCGTGTCCCCGCCCAAGAGGAGCTGCGAATTGGGCTGCGGGTTGGCGATCATCTCAGCTTGGAAATGGAGGGCGACGGTCTGCCGGAGCGGAAAATAATTGTAGTACCAGAGGTCGACGCGCGGGCGCGCGTCCACCCAGCGGCTTTCGTAGCGGCCTAAGGCGGTGAATTCCATCCGCGCGAAGTTCGACGGCCCGAAGCGATGCCCTTTCTCCGCGTCCAACTTCATGAACGTGGCGCTGCGGGTTTCGCCGAGCCACGGCGCCGTGACGCCGGGTGATATTTTGATCTTGGGCCCAAGGGCGAAGTCTTCCGTCCGCGTGTAGCGGTTGATGTGGTCCGCGGTCAGGAAGTTGACTTCCTCGTAATGGAGGGGAAGTTCGATGATGTGGTATTGCTTGTCGCTCAGTTTTCCGGTGAAGGGGAGCGTTTGTGTGACCGACTCATGCAGATACCTGTACCCCAGCCCGGCGCGCTGAATGAGCGTGGGCGTGGAACCGAGGGAAAGAGATCCGCTCGCCGAATACTCCCGGGTGAACTGCCGGACCTTCCCGATCACTTCTCCGGCGGCGTAAAGGCGGGTGTCCATGTCGCTCAGCTTGGCGCCGACGCCGGCGGACCAGGGCGTGATCGACGAATAAAAAGGCCGGCTGAGGGAGAACTCGCGGCCCAGGCCGTCGGCGCTGTCCGCGTAGTTGGCGTCCAGGCGCAAACGTTTGTTGAGGAAATTGGGATCGCCGTAGGAGAACGCCCTTTCGATGACCCCTGCTTCCTGTTTGTACAAATAACTGGCCCTCTTTCCATAGCCGAGAAAATTGTCTTCCCGGAGCCCGATCTTCCCGGAAAGTTTTTTCCCCACGCCCTTGAGCGTGAGGGTGGGCTGCGTGGACCAGGTGTCGTGGGTCACCACCGTCACGTCCACTTGGCCGTCCGGCGCATCGCTGGTTGTGACACTGATTTCCCGTAATGACAAAACGTCGCGCAGGACGCGCTCCGTTTCCCGGGCCAATCCCTCGTCGTAAGCATCGCCTTCCTTGAACAGGAGCTCGTTGCGGATGACGCCTTCCTTGGTGGAAAAATGCAGGTTGTTGACAGCGCGATAGATCGCGCGGTTTTCCTCGGGGATCGAGGTGTCGAAAATGTCCTTGCGGACGATCGTGATGTGGCGGATTTTTTTGCCTTCGGAGCGCCATTTTTTTTTGACGAGGGTGAAAGCATGTGTAGGGAAGAGGGTTGTCAGGAAGAGGAAAAGTGCCGCGGCGGCGCGGCGTTTATAGGGAGGGCGCTGCATGGCTTCAATTATACCGGACAACTATTCGGAGTGAAAGTTAAGAATGGGGCCATTTTGTATAATCGGAACGTGAACAAAAAGAATCGCAAGCTCCCGGGTTCCGCCAAACCGCCGTCCGCTCCTCCGTCCGACTTGCCCCTTTCCCGCGCGCTCATGCTGACCTTCGCCGGCGCCTGGGCGCTCGTTTTTTTCTTCATCTACCATAAACAGGCCTGGCCGAACGTGGACAACCTTTTCGCCATGCTGGATTCCCTGCGCTTGCCGGACCGCGCGGCGTTCCTGGTTTCCGCCGGGCGGCTGGCGCTGGTGGCATGGCTGTGCATTTTGATGCTGTTGATCGGCCGGGGCCTGCTGAAGATTTTCGGCTTAACGCTCTCGAGCCGCCTGGAAACCGCGGCGTTTTCCGCCGGCCTCGGTGCCGGGGCCATGATCATGGGACTGTTTCTTCTCGGGACGGCGGGTTTGCTGCGGACGCCCGTGGTCCTGGGTGCTTGTATTTTCTTCACCTTGATATTGACCTTCCTTCAGCGGGATTTATTACAAAAAAACGCGGCTCCCTCGCCGAAAGTCCGCTGGACGCCGGCGGACCGCGTCCTCGCCGGGCTGCTGGTCCTGACGGGGTTGGTCTATTTGACCGAGGCGCTGGCGCCGGAGATTTTCTACGACTCCCTGGTTTATCATTTGGCCGTGCCGAAACTTTGGTGGCTCGAGCGCCGGATGGTCCCCACGCCGGCGAATTGTTTCTCGGGGATTCCCTTCAATATTGAAATGCTGTTCGGCCTGGGGCTGGCCCTTTCGGGCGATGTGGCGGCCAAGCTGCTGCACTACGCCTGCGGGGCCGGCGCCGTCGCCGCCATCATGGCCCTGGCGCGGCGCTACGGTTCGCCGCGCGCCGGCTGGCTGGCCGCGCTGCTGTTCGTGGGCCCGCCCATGGTGGCGCTCGAGTTTGGCAAGACCGCCATCGAGCTCGGGACCACGCTCTTCGTCGTGCTCTCCGTTTTTTCCTTGGCCCTGGGGTTGGAAGAATCCCGTCCGGAGATCCGCTGGCGCTGGCTGGCGCTGTCCGGGCTTTTCTGCGGTCTGAACATGGGGACGAAATACACGGCCTGGATCTTCTATCCGGCCCTGGCGTTCCCGCTGTTCCTGCACTGGAAATCCCGAGGCGAGGGCGATAATCGTGCGGTGAAAGACCTGGTCCGGGAGCAGCTCCTGATCGCGGTCCCCGCGGCGGCGGTCGTTCTCCCCTGGATCGTCAAGAACATCCTGTTCTACAAAAACCCGATTTACCCGTTTTTAACGAACATATTCGCCAACCCGGCCAACGGGTTGAGCAATTTCGCTGCGTTAAAGGGAGAAGCGGGGCGGAACCTCGCGGCGCAGTTCGGTTCCTGGCGCGGCGCGCTGAACTATCTGTTGGAGCCCTGGACGGTTTCCCTGAACGGCCGCACGGACGCGGATTATCTGGGTCCGGCATTTTTAATCTTCATTCCGCTTCTTTTATTCATCCGCTGGCGCCCGGCCACCACGCTTCTATTGAGAATCTTTTTCCTGCAGTGGCTGCTTTACAGCGTTTCCTCCTTCGTGGCGCGTTTTTGGATTCCAAGCCTGGCGATCCTGGCGGTGCTCATTGGCATCGCCATGGCCGACGGGGAAATGCCCAAACCCATGAAGGCCGCGGCGCTGGCGTTGGCTCTGGTGGCGGGCGCGGTCAACCTCTCCTGGAGCTGGATTTACCTATATATGATGGAGGGCTGGCGGGTCGTCCAGGGCGACATGGCGGCGGCGGAATACCTTAACAGGCCCCATAGCACCTACCCGAACCCCTATTATGCGGCCGCGAATTTCATCAACCAAAACGCGCCGCCGGAGGCGAAGGTTATGGTCCTGGGCGACGCGCGCGCTTTCTATCTGGAGCGTCCCTACTTCGCCGCCACGGTCTACGACAGGCACCCGGTTTTCGATTGGACGAAAGAATGCGCGGACGGCGAAGCCCTCTACCGGAAGTTCAGGGACGCCGGCGTCACCCATGTCCTGCTGAACGTGGCCGAGGGCGTGCGCGTACGGCATTACTGGCTGGACAATTTCTCCGAAGAGGGAGCGAAGGTTTTCGACGATTTCTGGCGCCGCCATGTCCGGCTGGTCCTGGACGACCAGGGCAGTACCCGGGAAGATTATCGTTACGCCCAGGTCTATGAGATCGTGGCGGAGCGGTCGGCCAACGAGGAGCCTCCTCAAAACGTTTTTTGGCAGATCCTGCAGAAGAAGGGATAGCATCGGACGGACCGCCGCGCCGCTTTCGGACTACCCCTTGCAGCCTCAATAATTTCCGGATGACGATTCGAAGTCATAGTCATAAATTACAAAGGAGAGCATCTTGATATTTATTCCCAAGCTGTACACCACCCTGAAGACATACGACCGGACCCATTTCATCAAAGACGCCATGGCCGGCGTCATCGTTGGCATCGTCGCCATCCCGCTGGCCCTGGCCTTCGCCATCGCCTCCGGCGTGTCCCCGGAGAAAGGTCTCATCACCGCCATTGTCGGCGGATTGATCGTTTCGCTTTTGGGCGGCAGCCGCGTTCAGATCGCCGGTCCGACCGGCGCATTCGTCGTCATCGTCTATGACATCATCGCCCACCACGGCCTGGACGGCCTCATGATCTGCACGCTGATGGCGGGCATGATCCTGATCATCATGGGTTTCTCGGGGATGGGGTCCATGATCAAATTCATTCCCTACCCCGTGATCACGGGTTTCACCAGCGGCATCGCGGTGATCATTTTCTCCGCCCAGGTGAAGGATCTGTTTGGTTTGAAAATGGGAGCGGTCCCTGCGGAGTTCATCGATAAGTGGCTTTCCTACGCGGAGCATCTGTCGGGCCTGTCCTGGCACACGGCCGGGCTGGGACTGTTTTCGCTGGCGGTCCTTTACCTGTTTCCCAAATGGACCAAGAAAGTCCCCGCGCCCATCGTGGCGCTCCTGGCGGCGACCCTGCTGGCCCAGGTTTTCCATCTTCCCGTGGAGACCATAGGTTCCCGCTTCGGCGCGCTGCCGCGAGGAATTCCCTTCCCGTCCCTTCCGTCCTTGGACGTGAATTTCGCCGCCCTGATCCGCCCCGCCACGACGGTGGCGATCCTCGCCGCCATCGAATCGCTGCTTTCCGCGGTGGTGGCGGACGGGATGATCGGCGGACGCCATCGTTCCAACATGGAACTGGTGGCCCAGGGCGCCGCCAACGTCGCTTCGCCGCTGTTCGGCGGGATCCCCGTCACCGGCGCCATCGCGCGCACCGCCACCAACGTGAAGAGCGGCGGCCGCACGCCGGTGTCCGGCATCGTCCACGCCGCCGTACTGCTGCTGGTGTCTCTCTTCCTGAGCAAGTGGGTGTCTCTCATCCCGTTGGCCGCCCTGGCTGCGGTGCTGGTGGTGGTGTCCTACCACATGAGCGAATGGCGGTCCTTTGTCTCCCTGCTGAAATCCCCGCGGAGCGATGTCGTGGTCCTGTTGACCACGTTTTCCCTGACGGTCCTGGTGGACCTGACCGTGGCCGTGGAAGTCGGCATGGTGTTGGCCGCGTTCCTCTTCATGCGCCGAATGGCGAACGTCACCCAGGTGGAAGCTCTCACCCGCGACCGGGGAGAAGACGAGACCGCCGGAGACAAAAAAAGCGACGCGGCCGAAGGGAAGTTGAAGGTCCCCGCCGGGGTGGAGATTTATGAGATCAACGGCCCGCTCTTCTTCGGCGCGGCCGGAAAACTGGGCGAGATCCTCGGTTACATGGAGAAGCCCCCCAAGGTTTTCATCCTGCAGATGGAAAACGTCCCGGTGATGGACGCCACGGGGCTGCGCGCCCTGGAGGAATTCCACAAGCGCTGCAAGCGGCAGGGCACGGCCCTGGTCTTGGCCGGAATCCGGGTCCAGCCGCTTTCGGTCCTGGTGAACTCGGAGAAAATCGACAAGTTCGGCCAGGACAACATCGCCGAAACGCTGAAGGACGCCATTGCCCGCGCCCAAACGCTCATCGAAACGGCCGCCGCCCGCCCGCGCAAGGCTTGAACGCTGCCGCCCCGGGGCGGAATTGCTAGAATGACCGTTCGGTTCAGATAAAATCGGAAAGAGGTTTTTATGAAGACACGCATTGAGAAAGATTCTCTCGGAAACAAAGAAGTCCCGGTGGATGTTTATTACGGCATCCAGACGCTGCGCGCCGTGGAAAACTTTCCCGTCAGCGGACTGCGCGTGCCGCGGCGGTTCATACGCGCCCTGGCGCTCATCAAGCGCTCGGCGGCCCAGGTCAACATGGAAATGGGACTGCTCGACAAGAAGATCGGCGACGCCATCGTGCAGGCGGCGACGGAAGTCATGGAGGGGAAGCTCGATGAAAGCTTCCCGGTGGACATCTTCCAGACAGGTTCCGGCACATCCACGAACATGAACGCCAACGAAGTCATTTCCAACCGGGCCATCGAGATCCTCGGCGGGCAGATGGGTTCCAAATCCCCCGTGCATCCCAACGATCACGTGAACATGGGACAGTCTTCCAACGACGTGATCCCGACCACCATCCACATCGCGGCGCTGGAGTCTTTGTCTCTGGACGTCCTTCCGGCGTTGAAGGTCCTCTACGGTTCTTTGGACATGAAGGCCAAGGAGTTCGACGACATCGTGAAGATCGGGCGGACGCACCTGATGGATGCGGTCCCCGTCCGGCTCGGCCAGGAGTTTTCCGGCTACGCCAGCCAAGTGGCCCACGGCATCAAGCGGCTTGAGAACTGCATCGAACATTTGGCTGAGTTGGCCCTCGGCGGCACCGCGGTCGGCACGGGGTTGAACGCCGACCCGCGTTTCGTGGAGGGGATGATCCGGAAGATCGCGGCCGAGACCAAGCTGCCGTTCATCGGCGCGCCGAACCGTTTCGAGGCCCTCGCCGCGCAGGACGCGGCCGTGGAAACCAGCGGCGCGCTCAAGACCGTGGCGGCCAGCCTCACGAAGATCGCCAACGACATCCGCTGGCTGGGCTCGGGGCCCCGCTGCGGGCTTTTCGAGATCGAACTTCCCTCCCTGCAGCCGGGCAGCTCCATCATGCCGGGAAAAGTGAACCCGGTGATCCCCGAAGCGGTTTTGATGGTGTGCGCGCAGGTCATCGGCAACGACGCGGCCATCACCGTCGGCGGCCAGGCGGGCAACTTCGAGCTGAACGTGATGCAGCCCATGATCGCCTACAACCTGCTGATGTCCATGACGCTCATCGGCAACGTGTCGCGGCTTCTATCCGAAAAATGCGTGAAAGGTCTGAAGGCAAACCGGCAGGTCTGCGAGGGCATGATCGAAAAAAGCCTCATGATGGTGACGGCCCTGGCGCCGGCCATCGGCTACGACAAGGCCGCCGACGTGGCGAAGGAAGCCTTCGCCACCGGCAAGACGATCCGCGAACTTGTTCGCGCGAAGAACCTGCTTCCCGAAGCGGAGCTGAACAAAGTCATGAACGCGCGGAAGATGACCGAACCGGGAATGGCGGAGGGCGGCGCGGCCGGCGGATAATTAGTTCTAAAACCGATCAACCGATCCCCTTTCTCTCAACGGAGAAAGGGGATTATCATTTTATGGGTGGTTTTTTCTTCGGTTGATCCGTTCGCGGAGTAGCTGCCAGGCGGGATTCCCGGGATGGAGCTTTTCCGCTTCGGACAGGGAGGCGAGCGCTTCGTCGGTTTTCTCCAGGATCGCCAGCGCCACGATGCGGTTGTAGAGCGTTTCCGCCACGCCGGGCCGCAGCGCGGCGGCTTTGTCGCTCCAGGCGAGGGCGTCGTCCGGCCGGCCCTGTCGGTTGGCGATTTGCGCCAGGTTATTGGCGGCGGTGAAGGCCACGGCCGCGTCGGGGCGATGCTCGAAAACGGTTTCGTAGGAACGCCGCGCGTCCGGCAAATTTCCTCCGAGGCTCTCGGCGTCGCCGAGACAAGCCCAGGCGAAGGCGTTGTCCGGCTCCGCGGCCACGGCGGATTTCCATAACGTCAGATCGTCCCGCCAATCCTTCGTCCGGCCGTAGCTGAAAATGGATAGGCCGGCCACCAGGAAAACCGCCGATCCGACGGCGGTGATTTTGGAAAAAGAAAACCATTCATCCCAGGCCCATGCCGCGATCAACGCGACGCCGAAAAGCGGAACGTAAAGGAATCGTTCGGCCATGTAGGTCACCAAGGGAACAAAGCCCAACACCGGCGACAACCCGACGAAGGACCAGATCATCCCCGCCGCCGGAACGCGCGTTCCGCGACGCCAGAGCGCGGCGGCTCCGGCCCACAGCGCCGCCCAGGAAAACAATCCGGCCCAGGCCGCCGGCGAACCCCAGGGATTTTGGTGGGGCTGGGCGTAACTGACGCTCAAGTTCACGGGCCAAAAAATGATTTTCAAATAACCCATCCAGGCCTGCGCGCCGAAGAGGATGTTGCCGAAGAAATGTCCGGTCCGCCAATCCCGCTGGACCAAGCTTCCCACGACCGTCTGCCGCCACCAAACGAAAAGAACCGTTAAAAGGAAAAGGGCGGCATAGAGGGACAGCCGGGCGGCGGCCCGCTGTTTTAGGGATATGGCAGGGCTCGCGGCAAAATCCGTCAGCACCAGCAGCGCCAAAAACACCGCGGCGGTTTCCTTGGACGCCATGGCCGCGGCCGCGCAGAGGATCCCCAGCGCGGTCCTCCAACGGGAATGGCCGCCTCCCGCGGGCGTCAGCAATAAAATCCCCGAGAGAATCCCGGCCATGCACAGTAAATTGGACCGTTGCGTGATCCAAACCACGGATTCGACCTGGGCCGGGTGCGCGAGGAAAACGGCCGCGCCGAGCATCGAGGCTTCCGTTGAAAACCCGAACCGCCGCTTCATCAATTGGAAGACCAAGAAGCCGTTCAAAACGTGGAGGAGGATGTTCGCCAGACGGTAGGGCGCCGGATCGGGTCCGGACAGGCGGTAGTTGATCCAGAGAGTGAGGGTGGAAAGGGGCCTGTAGATGTCTTTGCCCATTTCCATGGACGGGTCCGCGGCCGTGTCCGGATCCAGGAAGAAGCGCGCGGGGTTGAGCGTGGAGCGGAGGCTGACGTTCCGCACGACGGTCCAATGGTCGTCGAAGACGAAGGCCGACGGAAGGCTGCGGAAATAAACCAGGAAAGCGAGGAGCGCCAGCAATCCCAGCGCGCGCACGGACAGTCGCATGACGTTATTGTAATATATCGGCCATGGGATTATACCGCGGGAAAATCGCTCCGTCCGATGGGATCGCCCTCGCCGTCCTTGCGGCGTCTTTTTTTCTCGGGCTCTGTTTTTGGAATTATTATCCCGCCGGTTATTTCCACGACGACGCCATCTATTGGCTGCTGTCGCAGTCCCTTCGCCAGGGGCGCTACGTCCTGCTGAGCGATCCCTCGCTGCCGGTTTTCATCAACTATATGCCGGGTTATCCGCTGCTGCTGGCCGCCGTGGGCTGGCTGGACGGTTTCGCGGTTGGAAAGATCCTCTCTCTTCTGTTCACGGCCGTCTCCGGCGTTTTGGCCTGGGTCCTCTTCCGCCGCCGGGAAACGGGCGCGGTCTCTTTGTTGGCCCTCGCCTGGTTCGCTTTTCAGCCGCTCATGGTCCGTAGCTCCGCCGTCGCGCTTTCCGAACCATTTTTCCTGGCGCTGACGCTCCTTTGTTTCGCGCTACATGGGCGGGAGAGTTCGGTCCGGGAGGATGTTCTCCTCGCCCTGGCGGCCGGCTACGCGTGCCTGGTCCGCCCCGCGGGGTTTTTATTGGGCGGGGCGCTCTTTCTGGATTCGCTGCTCCGGCGGGACTTCCGCCGCGCGGGACTGCTGGCCGCGGGGCTGGTCCTTTTTCAGGGAGGATTTTCGCTGGTCTCCGCTCGGCTGGGCCACGGCGCCAGTTCCTTTTTGGGGCAGTGGCGCTTGGCGTTGTCCGGCGCTCCGGCCGGGACGTTTTTCTCCCTCGTCCGCGATAACCTGTCCTATTACGGGGATTACATTTCCTGGATGGTGCTTTTTCCGCTCGGGCGATGGGCCTCGTTGCTTCGCGGCGCGCCGTGGTTGAGCGGCATGCTGGGGATTTTGTTTATTGTCCTTATCCTGCGGGGCGCGTACGCCGAGATCAAATTCCGCCGGGCCGCGTGGCCGATTTTTTTCACCCTTCAAGGAATTCTGCTCGCGCTTTGGCTTCGCCCGGACCCGCGGTATATTCAGCCGGTGATCTTTCCCTGTATCTTTTTCTTCCTCGTTGGGATCTCCGCGTTTTTCCCCGGAACCGCCGGCGCTCGGATGAAAAAAATCGCCGCCGCCCTGGGCGTAGCGCTCTGTTTGGCGGGCGGCGCCCGCGGCGTGGCGGACAGCCGGCGGGGCATCAAACCCCGGTTGCCGGAAGAAACCCTGTCGTGGATCCGAAGCGAATTACCGCCGGACGCCGTGATCGCCGGCGAGATGTCTTCCACGGTCTACCTCCACACGGACCGGCGCGGCACCAACTTCCTGCGGAGCTACGATCCTGAGGATTTTCTATCCCACTGGGTGGAGCGCGGCGTGTCCCATGTCTTGGTGGAACAGGACCGGGGAACCCTTTCCACGCGGCCGGACGCCAACGACTGGAGCTCCGTGGCGCGCCTGATGCTGACGCAGCCGGACCGCTACGCGAAGGTCCGCTCGTTCGACGCCGATAGGCTGGACCTTTACGCCGTGAGGGAAGACCTCGACCGCTTCCGGCGGGCCTATGTTTTTTACCGCGAAGGGCTGGCTGCGGCGCGCGCCGGGGACTGGTTTTCGGCGCGGGATCGTTTCCGGGCCGCGGTGAAGGAGTCCCCCGGAATGTCCGGCGCCCACGACCGGTTGGCCGAGGCCTCAGCGCGCTTGAACGACCTTGCTCAGGCGCGGGCCAGCCTGGCGGAAGGATTGTCCCGATGGCCCTCCTCGCCCCTTTTGCACTATCACTCCTACATGATGTCGCGAGGGGGCGGTGATCCTGCCGCCGTTGAAAAATTGGAGAAGGCCCGCTCGCTCGCCCGCCGCTACGGCTATTGGCCCCTTCTGTGGCAGATCGAGGGCTCTTCCCAATAAACGTTTCGAATATTGAGCGATGATTTAATATAATCAAAACAGTTAATTTCCCGTTCTTGGCTTTAAAACCGGGAGGGTATTTTTGATTCAGGAGAACAAAAGTGGCCGGAGAAACGTTTTTAACGCGACAAGGTTATGAAAAACTGCGCCAGGACCTCGCGGACCTGCGCGAGCGCCGCATCCATCTGACCAAGGAAATCCAGGAAGCCGCGGAAAAAGGGGATCTGAAAGAGAACGCGGAATACCACGCGGCCAAGGAAGCCCACCAGAAGATCACGACGCGGATGGACGAGATCGAAACAAAGCTCCGCTCGGCCCGCATCATCGAAGAAGCAGACATCAAGGAAGGCGAGATCCGCATCGGGACCACCGTGCAGCTGAAGGACGAAAAATCCGGCGAGGAAGTGACCTACACTTTGGTGGACGGCGCGGAGGCGGACTTCGCCGCGGGGAAGATCTCCGTGCGGTCGCCCCTGGCCCAGGGGATCCTGGGGCACAAAGAGGGCGAAAGCATCCAGGTGAAGCTGCCGTCGAACGTCATCCACTATAAAGTCGTCAAGGTGACGCGTTCAATTTAACTTCCGGCCGGCGTCGATCGGCCCGTCGAGGGGTTTGGTTTTTACGCTGAGAGGAGTTCTCTCCGGTGGCTGAAGTTCTCAAGCGGTTCAAGAAAAATTCCAGCGAAGAAATCTGGATCGCGATCACCGATTACAAAGAGCGCGAGCTGCTGGACCTCAGGGTTTATTACCGGCCCATCGATGAAGAAGAGATGAAGCCCACCAAGCGCGGCGTCAGCCTGGCCCTGAACAAGGCCCCGGACCTGCTGGCCGCCCTTGAAAAGATCAACGCGGATTCGCCCCTGAACGAGCCCTCGGCCCAGATGGAAAAAAGCGACACCGAAACAGTCCAGGTGGCGCTGAAGGAATTCAAGGGCCACCGCCTCGTGGACGTCCGCACCTATTTTCGGCCGCAGGGCTCCCAGGATTTGATGCCGTCGCAGAAAGGCGTGGCTTTCAAGTTCGCCATGCTGGAGGATGTCCGCGACGCCGTCCGGCAGGTTGTGGCGAAACTGCAACCGCCTTCCGGCTCAGCAGCGGTTTAAAAATCAGTTGTGTGTTCCGGGGATCGTTGATATAATTTTTTTCATTTTACCTTCCGAGGGAGTTTATGACCGACGACGCAAGCGCGAAAACCGAAGAGTTCCACAGGGGCCTTGAAGGCATCATCGCCGCCGAATCCAGGATCACTTTCCTGGACGGGCAGCGCGGCGAAATGCTCTACCGCGGCTACAGCGCCGTCGAGTTGGGATTAAAGTCCAATTACGCGGAAGTCATGTACCTGTTGTGGGAAGGCGAGCTTCCCAACAAGAAGCAGCTGACGGAATTCAAGCGCACTTTTTATCCCTACCGGTCCATCCCGCCGGCCCTCATCAAATTCATGCAGGACATCCCCAAGGAGGCCCATCCCATGGACGTCTTGCGCACCAC
The DNA here is from genome assembly GCA_964482515.1 of uncultured Elusimicrobia bacterium. Taxonomy (GTDB): domain Bacteria; phylum Elusimicrobiota; class Elusimicrobia; order FEN-1173; family FEN-1173; genus CAYZXT01. The sequence goes on along the minus strand of CAYZXT010000002.1, from coordinate 92,091 downwards.
CGTGTCCGCCATGGGCGCCATGGACCTGGCCATGCCCAGCGGCAAGGAAACGCCCCTTGAAATGCTCAGGCTGCGCGGCGTCAAGCTGGTCGCCCGCATTCCCACCATGGTCGCGGCCTGGGACCGCATCCGCAAAGGGCTGAAGCCCATCGATCCCGATCCGTCGCTGTCCCGCGCGGCCAATTTCCTGTATATGCTGACCGGTGAAAAACCGAACGAGATGAGCGAGAAGGCCCTCGACATGTATTTGATCCTGCTGGCGGACCACGAGCTGAACGCGTCCACCTTCGCGGCGCGCGTCACCTATTCCACCGAGGCGGGCATGCACTCATCCATCACCTCGGCCATCGGCGCTTTGAAAGGCCCCCTGCACGGCGGCGCCAACGAGGCGGCCATGAAGATGTTCCAGGAGATCGGCGACGAGAAGAACGTGCCGGAATACATCGCCAAGGCCATCGCCGAAAAGAAGAAGATCATGGGTTTCGGGCACCGGGTCTACAGGGTGGAGGACCCCCGCTCGCAGCCGCTGCGGGAGATGGTGAAAAAACTTTCCGAACTCAAGAACGACATGCGGTGGTACAACATTTCCTTGAAGGTGGAAGAGGAAGTCAAAAAGTTCAAGAACATCAACACGAACGTGGATTTCTATTCCGCGTCGCTGTTATATTTGATCGGGATTCCCATCGACATCTTCACGCCCGTGTTCGCCATCGCCCGCGTGGCGGGCTGGACGGCCCACGTGTTCGAGCAGGCCGCGGACAACCGCATCATCCGGCCCATGTCCATCTACCTCGGGCCCGCGCGCCGGGATTTCGTCCCCATCGATAAACGCCCGAAGCGCTGACCCGCTCCCGCTCCGCTTAGACCGTCAAAATATCCCAAGGCCCCGGTTCGGTTTCCCCGGGGCCGTTTTTTACTCCCACCCGAATCCGCATCCGACCCTGAAGCTCAGCGCGGGGTCCAGGAACGCGTTCCCCGCCACCCAGCCCCGGGTTTTTCCCTCGATTTCGAAGAAGGGCCGTATCCTTGACGCCGAATCGTAGGTGTAGCGGACCGCCAGCAATCCGCCGGGGCGCGCCCCGTCCGAATCGAACCGCTGACCCCGGGGCTGCAGCCACAACGCGAGCCGCGTGGTCGGCTCCCACCCGTCTTCCTCCTCAACCGAATCGCGGAAATAGGTGAAGTCCATGCCCGGGAAATAGCGCCGCTCGTTGAAGTAGCTATGGATCGTCATGAAGATGTTGGTGTCCGCCTGCTTGAAGAAGAAGTTGTTGTCCAGCGAGTAGCCGAAGGACGTCAGGAAGTGTTTCATGTTGGCGTTGAACTTCACCGGGTCCTCTCCATCGGGCCGCCAGATCACGAAGGCGTTGAGCCCCAGCAGCGCGGGATCCAAAAAATTGAAGTAGGCCAAACGGCCCTGGCGCTTCAGGTAATGTTTTTCCTGTTCGGTGAGGTCGGAGAACCGGATGTAGCGGTCCACGCCGACGCCCGACGGATGGACGCCCCGCATGTTGTAAGGTTCGTTGGGCCGGTGGAGATCGTAGACCCAGGCGGTGAAATCCAGTCCCGTGAAATCCCGGCGGCTCACGCTGGTTTCGCGGCGGTTCATGATGTCGGTCTCCGTATCGGCCCGGGGCCTGCCGCTCATGCGGATGTAGGCCAGGGAGTTCAGGTGCACGATCCAGTACAGCGGCGCGTTCCAGAGTTCCGTGTCGTAGAAGAAGTTGTCGCGCTGAAGGTTGAGCACCAGGAGGTTTTCGCCTTCGAGGCCGGCCGCGTGGGCGCGCACCATCTCCGCCGGATGCTCCCGCTTCAGGGTTTCCAGGTCGGCGTCCTTCACGTGGCTCACGGCGATATAGTCGGAGCCCAGGTTCATTTTATAAACGTCGTTATGGCTCCGGATGCCGTGGTTCTTCAGCACCGCGCGGTGGAATTCCTCGTGCAGCCACGCGTCGCCGAAGGGGAGGACTTCCAATCCGATGTCCGCCAGCAGGATCCCCAGGCTCGAAAGGAAAGGATATTTGTCCCCGTAGGCGGATTGGATGGCGTAGTGCACGGAGGAATAGAGCCCCTTGGTCACGCCGAGGGACTGGTCCATGCTGGGGAAGGCGTAGTTGTGGTCGGTGTTATAGGGAAGGTCCAGAAGCGTGATGTCGAGCTTCAGGTTCGGGTCGCCGTAGGACGCGGCGCGCGCTTGGGCGGCCGCACCCGATTGGACGGCGATCATCAAAGACAATATGAAAGAGAAACGTTTCAGCATGGCGAACGGATACATCCTAGCATCCTTCGCCCATCCCTTCAATCTTCGGAATCATTCATCGGCGTGTTCGGCGCGCGGAGCGACGCTCCGTATCAAAAAGAAAATAAATAAGTAAAATAGATGCGAATTTAATCACTTGGGAAGGGAAGGTCCCATGGGCCAAGCTCAATTGGTTCGCGGAAACGCGAGCTCCTGGAACAAAAAGTCCATCATCTTCGTGCACGGGATCGGCGATCAGCCGGAGACCTACGCCGCGCCGCTGGTTGATATTTTGAAAAACACGGACCCCACCACGGTCGCGGCCTCCCGCTGGTACGCGGTCGCCTACGATTTCGTCAACGACGCCATGCAGCAAAAACTGCGGCCGCTGCAGGAAGCGATCCAAAAGCACGACGGCGCCCAGCCCGGCGCCGCCAACACGACGACGGAGCTGTTGATCGACCTGGTCAATTACCTCGGGACCAAGGACCTGAAGAGTTGGATCGATACGGCCTATAAAAAAGTGTTGGTGGAGATCGTTTTGGGCGGGCTCGATGAGAACGTGTCCCAGCGGGAACACGAGATCTTCATCATCTGCCACAGCCTGGGCACGGTGGTCACCTACGAAACCCTCCACGACATCGTGGGCGATCCGCAGACCCTGGGCGTGGCGAAGAACTTCCGCGTCAAGGCGCTGTTCACCATGGGGTCGCCGCTGGCGTTCATCAAGAAAAACGAAAGCCTCATTCCCAGTTTCGGCGTTTCCTATCTTCGCACCCAACCCATCGGCCGGCCCGGCCAAGCGAACCCTTTCACCGGCAAGGTCGACACCAACGTGCTGGACTGGTACAACTTCCGGCAGGAAGTCGATCCCGTCGCGAGCATAACGCCCCTGGACCAGAAGACGGCCAACGGCGCGCTGTCCGAGGAAACCTTCACCTTTAAGAAATTCCACTCCGGCGCGAACCCCCACGACTACGGAAATTACGTGACGGAGTACGCGCCGTTCATCATGGAGAAGATCCGTGCTTAAATGGCGGAACGTCGCTTCGCGCCGCGCCGCCGTCTTTGTCGTCGCCATGGCGTGGTTCTCCCTGGCCCGCGCCGCGGACACGATTTTTTTCAACTGCCCCTATTTGGAAGCGACGCGGGAGATGGTTCGGGAAGCGGACGGTCCGGCCCGGACGGCTTTCGCCCAAAACCCGGTCGGATCAAAGGCCTATGAGGACAGCCGCGCCATTTTGTTGGAGGAAATCGCCAACCGCACGGACGCGTGCAAAGAAACCAAGCGCCGCATTCTGTTCAAGCAGTTCGACCGCAACGCGGTCAGGGAAGAAACCGATCCCCGGTTCGCGGAATCATTGCGCACGTTCAACCAGGCGCTGAATTTTATCGCGGACCAGAGCGGCAAACCGCTCAACGCGGTCTTTCCTTCTTATGATCGATGGAACCGCATGGAAGCGGAGACCGTGGGCAAAGGGTTGGACCAACGCCTGACCGCCTACGAAGTTCGCTACGGCCCGGAGAGCGAGCGGATCAATTTCCTGGAATGGTTCGCCGGCGAATGGTTGTTGAAGGGGACGGAAGCGGGCCCGAGCGCCTGGGAACCCATCGCGCGCCTTACGCCCGTTCAGTTCACCAGCGCGGGCTCAGGGCTGGTGTCCACCTTCCAATTGGGATTGAACCGCTATTTTTTGTCGGGAAAGGCGCCGGGCCCGCTGGGTTGGATCGGGATCAAGAACCACGCGGGATTGGCCCTGGCCATGCAGTACCTGGATAATCCGCGGCCCGGGCGATTTGAGGGTAAGCCGGCCTACGGCTTTGTTTTCCATATGGATCGCCGAGAGGTCGGTTTGACCTGGGCTGAGGCTGAAAAACAGGTGAAAATCACCCTCGGTTACGCCTTCCAATTCGTGCCTCTGGCATTTTAGACTCTATTTCTAGCATCAAAGCGGCGTCTCGCCTACGGAATCTGGTTTTTATCCCACTCCTTGTGCAGTAAATCCACTTCCTTCACTCGCTCGCGGAATTCCCGGCGAAACCGTGCGTTCGCCCGTTTAAGGTCGGCCGGTGATCCCGTGCTCTTGTATTGAAAGGCGGACAGGGTTTTTTCTATACGCCGCGCCTCGGTTTCGTTGATCCGGCGGTGCATCGCCTCGTGGGCCTTTAGGGATTCGGACTGTTCCTCGCGGAAATGGGTCTTGTTGTCGACCGTGACGCGGACCTTCCGCGCGCGGAGGAATTCGCCGTCGCGCGCCAGCTCATAGCGCAGGTTGAAGATTCCACGGTTCCAGGCGCGGGGATGGGCGGGCTTGGCGGAAGCGGCGGGTTCGGCGGGCGGGGTTGCCGGAGCCGGCATCGTGATCGTTCCATAGTGCCACTTCAGTTCCACCTGATCGCCCAGCGTCCGCATCTGTTCCGCCGTCGCGCTGGGCGGCAGACGCAATGAATCCTCGGCCCAAAGCGATCCCGCCGCCAGCAGGATCGCCACCCCGTGAAAAAACCGCCTCATGCCTTCCTTTCTTCCGCCACGATCTCCACGGTGAATACGTACATTTCCACTTCCGGGTCCATCCATCCTCCGCGGGGCAGGCCGGCTTTTTGGCGGCAAAGGGCGTTCAGGAAATCGGTCCGGTTGGGCAATTCCTTCCACACCTGGGGGAGCAGAACGCCGATCTGTCGGCCTTTGTGGATATAAACGCCGTGGAGTTCGGGTTCGATGTCTTCAATGTGAAAGACGCGCTTCAAGGGCGAAAGGAGGGAGATTTCCAAACGAATGTCCGGGTACTCCTCCGCGGTCAAAGGCGGAGACTTGGCGTCCTTAAAAGCCGCTTCCTGCGTGAGGCGAACGATCGCTTGGGGGAGAGGTTCGTGGAGAATGATGTTTCCCATGGATCCGCGCACCTCGTCCCGATGGTAAATCGTGACGAATAGACCGGGGGGAGCCGTTTGAATATTCAGGGGCGCGCGATGATCGGCAGAATCCAGACCCAGATGTTCTTCCAGGGCTTTTCGGGCGTAGGCTAACAAAGTTTTCTTTTCCTCGGGAGTCATGGTTGGGCCTGGTGGGATTGTAGTGATCCCGTTTCTGTCTGTCAAGTCAGCCGGACCGGATATTCCTCGACGGATAATTCCTCAAGACCATATATAGGTACGGAAGTCCTTTAAGCGCATGGAACCGGCAAAAGAGCCAATATTAAGAAATTTAAAAACGTGTTGACAATTCAAGGTGCCCGGTTTAACATTGGTAGTGTTAACAAATCAATCGTTTCTTAACATGAGGAAGCTCTGCGGGCGGGCCGCGGTATTATCGGCCGCGCTTCCTTTGCTTATGATGGCGACCTTTCCCGCTCGCGCCGCCAGCTGGGAAGACGAGAAAAAAACCTGGGACAGTGAAGCCGGCGTCCGCTCGGAAAAAGATCCGGGCTACGCGGCGAAACTGTCCTTAAATTTTCTTCCGGTGGACAACGGGCATTTTTACGTAGGGGAAGTGTCCCGCGGCATTTGGTTTTCCGTGGGACAGACGTTGTCACTGGTGGCGGTAGCTGTCCCGTTGTTAAACAGCCAGTCCCGCTCGCGCCAGGAGTTGCGTCCGGTCTGGACCCAGGCCATGGTGGGCGTGGCCGCGGCGGGCGGGTTCGGGTACCTGGCTTTGAAGGTGTGGGCTGCCTTTGACGCGGCCGCCGGCGCCCGGCGCTACAACGAGGCGCTGGCCAAGGAGCGGGAGAAAAAACAGGGGTTCCGCTGGGATCTGTCTCCGGATGGAATTCGGGTGATGCGTCGATGGGGCTAATGCGCCGCGTCATTCTCACGGTTTGGGCTTTTATGTTCGCGGCCGGCGCGGCATTGGCCCGCCCCCTGCCCAACAGCGGGGCGCGCAGCATGGCGTTGGGCGACGCCTACGCGGCGGACGACGAAGACATCAATGTTCTTTTCCAAAACCCCGCGGGATTGGCCGGATTGTCCGACCGCCAGCTCACCGCCAACTACGGAAGGTTCAACCCCGGAAGCATTTACAGCATCACCGAGATCCACGGCGCCTACGGCAAGCCCATGGAATTCAAACGGCTGCCTGTGAAATTAGGCCCCCTGGGCGTTGCCGGAGGAATCCACTCCCAGTCCATCGCCCCGGGCGTGCATATCTTCGATATCGTCACCGGCGCGGGCGCGGATGTTCCGACTTACGGCCACGTGCCCTGGCCGGTGAAGGGCGGCGCCGCCCTGAAGATCCGGCACCAGTTGGGGAATAAAAAGGACCCAACCAACGTGGGGAAGAGCTCCATGGATTTGGGACTCGATCTCGGCGCCCGGATCCCCTTCAACAACCGGGTGACCATGGGCTTCGTGCTGAAGGACCTGTACGCGGGCGGCGGAAGCCCGGCCGGGCCTCAGATGCGCCTGGGTGGGCGGTATGAGTTTCCCGGACTCGGGATGGGTTTGGCCGACATGGAGATCCGCAAGAACGTGACGGCCTTCCACTTGGGCGCCGAGTATTACATGTGGCACAAGCTCCTCCGGCTGCGCGCGGGCAACGGTTTCACGAGCGGCGGCGTGGACCATGTCTCCCTGGGCGCGGGCTTCAATTTCTCACCGGCGCAGATCGACGTGGCCTACGCGATCCCGCTGAAGACATTCAATGATTTGTCCGAGCAATTCCGCGTGTCCGTGGTATACCGGTTCGGCGCGCCGAAGTTTTCCGAGCTGTACCTTGACCGCGCCCTGGACTTGGCCGAGGATTTGGACCGCAAGATCGCGCAGCTTGAATCGAAACAATCGCAGCTGAAGGACGACGTCCAGAACATCGAACAGGCCAAGCGGCTGGCCGAGGACGACTGGGCCCGGCAAAACGCCCAGCATGTAGAGACCCAGCGCGGACTGGACGAACGGCTTTTGAAGGCCAAGGTTCGGGCCGAAGAGGAAGAGGAGCGGATGCGTTCGCTGGAAGACAAGGTCCGGGCGGCGGAAGAGAAGATCCGTCGCGCGGAACGGCTGTCCCGGGCTGAGGCCGCGAAAAAAGACACGGGACCGAAAACGTACGTGGTCCAATCCGGCGACACGCTGCAGTCCATCGCCGCCAAATTTTATAAGGACGAAGACCGGTGGAAAGACATTTTCAAGGCGAACCCCGACAAGGTCGATCGCGGCCGCCCGGTCCCCGGAAAGACCCTGGTGATCCCGTGAACGTGAACGCATCCGACAAACAAAAATTCTTCGACGTCGGCCCCATCATCCAGGAGGCCCGGGAGAAGATCGCCAAAATCCTCTACGGCCTGGCGGGCGTGGCCGAGGGCGAGCGCGAGCTGGCGTTGAAAAATGTTTTGTGGGAGCTGCAGCAGCTTCAGCAGAAGGTCCAGGACCAGTCGCTCAAGTGGGAGAACAACGACCGGATCTACCGCGAGGAAAGCGACCTGCTGCGGTCCCTGTTGGGGACCAACGAGAACGAACTGCGGGCGCGGCTGTTGGCCCTGTCCCGGGATTTGAACTTGTCCCGGAGGGACACGATCTCCGCCCAGGACGAAATCGTGGCGCTGCGTCGGAAGGTGCAGGATTATGCGGACTCGGACCGCGAACAGCGCGAGACCATCAAGAAATTGAGCGAGCAGGTGGACTCTCTCAAGGCGCAAAAAGACGAGGATTGGCAGCACCAGCTTTCCGGTTTCGCGGACGAGCACGCGGCCCTGGAGAAAAAGCTCGGGCAGTTCGCCGAGCGCATGGAGAAACTTCAGGACCTGCTTTCGAACCAGGCCGAGAACCTCAACCAGGAAAAACAGCATGAGCTGGCCGAACAGCAGAACTGGCTTTTGAGGGAAATGCGCGAAGCCCTCGCCCAGCGAGAGGACCTGGTGTGGGCCGAGGAAGAGTTGTTCGCCCGCGGCGTGGCGCAAAAGCTGCGGGGCGAGATCCAGGCCGCCCTGGGCCGCATCCAACTGACGCTCGAAAAATTCCATCTCCTGGAAGACCCCGCCATCACCGGCGCCAAGTCCTGGGAACAGTGGTGGCGCCTGGTGAAAATCGGCCCCGAGGAATTGCGCGTCGGTTTTCAGGAGGTCAACCGCGATTTGGTGCAGGCGTCGGAGACGCTGGAGGCCTATCTGGGCCTGACGCGACGGGCCGCGCTGGCGAAGGACGATATTTCCCTGCCGGATTTGATCCGCACGCATGTATCGGAGCTCTATTCCCAGCGGATCGAGAAGGGCGCTCTGGAAGTCCTGGTGGATGACGGCGTGCCGCCGGTGCGCGGCGACCGCGAACTCTTTACGGACATCCTGGGAGAGCTTTTGAACAACGCTTTCGAATCCTTGACCCAGGGCGGCCGCGTGCGCGTCCAGCTGGCGAAGTCCGCCGACGGAAAAGAAGCCTGGCTCAGCGTGGCGGACACGGGGCCCGGCCTGGCGGCCGACCAGAAGAACCATTTGTTCCAACCGTTCTATTCGACGAAGATGGGCCACCGCGGCCTGGGCCTCGCCCGGGCCAAGCGCTATGCCGAATGGCACCGCGGGCGGCTGTCCATGGTGGAGACGGGACCTAAAGGGACGACGTTCCGTCTTTCGCTGCCGTTGGCGGGGGGAAAGCCATGAGCCAGGTCCTGGTCATTGCGCGGGCCCCCGAACTGCGGGATCAACTGCTGCGGACGGCGCTGGACGCCGGTGTTTCCGCCGAAGCGGTGGAGGGTTTCGAACCGGCCATGGCGAAGATCGCCACGGAACCGCCGGTGCTTGTTTTTTCGGAAAACCCCTCCGATGACGAAGTCATGGCGAAACTGCGGGACGTCTTGGACAAGCATGCCCCCGTCACGCCCGTGGTGCTCTATCTCGCCGAACGGGACAGCGCTATGGCGATCAAACGGATGAGCGAAGGCGCCTTCGACTGCCTCTGCCCGCCGCTGACGTCCGGCGATTTCCTGGCCGCGGGGAAACGTTCCGCCGCCCGGCTCGGGCGAAAATTGGTTTCCGCCAAATCCCTAAATCCGCCGGTCTGGTGGCGGCGTACGTCTTTCCTGGCGGCGGTGGGGACCCTGGTTTTTATGGCCCTCCTCGGGATCGGGTTGTTTGGTTTGTGGGCCCCGCCTTTCCAGCTCTATAAATTGGCCAGCGACCATCCGGTCGCCGTGGCCGGGGCCGACGGCGATGTTTGGGTTGGCGATTGGGCCCAGCAGAACCTGAGCCGCCTCCACGTTCGGGGAAATTATGTTTCCATCGTCGACGTTTTCCGTTTCGCGGATTTCCAGCCCGCGGCCGTGTCCGTGGCGCCCTACTATGTGTTCACCGCGTCCGTAGACGGCCGGCTGCGGAGGCACCGCCGGGAAGCCGGCCTGCCGGTCACCGCCTCCATGCCCGGTCCGGCGTCGGCGCCCTCCGGTTTGGCCTGGGACGGACAGGACCTTTGGATGTGCGATTCCGAGACGGGGAAAATCTATCAGTTGGACACGCGGCTCACCGTGAAGGACAGTTTCAAGTCGCCGGCGGAAAAGCCGGTGGGATTGGCCTGGGTCAACGACCAACTTTGGGTGGCGGACGGCGCGGACAACGCTATTTGGACCCTGACCCGTAAGGGCGCGCTCTGGGAGCGCAAAGGGCCGTATGTCCTGGATATTTTTTCCAATAACAAGAGCCTGAAGATGAGCGGCTTCACGGTTTCGAAGGGAAAAGTTTGGTTCGTATCGGAGAAGGACGGCGTTCTGGTGACCCATCGCCTCCCGGAGGAGAAATAATGTTGGAACTGCGCGGCACCCCCAGGCTGTCCACGACGCTTCCCGTGGCACTCAAGTTTCCGGACACCGAGAACCCCGAGGGCTGGGGGCGGATCCTCGATCTCTCGCCCACGGGCGTGAAGCTGGAAACGCGCTGGCCCCTCAAAGTCGGGGAGGCCGTTTATCTGACGTTCATTCCGACCCATGAGCTCCGGCTGGAGAATCTTCGGGCGCAGGTGTTGCGCGTCGAATGGGAAGACGGATATTACATCGGCGGGATGATCTTCGACGCGTCGGTGGACCAGAACTATCTGAAAGACGCCCTCGTGGCGCTGATGACGAAAAGCTAGAAAGCCGTCATTCCGGCACGACGTTAGCCGGAATCCATGAATACTTAAAGCATGTGCCCCGGCTGGAAACATGCCGGGGAGACAAAACCGAGGATATATGAAAGCTAACGTTTCCATCCTGATTCCCTTCGATTTGGGCCTGGAGCTGGACTTCGTGGGCCAGGACGCCAAGGAGATCGTGAAGGAAGTGTCCACGCGGCAGGCGGGGACGCTGACTTTCGAGGGAAAATCGTTTCCCGACGTGCAGTTGTCGGGCCGGCTCTATAAGTTCGGCATCGGCTTGATCCAGCTGTCCTTCGACGCGGACGGGGACATGGACTTCTTCGCGGATTTCTTCTGCCGTATCGAGAATTCTTTCATGGGCAAAACGGTCATCACCAGCTGGGCGCGAACCCTCGTGGACGGGCTGCTCTTCCGCGCCAAGAAATTCGCCACCCACGAATACGAACGCCGATTGACGGACGTCGACCTTTTTCCCGTCCTCGTCCTGGGGAAAGGCGCCGTGGCGAACGCGGCCCAGTTCATTCAAAAAAACCAGAAGGCCCTTTTCGGGATCGTCGCCGGGGAAACCCATCACGAATCCCTTTCGGATTTCGTTTTGGAACAGGACAGGCTCGTCAACTTCGGGTATTACGAGAACGATTTGATCCTCATCAAGCGGTTCGGCGCCGTCGTGGCTTCGGGAGAATCCAAGATCATCCTGGACTTGATCCGCTTGGCCTATTCCACCTACTGGAACCTGCGGGCCTATAATTTTCTGATGGATGAGGAGGTCGACCAGGCGCGTGCGCTGTTGTCGCACCTGCCGCCCTATTATAAATTTTGGGCCATGCCGCAACGCTATCAGCGATTTTCCACGGAGGCCATGGCGTTCGGGATGGACAAGTTGGCCATCGTCGACACACTCTACAACGTGTCCGCCAACATCCCGCACATCGATTCCGACTGGCATTTACGCACCATTTACAAAAACGTGGAAAAAGAGTTCGATATAGACGACCTTTCCAAATCTGTGGACATAAAGCTAGAAAGGATCGAGAGCACCTACAATTCGGCGCGGGATTTCCTTTCCACGAATTTCTTCATTGCGGTGGAGATCGTCCTGTTTCTGTCCCTCGCGTGGATGGTTTTGGACACGAGTCTTCTTTTTATCATCGCGCAAAAATAGGTTGGCTGGGTTGTATCCCAGAAAGGCGAAAGGTGAATGTTATGTCAGCTAAAATATTGGTAGTGGAAGACGACGCGGAGGTCATGGACCTGATCCGCACGGCGCTTTCCTTCAAGGAATACGCTTCCGTCGAGACCATGAGCGGCGGCAATGCCGTGCAGCTGGCCCTGGAACACAAGCCCGATCTGGTGATATTGGATTTGGCTCTGCCGGACATGGACGGGCTGGAAGTCTGCAAGCGCTTGAAATCCCAGGAGTCCACGAAGACGATACCGGTCATCATGCTGACGGCCCGCGACACCGTGACGGATATCGTGCGGGGGCTGGAAGCCGGCGCCAACGATTACGTCACCAAGCCCTTTGAGGTGATGGAGCTCATGGCCCGGGTGCGCGCGCAGCTCCGCCTGTCGGAGGAAATCAAAGGGCCCCCGAAAATCGTGGAGCGCGACGGCCTCCAACTGGACAGTTTCCAGCGGACCGTCAAAGTCGATGACAACCTCATCAACGACCTGACGGAGAAGGAATTCGGCATCCTATTCCACCTGGTCTGGCAGTCGCCCAAGGTCCTCAATCGCCAGGAGATTTTTGAAGGCGTTTGGAAGACTTCTTACAAAGGGGATTCCCGCACCATCGACGTCCACGTCCAACGAATTCGCCAGAAGCTGGGTCCGAAAATGTCGCAGCGGGTGCTTTCCGTTAAGGGGCAGGGGTATAAATTCGTTTGAGGGCGGGATGGTCCGATATTGTAACGAGATGTAACGTTTTTGTCGCATATTGAATTTTGTTTTTTAAATACAGCATGTTTAGTCATTAATTTTATTAACAAAAGCCATTGAAATCCTTCCTAGATCGCTTATACTAATAGCGTCGCCTCGAAGTCCGAACGCTTTCTCGCAAATGCGGGTTTTCCGACGGAAACACCGATTGTAACGCGGGCCGGGTTTTGATAACATCCCCGCATTAAGCGCTGGAGAGGTTGATATGGAACTGATCAGCGAACTCATCGACGCCTTGGGCAATTATGTACCCCACGACATGTTTTCCCTGTTCGTGCCCGCCGTGCAGAATACCGTCATCGTGGGACAAGTCGTCCTGCTCTATGTTTATCTGCTGACCGCCCTTACGGTCGCCCTTCGCCGTCTGTTCGGCGCGACCTTTTCCAAATCTCTTTTTCTCTATTCACTCGCCGGCTTTTTCATTTCCTGCAGCGGCCCTTTCGTGGCCTATGCGATTTCCAACAATCTGATCCCCAAGGCCTGGGAAGGCGCTTGGCATGTGGCCGCGATCGTTCCTGTTCTCATGCTCATGTCGCGCTTCATGGCGCGGACCCCGGAAGCTCCGTCGGCGGAGGAGCCGGTCGATGACACGCAGCACCGCGCGGGCGAGTTGGAGCGGATCATGTCACTTCTCAGCCGCACCTCCGACGGCCTTTTGACCGTGAGCCGCGAGGGCCGGATCGAAATGCTCAACGCTTCCGCCGAAAAGCTTTTGGGCGTGCATGAAAAAGACGTGGTGGGCCAGCCGCTCACGTTTCTCGCCGAAAAGGTGAAGTTCTACACGGAAGACCATCAGCCCATCCCGGTGCAGGACTGGGCCGTGACGCGGGCGCTTCGGGAAGGCACCATTGCCAACGAGCAGTCGGTCCAGCTGTTTCCGTTCCGCAGCAAAGGCATCTACCTTAATTTATCGGCGAGCCCGTTGCGGGGCGTCAAAGGCGTGCCGGAATCCATCGTCTGCGTGATGAAGGATGTGACGGCGCAGAAACAGCTGCAGATGCTGAAGGACGAGCTTTTCTCCAAGGTCCTGCCGGACGAGGAAAAACAGGAGGCGAAGGAAATCCCTCCGGCCCCCGCGCCGCAGAAGTCCGCCCCGGCGCATTCCGCCGCCGAGTCCGCCTCGCCAGGCGCTCCTCCCGCGTCGGACACGACGGCGGGGTTCCTCAAGGCCTTCCTGTGGGAACAATCGGCAGAAGCCACGCGCATGGGTGTCTCTTTCCTGGACCAAATCCCGTCGGTGCTCCCGGCGCTCTCGGTTCCCGCGGAGCGCCTGAAGAAGGCGCTGGCGGCCATCACGGAGTACGCGTTCCACGCCACCGCGTCGGGCGGCATGGTGCGGCTGTGGGCGTCGGCCAAGGACGACAAGGTTTTTATCGCCATCCGCGACGGTGGCATGGGCATGATCGCGGACGAAGTGACGCGCTTCACCGATTACCTGGACACGCTTTACACGGGCAAGGGCGACCAGCATAGAAATCCCCTTTATCCGTTGATCGTGGCGAAGGAAGAACTGAACGCGCTGGGGTTGCAGCTGCAGGTGCGAAGCGATGGGTTGAAGAAGGGGACGGAGTATTACATGTTGATCCCCGCGGCGGGAAGCGGCGCCGCGGCGAAGGAAGCGCCGGCGAAAATAGCGGACGAAGAAAAAGAGATCGACTACAAAGACTGAGGCGCGGTTTTAAAAGAATTCAACGGCCGGCGGAAGACTATCTTCCGCCGGTTTTTTCATGTGCGCGGAAACCGGACCTACCGGACCGGTTGAGCACATTTGCCCTCGCGTTTTTTGCGAGGGTTATTAATTGAAATTCCTTCTTCCTGATATGGCTTGGGCGAGGGTGAATTCGTCGGCGTACTGGATGGCGCTGCCGGAGGGAAGTCCGTAGGCGAGGCGGGTGACGGAAACGCCGAGAGGCCGCAGCAGGTCGGCGAGGAACGTGGCCGTGGTTTCGCCCTCGGCCGTGGGGTTGGTGGCGAGGATGACCTCGCGGATGCCGTTCTCCCGGACGCGTTTCAGCAGGACGCTGATGCGCAGATCGTCGGGACCGACTCCGTCCAAGGCCGAAAGCACTCCGCCGAGGACGTGGTACCGCCCGTGAAAGGCGCGGCTCCGCTCCAGCGCTTGCAGGTCCGCCACTTCCTCCACCACGCAGACCAGTTGGACATCCCGTTGCGGGTCCTGGCAGCGGCCGCAAAGCTGGTCTCCGTCCGACTCCACGAAATCGCCGCACATCGGGCAGTTCTTCAGGCGCTCGCGGGCGCTGTTCACCGCGTCCAAAAATTGATCGGTCTTGTCGGGGTGACGCAACAGGTGCAAGGCCAGCCGTTCCGCCATCTTGGGGCCGATGCCCGGCAGGCGCGTGATGGCCGCGACGAGGTTGCTCCAGGAACGCGGGCCCACTTTATTCGTCCGTCTCGATTTTTTTCAGCTTGCCGGGGAACTTGCCGAGGATTTTCTTGAAGGAGGGGTCGAAGTCCGGCGAACGCTCGTCGAGGGATTCCTTTCCGAGGAATCCCGTTTCGTCGGGCTCCGCCGAAGCGCGGGCGGTTTTGGCGGGAGCTTCGGATTCTTCGTCATCGCCGCGGTCGATCATCGGGGCTTCCTCGTCAATCAAGTCCGCGGTCATCCCGGCTTCGGTGTTTTCGGAGAGGGCGGGGGCGGATGCCGAATGCGGCTTCATCGGAGCCGGGACGTTTTTGGAGACAACGCATTTCAGCAGAAAATTCTTTTCCGGGATGCGCGTCTTCAGGATGTCGCTGAGGAACGGCAGATGGGGGATGATGCTTTGCGCATAAAATTCCTGCCCGCAGAGGATGGCGATGGTGTTGTCGCCCTGAATTTCCAAGCGGGCGTTGACCAGAAATCCTTCCAGCACAGGCTTTCTCTGTCCGGCCTCTTTGACGATGGCAGGCCAGGCGGCGCGGACTTCCTCCTGGGCCAATGGGCGCGGACCGGAGGATTCGGGCGGTGCCACCCTCATCATCGGGGGAAGCGAAGCTGCCGGAGCGGGGGAAGGCGCCGCCGTGAACCCGATCGTCGCGCTGGCCGTGGGCGCGGGCCGCGCGGAGGGCGTGGGCGCCGCGTGCGCGGCGGCGGAAAAAGACGTCACCGTTCCGCTTCTCAGTGATTTCTCGAGCAGTTCGAGCCGGTCCAGAAGTTCATCGACGGAAACGGCTTCCTGGGACAGCTCCAGGGCGGTCAGTTCGAAAGTGATTCGGGGGGAATCGCTGCGCCGCATCTGCTCCAGCCCCCGGGACAGGACCTGCAGTATCCGCTCCAAGTCCGCCAGTTCGTATTTCTTCGCCGCCCGATTAACGTCTTCCTCGTTGGCCAGGGAATCGTCTTTCACTCCGCTTTTCCACAACAAAATCTGGTGCCAATAATCCTTCAGATCGTTCCCCAGTTGGAACAAATCAAACCCGTCCTCCACCGCTCTCTGGATAGCTTTCAGCACGGCTGCCGAGTCGCGGCTGAGCAAGGTTTCGGCGAACTGTTTCACGAGCGTCCGCGGCAGCAGTCCCAGGAGGGTGCGGACGTGCTCGCCGGTGACACCGGTGGGTGAATAGGCGATCAGTTGGTCGAGGAGCGACAGCGCGTCGCGCAGGGATCCGTGGGCGGCGCGCGCCACGTCCATCAGCACTTCACCGTCGATCTTCAGCTTCTCGGACTTCATGATTTCCGTGAGTTTTTGCTGGATCTGCGCCGGCGGGATGGGGCGCAGCTGGAAGCGCTGGCAGCGCGACAGGATCGTGGCCGGGATCTTTTGCATCTCGGTGGTCGCCATCATGAACACCGCATGGGCCGGCGGTTCCTCCAGGGTTTTCAACAGCGCGTTGAAGCCGGCCTCGGTGATCTGGTGGGCTTCGTCGATGATGTAGATGCGGTAGCGGGAGCGGGCGGGGGAATATTTTACCGTGTCGCGGAGCTCGCGGATCTGGTCGATGCCGCGGTTGGAGGCGCCGTCGATCTCAAGGACGTCGTCGGAAGATGCGCCCGAGGCGATGTCGGCGCACTGCGGACATTTGCCGCAGGGCTTGGCCGTGGGGCCGTTGACGCAGTTGAGGGCCATGGCCAGGATGCGGGCCGAGGTGGTCTTGCCGCAGCCCCGCGGGCCGGAAAAAATATAGGCGTGGGCCAGCCGCTTGGCTTCAAGCGCGTTGGCCAGCGTGACCGTGACGTGCTGTTGTCCCACCAGTTCTTCAAACGTTTGCGGGCGGTATTTGCGTGCGAGGACCAAATAGGACATCGTCGGAAAAGCTCCTTAATTTGCGCGAAGGGAATAACCGCACTTTATAATTTTCGTTGCCGTCGGACAATCCCTTTCCACAAACAGGGACCGTGCGTGGCCGCACGGCGTGCCAGTTTGCTTCGGCGCTAGCCGAGGCACCTGTTTGCCGGAAGGTGTAGGTTGGCGAGAATGAAACGGTCAAACTTTTGAAATACCGGGGACAAAATTCCATATAGGAAGCTTCCACAGGAAATTCACCTGCGTGCCATATGATGTAGATCAATTTGTTACATCAAATTTACAGTTCCTTAAGAGAACCTTAATTCGATTCTCATACTTTGTGACATCTTTGTAACACCAATTCTTTGCATCGACGGAAATTGTGGGGAAGGGCTCATCGCCGAGCCGCTGAGTTAAAGGGGTTTCGCTGCCAAAGGGGGCTGTTAATGCGCAATATCTTTTGGAAATATGGACGTCGCGTGAGCAAATTTGGATTTTCCCGGAAGGGTCTCGCTGGAGCGACGGCCCTTATTTTTTTGGCGTCGACCCTGTCCGCGCCGGTGGCCGAGGCGAACTTCTGGAAAGAGCGGCGCAACGCCGCCCGCTCCTCGTCTCCCACCCAGGTGGCGCAATTGCCGGCGTCCCAGGGGGCGCTCCTGCCCTGGAACCAAAAAGTTTTAAACGGCCTGCCTGCCAATCCCGCGCAATCCCTTTCGTTTTCCGCCAAAGGCCTGCCGGACGGCCTGCGGCGGCTTCTGACGCCCTATGCGGACATCCATAGCTTCCATCTGGCCCCTTCGTTCTCCGGTTCCGACGCCTGGTCTTTCTCCAATACCAAAACACACCCCCTTGTCGTTTTGGTACAGGACGCCCACGACGTTCCCGAAGCCCAGCGCAATATCGCCCTCCTATTAAACGACTATCAATCGCAGCTCGGGCTCCGCTTGGTCGGTTTGGAAGGCGCCCGCGGCGGATTTCAGTTGGCGCCCTACCGCGCTCTTTCCGGCCGGGAGTCCGTCCGCCTCATCTCCGATTACCTTCTGGATAGCCGCCTCATCACCGGCGCGGAGCATTTCGGCCTCACCGCGCCGCGGGAGCCCTCATTGTGGGGCATTGAGGATGAGCCGCTCTATCTCTCCAACGTCGACGCTTTCCGCAATACGCTCCCCTATCAAAAGTCCGTTGAAACCTATGAAGCCGCTCTCGCCGCGATGCTGTCGCAGTTGAAGACGCGGATTTATGGGGCCGAGCTGAAAACCGCGGATAGCGTCGTTAGCCGGTATGCCGATGGAAGCCTGCCCTTGCCGGAATATGTCGGCGCCCTTTCCGCTTTCCAGGGATCACGCGTCGCTATCTCCGCTTTCCCGAACGTCGCGATTTTCCAAAGGGCGCTGGAGTTGGAAAAAGCGCTGGATTTCCAGAAGGCCGAAGCCGAACGCAATATTCTTTTGAAACGGCTCACGCAAAGCCTATCACCTGCCGAAGCTTCGGGCCTGCTGAACGCCAGCCTGAGTTATCGTCAGCAAAAGATCGGGTTCGGGGACTATCACGGGCTGTTGAAATCCTTCGCCGGCAAACACGGCATTTCCCTCGACGAATTTCCCCAGCTCAACAATTATGTAGATTACGCCATGGCGGTGGACCGCCTCGACCGGCAGAAGTTTTTGGAAGAGCTGTCGGGTTGGGAAGCCGCGGTTTGCGACGGCCTGGCGAAAAGCGAGGCGCAGCGCGGTCTGCTGCGGCTCAGCCGCGACGCCGGCGCGCTCCATAAGCTTTTTACGCACAGCTTCACCGCGGACGATTGGAACAACTATCTCAGCCATAAAGACCGGTTCGCGCGCTTCACGGAACGTCTGTCGTCGCTCGGCAAGTCGGCCGGGGTTTCCACGGAGAGTTTGACCGAACTTCCCGCGCCGCTTTCCGTTTACGAGGATTTTTACCGCCGCGCCTCTGACCGCAACGAGACCTTCGTGCGGAACCTGTCGGCCCGGATGAAATCCGAAGGAGCGCGCTCCGCGCTCATGGTGGCGGGCGGTTTTCATACCGACGGCCTGCGATCCCTGCTGGAAAAACGAAAGGTGTCCTACGTGGTTTTGACGCCGCGCATCGCGAAAGTCGACGCGTCGGACCGTTACCTCGACGTCTTCGCCCGCGGCCGCACTCCGCTGGAGAAGCTGATGCTGGGGGAAAAACTATTCATCCACGCGCAGCTCAACCTCGCCGCCGCCCCCGCGGCCCAATTCACCGACGCGCCCCAAAGCGTTCAGCGCAACATCATCACCAGCTATCTGGGCTTGGAAGCCTTCGTTGACCGGATGAACCAGGCGCTTTCCAAGGTCCGGCGGAATTTCCCCGGCGTCGGCGTGCAGGCGTGGATAAAAAGCCAAAAGCCCTTCACCGTGATCGTGCAGTTCGTTTCCGGCGCCCGCGCGACGGTGGAAATGACCATCGGCCAGACCGCGGAAGACGTCCGTTCCTCGGACGGTGTTTTGCAGGGAAAACTGGGAGACCTGTTCTTCGGGCTCGGACAAAGCCGGTTTTCCGGCGCCGGCGCGTCCTGGTCGTCCAATTTGAATTATATCCGGCGGTTCGCGCATTGGCAGACGCCGGCCGCGTTCCTCATCGGGTTTGTCTCGGCTTTGGGCGCCTATGGAATATTCAACACAACTCCGCTTGGGTTCGTCGTGGTTTTCACCGCCGTCACGACCCTGATCGCGTGGGCCCCGCACCTTTGGCGCGACGGCCGTTTCACCATGTTCCGTCCGCGCGTGGAATGGCTGTTTGACGCCGACATCGCCACGGAGGCGATTCTCACGTTCGCCGTATCGCTGGGGTTGTCCTCCCTGTGGATCGTTTCCGGCGGCTTGACGGCTTTCCCTTTCAGCCTGATCGCGGGGGGCGCGCTGTTGGCGCCCTTCGCTACGCTCGCCCTCCTCGCCAATGCTTCCCTGTGGATATTGCCCGTCGTTCTTTTGACGGTTTGGCATTACAAGCGCAACCAGCGGATTTTCGCTTACGACAATAATATGACCGAAGGCGATTGGGAAAACATCAAAGACTACCATGAAGTCAAAATCAAGATCGAGGCCATGAACATTTCGTCGGCCAAAAAGAAAAAACTATTGCGCCGGCTGAAGAGCGCCCGCGTCTTGGAATTCGACATCAAGCTGGAACGGCACGGGACCGCCAAGGCTTGGCGGATATTTCAACAGGGACAAGGACTCCCCACCGGCGGCGGCATGCGCTGGGTCGAGGGCCTGACCAAGACCCAGGTGGCGCGTTTGGCCCTGGAGATGTCGCTGAAGAACGCCATCGCGGGCGTGGCCCTGCGCGGCGCCAAGGGCGGCGTCTCCGTTGACCCGAAAAAATTGTCCGATGAACAGAACGCGTTCCTGATGCGCCGGTACGTCCGGGCGCTCTTCCAGGCCCAGGCCATCGGCTGGCGCACGGACAAGCCGGCCCCGGACATCAACACGACGCCGCAAATGATGGCCTGGTTCATGGATGAATATTTGATGCTGTGGATCGGGTCCAATTTTCTCCGCCGCCTGCGCTATCGTTCGCTGTGGTCCAAATACGCGAACAAACCCCGCCTGGTGACCGGCACCGGACTGCTCGAGGATTTCGTGGCCATGGCCCGGGAGGGACTGGTGCGTCCCGCGGACATTGCCGTGCTAGCGACCGTCACGGGCAAGCCCGTGGGACTGGGCGGTATCGCCGGCCGCACACAGGCGACGGGTTACGGAATCATGGTGACGACGCGATTCTTCGCTGCCAAGGTACTCGGCAAGACGTTGGAACAGATCACCGCGGCCATCGAGGGGTTCGGCAATGTGGGGAGCCTGGCGGCCAACGAGCTTTATAAGAAGGGAACGAAGATCACCGTCATCAAGGAACGCAACGGGATTATTTACCACCCTGACGGTTTGGACATCCCCGCGCTGATGGCCTATTGGAATGAACATCAGAATTTTACGGGGTTTGATGCGGTTCAGGCGGGAGCGGTTTTTTATAATTTGGATGACGCCAACCAGAAGTTCTGGGCGGCCGATGTGGATGTCGTGATCCCCGCCGCGAAAGAGAACGTTATCAACGCGATAAACGCCGGGCTCATCAATGCGAAGCTGGTTGTTGAAGGCGCCAACGGCCCCACGACGGAGGAAGGCGGCAAGGTTTTGGCTGAAAAAGGCATCATGGCCGTTCCGGACATCCTGGCCAATTCCGGCGGCGTATACACGTCTTTCCTCGAGATGATCCAGTCCATCCAGGCGGCGGTGAGAAGGAAACCTCTCCGGCCCTGGACGGAAGAAGAGACGCTGAGCCGGTTGGAGCAGGCCATGGAAAGCTCCTGCCAGCGGGTCTACGAGCTCGCGCAGAAAGAGGGCGTTCCCTTCCGCGACGCGGCCGAGGAATTGGCTCTTCAGCAGTGGCGCGAAGACGACCTTCGCCACCTGTGGGACGAGTTCGGCGTGCCGGTCACCGGCGGAAAATCGTCCGACGCATCCGGCGACGAAACCTATGCGGAGTCCCCGGTCCATCCGGTGACCGTGAAGGAAAACTATGAGGAAATGAGCCGTGAGGCCGCGGATTTGACCATGGCCCGCATCAGGGCGAAGGTGACGCGCGGTGAGCGGTTCGTCCTCGGCCTGGCCACGGGCGCGACCCAGGAGCGGTTTCTGGACATCCTGGCCCACCTCATCAAAACGGAATTGACGCCCGAGCAGCGGGACCTGATCCACGTCGTTCATTTGGATGAATACGTGGGTCTGCCGGCGGACCACGAACAGAGCTATCAATGGTTTTTGAAGAAGCACTTCCTCAACGAGTCCGGCATTCGCCAGGCCAACTGGCACTTCATCAACGGGCAGGCGACGGCGCTTCAAAGGGAGACCGAGAAATACGAAGCGCTCATAAAGGAGCTCGGCGGCGTGGATCTTCAGCTCATGGGGATCGGCAACAACGGACATATCGCCTTCAACGAACCCGGGTCGCCCTTTGACTCGCGGACGCGGGTGGTGGACCTGGACGAATCCACGATCCGGGCCAACGGACGGTTCTTTTTCCCGCGACCGCTGTGGAACCTGTACCGGTTCTTGGATTGGCTCGGCGTTTCTCAACGCCACCTGTATCCGGGCGTACCGCGGCAGGCCATCACCCAGGGGATCGGAACCATCCTGGAAGCGAAAGAACTTCTCCTCCTGGCCAGCGGACAGAACAAGGCCCCTCCCGTGCAGGACATGCTGCTCGCCTCGCCGAATCCCGCTGTCCCCGCCACCGCCCTTCAGAGCCATAATAATTGGACCGTCATCATCACAAAAAACAGCGCTTCCCTCCTGCCCGTGAGCTCCACCGCTTCAAACCTCAGCGTTCTCAATGGCCCCTGGTGGTACCAAACTTTCTTGTCGGAATGGGAGAGCCCTGCTTTGGGGCTTGTGACCCTGCTCCCTTCCCTCCTGGCCGGACTGGCGGCCTCCAGCATCGCCGCGCAAGTGTTTCTGGCTTCCTTTAATGCGGCCCTCGCTGCCGGCGTGCTGGTTTTCCTGGTCACGTATCTCATTGTCGGGACCTACTTATCCCTGCAGTTGGGCGAAATGCACAAGGTCAAGCTCCAGGAAGTCGCGCCGGAGACCTGGGAGAGCGATCTGCGCCAGGTAAAACTGAAGCTGTTCGGGATGCACCTGTTTTCCTGGGCCGTAATGGCTTGGGCGGGCCTTGGCGCGCTCAGCGGTCTTCCCAACGCGCCGCCCGCGACCTCGAAGATGGACGACGCACTTTCCGCTTTAGTCTACCTCCCCACCGGACTATATGTCCTCGCGCACACGGGCCTTCACTATATCAACAACATCGGCGTCGCTATTCTCGCGCTGTTCCGGATCATTCGTAATCCTAAAAAATATTTCCTGAGCGTAGTTCACGGTGAAGAAGATGCGGATCTTTCCCTGATCAAGGACGCATTGGTTCCCGTTAAAGACATCCACCCGCAGGTGACGGTGAAGAGCGTGAAAGTGGCGCGGGTCCTGTCCGAAAGGCGACCCGGCACGGAGAAAGGTTTTTACGAACAGCAGTGGGACTTGTTGCACGCCGTCAATATGAGCACCTTGTCCGTCTTCCCTTGGCTGAACAACCTGGGGAAAGCGGGCGAATTCACTAAAAAGCGCGCCGACGGCGCAGCCGCCTACGCTTTGCAGCAATATTACAATTCGATCAAATGGCTGAGAGCCATCATGGTCGCCGGCGAGGGCACGCGCGATGAAGCGCCGATGTTGCCCAACGGAGAAACCCTCGGGGCGGGCTTCAACGGTGTATCCAACAGCGCGGCCCGTGCGCGTATGGCGGACACCGCACAAGTCACCGATGTCATGGAGTTGACGAACGGGGCCGTTTCGGACTCTGTCTGGAACAGCGTCAGCATCGCGGGCAACGGCGAATTCGTTGACGGCCGCCCCGGTTTCCTCAGCGTTCCCGACGTGTACATGGAAAAATGGCAAGTGAGCCGGGCTGCGCGCGACGCCGATATCGGTTTTGATAAAACCGCCCGGGAAAACCTGTCGGCCATCGCTTCGTCCATGGGAAAGACCATTTCACAATTGCGCGGCGCCATCCTGATGCGGCCCTCCCACGTCCGTCGTATCGTGGAAATGGTGGAAGCCGGCATCGATTATGATGAGAATACGTTGCTGAGCGATCTTGTCCGGGCGTTCAGGGAGCTGGATGCCGCGCGGCCGGATGCTGAAAATTACGGTCAATTGACAAAAGAGATGACAGAAGCCTACGAAAAGCTCAATGCGGGCGTTAAAAAGAACGGCGTTTTAGAATTGGGAAACCTGATCCTCTTGGCGGACGGCGATTTGACTCCGGTAATTACGTTTACGCTGTGGCATGACAGGGCCCTGGATTTCGTGACGGGGCGCGGCGGCACGGCGGAATGCGTCATGGGGACCGCCATCGTGAAGGCCATCGGCGGTAAGAGCATTGCCCGCCTGGCTTCGGCCAAACGGCTCAAGGAAGACAACAAACTGGCGGACCTTGACAAAGACGGACAATCGTTCACGGAAGATGAGCAACAAGAGCTCGCGAAGTTTAATATCTTCGCTCCAGGGACCGAATTGGCGGAAGGGTCCTGGCATTGGGACCACGTCTTCACCCAGGACGAGCTGGTCCCGGCCAATGATTACGTGATCGATGCGGGGGCCATCAAAGAGAACCAGTGGGCCGGGATGAAGGCGCCTGTTTTCAATCCCGAAACCGGCGAGTTCACCATGGACTGCGTCCGGGCGTCGTCTTCCGGCGATATCCGGGTTTTCACCATCACCTATCAAACCGAACTTCCGGCCATCAGGAAAAAAATCGCCAAGGAGATGGGCGGGTTCTGGGGGATGATGCGCCGCTTCCTGTTACCCAACAGGCCGAACGTGATACTTTCCGAGGCTTTGCATGAGGCCGGGCTTATCTATCTTGCGTTCAGGCAATTCGACGAAGCCATAGATTCTTTTGGACGAGCCGCCGCTTTTGCGCCCGAAGGCCGCCTTAGAGACCATTATCTGGCGGAAAGAGAACACGCCATCGGGATGAAGTTGCTTGTCACGGCGACGGACGAAAAGGGAGAGCTTTCAAAGACCCATAACGAAGACGCCTTGTCGTATTTTGAAAAGTCCCTCGCTCTTACACCTCTTCGCGAGAACTCCCTTCAGTCCCGGCGAATCTACATGCTGCTAAGCGATTTCCTGGGTGAGAAGTATGAGAAGGCCGCTCAAGCGCTATCGAAAGAGGGCGTCAAACTTGACCGCCAGGCCACGGGCGCGGGGCGTGAGAAATTCGCCGAAGCCGCCAGGGCCTACGCCCTATCGGCCGGCTTCTACCGCAAGGCTTTGGTCAGGATTGATGACGAGCTGAGAACAAAGCGGCAAGACCATATCACCGAGTTGGAAGACGAGATCGAGCGGTTGGAAGACCTGGCGAATGCTCCGGCCGATGCAGCGCAAACAGCCAACCTCGCCTTATCGAGGATTTTGGACAATACGCCGAATTTCGTGCGTATCCCGCTTCGCTTCGCGTTGTTCGTTCTCGGCATCACCCCGGAGCACGAACTTTTCCATTCCATCGGGGCCCTGCTCGCGGGCCAGGGATTGCACTTGCCCGATGTGTGGGTTGGGCGGGTAAACGGCATCCGCGGTTCCCCTCTTTTGGCCGGAGCCTTCGGCAATATCCTCGTTGGAACCCTGCTCCTCGTGTTCGTCATCCTTCCTTATCTCGCCCCTGGAACTAATTCCGTTTTATCCACAGTCGTATTCGTTTGGAGCGTCGCTGGCATCCTCGTCCGCGTGTTGGCCGTCGGCGTTGAAGTTTTCGCGCCGCAGGGAGACGTGCGGAATTATTTAAGCGCGAGGCGGATGAGACAGTTTCGGCCGGAGGGAAAAGACCGAACGGACCTCATCGTGCTGCCGAAAACCGATCGCATCCCCGGGCATGAAGATGTCAAGCCGGGAGAGCTCTTCCTCGGCGAGTACGACAAGCTCTACCCGTTGACACTGAACTTCCTGCGCCTTTACGGCGGGGACAAACCGGCGTATTGGGAGTTAAGGGACCTGGCGGATGTTCTCGAGAACACGGAAATCGCCATCGGAGAGACACAGGGCGCTTATTTTGACCTCGACCGGGATGCCGGGCGTATTGTTCTTAACAGGGAATTCTTGGACTTTCTTTTTATCACCGGCCGCAAGAAAGTTCTCATGTCCCTTGTCGCAGGCGCGCTGGCAAAATTGAAGCACGGCGACGATATCGATACGCGCGCGTTGGAAATCCTTGTTTCCGGGAGCAAAGAAAACCTTCTCAAGCGGCGGATTGCCGGGCTATTCCCTGTGCAAACCTCCAGGCTGGACGCCACCAAGACGCTCTTCAATCTGACGAAGGTGGTCAAAGCGAACGACACGCCGGAGAACGCTTCCGCCCCCTACTTCTTGAGCGATCAAGACGTCACCTTGGTGATTTCCGATGTCTTGCAGCGCGGGAAGATATTGGATGTGCGGCGCCTCCGCGAGTACATGAAGAAGCAATTCGGATATTACGGTTGGATCAGCGAAGACCGGGCCGCCCGGCTCCTCGAGCGCTTCCATCGCCAACATGCGGATGCCATCCTCAGAAGGGAGTCCACCCCCAGCGAAAACGTTGATGCGCTGAGAGCGAAGTTGGCCGATGACGCCAAAATAGTCTTCGATGAGGAAACAAACGGGAAGTCCGGGCCGAAAACGATCGTCACCTACAGTCTGAATCCCAAGTGGTCCAAGGACCCGGCTTTTGAGGGGCGGTGGATGGTTTGGGATACGGAGGTGGGACGTCAGGATGAAGTGGGTTTCGGCGGCAAGGCGGCGCATACGGGCGAAATGATGTTCGCGCCGCATGTCGTGACGCTGCCCAATTTCTTCTCCAGCGGGGATACGTTCCAGGAACTCTTCAACCGGAACACTTTGGATGGATTCCGTCAGCATCTCGACTCCCAGGTGAATTTGCTGCTGCGGTTCGTGGCCAGTCACCGGGCGGAATTGAACGGGCCGACCCGGGGTGTCCCGGAACATCTTATCCAAGAACTCCAATCGTTGCGGGTAGTTCTCGATGAAGGCGCGGACAGGCGCACCGCCATAGAACAATTGGAAGCGACGATCCAAATAATGCAAGGACTCTCTCAGGACATCTTGAATCACCATGCCGGCAGCCTGCGGGAATACTTCATGGCCGTCGGGGTGGACCTGGATAAGGAAGTCGCCCGTATCAAGAGCGATAAAGCGGACAAAGAACAACAGCTTCGCGCGGCACTGAAGGAGATCAAGGACAAAAAGGCCGCCGACGCGGACGCGGACGTGGTTTCCCTGGAACGGCACGTCGGAACCATCGAACGCGATCTGCAGCGCTTGCAGGCGGACTTCGAGAACCTTTCTGCCCAGGAATCGAACAAATTGCTCATCGCCGCCCGCAATCTGCAGGTGCCGGACGATTTGGTCGCCAAGATGAAAAACGATCTTCGCCTTCTGGCTCAGAGGCTGGATGTCCCGGTGAGCCACTTGGTTCTCGCCATCCGGTCGTCGGCCGTGGGCGAAGACAGCGAAGAGGCTTCCTTTGCGGGCCGTCAAGACACCTATATCTTCGTGACGGCGGCCCCGAACGGGGACGATCCCGAAGGGCTGGACAACATCATCAACAGCTGGGTCTTCAACCAAGCGTCGTTGTTCAACAAGCGGGCCATCGATTACCGTTTCGACCAAGGCCTGCCGACGTTTGACGAGAACATTCAGATAAGCACGCTTTTCCAGGTCATGTTCCTTTCGGAGGAGTCGTTCATCGCCTTCTCCGTCGACCGGGAAACGGGTTTCCCGTCCATCAGCATGAACGCCACCGAGGGCCAGGGGGAGCTGCTGGTCTCGGGCCAGGAAAGCGGCAGCAAGTACATCGTCACCCATGACGGAAAGACCGTGCTCGTCCGCCAAAAAGGGGACAGGACGTGGAAGGTCGTCGAAACAGCCGACGGCCGCGGCAAGAAGAAGGTCCGCCTGGATGACGGGGAAAAACGGGAGTTCTCCATCACCGACGGGCAGGTTGTGACCGACGCCGCCCGCTATTTCAGACACCTGCATGATTTCTATGAGGGGTATGTCGACCTGGAAGGCGCTTTCCGGAGAAAGCGCGACGCGAACGGCGGCATCATATACCTGCGCGATCCCGAGACGGATGAGGTCCTGCTGGATGGACGCGGTTTCCCGCGGGCGGATTGGACCATCGCCAGCACGCAGGCCCGCCCCGAAACGGTGTTCAGCGCCCAGGACCAGGACGTGGTACGACTCAAGAAGGTCATCGTGACCGATAAGGCCTTTGAAAAAGCGATGAGCGAAGGGCGCGTGCTGCCCTATGAGTTCATCGCCAAGACGGGCGGCACGGCCCAGGGAAAGATCGTTTGGGTGGAAGACAAGTCGCCCGACTCTCTGGCGAAAGCCATCGGCAAGATCATGATCACCGAGCAAAGCGATCCGGACATGAACAGCGCCATGATCGCGGCCAAAGGCATCATGGCCATCAAGGGCGGACCGAACTCCCATACCATGATCGTGGCGTCCGAATATCAACTGATCGCGATGACGGGCATTCCCGACGTCACCATGGAACAGTTGAAAGAGGCGATCCCCGAGGGGACGGAAGTCACCATTGACGCCGAGCGCGGCAAAATTCTTCTCGGGATGGACCATCAGCTTACGGTCGCAGGCAACGATTTCAACGTGCGGGACATTCCCGACTCCGAAGGCATCCGTTCCGCCACGATCGTGGCCACCGTGCCCAAAGCCTTTACCCAGTGGGTCCTGAGCAAGATCCCATCCTATAAAGGCATCGGCCTGGAGCGCCTGGAAATCGCGCTCGCCGCCATCGGCGTTTACCCGGACCTATTGCTGGAATACGACAACACGGTCAGGAAACTGAACGGCGAGCAGGTAGATGGTCCGACCTTGGATATCGGTAATGAAACGGCCGAAGTCCGGATTGCGGAAAAGATTGCGGAGATGATCATCTCCGCCCACAACGACGGGCGAGGGTTCGACCATGATCTCTTCAAGCAATGGCTCCGCCGTGTGGGAAAGAGCGAAAGTGATTTAACGTGGGACGAGTCCTCCGGCTATAAAACCATCGAGGACTACTACGTTTCCGTCTTGAATTCGTGGCTGCAGAACACGGACGCCTACCTGTTCCGCTACGTGCAGGAACTGACGGCCGGGTACAATTCGGGCGAGGACTTCTATATCTCCATCCTGGCCGAATGGCTCCAGGCCACGGCGGAGACGCTGAACGCGCCGAAGGAGGAGGTCGTGTTCCGCGCCCAGCAGATCGGCGACGCGGCCCTCCGTCTGAGGACGCTCGAACTCGTCGACCATTATTATGAGGTCGGGCTCGGTGACCAGGAGACGCTGGAACAGTTGAAGCGGCTGTATGCGGACCTTGATAAGCCCTGGAAGATCTTCGCGCGGAAGGACCGCCGCATCTTAGGCGAAGTGATCGGTCTTTTGGACAAGCGGCTGTACATTCGTTTGGACGATCGCAAAAGCGATGAATACAACAACGTCCGCGGCGCCGAACGGTATGTGAATGATGAGCGCAACCCGATGAAGGGCATGCGGGGCTTGGACCTGCTGCTCGCCCATCCTGAAACGCTGAGGTGGCAGTTGGAAGCCATCCGCCGGGTGGCGGCGACGAAGCGGTCGAAGCTGGCCGTGTTCGCGCCGGTGGTTCGCCGGCCGGAGGACGTGGCGGCGCTGTTGAGGCATATGGACGCCGCCGGACTCACCAAGGACATGGTGAAACGCGGCATCATGACGGAGATCCCCACGAACTCGATCAACATCGAGGATTTTCTCGACCAGGGGATCGACTTCATCTCCACCGGCGGCAACGACGGCCTGCAGACCATCGGAAAGATCGACCGCAACACCAGCCACGCCTGGCTGAAGAACGCGGTGACAGCCTACAGTCCGTCCGTTCTCCGGTGGAACGCCCGCATCGTCAAGGTGATCCGGGACTACAACAAGAAACACGGGACGCACATCGAGTCCGGTTTCTGCGGCAACGATCCCTCTGTTCGCGGCCAGGAAAACTACGGTGTCATCCTCAGGAACATGGGCTATGACTCCGTGTCGGTCGTAATTGAAGCCTATGAGAAGGTGGCGACCAACCTGACGAAGAGGGGATTCAAGGTCCCACGGCACGCGAAAGAGGCGGTCGGGTTCGACTTCATCATCGATCGCGGGGCGGAAAGCTATGCCCGGCCGGTCGACTACGATCAAATCAACATTGCGGGCGTCCGGATGGGATTCGGCGTTCATTACCGGGCCATGGACCGGGCCGATTACGAGGCGCGGCTCGAGCAAGCCTTGGAAGCGGCGGCGATCGAGTCCGGGCGCCGGGGCCGCTCTCTGGTCATCGGGACCGACGATGGTCTGTCTATCGATTACCGCGGCTTGTCACGCGGCGCGGAGTTCGAAACCACCGAAGCGAACCCGGACTTCGGCAGCCATGGGCTGGCCAAAGGCCTGAATGTCGATAAGGATTTCTTCCGTCTCGACCTGGAAGTCATCGCGCGCGTCGCGGCGAGACATGCGAACGTCAAGCTTGTCTTGAAGGGCGTCCGGAATTATGAGGAAGTGGACCGCGCCATGGCCGTCCTGGGCGATCTTGGACTGGCGCCTGTTTACGGCCGGTTCAGGCAATGGATGGTCGGCTTGTTCAATGGCCCTGTGTGGCGCTGGTTGATGCGCGCATTGGGCGTCCGCGGTACGACCGCGATGCCCATCGGACTGGATGTTCAGGTCAGCGGCAACGTTTATGAAATGAAAGAATTGCTGGCCCCCGTCCGGAACATCAGTTTCATTTCGATCTCCAATTCCAAGCAACTCACCTCCGAGTTCATGACGCTGGAGCAGGACAATACGAATGGCGCGGTCATCAAGCCCTCGGATGTCCTCTATCAAACAAATCGACCCGTCAAAGTCTTGGCGACGGCGGCCCGGCGCGCGGGCGTGCCGTTTTATTTGGACCAGCGCACGCCCGGGACAACCGTGAACGGTCTTCCCGATTCGCCGTCCGCCTCTTCCGTCGGTTCCTGGTTCGCGGGTGAAGACTACCGGAAGTCTTTCCGCGGCGCGGCCCTGACGGAGTTCGTCATCCCCGTGGCGCTGGGGTTGGCCGCCTTCTTCCTGTCGCCGGTCGAATTCCGGCTGGGCAACACTCTCCTAGCCGCGACCTTGGCCGTCGCTCTGCCGCATTTGCTTGACGACCGTCTGTTGGGCGATCGCGGGCTGGGCTTCATCTACAACAACTTCCCGGCGCTCCGCGGCCTCTTCAACGAGGACGGCGATCTCTTCGGCCGGGCGGAGCTGAATCGCTTCGTCTTCATGTTGAGCGCGATGACGGGGTCGGTCTCCGCCATGCTGGGAGGCGCTTTGTCGGCCGTTTCCGTCGCCGCGCGGCTGGGCGACGTGGCATTGGCCCAGGCGATGGTCCCCGGCACGACAATTCTCGTCGTTGCGCTCCTGCTGCTTGTCATTCCGCTGTTTCATTGGGTGATAAACCGCGGGGCTCCTTCGCAACCCCGCCGCGGTCCTTCCGACTCTACCGTCGGTCGCTATAAGGACCAGATCCATTACATGGACGATATCTGGCACGCGGTTTATTCCCGCAACGAGACCCTCGGGACCCGCATGCCGATCGATGTGTTCGCCATGCAACGCGCCTACGACCAGGCCCAAAGCAACCTGGTCTACGCAGACCTGGTTTCCCTCTATCAGGGATTGCCGGTCCTGCTGCCGCGGGAGTTCAAGATGACGGACGCGCAAATGGAATTTCTCCGCCTGGCGCGCCTGCCCTTCGAAAACAACGAGAACCTCCGTTTAGCTTTGGAACGCTTCAAGGCCCTCGGGGCCCGGGAGCAGCGGAAGGAGTTTCCGCGCTTCGCCGCGGAAACGATGTGGACGGTCGGCGCCGCTTTCGCCATGGAAGCGCTTGGACAATCGGCCGACGGCGAACCGCTTGATGCCAAACAGGCGCGGGCCGCCAGGCTGTCCTTCGACGCGACCTTCGCGGCGCGGTTCCTGTTGATGATGCAGGAGTCCTTGACCGGCAAGGCGACCACCGCCGTCGACGCCCGCAATTTCCTCGACATCATGGAACGCGGGTTCGGGGCGGTACAGTTCCCGGAGAACAACGCCGCGCAGTCCAAGTTCCCGGTCAAGACCGGCGATCTCTACGTCCAGGAAATTGCCAAAACCGTTCCGGGCCGCGATCCCCTGGGGGCGGACCAGTTGCGTCATTTGGCCACGGCCATCCGGCAGGGACAGGAGATCCTCTTCATCACCATGGAATCCGAGCCCATCGCTCCGGCGACGATCAGCGCCATCAAGGACCAGCTCCGCGCGGCCCTGGGCGGCGAACTGCCGCCGGCGTTGGAGGATCTGGCTGGCCTCGTAGTTCAGGCGAAACTGGATCCGGACGGCAACCTGTTCAGCGCGGCCTCGGGCCGGTTGAACCCGGTCAGCCTCTATCAGAAATATGAAAAGGCGGATGGACGCGCCAAAAGGCGCATGACCATTGCGGCCGCGGACCTGTCCCATTGGGACTGGGAACTGTTGAGGGATTCCGACTACTACAAGACGACGGGGGAGGCCTGGATCACGCTGGTGGTTTATTTGGCCGCCACGGACAAGACCGTCGTGATCTCCAGGGAGATGGCCGAGAGCCTGGAGAAACTCCGGAGGATCCTCGAGAGCGCGTAAGGTCCTCGCCGCTAGGTGAGGTGCCGGTCTGTCGGACGGCATGAACAATAATATGAAACCCCGGCTCCGCTGATTCGCGTGGCCGGGGTTTTCTTTTGTATTCGTCATTCCGGCGAAAGCCGGAATCCAGATGAATTATCCGATAGAGCTTAGTTTTTGGATCCCGGCTAGAATCATGCCGGGATGAAGGCGTTACTTTTTTGAGTCCTCGAAGGAGCAAATGTATTCCAGCATCCCTTGGTCCACGGCGATCTCGAAGGAGGAGTTGCCGGGAACATCGAACTTGTCGCCCATCTTGTAGTTCCACCAGCTTTTCGATCCATCCAGCTTGACGCGGCAATCGCCGGCGATCAGTTCCATCCGCTCCGGCGCTTCCGTGTTGAACTTATAAACGCCTCTATAGATGATCCCAACGGTTTTTCGTTTGCCATCCTTGGTGATGATGGTGTGGCTGACGACCTTGCCGTCGAAATAGACGTTGGCCTTCAGTTTAACGGTGGCGTTTTCGAACTGCGCGGGGATGTCGGCCATGGGGATGGTTTGCCTCTCTCTTGCCGCTGGGCATGACCCTCTGTTTGCCGGAAGAGGGGCGCATGCAGATGACGGCGTATTATTTTTTCTTGAAAAGTTTTTTTAAGTCGGGGACTGCGGGTTTGCCGTTGGAATCACCGCCGCCGAGGCCGGGGATCGGCGCGGAGGAAGCGGCTTTCTTTTTCAAATCGTCCATGGCTTTCTGGACCTGGTCCTGGGCGGCTTTCAGGGCGCCGTCTTTTTGATTGAGCTTTTCGGTGACCCCGCCGGTGCGGTTGTTCACCATGTCCAAAAGTTTCTGCCGTTCGCCTTTTATCAGTTCGTCCACGCGCCGCTGGACTTGGGCCTTCAATTCGTCCAGCTGTTTTTGGAGGACTTGTTTGACGGCGTCGTTCAGCTGGTTGTCGATGCTAGACGTGATTTTCAGATTCGGCGAGCTGATCGTGTCGGAAACGCGCACGCCGATGTTCAGGGCGTTCACGCCCGAAAGGACGTCGTGGAGGAGCGCCATCAGCCGGTCGTTCGTCTTGTCCGGCGTATGTTCGAGCTGCGCCGGTGCCGCGTTGAAATCGATCGTTCCGGAGATTTGTTCGCCGCGCGCTTCCAGGTCCGCTTCGACCGTCCCCATCCCGTCCTTGATGCTCACCGGTCCGCCCACGTTCCCGAGTTTCGTCCCGGCCAGGGGAAGACCGCTGTATTTCATTTTTACCGCCTGGCGGGCGACGTCCTTCGTGAAATCGAATTCCGCCCGCAGCGCCAGCGCCTCGGACCCGGAGGCGCTCTTTCCCGCGACCTCGAGGGCGATGGGACGCCCGACCAGCTTGGGATCGGACGAAACATCCGTGAGCACGCCTTTATAATCCAACGGCCGGTCCCCGGAAGTGACGCCGCTCAGGGAGGCGTGTTTCAAATGAAAGGCCGGCCAGCTGTACCGGAAGGGGAAGGAAATGTCCCTGCCCAGTCGCGGCGGCGGGGGCGGTTCCTTTTCGCCCGCTTTCTTTTCCGGGATGAGCTTGCGGACTTTTTGGAACCAGCCGAGGCCGGTTTGCAGCCGGCCGTTCCATTCCGGGCCGATCAGCCCGCGGGTGATCCCTTCGGCGGAGAAGCCGGACTTCACCTGGCCCACGGCGTTGTCCATGTCCTGCTGGCGCAGCGCGTCGATCTCCTTCAGCGCGTTCTTGGATTGGGCGATCTCGTTTTGCAGCGAGCTTTTCAGTTCGTTGAAACTCTTTTGCGTCTGCTGGAAATCATCCCGCAGTTTGGCCGCCTGGTCTAGGGTGTCCTTGGCTTTTTTCAGCCCTTCAATCCCCGAGAAATTTTCGCCTTTCACCGATTTGACGAAAGCGTCGGCTTCCTTGGCTTTGTCCTCCACCTTCACCGCATCCACCCTCGCCTGCCAGTCCTGGGACAACTGGGCGAAGCGGGCCTGTTCTTCCTGGATCTTCTTGTAGGAAGCCAAGTTTTCCGTCGAGACGAGCTGTTTGGGGTCGTACTGCTCTTTCAAATTCGCCACGGCGAAGGAGGCGGCTTCTTTTCCGAGTTCCGCGGCCTTGGACGGTTCTTCGGGTTTCTTCTCTTCGTCTTTTTTGGCGATGGCCCCGCTGTATTTGCGCGCCGTGCCCGTGCGGATGTCCGTGATGGAAGCATCTTCGATGATGATCTTCTTCCAGGTGAGCGGTTTGGGCGCGAGGTGGAACTGGATGCGGCCGATGTCGAAGGAATTGGTCATGGGCGCCTGCTCGTCGGCCACCTGCAGGCGATTCAGCGTCACGGTCAGATGGATGATGCTGGTTCGGACGCTGTCCAGCTCGACCTTGGCGCCGTTGGCCGAAGTGCCGACCTTTTCGATGGCGCGTTCGATCATTCCATCCATGAAGAAAATGGTGAAGACCGCGATGAGCGCGGTGATGACGACGGTCGGGATGAAGGCTTTCCAGCGCATTAGAATCCTGCCTGTTAGTATTAAGTCGTCACCCCGGTGAAAACCGGGGTCCAGTCAAAGGATCTCCTGGATTCCGGCTTTCGCCGGAATGACGGGTTAAATTAAGAGTAACTTTGATACAAACTATAAAGCTTCGACGCTTTCAAAATTTGCACGATCTTCCATTTTGAGACGACGGTCAGGATCCGTTCGCGATAGACCGTCACGAACCAGGTGAGGAAAAAATAAAGCGGCCAAAAGAGAATCAGTGCGAAGACCAGACTGCCGAGAGTCAGCGTATTGTTGAACTTCGTCCAGGGAACGACCGGCGTGTTGTACAGAGCGGTCCAAAGCGGTTGGAGCGCCGGGGTCTGCGCCAGCAGGAAATAGCCGATCTTGTTGAAGACTGGGTCCAGTATATAGGAAAAGAGCGCGAAGGCGCCCCAGGCGAAGAGGGCGGCGGAGAAATTCACCCGGATCATCAAAATGACTATAAAGACGATCAGATTGTGGAGGCTCACGGCGGGGGTGATGCCCAGGATGGACCCCAGGGCCATGCCGCCGGCGATCTGTTTCGGGCTGGCGTCGGCGTTCAGAGATTTGATGAAGCTCAGGATGAATTTGACGGTGAACATATGAATCATTCTAGGACACTTTTGCGGCGGACGTCAACGACGCCTCTTTTATCCTATCACGATTCACGGATCGGCCCCGTCCTACGCAGCTCGCTTGCTTGACACGCAAATCGGATGATGATAGACTTCTCCCCGAGTTGTTAAATCTCTCGCGGTCCCCTTAATTTCCATGACCAACGAAGCGCCATCCCCATCTTCCGCCCCGTCCGATAAGCCGGGACCGGTTCCAGCGTCCCCGGCGGCGATTCCTCCGGCGCAGACCCCCGCCGCCGACAAATC
Organism: uncultured Elusimicrobia bacterium; assembly: GCA_964482515.1. Lineage (GTDB taxonomy): Bacteria > Elusimicrobiota > Elusimicrobia > FEN-1173 > FEN-1173 > CAYZXT01. The sequence continues at coordinate 56,977 of CAYZXT010000002.1, read as the reverse complement.
CGCGCTCTCTTCAGACATGACGCGCCGCGGCCTGCTTTACGGCGCCTGGGCGGCTTTCGTGGGCGTTTTGGCGGGCAGCGCGGCGGCTTCGGCGCGCTACATGTTCCCGAACGTGCTTTACGAACCTTCCCAGCGCATCAAGCTTGGCAGCGCCAAAGAGTTCCCCACCGGCGTCACGGTGGACAAGACCAACCGGCTTTGGATCATCCGCAACGAAAAAGGCATCTACGCGATCTGGTCCCGCTGCACACACCTGGGATGCACGCCGAACTGGTTCCAGGCCGAGTCCCGCTTCAAATGCCCCTGCCACGGATCGAACTTCAATATAGAAGGGGACGTCATCGCAGGCCCCGCGCCGCGCGCCCTCTGGCGGGTGGCGGTCAATACCACGCCGGACGGCGACTTGGTCGTGGACAAATCCATCATGGAAGACCGTCCCGGCCTCCGCGAAAAATCCGATTTCTTCGTGACCGTATAACCCAACCCTATGCCTACCCTCGATTTCAAAAAAGTGAAAGAAGACGTCATCAACAGCCAGGTCTGGCGCTCCATGTTCCGGGGCGGCACCTGGAAAGACACCTCCCGCGACCGGGCGCAGCACATCCTCGGCAACGTTTGGCTGCACCTGCACCCGGCCCGCATCCGCCAGCGCGCGGTCCGCTTCACCTATACCTGGGGGCTGGGCGGAATATCCTTCGGCTTGTTCATGGTGCTGGTGGTGACCGGCGTCCTTTTGATGTTCTATTACCGGCCCACCGTGGAATTGGCTTACCAGGACATGAAGGACCTGGAGTTCGCCGTGTCCATGGGGATGTTCATGCGCAACATGCACCGTTGGAGCGCCCACACCATGGTGATGGTCGTGATCCTGCACATGGTGCGCGTGTTCCTGACGGGCGCCTACAAGCCCCCGCGGGAGTTCAACTGGGGCGTCGGCGTCATCCTCCTTACCCTGACGCTTTTCCTTTCCTTCACCGGATATCTGCTCCCCTGGGACCAATTGGCCATCTGGGCCGTCACCGTGGGGACAAACATGGCCAGCGCCACGCCGTTCCTGGGTGCGGAAGGGCCGTTCTCGTCGCTCCTGGGCGTGGGCGTGCGCAACGACGCGCGCTTCGCGCTGCTCGGCGGCACGGCCGTGGGCGCCAACACCCTGCTCCGCTTTTACGTGATGCACTGCATCTTCGTGCCGTTCATCGCCGGCATTTTCATGATCGTCCACTTCTGGCGCATCCGCAAGGACGGTTTCTCCGCCGCGCCCCTCCCGAACGAGCCGCCCGAGAAAAAATTGGAAGTCTGGCCGAACCTGGTGACGCGCGAATACATCGGCGCCGTCATCATGCTGATCTTCCTCATGGCGTGGTCGGTCCTGCAGGACGCCCCTCTGGAAGTCATCGCCAACGCCACCGTGACGCCCAACCCGTCCAAGGCGCCCTGGTACTTCCTCGGATTGCAGGAACTTTTGGTTTATTTCGATCCCTGGCTCGCGGGCGTGGTCATCCCCAACATGATCATCGTGGGCCTGATCGCCATTCCCTATCTGGATCCGGACCCGAAATTGGGACTGGGTTTCTACAGCGTTAAAGAGCGCCCCTTCGCCAATACCGTCTTCATCTTCGGCCTGGTCTTCTGGTTCGTGATGATCGTGATCGGAACGTTCATGCGCGGGCCGAGCTGGGCCTGGTACTGGCCCTGGGAAAGCTGGGCGGCGCACAAGATGCCGCCTCCGCCGTCCTGGAACCTGATCATGGTGGACGTCGCCGACAAGGCCGGGATATTCTTCGGAAGCCAGAACGTGGCGGGCGTGCACATCGGCGGGGTCCTCGGAATCCTGATCGCGCTCGCGCTGGGCGGAGCGATCTTCGGGGCCTACTTCGTCGGCGGCGCGCTTTTGCCGCGGCTGGTGAAGCAGGAGATTCCTTTCAAGCGGGCCACGATCATTACCGGGGTGGTCTCTGTCGTGGTGGGGATCCTCTTTAAAGCGGCTCACACGCTGATGTTCAAGTACGATTTCATCGGCAAGAACATGCCGAACTTCGGCGTGGCCGAAATAGCCTACATCGCGGTCTTCCTGTTCATCGTGGTCTTCATGGGGTTCCTCTTGCCGCAGAAGTATCTGCGCAACCCGGCGCTGAGCCACGTCCAGTATTTCACCACGATGGTCCTCCTCTTGATGATGCTCGGCGTGGTGGTAAAAATGGGCGCCCGCCTCGGCTTCAACATTAAATATATCTTCGCCCTGCCCGGCTTAAACTTCAACATATGACGAGAGCACCCTTTCCACAAAATAGAGCTCCGTACTTGACCGTGCAGGACACGGGCAAGTGTCGGCCCCGTGCTAATGGGGGCGACCTGTGACCTTCAAAGAAAAACTTTTCACCAAGGTCCTCACGATCCGCAATTGTTTCATCGCCGGGAACCTCATCATGTTCCTGCTGCTGGTCGCCGCCGTGGTGAAGGACAACATCCGCGAATGGAAGGGCTATCAGAAGGAATATCTGCAGCGGGAAGAAAAACGGTTGACCGATGAGATCGGCCAGGCGACGGACGAGGAGATCAAGGAACGGCTCGCCAAGCAACTGCGGTTGATCAAATCCCAGCCGCGCGAGATCAAGCAGGTCATCGTGGATCCCCTGGGCCGCGTCGACCGCTGCATCACCTGCCACATGGGGTTCGACACGCAAATCAATCCCACCACCGTCACGCCTTATACCGACGCCCCTTTCGCTTCCAAGACCCCCGACATCCACAAGACCCATCCCATCGAGAAATTCGGCTGCACCGTCTGCCACGGCGGACAGGGATTGGCCACGAAATCAAAGGCCGCCCACGGGGAAGTGGAGCATTGGGAGAAACCTTTATTGCGCGGCGCCCTGCTGCAGGCGTCCTGCGTGAAATGCCACGGCGACGCGGTGGATGAGAAAGCCATGCCCTACGCGGCGGCGTGGCGGCGCGGCAAGCAGCTCTTCCACGAGAAGGGCTGCATCGGCTGCCACCAGATCCGCGGCGAAGGCGGACCGGTTTCGGTCGACCTGGCCGACGACACGGCGGACAAACCCCTTTCCCGGATTGATTTCACTTATACGGGCCTGCCCAAAGAAGAGCGGACGCTGGCTAATTGGATCCGGCTGCATTTCGTGAAGGATCCTCAGGAGTTGGTGCCGGGCGATCCCAAGGCCGAATACAACACCGAGCCCATCGCGCCCTCCGGAATGCCGTTCTTCGATCTCTCGGATGAAGACGCCGATGCCGTGACGGCCTACGTGCTGTCGTTTTCGCAGGACAAAATCCCGACCAGTTTTTATGTGCAGGGTCCCCCGAAGGAAGAGCCCAAGTTCAAAAACGCGATCGAACACGGGCGCTATGTGTATGAAAAATACGGCTGCGCCGGATGCCACGGGGCGGACGCACGCGGCGGTATCCGCAACTTCAACTACGCCAACGAAGTTGAGCCCGACATCCGCAAGACCGTCAACACCTACACGCGGGAGGAGCTGAAGGAAAAGATTTCCAAGGGAGTACCGATCGTGGACAAAAAAGACCCGACGGGCCCCACCCCTCCGCTCTACATGCCGGCCTGGGGCAACAAGATCAAAGGCCAGGAGCTGGAAGATTTGACCACCTATCTCTTCAGTATCGGAGACAAAGAAGAGGCTTGGTGAATATTTTTAAATGGAATGACGACGTAAAGGAGATGAACATGAAGCGTAGAAACATTTTAATGGCGGTGATGGCGGCCCTCGTAGCGGCCGGTTTTTTTCAGACGGTCAACGCGGCCGACGCGCCGGCGTCCTCCTCCTACGAGGCGGAAAAAGCCAAAGCCATGGCGAACCCCTACGCCAACGACCTCGGCCCCGACAAATTGCCCGCGGACGTTTTGGCGACCTATCCGGCGGAGCACCAGGCGGCCTACAAAAACGTTCTCCTGCAGAAATGCTCCCGCTGCCACAGTCCGTCCCGTCCGCTGAACTCCCAGTTCTTCGAGCCCTCCGGCAAAGGCCCTGAAAAGGACGCCAAGATCGAGGCTCTGAAGAAATCCGATCCCGATATGTTCGCGGACAAGCACGTGCTCCAGGCGGAAGCCCGCATCTGGGAGCGTTACGTGAAGCGCATGATGTCCAAGCCCGGCTGCGGGATCACTCCCGAAGAGGGCAAGGCCGTTTGGGGCTTCCTGGTGTATGATTCCAACCAGCGCAAGGCCGGCAAGAACAAGGCCGCCTGGATGGCGCACCGCAAGAAGCTCCTGGAAGAATTCAAGGCCAAATACCCGGCCCGCTACACGGAACTCTACGGCGGCAAATAGTCCCAGCTTCTCAATATATTCAACGGAAGGCCGGTCCTCCTAAAGGGGGACCGGCCTTTTTTGTTACATCCTCGCAGTGCTTCGGGTGCCAGCGGCGCGCCAAGGGCGCGACGGCTCCGCAGGAGCACACACGTCCTCACGGTCTTTGTGAGGAGTAAAAAATGTTTTGTGGAAGAATTTGTATAATCAAATCGCAGGATAAATTTCCCGGGGAGAATTCTTGGCCAAGATACTGATTGCCGACGACGAGCTGAGCGTGCGCGAACTTCTGCGCTTCGCTCTGGAGCGGGACGGCCACGAGGTCCTGGAATCCGCCACGGGGCTTTCCACCCTGGACGCGCTCAAGAAAAACCTGCCCATCGATCTTTTGGTCCTGGACGTGATGCTGCCCGGCATGGACGGCTACGCGCTGCAGATGGAGATGGCCCAGGACCCGGCGCTGCGCGGAATCCCGGTGGTCGTCCTCACGGCGGTCCGTCCGCTCAAAAACCTTTTTCAGAAGTTCGACCAGGTGAGGTCTTTCGTGATGAAGCCCTTCGATCCGGTGGAATTCGCGCAGACCGTTAAAAATCTTCTGGCGGCGCCCAAACCGCGGGAAAACTCCTAAGCGAGGTTGACATGTCCGACGATAAGTTTGATGCGATAGTGGTGGGGGCCGGTCCGGCGGGAACGTCCGCGGCCATCACGCTGGCCCAGGCCGGCCTGAACACGGTCCTTCTGGAGCGGGGAGAGTATCCCGGCGCCAAGAACGTTCAGGGCGCGGTGCTGTACACGAAGATGCTGGATGAAATCGTCCCCAAATTTTGGGAAGACCCGGAAGCGGCGCTGGAACGCCCCGTGACGGACGAACGCATGTGGGTGATGTCCGGCGATTCGGCCGCGCAGTTCGGCTTCAAGACCGACCAGTGGCGGCGGAAGCCCCACAACTGCTACACCATCGTGCGTGTGAATTTCGACCGCTGGTTCGCGAAAAAGGCCGAAGCCGCCGGCGCCCAGGTCTTCACGGGCGTGACCGTGCGGGACTGCGTCAAGGAGAACGGCAAGGTCGTCGGCATCAAGACGTCCGACGGCGACGAGCTCCGCGCGGACGTGGTGATCGCCTGCGACGGGGTGAACTCCTTGCTGGCGCAAAAAATGGGCCTCATCGACGAATGGACACCGGACGAAGTCGCCCTGGGCGTGAAGGAAGTCCTCCATCTGTCCAAGGAAAAGATCGAGGACAGGTTCAACCTGGAACCGAACGACGGCGCAACCATCGAGATGTTCGGCGGCATCACCCGAGGGATGCTCGGCTACGCCTTCCTCTACACCAACAAGGAAACCCTTTCCATCGGCGTGGGCTGCAAGCTCTCCCACTTCCAGAAATCCGGCATCCGCCCCTACGACCTGCTGGAGTCCGTGAAGCGGCATCCCATGGTGCGGCGGCTGATCCAGGACGCGAAGCCGGCGGAATATTCCGCGCACCTCATCCCCGAGGGCGGATACAACTCCATGCCGCCGCTTTACGCGGACGGGTTCTTGGTGGCGGGCGATGCCGCGCAGATGGTGAACGCGGCGCACCGGGAAGGGTCGAACCTCGCCATGAGCGCGGGGCGCTTCGCGGCCCAGACCGTCATCGAGGCGAAGAAGGCCGGGGATTTCTCCGCCAAGACCCTGTCCTCCTACCAGGAAAAACTGAAGAAGAGCTTCATCATGCCGGACCTCTACGAAGTCCGCGACCTGGAGCACATCGTCGAAGAAAACCTGAACCTGGTGAACGAGGGGCCGGAGATGCTCTGCCGGTCCCTGAAGGATTATTTCGACGTGGACGGCCGCGTGCGCGGCGATGTGGTTGAGGATATCCTCCGGCGCGTGGCGAAGAACGGCGCCGTGAACGAGTTCTTGAAGAAACAGATGTCGCCGGGCAACGCGTTCAAGTCGATCGCGCAGGCGATCAAGCTGGGCTGGAAATTTCAGAAAATGAGAAAGGGGCGATAACTTATGGCGGACCAGGAACTTCCCAAAGCCAACGTCGAGGAAAAACTAGGCTGGTTGACATACAAGGCGGACCATGAGAACGCCCACATCACCATCGCCGACCAGAAGGTCTGCGCGGAAAAATGCCCCGACAAGCCCTGCACGAAGGTCTGCCCGGCCTACGTCTACACGTGGGAGGAGGCGCAGAAGAAGACCGTCGTCTCCTATGAGAACTGCATCGAGTGCGGCGCCTGCCGGATGCTCTGTCCCTTCGACAACATCGATTGCGACTGGCCGCGCGGCGGCTTCGGCGTCCAGTATAAGTGGGGCTGAGGGCCTTCCGACGGACATCGCCTAATTTGGTAAAATGAACCTATGGAAAACACGGTTTCATCTCAATCGGCTTCTTTTTCACCGGCCCGGCGGGAGGAACTTCGCAAGCAGGCCGAAAAGACATTGATCCGCATCCGGCCCGCCTTGCAAGCCGACGGTGGCGACGCTGAAATCGTTGATGTGACGGAGGACGGCCGCTTGCAGATTCGCCTTCTCGGGACCTGCGGTGGTTGCCCGATGTCTCCACAAACGCTGAAGCAAGGGATCGAAAAGATCATCCATCACGATGTCCCGGAAATCCGGTCCGTCGAAGCCCTGTAAGTCCGGACCTCCTCCTACTTCTGAATTAAACCAATATGCCATCCGTTGAAGAAATCCTCAAAGCCATGTCCGCCGTCAAAGAGCCCGAACTCGGGAGGGACCTCGTTTCCCTCGGGATGGTGAAGGACGTCGTCATCCAGGGCGGGAAGGTTTCACTGACCGTGGAGCTGACCACCCCGGCCTGTCCCGTGAAGGACAAGATCCTGGACAACTGCAACGCCGCGCTGCGCGCCGTCCCCGGCGTGACGGAGACCGACGTCAAGATGAGCCACCGCATCCTGGCGCAGAAGACGGTCCCGGACCGCGAGGCCGTCCCGGGCGTGAAAAATATCTTCGCTGTCTACGCCTGCAAGGGAGGCGTGGGAAAAAGCACCATGGCGTCGAACCTGGCGGCGGCCCTTGCGCTCGACGGATGCAAAGTCGGTTTATTGGACGCGGACATCCACGGGCCCAACATCCCGCTGATGATGGGCGCCAAGGGCCATCCCGAGGGGCGGGACGACAAGCTTGTCCCGCTGGAGTCCCACGGCGTGAAGCTCATGTCCATCGGGTTTCTGTCGCGCGAGGAAGCGCCCATGATCTGGCGCGGGCCCATGGTCCACGGCGCGGTCAAACAGCTGTTGCGCGACACGGACTGGGGAGAGCTGGATTATTTGATCGTGGACTTGCCGCCGGGGACGGGCGACGCGCAGCTGACCGTGATCCAGAACGTCCCGCTGGCGGGGGTCGTGATCGTCACGACGCCGCAGGACGTGGCGCTGCTGGACGGCGTGAAGGGGATCCAGATGTTCCGGGGATTGAAGGTGCCGATCCTGGGGATGATCGAAAACATGTCGGGGTTCGTCTGCCCCCATTGCCACAAGGAAACGGACATTTTCACCAAGGGCGGCGGCGAGCGAGAGGCGGAGCGCTGGAAGATCCCCTATCTGGGGGCCGTGCCGTTGGATCCGGAGATGGTGAAGGCGGGGGATTCGGGCGTGCCGATCGTTATCGGGAATCAGAAATCGCCTCAGACGAAGGCGTTGCGCTGGGCGGCGCAGGTCGTGGCGGGGCAGATCAGCATCGCCAATATGGAAGGGCTGCCGGTGAAATAAAAGTTTTTGGAGTGAAAGAAGAAATTACTTGGGGGCCGCTAGGACAGCGGCCTTTTGTTTTTCCAGCCAGGCCACGTAGTCCGCGATGCCTTTTTCCGGCGGGAACGAGGCTTTGAAGCCCATTTCTTTTTCGGCGAGAGTCGGATCGGCCTGGGTGGTGTCCTGGTAGAAGTTGTAGGGGTTGTCGAAATATTCGGTGGGCTTGGTCGCGCCCAGGATTTTGTTCAGGATCGCGATGACGTCGTTGAAGCTCGTGGGAAGACCGGTCCCGACGTTGAACACGCCGCTCCCTTTATACTGATACGCCTTCCAGTTGGCCTGCACCACGTCCTTCACGTAGATGAAATCCCGGAACTGTTCGCCCATCTTGAAGACCCGGGGCGCCTTGCCCGAGGCGATCTGCTTGTAGAGTTGGAAGATCATGCTGGCCGCGGACTTTTTGTGAAATTCCAATTGGCCGTAGACGTTGAAGTAGCGCAATCCCACGACGGAAATCCCCGAGTTCTTCGCCACGAAGGCACGGCCCGCCTTGTCCATCTCGACCTTGCTCACGCCGTAGATGTTGGCCGGAGCGGGGGTCTGGTCTTCCCGCATAGGGATCTGGCCTTTGCCGTAGGTGGCGGCGCTGGACGCGTAGACCACCTTGGGGCAGCCCGTGCGCTTCGCGTAATCCAAAATCTTTTCGAAGGCCTCGACATTCACGGAGAGCATCAGCTTTTCGTCCATGACCGTGGTGTCCGTGATGGCGGCCTGGTGGAAGATCCCGTCCAGCTTGCCGAGGGAATCATAATCGAAGGTGCGGATGTCGCCGGTGTGGATGGTCCCCTTCAAGTCTTTGATGTTGTCGCGCTTGCCGATGGAGAAATGGTCAAGCGCGTGGACCTGGTGCCCCTGGGATTCGAGGAACAACGCGACGTTCGCGCCGATCATTCCGCCGGCGCCGGTGACGAGAAATTTCATGAGACTCTCCTGTATCGGAAACAATTGGTGGTGTGGTCGTTCACCATGCCGACGGCCTGCATGTGGGCGTAGACGACGGTGGGACCGAGAAATTTGAATCCGCGCTTCTTCATGTCTTTGGCCCAGGCGACCGCTTCGTCGGTGAAAGGCTTGTAGTCCTTCAGCGTCCGCATCCTGTTGACGATGGGCTTTCCGCCCACCCAGGACCACATGTACTTGTCGAAGCTGCCGAACTCCTCGCGGACCTTGATGAACAGTTTCGCGTTGTCGATGGCGGCCCGGATCTTGGCGCGGTTGCGGACGATGCCAGCGTCGTTGATGAGCCGCTTGAATTCGCGGGGGCCGAAGCGCGCGACTTTCTTGAAATCGAACCCGGCGAAGGCCTTGCGGAAATTTTCCCGTTTCTTGAGAACGATCCACCAGGACAGCCCCGCCTGGAACGTTTCAAGCACGAGGAACTCGTAGATCTTCCGGTCGTCGTGCACCGGAACGCCCCACTCCTCGTCATGGTATTTGAGATAGAGCTCTTCGGTGGTCGGCCAGGGACAGCGAGTTTTCATATGTGAAAGTGGCGGAAGGGGAGGGATTTGAACCCTCGAGGACCGTTAAGCCCTACACGATTTCCAGTCGTGCCGTTTAAACCGCTCACGCACCCTTCCATGGATTGCATCGATCTTAAGACGGAAAATAGGCATCCATTCTACATTTTCCGGGGCCGGTTCTCCAGGCTTTTCAAATGCGCCCCTACTTCTTCTTGAACAGCTTTTGCAGCGCCTTGGACGCGTCTTCCTTCAGTTGGTCCTGGGAAGATTTTGCGGGGGGAGCGCTTTGAGCCGGAGCGGTGGTTTCGCCGGCCGGCGCGGGCTGGGAATCTCCGCCGTAGCTCTTCATGAATTTCTCAAGGCCCTTCTTCAATATTTGTTCGCCGAGCTTCTGCGCTGTTTTCTTTCGATCAATAGTGGGATCGGAAATCGTCCCCATCAGGCTGAGTTCGAGCGTCGGCCTTCCATCGTCTCCCGCCAGCCATTCCCCCGCGTCACCGCCGAGGCCTTTTTGCAGTTTTAAAATGACGTCCATGCCGCACTGCAAATCCACCAGCGACACGTGCCCTTTGGTGTAGATGTCCGCGTAGGAGGCGTTCAGGCTGAAGTCCTGCGTATCAAGCACGCCTTGCTTGATCTTAAAATGGCCCGACATCTTGTTGTACGAAAGGTCCGTGGCGTTCCGGCCCATGGCTTTATTGATCTTCTCGGCCAAAGGCAGGTTCTGGATCTTCCCGTCCGCCGCGGTGAACTCCGCCGTTCCGTTGGAGCGGGCCATGCTCGCGTCGACCTGCGTGAGGTGCCAGGTCAGGTTGAACTTCTTTCCCAGATAGTTCGGATGGGAGATGATCCCGACGCGGAACGTTCCTTGGGTTTTCGCCAGGAGGAAGGGCGACGGCGCTGCCGCCGGTTCAGCGGCGTAGGCGGTCCCGACGAACAGGGACGGGGCCCAGGTTTTCTGGGCCGGCTTTTTCTCCTGCGGTTTCGCCGGCGGCGATGAGAAGGCGGCCAGCAGTTTGGCGGCGTCGAGCTGCGCCAGGTCACCGTCGAGCCGGAGGTCCATGGCGGAGAAGTCGCTGATCCTGGCTTTCAAGGAGATGTCGGAGCCGTTGAACTTCCCTTTGAGGTTTTCCGTGTTCACGGAATCCTGGGTGAACGCCACGCTCCCGTTGAGCCCCGCGAACGTGAGGCCGTCCATGGGGACCGCTCCGAGGCCCTTCAGGTCCGCGGTCCCGCTGATCTGCGTCGCGGCGAAGGAGCCGCGCAGCGCCGCGTTCAGCGCCGATTTGCCGGTGAGCTTGTAGTCCTTGATCGAGGGGACCATGGCGGCGACGGGGGCGACGTCGAAGACCGGCGCCTGGAACGACACGTTCATGTTCCCCTCGGCCGTCACGTTGCCCAGTGGTCCGCGGGCGGAAAAATTCATGGAACCCAGCGTTCCCTGGCATGACGTGATGTCCACAATTTTCTGGTCCTTCACGTTCATGGCGAGCTTAAGGGCGAAAGCATCGCCCGCTGGTTTGGAAAAATAGTCCGCGTAGCCGACCTCCAAATCATTTCCTTTAACGCCCAGATTAATCGCGAGATTATCCAAAGTTCCCTTGGCCGAGAATGTCACGGCCGCCGGGCCTTTCATGATCAAGCCCGCGGGGATCGGCGCTCCCGAGCCCAAGATGAGTTTCGCCGCCGTCCCCTCGGCTTGAATGGCCGGGTTCGTGAAGGGCTCCCGCAAGTCCGCGCGGAGGGAAACCTGCATGTCGTCGCCCGCGGATTTGGAGACGACGGTCCCGTAGTGAAAGGAGGCGCTGTCCAATTTGAGCTGAAGGTCGGCGGTCATGGCCTTGGTGCTTCCCTTGACGGAAAGATGTCCGCCCAGCGGGCCGCCGAGAACCAGGCCGGAGGCCACGTTGCTGTTGGCCGAGCTGAGGTCGGCAAAGCCGATCTTTGCGTCGAAGGTCGGCGCCCCCGTGATGTTTTTGGCCGCGATCGCCAGGGATAGATCGGTCGTTACGCCCGCGGCCGCGACCTTCAAGGCGCCCGTCACGTTCATCAGGGCCAGGCCGCCTTTGATCGCCAGGTCGCCGGATAGACGCGCGCCGGAAAGAGCCGGCGGGAGCGCGAAGAAAGGCGACACGCTGTTCGGGTCGAAAGAGGTGATTTTCAAGGCGAGGTCGGCCTGGGGGTCGGAGAAGTTCTTCACGCTCCCTTGCGCGCTCAGGGCCGTTTTCAGCACGGCGATCTTCAGTTCATTGACGACGGCCTCGCCGCCGCCGAAGAGGTTCACGCTCCCGTCGAAGGCCACGTCGCCCGACAGCGGCTTGCCCTGCACGTCGCCCTGCAGCCGGCTGCTGAGCGAAAGGCGGAAAGGCGTCAGGAAGGAAAAGCTGTCCAGCGAGAGGTTGAGGTCGCTGACGCCCAGGTTCATGCGCGCCGGGGATTTGTCCTCAAAACCGACGGCCCCCTTGGCGATGCGGACGTGGTTCACGAAGAGTTTGACCGGGCCGGATTCGTCAGGCGACTTTGTTCCCGTCGATCCGGCGATGTCCGAAAAATTAAACGTCCCGTCCGCGTAGCGCGTGACGCGGATCTTGGGCGCATCCAGTTCGACGCTCCTGATCACGACCTCACTCCGCAGCAGCGGCAGCAGGAAGGGCTTCACCGCGAGCCGTTCGCTGGACACGAAGGTCCCGGCGGAAAAATCCGGGCGCTCCGACAGCTTGAATCCCTCAAGGACCAGCCCGTTGACCAATCCGATGGAAATGTCTTTCAGCTCCATGTCGCGGTGCAGGTAAATTTTAACCTGCTCCGCGGCCAGGGCTTTCAGCCGCTCCGGAGGGAACTTCACTTTAATGAAAATGGTCAGCCCGGCCAGGCCCAAAAGGATGACGGCTAAAACAATAACAACGAATTTGACGAAAGTTTTCATGGCAGCGCTCCTGTTCTTTCCGCGGGCGGCGTGTTCAGCCGCGCTTCCGGTTCTTCCGGTTCGGCGGCTTTCAGGCGGATGTTGATCCTGTTGTCCTCGCCGCGCGCCCCGCCCGCCCCCTGCACGCTGAGCCGCGTGGCCGCGACGCCGGATTTCACCAGAAAGCTATAGAGCGCCCAGGCCTGGACGCTGGAAAGGTCAGTCCTTTCCTGGGCGGTTTTCTCCGATCCCACCCGTCCCACCAGAAAGATATCGTGGTCCGGATAGGATTGGATCAGGTAAAGCAGCCGCTGGCGGAGCGCCGGATCATCGGAAAAGTCGCTGCTGTATCTGTTGTTGAACAGCCGCGCGCACGGCACCTCGATTTGCAATCCGTCGGTCGAGGTCTCCACGGCGAGGGTCTGGGAAAGCTGTTTCAAAATGGATTCCGGCGGGACCACCGCTTCGACGTCCGAGCGCGGGGCCGCGGTCTCGTTCCCGGCCGCGTCCAGCGCCGTGGCGTGCACGGAATACAGGCCGTGCGGGACGACTTGCCCGTTCCGGGAATCCAGCCCGTTCCACGATGGCGCGGCCAGGCCGTTGGTGAAAACGCCGCTGGCGGAAAACACCTCCACGTCCGAATGGCCTTTCACGAAGATCGAAAGGGTCCAGCGGCCCGGCGCCGCGTCGCCATCGGAGCGGAGCGTCACGGTCACGCCGCTCCCGGGCTCGCCCGGGGAAAACGTTGAGGTGGAGAGCGTCACGTTCATCCGCGGCGGAGTGTTGTCCAGCGTCAATTTGATTTTGGGGGAGGATGTTTTTCCGCCCGGGCCCCAAACGGTCGCCTTCGCTTCGTAGACGCCTTCCGGCAGGGCCGCGTTCTTGGCGTTCGTGCCGTTCCACTCGGTCAAACCGGGGGGCGAGCCCCGCCCGGAAAAACGCCGCACCGCGCGACCGCGCGGATTCTCCACGACGACGGCCCACTTGGAAATTTCGCGGACGCCCTGGGTCCCGAGGAAGAAGAACGCGGAATCCTGCCGCCCGTCGTTGTTCGGCGAAAAGGCCGGCGGGTCGACGCGCAGGGAAATCCGCCCCTGCCCGCGGAACATGGTTTCCCAGGAGATATCCTGGTGGAGCTCTTGAGCGAAGGCGGCGGGAGAAAAAACGGAGGCGAGAACGATGGCGATGCAAAAGGGTATTTTCATGGGGGTCTTTTCTTGTGCCGTCCGACAAACCGGCACCTTAACCAGCGTCAAGGGATCAAAACGATTTTGCCGCGGGCGCCGGGCTCCAGTATGGATTGATGCGCCCGGGCCGCTTCGGCCAGGGGGATTTCCTCTCCCACGACGGGGCGCAAAACGCCCTTGGCCAAGCCCGCGCCGATGGCTCCGTGAATGGCGGCCCGCTCGGCGTCGGACGCGTTGAAAAGAGACATCCCGAGGATCACGGCGTCGCGGCTCATGGCGTCGCGCGGGTTCATTTCCACGGTGCCGCGGCTGCCGATGATCACGACCCGCCCCTTTTTAGCCAGGAGCGGCAGGTCTTTCCCGAGGTTGACGTTCGCCAGCATTTCCAGGATCACGTTGACGCCGCGTCCCTCGGTGAGCTTCATGATCTCATCGAGGTATGCCGGCGATCGGTGGTTGACCGCGTGGCGCGCGCCTTCCTTCAGCACCAGCTCCCGTCCCTGGTCCGTTCCGAAGGTGGCGATGGAAATGAGCCCCGCGTCGCGGGCGAATTGCAGGGCCGCCAGGCCGACGCCGCCCGTGGCGCCGTGGATCAAAACGGTTTCACCCGCCGCGGCACCGGCTTTTTCAAAGAGCGCGCGGTGGGCGGTGGCGTAGGGAACGCCGATCCCGGCGCCCTGGGAGAAGCCGATGTTTTCCGGCAGCGGATGGATTTGCGCCGCGCCGCAAAGGGACTTCTCCGCATAGGAGCCGGTCAACGTCCCGGATAAATAGACCCGGTCGCCAGGCTTGAAGTCGGATACGCCCGGCCCGATGGTTTCCACAACGCCGGCGCCGTCCGCCCCGGGCGTGAAGGGGAAGGGACGCGGGCCGTAGTTCCCGGCCCGTATATAGGTATCCACCGGATTGACGCCGACGGCCCGCAGCCGGACGACCGCCTGTCCGGCGCCCGCAACCGGATCCGGTACGTCCTCCAATTTCAAGACATCGGGGCCGCCGAATTCGCGCACTCGAATAGCTTTCATGGGTTAAATTTTACCACTATTGGAGCGGGTGCCGCTGCACCAATATGTTGACAAGGCCGCCAACTGGCCCTAAGCTTAAACTCCAGCGAGAATCTGAAACAGGCGCATTTTGAAGTATACTTACGATAATCAAAGAGAGGGAGCGGTTTCCAGCGGCGATAATATGTCCGACGTTTTGATCATCGATGATGACGTGCCCCTCCTCCATTTCCTGCGGGAGACGTTGGAGCGATCGGGGCGTTCAGTCTCCACGGCCCCGGAATCGGTGGAGGGCATCTGGAAGTTCCAGCACGAACGGCCGAGGGTCGTTCTCCTCAGCGTCCACGTGCGGCGCGGATTGGGCTGGGACTCCCTCGAGGAACTCCGCGGGCGGGACCCGTCGGTGCCGATCGTCGTTTTGGGAAGCCTGAACTCGGAGCCCGCGGAGGACCGCGCCATGAAGAGCGGCTGCGCCGGATATATTTCCAAACAGCTTGGCCTCAAGGAATTCGAACAAGCGGTGAAAATTTTGGTGGACCGGCTCCTGCCCGCGCCGAAGGGGGAAACCATGCAGAAATCCAAGGGAAAGATTTTAGTCGTCGACGACGACGAACAGATCCGCACCGTCCTCCAGAGGTTCCTGGAGCGGAAGGGATATGAAGTCCGCACGGCGGCCAACGGCGAGGAAGCGCTTTCCATGATCAAGAAGGAAAGGCCGCACATCATGCTCCTGGACATCAACATGCCCGTGATGGGCGGCATGGAGGTGCTGAAGGTCCTGCGCGAGGTGGACAAGGAACTGGCCGTCATGATGCTCACCGGTAACGGCGACGAGACCCTGGCGCGCGAAGCCATGCAGCGCGGCGCGGTCGACTATATTCCGAAACCCATGAACCTGAATTATCTGGAAACGACGCTCATGGCGAAGATCGTGCTCATGACTTCCTGAATTCCATTTCTCCGTTCGATGCCCCGCCCTTCGTTTTTCCGACGATTCTCCAGCCTTAACCCATGAACATCGCTTTGATCGCCGCGTCCGACGATAAGACCGCATCGCTGCTTGCCCGTATATTGGAAGGAGAGGGTTTTCGGACGCAGCGCTCCGCCACGCTGGAAGAGGCGGAGCAATCGATCGCCGCGCCGGGCGCATTCGCCCTGGCCGTCGTCGATGGAAACTTCTCCCGGGGAAAGGGGATGGAATTCTGCCGCCGCCTGAAGAGCGATCCGGCGACGAAACATCTTCCCGCGTTCCTCGTGACGGATTTGGCGGATTTCCGCTCCCAGGTCACGGGCAACCGCGTCGTCGCCGACCTTTTCCTTTGCCGGCCGATATTCCCCGAATCGCTTCCCGGAAACCTGAAGTCCTTCCTTGAGAACCGTTCGTCGCGTCCCCGCCGTCCGCACGCGTTCCAATGGGGACCGTTTTTCTTGAACCCCGCGGACCGGAAGGCGGCGTTCCTGGGTAAGCCGCTCCCGCGGTTGTCCGCCGGCATGTTCCGCCTGCTTTACGCGCTGGCCGTCCATGGAGACGAAATCGTGTCCCGCTCCTGGCTCATCTACAAGCTTTGGAAGCGCCCGGTGAAGGACCGGCAGGTGGATGTGGCCATCGCGCGCCTGCGCAAACGCCTCGGCCCGGACGCGGCGCAATTGCTGAAGCCCGATGCGGGCAAAGGTTATATCCTCGCCTCACGTTCCGATTCGTAGATATTCATCCCCCGCCTGAAAAACCTCCACGAATCGAATATTCCATGACCACGCCCGTGTTTTAGTTATGTTCTTTATGTTTCTTTTGATATTGCTGTTTGATGGGGTAAATCGTGAAACAGACTGATTTTTAGGCATTATTCACTTCCGCCATTGGTATGACACTCCATTCCTGATAAAAACGGGTAGGAGGTGATTCCAATGGAAAAGAAGAGTTTCGGTACCTATCATGTCGCAAAAATCTGCAACGTCACGCCGCCCACCGTGGGACGCTGGATCGATGACGGACTGCTTCCCAGTTTCAGCACGGGAGGAGGCCACCGCCGCGTCCTGCAAAACGACCTGGTCGACTTCCTGAAAAAGCATAACATCGCCGTCCCCCCGGAGATTCAAGAATCCGAAAACAAAAACATCCTGATCGTGGACGACGATTCCGCCGTTCGCGACCTGCTGAAGCGCTTTCTGCTGAAGCGCTATCGAGGGTTGTGTCTTTACGACGCGGTCGACGGTTTCGAGGCGGGGCAAAAAGCGGTCCACCTGCAGCCGGCGTTGGTGGTCCTGGACATCTATCTGCCCGGCGTGGATGGTATCTCCATCTGCAAGCGTATCCGGGCCGACGCCAGCCTCAAACACAGCAAGATACTGGCGATTTCCGGGCAGGGCACGCCGGAGGTGGAAGCGGACGTGAAACGCGCCGGCGGCGATGATTTTCTCATGAAGCCGTTCACGCCGGAGAAACTGTACGAGACGCTGGAAAAAGTCTGGCCGGAACTGAAAAAGCAGATCATTCAATCCCACTAATCCGGTTCCCGGTCCAAGCGAAAGGGTAAAACCATGGACATAGAGTCGTCCTCAAAAATACTGATTGTCGATGATGAAGACATCCTGCTGCGCCTTTGGCACAGGGCGTTGACCGCGGAGGGGTTCAACGTCTCCACGGCCGGTTCCGCCGAAGAGGCCATGCAGAAACTTAAGAAGGAGAATTTCACGGTGATATTTTCCGACATGAGCCTGCCCGGGCTGGCCGGTAAAGACCTTTTGAAGCATGTCAAACAAAACCACATCCCGGCCTGCGTCAACATCATGACCGGCATGGCGACGCTGGAGGGCGCGGTGGAGTGCATCCGGCTGGGCGCCTGCGACTACATCGCCAAGCCATGCCGCGTCAACGAAGTGGTCGCCATGGCCCGGCGCTGCCTCGGCCACGAGGAACAGCGCCAGGAGATGGGACGGCTGCGGCAAAGCATCACCGAATACCAGGCGCTGGACAAATTGAAGTCGGAGTTCGTGTCGAACGTGTCCCACGAACTGCGCACGCCGCTGTTCGCCATGGGCGCGGCCCTCGACCTTTTCTTCGAAGACCTGACCGGCCAGATGAAGGATTCCGACAAAAAACTCCATGACGTGATCAGGAACAACTACGAGCGCCTCAGCCAGGTGATCAGGAACGTGCTGAACTTCTCGCAGATGGAGAGGGGGACTTTCGTCCCGAAGTTCCAGGAAGTGGACCTCGCGTTGGTGGCGCGCCAAACGTTTGATGACCTGGCCCCGCTGTTCGCGCAGCGCCGGATCCACCGCGAGCCGCTTTCCGTCAAAAGCAAGGCGACGTCACTCACCGCGGACCCGGACCAACTGCGGCAGATCCTTGTCAACTTCCTGGGCAACGCGGTGAAGTTCACGCCGCCGGAGGGCAAGATCGGCGTGGAGATCGAGGACGACGGAGACAACGTCAAGCTCTGCGTCTGGGACACGGGCCGCGGCATCGCCCCCGAACACCACGAGAAGATCTTCGACCGGTTCTATCAAGTGGACGCCTCCATCACCCGCGATGCGGGCGGGTGCGGCATCGGCCTCGGCATCGTGAAGAAGATCGTGGACCTGCATAAGGGTCGCGTGTGGGTGGAAAGCGCCCCGGAGAAAGGCAGCCGGTTCTACGCGTCCCTGCCGCGCAAACGCGTCGAGGAAGGAGGCGCATAATGTCGCCCGATAATATGAAGACGATTTTGTTGGTGGACGACGAACCGGACGTCCTCTTCGTGCTGAAGATGGCCCTGGAGAAAAGGGGGTATCGCGTGGAGGAGGCCTCCAACGGTTTGGAGGCGGTGGAAAAGGCGCAGGCGCTCCTCCCGGACGCCCTGGTCATGGACATCATGATGCCGAAGTTGGACGGCCTGTCCGCCACGGAACGGCTCAAAGGACTGCCGCAGACCCAATCCATTCCCATTTTCATCATCACGGGCAAGGGGCATTTGAAGGAACTCATGGACATCCGCCAGGACTTGAACGTGGCCTGTTATCTGGAAAAGCCGTTCCCGGTCTCGGCGCTGGTGGACAAGCTGAAGGAAGTTCTTGGGTGAAAACGAGGATTTGAATTCCTCCCGGGTCATCGGGGGGCGGCGAGGGGACTCGATGGAAAACGCCAGGCCCATGACATTTAAATCGATCGTGCTGATGACCGCCTTTGCGCTGGGCGGCCTTTCCGCGCCCCTGTCGGCGGGTTCCACCTTTTCCCTGGACTCGCCGGAGTTCGTCGCCGGCGATAAGGAGCGGACGCAGGTCGATCAGAATCAGCTCACGCTCACCAACGATTGGGACACGACATCGACGCCGCTGGCGCCGCGTTACGAGATGGGTTTCGCCTTCGACGCGGTCCGGGGGAAAGCCGTCGTCTTCGGCGGGCGGGACACCGACAACGTCACCTACGGCGACACGTGGGTCTTCGATCCGGGATCGGGATGGACGGAAAACGCGCCGGCCGGCCCGCCGTCGCCGCGCTACGGCCACGGCTTCGTTTGGGCGGGCGACAAATTTTTCCTTTTCGGCGGCGTCAACGCGTCGGGGCAGTATCTCCAGGAAACCTGGTCATACGACCTCGTCGCCGACACGTGGACGTTCATCGCCACGCCGACGGCCCCCGAGGCCCGGGCCTACGCCGCCATGGCCTACGATTCCGATCTCAACAAGATCGTCCTCTTCGGCGGCCAGGGCTCCAACGGCGCGCCGGTGGATGGAAACACCTGGACCTTCGATGTGGCCGCTTCCACCTGGTCCAGCCACGGCATAGTCCCTTTCCCCTCCTTCCGCAGCGGCGCCTCCATGGCCTACGACGCGTCGAGCCGCCGGATGATCCTCTTCGGCGGGCGCGGCGCGACCTGGGACATGTCGGACATCAAGAACGACACATGGGCCCTCGACCCCGCGGCGTTGAGCTGGGAAGACCGCCTCACGCCGAACGCGCCCCCGATCCGGAGCAACAGCGCCATGCTGTATGACCCGCAGTACGGCCAGGTGTTCCTCTTCGGCGGACGGAATTCGATCTCGGGAAGTTATCTGGCCACGCCGGCTTTTTACGATTACGCCAAGAACCGGTGGATGGACTTGCTGGTGGCGGTGAACGTTCCTCCCGGACGCTACGGCCACGGGATGGCCTACAACACGGTGAGCCGCCAGGGCGTCATCTTCGGCGGGCGGCAGGACGTGGCCTCCAGCGCCACGCGCCTCTACACCATCTTTTCCAGCGGCACCTGGACCTCGCCGGTGGTCGACGTCTGGGACGCTCCGCTTTCCACGCCGACGCACCTGAGCTGGCAGACCGTCGCCGTCACATTCCTGGACCAGCCCGCGGGGACCGACATGCCGTTTCAACTGGCGTCCTCGACGGACGGAATTTCTTTCGATTCGTTTCGGGGGCCTGACGGTTCGACGGAAACTTATTACGCGGCCAGCGCGACGCCCCAGGCGGTGTGGCCTGGACATGAAGACCGTTGTTATTTGCAGTTGCGGGCCAATCTCGCGTCGACCGACATTCCGGCGCGCCCCATGATTTCGCGAATCGATATTCGCTACGATCACGCGCCCTTCGCGCCTGCGCTGACGTTCCCGGCGGACCTCGGCCGCAGCAACGACTCCACGCCGCTCTTCCAGTGGACGCCGGCCGTGGACCCGGAGGGAGACGCGCTCACCTATGATTTGCAGGTGGACGGCGATCCCGGCTTCGCGGCGCCCGCGATTTCCGCCGAAGGGATTCCCGGCGGAAGCTCACCCGTGACTTACACCAGCGGGACGGTGCTCGCAGACGGCGTTTGGTATTGGCGCGTCCGGGCGAAGGACGCGGATGGTCTTTACGGCGTTTGGAGCGGCACCTTCAGTTTCACGCTGGACACCGTGACGCCGCCCTCCGCGATCACCAACTTGTCGGCGGCCCGGCCCAATGAGAACGGGGCGATCAACCTAACGTGGACGTTCCCGGGCGACGACAAAGGGCGCGTCGACAACGGCGTCGCCCGCGTCCGGTTCGCGGCGGCGCCCATCGATCTCGAGGGAGACTGGACGGCGGCTTCGCCGGAGCGAACGTACGCCTACAGCGCGGACCCCGGCCAGACCATTCAGACGCTGGTGACGGGCTTGTCCCAGGCAACGACCTATTATTTCGCCTTGAAGACGGAGGACGAGCTGGGAAATTTATCCGCGTTTTCGACCATGAGCCCGTCGGGGTTCACGAACGCGCCGCCGTACGTCACCCTGGTCCGTCCCGTCGGCGGCGAGATCATGTCCACCTTCTCCGAAGTCGGCTGGCTGGCGTCGGACCCGAACCCGGGCGACGAGCTCGCCGTCCGCCTGCGGCTTTCCAACAACGGCGGCGCCAGCTACGATTACGCGCTGGCGGGGCCGTTCTCCGGCAACACCACATTCTATATGTGGAACTCCAATGCGTTTCCGAACGGATCGGATTACCGGATCCGGGTGGACGTGGTCGACGCCTCCAGCCTAACTGTGTCGGACGCGTCCCCCGCGAATTTCAACGTGGACAACGTCAACCTTCCGCCGGTGGTGACCTTCGCCACCGCCCCGGCTGCCGACCAGGACGTTTACGGGATCTATCCGGTGTCCTGGTCCGTCGCGGACTCCAACCTCAGCAACACGCACACGTACAACCTGTGGCTCTCCTCCACGTCGGGCGCGGCGTTCCTGCCCTTGATCGAAGGCACCACGGCGACGACCTATCTGTGGCAAACGCGGGATTGGCCGAACTATAAAACTTTTCAATTGCGCGTCTCCGCGACGGATTCAGGCGCACCGCCGCTCAGCAGCACGGCGACCACTCCGGTCTTCGGGATACTGAATTCCAAGGCGCCCGCCTCTTTCAATCTGTTGAAACCGTCCAACAGCGACTTTCCGTCGATCTTCGATTTGTCTTTTTCCTGGAGTCCTTCCGTGGACCCGGAAGGGGACGGCGTCATTTACGAATTGCGCTATTCCACGGACCCCGCTTTGTCCGGCGGCGTCGTGCTTTCGGATTTGACGGCGACGTCCTATACTCCGGCGCGGGGTTCCCTGATGACGGAGGCGACGTGGTATTGGGAGGTGTCTTCCAGGGACTCGCAGCAGAACATTACCCGGAGCGAACGACGTCAGTTCTGCCTGTCGCGCGGCAAGGTGAAGAGCGTAGACGGGCTCATGACGGTGGAAGTGTTGTCCGGCCTTCCGCCGGAAGGGTATTTGAATTTCCAGGACGCGCGGTCTGCGCAGCCCGACCTGCTGCAGCGGGCCGACCAGGCGGCCCAGGGAGACCGGCTGATCAAAGTCCTGTCCTATCCGGAATGGCGCGTCCGCTTCGCCGACCTGCAGGGGAATGAACTCCCGAGCGGGGACGCCGTGAGCCGCCTGACGTTCCTTTACGCGACCGCGCCAGCCGGAAGTGTCGCGGGGGAGCGACCGAACGGCAGCGCGGCTCATTCGAAAGCGCCGTCGCCGGAGGCCGACCACCTCAAGATTTCGCGCCTCGACGCGGCCCGCGCACGCTGGGAATCCGTGGACACGCGAACGGAAGCGACGCCATCGGGAAAAGCCCTGAGCGCCGTGGTGAACGGTTTCTCCATCTTCAGCGTCCTGGCCTCTCCCACGCCGGACAAAGTCCTTTCCGGCGTCACCAATTTTCCGAACCCCTTCGCGGCCGGCCGCGAATCCACGCGCATCCGGTACGTCCTCACGGAAAGCGTCCCGGTGACGATCCGCATCTACACCTTATGGGGCGACTTGGTGCGGGTGATGGAATTTCAGCCCGGAACGGAAGGTGGGACGGGGACCCCGCTGGGATACACCAACGAGGTCCTTTGGGACGGCAAGAACGGGACAAATGAGACGGTGGCCAACGGGATGTACCTGGCGGAAATCCGTTCGCAGACCTCCAATGGATTGCTGAAGGAAATCCGCCGCATTGGGGTGCTCAAATGAAATGGTTGGCGGGCATCGCCATTGTTCTGTTCTTCTCGGAGGCGATGGCGGCGGAGGCGACTTTCCGCAGCCGTCCGGCCAACGGCGGGTTCCCCGGGCAGTGGTTGACGGTTTTTCCCGGCAGCGCGCGCACGGCGGGCCTCGGCGGAGCGTCCGTGGCACTCGACGGCGCGGGGGCCGTCGTCGTGAACCCCGCCGCCGCCGCGGGGGACGGGAGCGGCGAAGTCAGCCTGATGGTCGCGCCGCTATTCTCCGCCGGACAATTCCAGAATTTGAACGTGGTCCACCCCCTCTCCGATCAATGGGGGCTCGGCCTGACGGTGGCGCACATGGGTTCGGGCCGGGCGGAAGAGACCGACGTCCTCGGCCGGTCGGTGGGCAGTTTCAGCGAGGACGATTTGGCCGCGCTTTTTTCCGCCGGGCGGCATTTCGCCAAGTGGGACGCGGGCATGAACCTCAAGATGGCGCGGCAATCGCTGGCGAACGCCTCCGCCACCGGTTTCGGCGCCGACGCCGGGGTGCGCGTCCGGCCCTGGAAACCGAACCTCGTCCTCGGCCTGTCGGTCCAGAACCTGCTCGCTCCGTCGATGAAACTGGGAAGCGAGACCGAAAAGTTCGAACGCGTGGCCCAATCGGGCGTCGCCTATCAATTCCGCCTGTTGAAGCGGCGGTTCCTGCTTGCCGCGGACATTTCTCGCGTCATGGGCGGATCGTCGGCCCGGCGCTGGGCCGCGGGCATCGAGGCGGAGCCCGTTCCGCTGGAGCAGTTTCCGTTCCTGGTGCGGATGGGGGCCAACGACCGGGAATACACCGTGGGCTTCGGCGTCTCCAAGGGGCCGGTCAACTTCGACTACGCGGCCGTGCTCCACGAACTGGAAGTCGTCCACCGCTTCGGCATCGCGGTGCGCTACGGCGTCCTCTCTCCCTTCGCCGAGAACCAATTGAAGAGCGACCGGGAGAACGTGAAAAAACAGGAAGAGGCGCTCAAGCAGGAATGGACCAACATCAAGCTGGAAAAGCAGCGATTGTCGACGGAGTTGAAGTTCAAGGCCCTGGTCTTCGAGGCGAAATCGCTGTGGTCCGAGGGAAAATACGCGGAATGCAACGAGCGCGTCGTCAAAGCCCTGTCCCTCCGGCCCGACGACCCCGAAGTCCTGGCGATCAAGGAGGATCTGCGCGGGAAGAAAAACGAGCAGGCGGCCCAGGCGGCGGTCAAGAAGGGGAAAGAACTTTATGATGCCGGCAAGTACGCCGACGCCGTTCCCTATTTCAACCAGGCGATCTTCCTTCAGTCCAAGGACCCGGACGTCAAGCTGTTGTCGCGCCTCGCCCAGGCGCGCGTCTACCTGGACCTGAAGAACTATAAGGGAGCCGAACAGATGCTCTCCGAAGTCCTGAAGATGGCACCGGGAAACAAGGACGCGGCAACGCTCTATGACCGGATCAAGGACGTGCTCGAGGCCTACGATGTGCAATAAATTAGCGACTTTATTGTGCAGTCACCCCGGTGTAAGCCGGGGCCCAGAGCGTTTGAGAAACTGGATTCCGGCTTTCGCCGGAATGACGACTTTAATATTCATTCTATCCGCCCACGCTGAGCCGGAGGACAAATCGCCGGAGCTTCCGGCCCCCGTGCTGCTGGACGTGAAGATGCCCTCGCTCCCCGGCCAGGCGGCGGAGGCGGCCGATCCGTTCAAGCTGGCGGTGGAGGAATATGTCGGCCGCAACGACAAGGCGGCCCTCGCGCACCTGAAGGACGCCCTCCGGCTCAAGAGGGATGACGACCGGGCGAAGCAGCTTTTACTCAAAGTCTATTTGCGAATGATGCGGGAGAAATACGAAGCGAAACAGTATAAGGAAGCGTGGTCTATTCTGAAAGACTCGCGCGCCTATTTCCCGTCCCACCCGGACCTCGAGTTGATGGGCCGCTCCATCGCGCAGCAGATCCCTGAGGTGCAGGCGGAGATGAAGCCGAAGAAAGAACCCCCGGTTCCTCTCGCGGTCAAGACCGCCCGCGTTCAAGCGGCGGCCCCCGCTCGAACGGCGGCGCCGGTCGGCACGCCTTCCGCGTCGCCGGAACAACCGATCATTGTTAAAGTGTCGTCGCCCCAGCCGGCGAAGCAGCCCTGGGGCCGTTCGCCGGGCGATTGGATCCTGGCGGCGCTGGGGGCGGTCCTCCTGGCGGCGGTGGGCGCGCTGGCCTACCTCCTGAAACAGAACCAGACCGCGCTCGGCCAGCAGGCGATGCTTTTCCAGCAGATGCTTTCCCGGGAAAAGGAGCAGCGGGACGAGATGGCGAAAAAGATGGACATGGAGCTGGAACTGGTGAAGCGGCTTCAGGAGGCGGTCGAACAAAACGGCCGGACCTCGGTGCGCGACGCCGGCGGGGGTGTTTATGTGGAGGGCCGCGGGATGGGCCCTTCCCCGGCGGGCGGCAGGCCCCCCGCGCCGCGGTCGCCCCACATGGACAAGCTTCTCGTGAGCCGCCAAAAAAAACAGATCATGGACGTCCTGGTCAACATCACGCCGCCGGAACGCGAACAAAAGGAAGAGAGCATCGCGGCGCAGGCCCAGAGCCTCTACGAGATTTCGCCCGTCGAGGCCGTGAAGTTTCTGGAAGGGCTGGCGCGGGACGAAAGCCCGCTGATCCGCGCCATCATCATGCCGGCGCTGGCCAAGATATCGACCGACGCGACCCTGGATTTGCTGCTGGCCTTGCGCGGCGACAAGGACGCCGGCGTCCAGCGGGCGGCTTATAAGCAGTTGAAGATCCTGGGACAGGCCGACCCCGGCACGTTGCTGCCCGGCCATTTCCAGAAGATAAACGCGGCGCTGCACGAGGAAGTGAGCAAGGGCGAGTGGATACTGTAGGAGGGGAGAACATCATGAATAATGAAGTTCCGCACCTTTTCGAGGGCCGGCTGGCCCGGATCATCAACACCATGGCGGACCCGTTTTTCGTCAAAGACCGGGACCATCGCTGGGTGATGTGCAACGACGCTTTCCTCAAACTGATGGGACATCCCCGCTCCGCGCTGCTGGGGAAGTCCGATTACGATTTCTTGCCCAAGGAACAGGCGGATGTGTTCTGGGAGAAAGACGAACTGGTGTTCGCCTCGGGACGAGAAAATGTCAACGAAGAGAAAATTACGGCGGCTGACGGGGTGGAGCGCTGGATCGTCACAACGAAGACGCCCTTCGTATTCGGGAAGGACCAATACCTGGTGGGAATCATCCGGGACATCACGGAGCGGAAGAGCGCGGAGGAGAAACTTCGCCGGTCCGAACAACTTTTAAGCACGGTCTTTGCGAGCCTCGACGACGCCGTCCTCCTGGTGGGCCTGGAGCCGAGGAAAGTGCTCGACTGCAACCAGGCGGCGGAAAGAATATTCGGCTATGCGCGGGAAGAGCTCGTCAACAGCGACACCCGGAAAATCCACGTGAACGAGGAGACCTTCCAGTTGTTCCGGCAGCGGCTTACCGAGGCATGCGAAGCGAACGGGAACTATTCGACGGAATTTCATATGCGCCGGAGCAGCGGGGAGTTGTTTCTGGCGGAGATTTCCCTGAAGCCGGTCCTTCGAGCCGACGGCAGCGTCAACTTCATCGTGGGCGTCGTTCGCGACATCAGCGAACGGAAGAAAGCGGAAGAGGCGCGCACGCGGCTCAGCATGGCCGTCGAGCAGGCGACGGAAAGCATCGTCATCACGGACGTCAGCGGAAAAATCCTTTACGCCAACCCGGCTTTCGAGCGCGTCAGCGGTTACCGGCAGGAGGAACTCCTTGGCCAAAATCCGCGTGTCATCCGCAGCGGCAAGCACGACAAAGAGTTCTATGAAAAGATGTGGTCCACGATCTTGAAGGGCGACACCTGGCGCGGACGCCTCACCAACCGGCGGAAAGACGGGACCTTCTTTGAAGAAGAGTCCATCATCTCGCCGGTGCGGGACGACATGGGGCGGATCATGAGCTTCGTGGCGATCAAGAGGGACATCACCCAGCAGATCGAAATCGAGCAGCGCCTGCTGCAGGCGCAAAAGATGGAGGCCGTCGGGCGTCTGGCCGGAGGCGTGGCGCACGATTTCAACAATATACTGACCTCCATCCTGGGGTTCGCGCAGATGGTCCTGGACGATACGGACCCGGCGAAGCCGGCCGCCGGGGACATGAAGGAGATCATCAAGGCGGGAGAAAGGGCCGCGGCGCTGACGCAGCAGCTGCTCGCTTTCAGCCGCAAGCAGGTGATCGAGCCGCGGGTCGTGGACCTTCCGTCGACGGTCGGCGACATGGAGAGCATGCTGAAGCGGACCATCGGCGAGGACGTGCGGCTCAACATCGTCATGCACCCGGAAACGTGGCCGGTTAAAGTGGACCCGCATCAGGTCGGCCAGATGCTCATCAACCTGGTATTGAACGGCCGGGACGCCATGCCCAGGGGCGGCACGCTGTCCATCGAACTGAAGAACGAGCATTTGGACGAAAAACTGGTTAACCGCAACGAGCAAATCCCGCCGGGGGATTACGTCGTGATGAGCGTCGGCGACACGGGCGAAGGCATGACGGAAAAGACCCAGGAACACCTGTTCGAGCCGTTCTTCACGACCAAGCCCAAGGGAAAGGGCACGGGGCTCGGGCTTGCGACGGTGTACGGGATCGTCAAGCAGAACAACGGTCACGTCGTCATCCGAACGGAAGTGGGCAAGGGGACCGAGGTGCGCATTTATCTTCCAAAGGAAGACGCGCCGAAGGACGAGGTTTCGCCCGGCGTGGTCCCAACGGAAATGGCGGGTTCCGGGACCATCGTCCTGGTGGAGGACGAAGACATGGTCCGCACGATGGCGAAGCGGGCCCTGGAGGGCCGGGGCTACCGCGTGCTGGTCTGCGACAGCGGCGAAAAGGCGATGCGCGTCATTCAGGAGGAAACGGAACGGATCGATTTGCTTTTGACGGACGTGGTGATGCCCGAGATGAGCGGGCCGGCCCTGGCGGAAAAGGTCCACGCCATGAAACCGGAGATCAAGGTGCTTTTCATGTCGGGATACACGAATGAAATGATCGCGGCCCACGGAGTCCTCGAAGAGGGAACAAACTTTCTTCAGAAACCGTTCACGCCCAACAAGCTCATAGGGAAGGTCCAGGAAGTATTATCAGCGTCGCGAAAATCTTAACGTCTCAATGAGAGGCCCCATATGCCGATAAAATCAATCTTTGAAAATAAATTGCGCCGCCATCTTCTGAGCGGAGCGATCGCCCTGAGCCTTTGCGGGAACCAGGCCTGGACGGCCAACGCGAAAGACGAGCCGTTCGAGTTCCTGGCCCAGGAGGCTATGGTTGTCTCCGCCACGAAATATCCCCGCAAACCCGCGGATGCGCCCGCCAACACGTATGTCATCACCGCCGACGACATCGAAACCTACGGCTACCGCACGGTCGGCGAGGCTCTGCGGAGCGTCCCGGGGTTTTACGTGATGGATGACCGGAACTACGCTTACGTCTGGGTCCGCGGATTCGGACGTCCCGGCGATTACAATTCCCGCGTCCTGTTGCTCATCGACGGTCACCGCATGAACGATAACCTCTACGGCGGCAGCTACGTCCAGCACGAGTTCAGCCTGCCGGTCCAGGCCGTCGACCATATTGAAGTGATAAAGGGCCCCGGCTCGGCGCTGCACGGCGACAACGCGTTCTTCGCGGTGATCAACGTCGTCACCAAAAAGCCGTCCAACTGGGAAGGCGCGCGGGTGGTGGCGGAAGGCGGTAGTTACGGCACGAACAGTGAATACTTGGGATTGTCCCACCGCTATTCCAACGGCCTGGAAGTATCAGCGCACGGGTCCTACCGCCATATGGACGGGCAGGACCTGTCGTATCCCGCCTATGCGGCGATCAACAACGGGATCGCTGAAAACGCGGATGGGGAAGAAAACCATTCGGGTTACGCCGAAGTATCCAAGAGCGGTGTGACTGTCCGCGGGAACAGCGGGGGACGCAGGAAGCAGATTCCCACCGGGGCTTTCGGAACGCGCTTCAACGATCCCGGCACCATGACTTATGATCTCCGCGACTTCGCGGAGTTGAAGGTCGATCGCCCTCTGACGGAAATGGTCCGGGCGACGGTCCGGGCCTATTATGATTGGTATTCTTACGGCGGGGATTACATTTTGGACGGCTCCGGCGCGCCGCCCGAGCGAACCATCAACCGGGACGTGAGCAAGTCAAGCTGGTACGGCGAGGAGACCAACATCCGGATCGGGCGCGAAGGCGCTAAAAACACGCTGCTGCTGGGCCATGAACATGAAAAGAACGTCCGCGGCCTGCAGAGAAATTTTGATCTTGAACCCTATGCCGCGTACGTCGACGACCACCGCGAACTGTACCGCTGGGCTATGTTCATCCAGCAGGAGTGGTGGCCCTTCCAATCGCTTGGATTAACCGCGGGCGTCCGTTACGACCATTACGAATCCTTCGGAAAAACGGTCAATCCGCGTGCGGTGATGGTCTATCACCCATGGCAAGACGGAACCGTGAAGGCGATTTACGGACAGGCGTTCCGCGCGCCCACTCCGTTCGAGATGTTTTATGAGCAGAGCGGTTTCTCTGCGAGCAATCCCGACCTCGACCCGGAAAGGATACGGAGCTACGAAACGCGCATAGAACAGGAACTTCCCCAGCGGCGCGGAACGGTCGGAGTGGGGGTTTTTCAGAACCGTGTGCGCGACCTCATCAGCCAGGTCGTGGACGGCGCCACCGGCTCGTTGATCTATGTGAACAGGGACAGGGTCACGTCGCGGGGGGTGGAGGTCAATTCCCGCTGGAACATCACCCGCGGTCTTTCCGGGCGGCTGGATTACACGCTGCAGCGGACCGAAGAGACCAACGGAGAACAGCTGAGCAATTCTCCCCAGCACAGCGGATCGGCGGGGCTGAGACAAAACCTTCCGTTCTGGGAAACCGGGGTGGGGCTCGAAATGCTTTTTCTTGGATCCATGAAGACGTTCCAGGGAACGGTCCTGCCGGCGCAGGCCGTCCTGAATTTCAACATCGTGACGCACCCGTTCTCTCCGAACCTGGGAATACGGATCGGCGTCTATAACTTCACCAACGCGTCCTACGCGGCGTCGGCCGCCGGCGAGCACCTGCAGGACGTGATCCCCCAAAACGGGCGGAATTTTCAGGCGGGCGTCGACTATCGTTTCGGTCCGCGATAGCCGAAGGGAATGGATAATTTTATGCGGAGTAGAATGGTTTTCAGAGTCAGGCGGGCGGTCGTTGGGGCGATGTTGGCCGCCGTTGTCCTGTCGACGATTCCGGTTCCATCCCGGGCGGAATCCGCGCCCGTGGTGGCCGTGCTGAGCTCCGACTTGAATCCCTATCAAAGGGCATACGATGGAATGCAGGAAGTTTTCGAGAAGGAGGTCCCGAAAAAGACCATGAAGACCACGGAGCCGGGCGTTTCAAGGGACATCAAGGTCGTCGCCGCATTTGGAGGGAAAGCGGCCCTGGCCGATTATCCCAAGGACGCCGCCCTTGTTTACGGTATGGCGCCGGGGGTATGGCTGGACCCGGCGGGCAGGCCCGGGCGCACGGTCGCCGTCAGAATGTTTCCGGATCCTTTGTCCATGCTGAAGCGCTACAAGCTCATCCAACCGAACCTGAAGCGGCTGGCGGTGGTCTGGATGTCCGACGCGATGGGAGAGTATGTCCGGGCATTGGAACCGGCGGGAAAAAGCGCGGGCATTGAGATCGTTTCCTGCCGCGTGGAGGACATCGGCCGCATCGCGGCGGCTCTCCGCTCGATCAAAGGCGCGGCGGACGCTCTGTGGCTGTCCCCCGACCCGCTTCTGGTCAACACCCAGACGTTCACGGTTTTCAATGATTTCTGCTGGGGCAATAACATCCCGTTTTATGTGGCGATCGACGGTTTCGTGGAACGGGGCGCCACCGCGTCAATATTCTGTGAGTACCGGGAAATAGGGCGCGCCATGGGTGACGCGGCCAAGCGGCTCTTGGCGGGAGAACCAGTGGAGGAAACGATATATCTTCAGAAAACGTTCTTGTCCATCAATACCGCCGCGATCGAGCACTTGGACCTGCGGATTGCTCCGGACGTGCTAAGAACGGTAGACAAGCGGGTGCCATGAGAATCTATACAAAGGCGGTATTGGTCGGCATTCCTCTGGCGGTCTTTTCCGCGACTTCCATCATTTATTTCTCGAGGGATGCGGTGCGGCGCCTGCTGATCAGGGAATTGGTGGAGAGCGTGGCCGTCGACGTGAAGGAGCAGTTCGAGCCTTTGTCCGCCGTGTTCAGCCGGGACAATGAGAATCTGCTGAAGTCGATACAAACATTGAAAGAGCACGTCGAGGCCGTGTCGGTGGCGGCCATCAACACGGAGGGGGAGGTCCTGGCCCATACCGACGTGTCGGAAATCGGGAAGATCTATCAAGATCCGCTGACGCTGCGCGCCCTGCAAAAATTTCAAAAGCGGCCGGTCCAGGAGATCAGGAAGACTCCCCCGGCCATCCTTATCGCGGTCCCGATTCAAGGGACAGCGGCGCATTCCGCGGGCGAGGAATTCCTGTTCGTTGAAAAGGACGGTCCGACGGTCGGGCTTCTCAAAATCACGGTCCCCCTGAAGCGGCTCCTGCGGACGGAGAACCAGATCTCCAGGAACGTCTTTTGGATCGTCGTCACGACCTTCGGCATCGTCATCGTTTTCGTCCTGATCATGCTTAAGCAGATACTGCGCCGGGTCCAATCCCTGGCCGTCGCCGCCCGCCGTATCGGAGAAGGGCATTTCGGCGAACTGTTGCCGATCAAAGCCAAGGATGAGGTCGGCGAACTGGCGGAAACGTTCAATCAGATGAGCGATATGCTGGCCAGTACCGTCGTGAGCAAGGACTATGTGAACGCCATCCTCACGAGCATGCTGGATCCACTGTTGGTGGCGGACATGAACGGGAACGTGCGGATGTCGAACAAGGCCCTTCGCGAGCTTCTCGGGTATAACGGGGAGGAGATCACTGGCCGCCCCGTGGCCTCGCTTTTTTTCGGGACTCCCATGGGGATTTTCCGCGGAGAGGCCAAATTGGGTCCGGAGGCGAGCCAGTCCTTCCGAAGCAGGGATTTGGAGCTATTGACCAAGGACGGGAAGCGGATTCCGGTGCTTTTCTCCAGCGCGCTGATGCGGGACGGGGAGGGAAAGGCTGTCGGCCACGTCGGCGTTGCCAAGGACATTACGGAGCTGAAGAAAGCCCAGGAGGCCGTTGCAAAGAACGAGTGGAAGCTGAAGAAATCTTTGGAGGGAGCCGATTACGGCATTTGGGACCTTGATTTGACCAGCGGTAAGTTTGGATTTTCCGATTCCCTGAACAGCGTATTGGGATACGCGCCGGGAGAATTGGTTTTGGACATCGAAAGTTGGAAAACCATCATACATCCCGATGATCGTTCCTGGGTCGTCGAACATCTGAAGTCGTATCTGCGGGAAAAACAAAAAACCTATTTGGCGGAATACCGGGTAAGAACAAAAGTCGGGGGATGGAAATGGGTCCTCGTCAGGGGGCAGGTGGGCCTTTTCGCCGAGGACGGCAACCCCATCCACCTGTTCGGCGCTTTCGAAGACATGACGGCGCGGCGCGAGGCCGAGGAAGCCCGCACCCGGTTGAGCCAGGTGGTGGAGCAGGCGGTGGAAAGCGTGGTGATCACGGACCTTGAGGGAAAGATCCTCTACGTGAACCAGGCGTTTGAAGAAATAAGCGGTTACAAGCGGGAAGAGCTCCTGGGGCGGAACCCGCGGATCGTCAAGAGCGGCCGGCACGACAGGGCGTTCTACGAAGAAATGTGGAAGACCTTGGGACGCGGCGAGACCTGGCGCGGGCGCGTCACCAACAAGAGCAAGGACGGGAAGATCTTCGAGGAGGAATCGATCATATCGCCGGTTCGGGACGGCGCCGGAAAGATCGTGAGCTACGCGGCGGTGAAAAGAGACGTCACCAAGCAAATGGAACTTGAGCAGCAGCTGATGCAGTCCCAAAAAATGGAGGCCATCGGCCGGCTGGCGGGCGGCGTGGCCCACGACTTCAACAACCTCCTGACGTCCATCCTGGGGTTCGCGCAGATGGCGCTGGACCAGGCGGGGTCCGAGAGCCCCATGGCGGGGGACATCAAGGAGATCGTGAGCGCGGGCGAGCGGGCGGCGGCCTTGACGCAGCAGCTCTTGGCTTTCAGTCGGCGGCAGGTGGCCGAGCCTAAAGTTCTGGATCTATGCACGGTCGTGGCGGACACGGAAAAACTGCTGAAGCGGATGATCGGGGAAGACGTCAAGTTGGTGATCACGAAAAGTCCCGAGCGTTGGAACGTGAAGATCGATCCGAACCAATTCGGGCAGATCCTGATGAATCTGGCGGTGAACGCGCGTGACGCCATGCCGAAAGGCGGCACGCTGGCGATCAAGGTGAACATCGAGAAAGTGGACCAGAAGATGTCCTACCGGCACGAGCAGATCATGCCCGGGGAGTACGTCATCGTCAGCGTGAGCGACACGGGCAAGGGCATGTCCGAAGACGTGCAGGAGCACCTGTTCGAGCCGTTCTTCACGACGAAGCCGAAGGGCCAGGGGACCGGGCTGGGCCTGGCCACGGTCTACGGCATCATCAAACAGAACAAGGGGTTCGTGACGGTCTACAGCGAGGTCGATAAGGGGACGACGATCCGGATCTATCTGCCGCGTTACGCGGAGGCGGAAAAACATCCGGTCGCCGAGGAAGCTCCCGCCGGGGAAACGAACGGGAGCGAGACGGTCCTGCTCGTGGAAGATGAGCGGATGGTGCGCAGCATGGCCCGGAAGTCGCTGGAAAGCCGCGGTTACAAAATCATCTCGTGCGAAAGCGGCCGGGAGGCCATGGCGGTCCTCCAAAGGGAGACGGGAACCATCCACCTGTTGCTGACGGACGTGGTCATGCCCGACATGAGCGGCCCGGAACTGGCGGAGAAAGTCCGGTCGCTCCGCCGGAACATCAAGGTCCTGTACATGTCCGGCTACACGAACGAGATGATCGCGGCGCACGGCATGCTGGAAGAAGGCATGCATTTCATCCAAAAACCCTTCACGCCGTCGGTGCTCGCCAAAAAAGTGCGGGAGGTTTTAGGGTAACGCCGCTTTCAGGAAGAACAGGATTTGTCGCCGCAGCACCCGCCCGTTTCGTTCTCTCCGGCCCACTTAAGCTTCACCAGGATCTTCTCCATCAGGCACCAGCGCGTGAAGGCGGACTGGATCAGGTTCGCGCCCACGAAGGCCGTGAACCAGAGCCAGTTCGGGTCCACCCAATGGGCGAGGCCCAGGCTCAGGAGGATGAAACTTCCGGCGATGATTCGGATGCGTCGTTCAAGGGACATGGATTGGATTCTCCTTTTATTTGACCAGAGTTTTTCGGTTCAACGTCCATGACAGGACCCCGCCCTTCAAATTAAATACCTTCGAATATCCCTGCTTCTGGAGGAATTGCTGCGCCCGGCCGGAACGGTTTCCCGAGCGGCAGTAGACCAGGATGGGGCGGTCCTTGTCGGCGGGAAGATCGGCCGTCCTTTGATCGATTTCCTGGAGCGGGATGAGGACCGAGCCGGCCAGATGGCCGCCCGCGTATTCTTCAGGCGTGCGCACGTCCAGGATGAAGGTCTCTTTCTTCTCCGCCATCCGGGCGGCTTCCTCCGCGCCGACGGACATTCCGCCTTGCCCGGCGCAGCCGGCGGCCAAGGTTGCGGCCAGCAACAGCAGGTTCTTGAACGGTTTCATGCTTTCACCTCCGGATGCTGACGTCGCATCAACAGATAATAGAGAACCGGCACCGCGGTCCGCGAGAGCAGCGTGGATGCCACTTCGCCCGCCATCAGCGCCACGGCCAACCCCTGGAAGATCGGGTCGAACAGGATGACGCCCGCGCCCACCACCACCGCCGCCGCCGTCAGCAGCATCGGCCGGAACCGCACCGCGCCCGCGTCGATCACCGCCTCCTTCAACGGCATCCCTTCCCGCATCCGCAGCTGGATGAAGTCCACCAGGATGATGGAGTTCCGCACCACGATTCCCGCTCCGGCGATGAAGCCGATCATGGAAGTGGCGGTGAAGAAGGCGCCGAGGCCCCAGTGCGCCGGCAGGATGCCAACGAGGGTGAGCGGGATCGGCGCCATGATGACCAGCGGGATCGTGAAGGATTCGAACCAGGCCACCACGAGGATGTAGATCAGGACCAGCACGAGGGCGAAGGCCAGCCCCAGGTCGCGGAACACTTCGTAGGTGATCTGCCACTCGCCGTCCCACTTCACGGCCGTTTCCAGGGAGCTGTCCGGCTGCCGCGCGAAATATTGTTTCAGCTCCACGCCCTCCGACGCCGCGAGCTTGTCGATTTCCTTCCGCAGTTTAAGCAGCGCATAAACCGGGCTTTCCTGTTTTCCGGACACGTCCGCGATGACGTAAGCGGCGCGCATCAGGTTCTTATGATAGATCGGCGCGTCCAGGTCCAGCCGCTTCAGCGTCGTGAGGTCCTTCAGCGCGATGGGCGTGCCGTTGCGCGAGAGAAGCGTGATGCTTTGTGTCTCGGAAAGTCCGCGTCGTTTGCTTTCGGGAAGGCGCAGGCGGATCTCCACGGGTTCCTTTTCTGCCTGGATGTGGGCCAGGTCCAACGTTTGTCCGTCCAGGGCCACGGACACGGTCCGCGCGATCTGCGCCGCTGGGATCCCGTTCAGCGTGGCCCTCTCTCGGTCCACCATCAAGCGGTCCAGGGGCTGCGCGTCTGGGACGTAGGTGTCCACGTCGGTCACGCCCTCGGTTTGCTCGAGAAGCGATTTGACCCGCCGCGCGAGGGACAATTGTTTGACGGGGTCCGGGCCGTAGATTTCCAGGACGATGGTCGAGAGCACGGGCGGTCCCGGCGGGACTTCCGCCACCTGCATGCGCGCGCCGTGTTTCCGGGCGATCTCGTGCAGCGGTCCCCGCAGGGACGACGCGATGGCGTGGCTCTGCCGTTTGCGTTCGGATTTGTCTTTCAACGTCACCACGATGCCCGCCTGGTTCGGCTGCGTTCGCAGGAAGTAATGCCGCACCAACCCGTTGAAGTTGTAGGGAGCGCCGAGGCCGCTGTAGGCAGTGACGGTCTCCACTTCCGGGACCGCGCGGATGACCTCCGCCATTTCGCCCGCAACTTTTTGCGTCGCGGCGAGGGCCGTCCCTTCCGGCATGTTGAGAACGACCTCGAACTCGTTCTTATTGTCGAAGGGCAGCATCTTCACTGTCACCAGCTTGAAATAAACCATGGAGCAGGCACCCAGCAGCATCGCGATCATGGCGGCGAAATACCAGTGGCGCAACCCCGCGTGGTCGAGGAGCTTTCTCATCCCGCGGCGGTACAGCTTGTCCATCTTCCCTTCCTTCGGGACCTCGCAATGCTCCTTGTTCGGCTTCCACATTTCCAGGAGGCGGATGAAGGCCCAGGGCGAAACGATGAACGCCACGGCGAGAGAAAAGATCATGGCGCCCGACGCGCCGACAGGGATCGGCCGCATGTAGGGGCCCATCAGTCCGCCCACGAAGGCCATGGGGAGGATGGCCGCGATCACGGCCCAAGTCGCGAGGAACGTCGGGTTGCCGACCTCGCTCACCGCGTCGACGGCGAGCTTCCACAACGGCCGTCCGTCGCGCATGCTGTAATGCCGGTGGATGTTTTCCACGACGACGATGGCGTCGTCCACCAGGATGCCGATGGAAAATATCAGGGCGAAGAGCGTGATGCGGTTCAGGGTATAGCCCGCCATGAAATAAAGGAAAAGCGTCAATCCGAGCGTCACCGGGATGGCGATCAAGACCACCAGGGCCTCCCGGATGCCGAGGGCGAACCCGATCAGGATAGTGACGGAGATCGTCGCGAGGATCATGTGGAAGAGCAGCTCGTCGGATTTTTCCTTGGCGGTCGCGCCGTAGTTCCGCGTGACCTCGGTTTTGATGTCCGAAGGGAGCAAGGTCCTTTGCGTGTGCT
Organism: uncultured Elusimicrobia bacterium; assembly: GCA_964482515.1. Taxonomy (GTDB): domain Bacteria; phylum Elusimicrobiota; class Elusimicrobia; order FEN-1173; family FEN-1173; genus CAYZXT01. Next base: position 20,404 of record CAYZXT010000002.1, on the reverse strand, counting down.
CCACGCGCTTCAGCACTTCGGCCACCACCTTCGTGGCGTTCATGCCGCGGCGTTTTGAAACGGCGAGGGTGACGGCGTCGCTGGAAGCCGCGCCGGCCCCCCATATCTTCACGTCCTGTTCCGTTTCGTCCGGGCCGTCGGTGATCTCCGCGACGTCCTGCAACAAAATGGGGCGTCCGCTCGAAACGCCGACCACCACGCGCTTGAGGTCGTCCACCGAATGGATGAAGGCATCCGTGTCCACGGTAACGGCTTTGCCGTCGGAATTGTAGTGTCCCGCAGGGAGCCGCTGGTTGGAGGCTTGGAGTATCCCCGCGATCTCCAGCGGGCTCAGGCGGTGCCGCGACAATTTTTCCGGAAGGAAGTGCACGAGCAGCTGTCGCTTGCGCCCGCCGAGGATCTGCGTCTCGGAAACGCCGGGCACCGCGCTGATCTCCTGGCGGAGCGTGGCGGCGGCGCGGCGGAGCGCCAGTTCGTCCTGCGGGCCCCAAAGGGTCAGCACCAGGACCGGGACGTCGTCGATGGACCGCGGCTTGATGAGCGGCGCCATGGTCCCGGGCGGCATGAGGTCCGCATGGGCGCTGGTCTTGGCGTAGAGGCGCGTCATGGCTTCCTCCGGGTCGGTCCCGACCTTGAAGCGCACGATGAACATCGCCATGCCGGGCTGCGACGTGGAGTAGATGTATTCCACGCCCGGGATTTCCCAGATCTTCCGCTCGCCCAGGTTGACGACGCGCTGCTCCACTTCTTCCGACGAGGCGCCCGGGAACGGGACGAAGATGTCGAACATCGGCACGTTGATCTGGGGTTCTTCCTCCCGCGGGAGCTTCATGACGGCGAAGGTGCCGAGCAAAAGGGAGCTCAGGATCAAAAGCGGCGTGAGCTTGGAGCGGATGAAGGCCTGGGCGAGGTGCCCCGCGATTCCGAGATTTGTTTTCACGTGCGTTTCGTTCATGGCTGGACTCCTAAATGGTTTTGGATGGTTTCAACGTCCTCGGTATTCAGCCCGCCCGAGGCAAGCTTGAGCCGCGCGTAGCCCGCGTGGGCCTGGTAAAGAGCTCCTATATAGGTAGTCCTGGCGCGGGCCAGTCCTTCCTCGGCGCGAAGGACCTCCAGGATGCTTTGCCGTCCCTCGCGATAAAGCGGGCGGAACAGCTCCAGGGATTTTTCCGCCTGTTCCAATGAGGATTTGATCAGCGGCAGGGTTTCCACGGCGGTTTGATACCCGGTCCACGCCTGGATGATTTCGCCGCGGATGTTTTCTTCCAGGGCCTGGGACTGGAACCGGCTCGCTTCCCGCCGGGATTTGGCCCGCTGGCGCCGGGGCCCGAAGCTCGGGTCGCCGAGGGCGATGCTCGCCCGCAAGCCGGCGATGCGGTCCGACGGGTTTCGATGGAAATCTTCCGTGTTGGTTTCCACCATGGCGAAGGCGTCGATCCGCGGGAGCAGGGAATGCCCGGCCTGCCGACGTCCCACTTCGGCCAGTGATTCCTGGATCTTCGCTTGCTGCAGGTCCGCGCGGTCCGCCGCGGCGCGGGAGATCCAATCTTCCAAACCGCCGACGTCATAAACCCGGTCCGAAAGCGCCCCGCTCACCGACGATGTCCCGACGGTCAGATTGGTCAGCAAAGAAAGCCGGGCGGCCGCCGCGTCCAACTGTTTTTTCGTCTGCGCGCGCCAGGCTTCCATCCCGCCGGCGATGGCTTCGGCCGCGTAGTAATCCGAGCCGAGCACCAGGCCCTTGTCTTTCAGGCGCCGGGCGTCCGCCAGTTCCTTCCGCGCCGAGGCCAACCGTTCCTCCAGCGCGGACAGCTGTTCGCGCGCCAACAGGACCTGGAGCGACGCCTCCAACCCGTCGTAGCGGATTTTTTGCGTCAGTCCGGTCGATTGGACCTGCGCCATGGTTTCGCCCAGGCGCGCCATCTCGCCCGCGTCCTTGAGTTCAAATCCGGTGAAGATCGGCACGCCGAGCTCCATCGCACTGGCGATGTTGCTGTAATAGCCGGGATTGTTCAGCGCCGGCACCGCGAAGTTCTGCGGGCCGAAGGACTGTTGCCGGAGGAGCGAACCGAAAACGTAGACGGGGTCGTCGCCCCGGGTGAACTGGCTGCGGGCGGAAAGCTGGGGCCAACGGCGCGACTTCACTTCGCGTCGCGCGGCCCGGGCTTCGTCTACTCCGGCCTGGGTGGCGCGCAGCATGGGGCTGTGTTCAAGGGCGGCTTTCACCGTTTCTCCGAGAGTCAAAGGGGAGTTGTCCGCCCGCGCCGCCGGGGGGGACATGGAAATAATGCCGGTCAATGCGATTAATCCGAGGTATCTGGTCACGATAGACTCCTTATTCGGGAATGCCGAGGGTTGTTCGCTCTTTCCCCTTAGATGCAAAAACCGGGAAAAAGATTCTCATCAAAAAATCCTATTGCGCGTTGTGGGGTGAGAGGCGGTCCCGGAGGATTTCTCGGGCCCGGTGGAGGCGGGACTTCACCGCGGGCAGGCTGAGGTCCAGTTCCCGGGCGATGTCCTCGTTCGTCATGTCTTGGATGTCTTTCATGAAGACGACCATGCGCTGTTCCACCGGCAATTCCTCGAGGGCATGGGTCACGGCGTGCTGCAGTTCTTTTTTTCGGGCGGCCCTGGCCGGATCGTCGTTCTTGTCGGACAGGTTATCCGCGCTGACGCCGGCCTGGTTCTCCGCCGGTTTATCGACGATCGGCACCGTGGCGATTTGCTTCTTCTTACGCAGGCGCATCCAGCAGAGGTTGGCCGCGATCCGGTGCAGCCACGTCCCTAGGGCGGAGGCGGAGCGGAATTGGTCCAGCTTCTTGTAGGCGGTGACGAAGGTTTCCTGGGAAACGTCTTCGGCTTCCGACGGAGCGGAGGCGCAGACCTTCTGGGCCAGCAGGAAAATCCGTTCCTCATGGCGGCGCACCAGTTGGGAGAAGGCTTCGCCGTCGCCCCGCTTCGAACGTTCGATGAGAAGGTGTTCGTCTTCCACGGAATCAACTCTAGCATCTCCCGGCCGTAGGGCACTATGACCGAAGTCATAAATTCCAGAATAATTCCAAAATGCTGACTTTACGGTCAGTAGTGGTTTATCGCGCTAAACAATTTACATTACGAATCAACTCTACTTCCAGGTATGTTTAAAAGATATTGATTTAGATCATGGAAGCCGACGTGCGTTAAGGCCTACCATTAATGACCGGGAAATTATTACCAGGAGATGACGATGCGCACCCGAATCGATAATCCTGAGCTGCGGCGGCGGCAGATATTGTTGGCGGCGGAAGCGGCCTTGGCGGAAAAAGGCTACCACAATTTATTGCTGGACGACGTGGCGCGCCACGCCGGGCTGTCGAAGGGAACGCTCTATCTTTATTTCCAGGACAAGGAAGCGCTCATGACGTCGTTGCTCCAGGAAATCGCATCCTCCTTTGTCGTCAAGGTCTCGTCCCTCGAACTGGAGAAGCGTACGCCCCTCGATCAATTGCGCCGGATCATCGCGGCGCAGTTGGACTTCCTCAAGTCCCACCGGGATTTCTTCGCGCAATTCTCCATGCTCAAGCCGGAGATCTACGGCAAACCCGCGGCGGCGGCGCTGCGCAAGCACTTCGGCGACAACATCCGCTACCTGGCGGACAAAATACAGCAATGCGTCCGAAACGGCGACATGCGGCCCGTCGATCCGAACGTGGGGGCGCTCACGATCCTGTCCCTCCTCCGCATGGCCGGACTCCACCAGGCTCTCATCGGGGAGGCGGAAGGTGTGGACGTGAACGCCGAGCTGATCATGGATATCTTCCTGAACGGCGTGGCGAAAAGGAGGACGGCATGAAACGGGCGCTTGCCCTTCCTTTATTGGTCCTTTTGGGGCCGGCCCTCGCGGCGGAGGAAACGCTCACGCTGACGCTGCCTCAGGCTTTGGAGTTGGCGGAAAGACAGAACGTGGACGTGGCCCAGGCGCGCCTGGACATGGACCGGTTCCATTCCCGCTACCGGCAGGCCCTGGGAAGCGGACTTCCTTCCCTGGATTTTTCCGGAACGTACACGCGCAACTATAAACTGCCGGTGATCTTCTTCGGCGGGAACGAGATCCGTGTCGGCGAGGAGAACGTCTTCGCCGCGGGCGCTTCCGTGGAGCAGCCGCTGTTCACCGGCGGGAAAGTGGCCCGCGCCGTCCGCGGCGCCCGCCGGGCCTTGAGCGCCCAGGAAGCGGGCGGACAGGGCGTGCGGGACGAGGTCGCGTTGGCCGTGAGGCGAATTTTCTACGGAGCGCTGCTGGCCGAGCAGGGCGTGGTCATCCAGCGGGAGAACGTGGCGTCGGCGGAAAAACATCTGGCCACCATCCGCGAGCGCTACAACCAGGGCATGGACAGCGATCTGGTCCTGCGGCGGCAGGAAGTGGAAGTCGCCAACGCCCGGGCGAACCTGATCAGCGCGAAGAACCTTTACGAGACGGCGCTCTTGAACCTGAAAGAGGCTTTGTCGCTGGATATGGACCGGCCCTTGGCGTTGGACGGGGTTTTCGATCCGCTGAAGGATGAATTGCCCGATTACGACGCGCTGGCCAAGGCCGCCCTGGACAACCGGCCGGAGGCGAAATCGACGCGGGAGATGGCGGCGGCTTATAAGGAAGCGGTGGGCGTGGCCGCGGCGGAGCATTGGCCCCAGCTTTCGGCCTTCGGAAACTATCAGTGGACGGCGCAATCGGACAAGCTTCATGTCGACAGGGGCCAGGACGCCGAGAGCCTGAACGCCGGCTTGGCCCTGAGGTTTTCCGCGTTCCGCGGCGGGCAAACGTCTCAGCAGGTCAAGCAGGCGCGGCTGGATTACGAACAGGCCGAGCTTTTGAAGGAGCGCACGGAGCGGCGCGTGAAGCGGGAGGTGCGCGAGAAATGGCTGGCGCTCAAGGAAGCCTTCGACCGCGCGTCCGTGGAGCAATCCGCCGTCGGCCAGGCCAAACGCGTTTTGGAAGCCACGGAAGTCCGCTACAACGGCGGCGAGGCCAGCCAGTTGGAACTGAACGACGCGCGCTTCGCCTTCAACCGCGCGCGATTGTCCTACGTCCAGGCGCAGCACGATTATTGGGTGAGCGCTGCGGCGCTGGAACGCGCTGCGGGCGCGCGGGTGTTCTAAATTTATTAATTGATTGTCACCCCGGCGAAAGCCGGAATCCAGAAGATTGTATGAACTGGACCCCGGCTTTCGCCGGGGTGACGAATCGTGAATGGTTTTATAAATCCGGAGGAAGTTATGAAAAAACTTTTTTTATTTGTGGCGGCGGTTTTACTTTGTGCAGGCTGCGGGCGCAAAGCCGCGCAGGAAGCGAAACTGGAAGCGTTCCCGGTCCGCGCTGAAGCGGCGTCGCGCCGGACGCTGGAGGAAACGTTGTCGCTGGTCGGGTCGCTGAAAGCGACGAACGAGGCCACGCTCTTTTCCCGCGTGCCGGGCAAGCTGCTGAAGTTTCTCGTCAAAGAAGGCGACCCGGTGAAGAAGGGAGACACCGTCGCGCTCGTGGAGCGGGACGAGGTGGGAGTCGAATTCAAGCCCGCGCCGGTGCCGTCGACCCTGGACGGGATCCTCGCCCGCGATTACTTGGACCAGGGCGCGAACGTGAAGACCGATACGCCCGTGGCGCTGATCATACAGTCGGGCGGGATCATCGCCAAGGCGGACGTGCCGGAGCGGCAGGCCGCCCGCGTCGCCGTTGGGCAGGCGGTCCACGCGGAATTCGAGGCGTACCCGGGCAGGAAATTCACCGGCAAGGTGTCGCGCGTCAGCCCCGCGGTGGACCCGGCCACGCGCGCGCTGCCCATTGAGGTTTCGCTCGAAGGGGCCGAGGGCGTCTTGAAGTCAGGCATGTTCGGGCATCTGTCCGTGGTGCTGTCACGCCGGAGCGGCGCGCTGAGCGTCCCGGTTTCGGCCCTGTCCGACGCGGACGTTCCGTCAGTGTTCGTGGTCGAGGACGGCAAAGCTTTCCGCCGCGCGGTGGAGACCGGATTGACCACGGAAGATTATGTGGAGATCCGCAGCGGCCTGAAAGAAGGAGAGCAGGTCGTCACCTTCGGGCTGTTCGCCCTGAAGGACGGAAGCCCGGTGGAGCCGATGGCGGAGAGCGGAGCGCGATAAACCATGAAGATCGTCGACGTCAGCATACGCCGCCCGGTTTTCACGATCATGATGGTCCTGGCCCTGTCCGTGCTGGGAATATTTTCCTATGTGCGGCTGGGCGTGGATCTTTTTCCCAATGTGGACTTTCCCTTCGCTGTGGTCACGACTACTTTGCCCGGCGCCGGGCCTGAGGAAATCGAAACCTCCGTCACGAAACCCATCGAAGAGTCCATCAACACGGTTTCAGGGATCGAGGCTTTGACTTCGACCAGCTACGAAGGATTGAGCCAGGTTCTGGTCCAATTTGTTTTGGAGAAGGACGAGGACGTGGCGGCCCAGGAGGTGCGGGACGCTGTCAGCCGGATCCTGGCGGACCTTCCCGAAGGCACGGACCCGCCCGTGGTGCAAAAGTTCGACCCCGGCTCCATGCCCGTGATCTCCATCGCCGTCGGCGGCGATTATCCGCTGCGCGAGATCACGGAGATCGCCAAGAAAAAAGTCAAAGAGCCACTGGAGACCATGCGCGGCGTGGGAAAGATCACCATGACCGGCGGGCGCGAGCGCGAAATCCACGTGGTGGTGAACCCTTCCGCGTTGAAGGCCTACAATCTTTCCATCTTCCAACTGAAGGCGGCGCTGCAGGCGCAGAATGTGGAAATCCCCGGCGGGCGCGTGGATCAGGGGCGGCGCGAACTGATCCTCCGGACCCTCGGCCGCGTGGAATCGCCGAAACGGTTTGAGGACGTCGTCATCGCCAACGTGGACGGCGTTCCGGTGCGCGTGCGGGACGTGGCCCGCGTGGAAGACACGGAAGAGGAAGCGCGGACCCTGGCGCGCCTCGACGGAAAACCGATGGTCTCGCTGACGATCCAGAAACAGTCCGGCGCCAACACGGTGGAAGTGATCCGCGCGGTAAAAGAGCGGCTGGAGGAACTGAAGGCGGCGTTCCCCGCGGGCATCCGCGCGGAGGTCATCCGGGACCAGTCGGACTTCATCGTGGATTCGGTCAATACGGTGAAGGAGCACCTGGTTTTGGGCGCGCTCCTGGCCAGTTTGGCCGTGCTGTTGTTCATGGGGGACCTGCGCAGCACGATCATTTCCTCCATCGCCATCCCGACGTCCATCGTCGCGACCTTCACGCTGATGGACCTCGCCGGCTTCACCCTCAACAACATGACGCTGCTGGCCCTGGCGTTGGCCGTGGGCATCGTGATCGACGACGCCATCGTCGTTCTGGAAAACATCTTCCGCCACATGGAGGAGAAAAAGATCTCCGCCATGCGCGCCGCCTCCGAAGGGACCGGCGAGATCGCCATGGCCGTGACGGCCACCACGCTTTCCCTCGTCATCATCTTCCTTCCGCTCGCCTACATGTACGGCATTGTCGGGCGGTTCCTGAAAAGCTACGGGCTCACCGTGGCCTTCGCCATCATGGTCAGCCTCTTCGTGGCTTTCACGCTCACGCCCATGCTGTGCTCGCGGTTCCTGCGGATCCACCACGGCTCCAAGAACGCGCTGCAGGACTGGGTGGACCGCTGGAACGACTATTTGCGCGAGCGCTACGGCCGCATGGTGGTTTGGTCCTTAGCGCACCGTTGGGTCATCGTCACCGTCTCGGCGCTTATTGTTTTTTCCATGGTGCCGCTGGCCGGGATGATCGGCAAGGACTTCCTCCCGGCGGACGACATGGGGGAATTCGACGTCAATATCCTGGCGCCCGAAGGGACGTCCTTGTCCATGACCGACGACATTTTGAAGCAGGTGGAGGCGGACCTTCGCCGCGTGCCGGGCGTGCGCAGCCTGTTGACGTCCATCGGCGAAGAGGCGGGCTCGGGTGTGAACGAAGGAAAAATTTACGTCCGGCTCGTCTCCTATAAAGAGCGTCCGGACCAGTTCCAGGTGATGTCCCTGGCTCGGCGGTCATTGGCGAAATACACCAGCCTGCGGACCAGCGTGACGCCGTCGGGCGGCTTCAAGGGGTCCAAGGACAAGGATTTCGATTACGTGATCTCGGGGCCGGACCTGAACAAGCTTCAGGGCTACGCCAACCGGATGGTTGCGGGCCTGAGGAAAGTGAAGGGGCTGGTGGACGTGGACACCAGCATGACCTATAAAAAGCCGGAGCTGCAGGTGAGGATCGACCGCGACCGCGCGCAGGACCTGGGCGTGGGCGTGCAGGACATCGCCATGGCGCTGCGGGCGATGGTGAGCGGCGAGGAGGACGTGACCAAATACAAGGAGGGCGATGATCTTTATAACGTTCGCGTGCGCGTGGAAAAATCATCCCGGGACAACGCCGCCAATTTGAACGCGCTCTATCTTCCGTCGGTGAAGGGCGGGCTGGTGAGGCTGGACAACCTGGCGCGGCTCGTGGAAGAAAAAGGACCATCGCAGATCGAGCGCTATAACCGGCAGCGGCAAATCACGGTGGGCGCGAACCTGGAAGGCGCGCCCTTGGGCGACGCGCTCGCGGCCGCGAAACGTTTGGCGCTCGAGATGGACATGCCGCCGGATTACAAAACGGACACCGTGGGGAAAACCAAGGAGATGGCCCGGATGCTCAGCGGGTTCCTGATGGCCTTCGCGCTGTCCTTCATCTTCATGTACATGATCCTGGCGTCGCAGTTCGAAAGCTTCCTGCATCCCATCACCATCATGCTGTCGCTGCCGCTGTCCATCCCTTTCGCGCTGCTGTCGCTCCTCATCACGGGGCAGAGCCTGACGATCTTTTCCATCATGGGCGTGTTCATGCTCTTCGGCATCGTGAAGAAGAACGCGATCCTGCAGGTGGACTACACCAACACGTTGCGCGCCCACGGGCTGGAGCGGAACAGGGCCATCCTGGAGGCCAACAAGGCGCGGCTGCGGCCGATCCTGATGACCACGCTCGTGCTGGTGGCGGCCATGGTCCCCGTGGCGCTGGGCCGGGGCCCCGGTTCCGCCAACCGCGCCACCATGGCGGTGGTGATCGTGGGCGGCCAAACCCTTTGTCTCCTGATCACGCTGCTCATCACGCCGGTGGCCTATTCGCTCTTTGACGACGCCACGCAGTGGTTCAACCAGAAGTTCCGCGGGAAAAAGACGGAGGCGTCCGAGGACGGAAACGGCAATCGTTCCGGACAGGAGTTCAAGTCGGAAATCCCCACAAAGTCCGCAACCTAAATTTCATGATTTAGCCTATAAATCAGCTGGTTTATACTGGTTGTGAAATATTTCACGGATTATGACGCCCGTCATAATCGTTCGCGGCAGCCTAAGATAAACTATGGCTGACCTCTCCTAAAGACCACCGTAATTTTAAGGAGTCATGCCATGTTCGATCTCTCGCCGTACCTGTTGTTGACCGCCGTTTCCCTTGGGGTCGGTCACACTTTGCTGGGTCCCGATCATTCCATTCCCTTCATCGCCATGGCCTGGGAAGGCCGCTGGTCCCTGAAAAAGACGATGGCCGTGACGTTCCTTTGCGGCCTCGCGCACATCCTTTCTTCCGTCGCGATCGGGCTCATCGCCATCGGTTTCAAGTGGGAAGTCTCTCGCGCGGTTTCCATTGAAACATTCCGCGGCAATTGGATTGGTTGGATGTTGATGGGCTTTGGGTTGGTTTATCTGATTTGGGGAATGAAGAAAGCCTACGCGATCCGCCATGCCGCCGACGAAAAACCTTCGTCCAAAAAAACCTGGCTGTTCTTCCTCCTGTTCGCTTTCGGCCCCTGCGAGCCGCTCATCCCCTTGCTCATGTATCCCGCCAGCCATCAGAGCGCAACGTCGCTCCTGGTTGTGACGATGACGTTCGGCGCGGCGACATTGATCACCATGCTGTCCGCGGTGGCCTTCGGTCTGGCCGGAGTCCGGTCTATATCCCCCGGAAGGTTGGGACGGTTCGCCCCGGCGCTCGCCGGCGGAACCATCTTCCTCTGCGGCGCGGCCGTTCAATTCTTAGGTCTGTAAAAGGGAGGGCACAATGACGGTGGCCGCGCTGAACAGAGCCAGTGACATCAAGGAATATCCCAAGACCGATCCGCGCGTGAAGCGGATCGAAAAGACCATCGCCACCTACCAACGGCGCCCCGACGCCATCATTCAAATCCTGCACAACATCCAGGACATATTCGGCTACCTGCCGCTGGGTCTCATACGGTTGGTGGCCAGGGAACTGCGCATCGCGCCCAGCAAGGTCTACGGCGTGGCCACGTTCTATCACTACTTCTCCCTTAAACCGAAAGGCGAACACACCTGCCTCGTCTGCACGGGGACGGCCTGCTACGTGAAGGGCGCCCAAAAATTGATCGATCAGATCGGGTTGGTCTTCGGCATAAAACCCGGCGAGACCACCAAAGATAACAAACTCGGCCTGGAAACGGCGCGCTGCCTGGGCGCCTGCGGCCTGGCGCCGGCGGTGGTGGTCGACAACGAGATCGTCGCCAAGGTGGAGCCGGTGAAGCTGGCGGAAGCCGTCCGCGCGCGCCTGGACACGAAGGGGGCCGCATGAACATCGAGAAGCTGAACCAGATCGCCTCCGCCGCGAAGAATCCGAAGACCGCCAAGAAAAAAATCTGCGTCTGCGCCGGGGCCGGCTGCATGTCCTCCGGCGCCCAGGGCATCATCGACGGCCTGAAGAAGGCCGTGCAGGAGAAGGGGATCGCCGGCGAAGTGGAGATCGCGCCCGTCGGCTGCATGGGCGCCTGCAACCAGGGGCCGCTGATCAAGATGCTCGCGGAAGACACGATCTATCAGAAGGCCCGCCCCGACAACCTCCCCGTCATCGTCGAGAACCATCTGCTGAAGGAACAGATCGTCAAGCCCCTGCTGCTTTTCGCCGAACGCGGCGACGGGGTCAAGGTCAAATCCTCCGAAGACCCGTTTTTCAACAAGCAGCACAAGATCGTCCTGGAAAACTGCGGGATCATCAACCCGGAGGTGATCGAGGATTACATCGCCGCGGACGGATACAGGGCGCTGCACAAGGCCCTGCACCAGATGTCCCGCGAAGAGGTCATCGCCGAGATCAAGCAGTCCAGCCTGCGCGGCCGCGGCGGGGCGGGCTTTCCCACGGGGCTCAAGTGGGAGATGGTCTATAAATATGTCAACGATACGAAGTACGTGATCTGCAACGGCGACGAGGGCGACCCCGGCGCCTTCATGGACCGCAGCGTGCTCGAGGGCGACCCGCACCGCGTCCTCGAAGGCATGATCATCGCGGGCTACGCGGTGGGCGCGCAAAAGGGCTACGTCTACGTCCGCGCCGAATATCCGCTCGCGATCAAGCGGCTGGAGCTGGCCATCCGCCACGCCCGCGCCAACGGCCTGCTCGGCAACAAAATCTTTGAAACCGATTTCAACTTCGACATCGAGATCCGCATCGGCGCCGGCGCCTTCGTCTGCGGCGAGGAAACGGCGCTCATCGCCTCCATAGAAGGAAAGCGGGGCCAGCCGCGCCCGCGCCCGCCCTACCCGGCGGAAGTGGGGCTTTGGGGAAAACCCACCCTCATCAACAACGTGGAGACCTTCGCCAACATCGCGCCCATCATCCGGAACGGCGGCGAATGGTACGGCGCCATCGGCATGCCCAAGAGCGCGGGCACGAAGGTGTTCGCCCTGGCCGGCAAGATCAACAACACGGGGCTGATCGAGGTGCCCATCGGCATCACGCTGCGGGAAATCATTTTCGACATCGGCGGCGGCGTCCCCGGCGGGAAGAAATTCAAGGCGGCCCAGACCGGCGGGCCGTCCGGCGGCTGCATCCCCGAACAATTCCTCGACACGAAGGTCGATTACGAGTCCCTGGTGAGCCTCGGCTCCATCATGGGCTCCGGCGGTTTGATCGTCATGGACGAGACTTCCTGCATGGTGGACGTGGCCCGCTTCTTCATGGACTTCTGCATGGATGAGTCCTGCGGCAAATGCGTCCCCTGCCGCGTGGGGACCAAGCAGATGTACGACCTGCTGGACCGGATATGCACCGGCATCGGGACCCATCACGACCTTGAGCTGCTGGAGGAGCTGGCGCCCTTCGTCAAAGAAGCCAGCTTGTGCGGACTGGGCATGACCGCGCCGAACCCGCTTTTGAGCACGCTCCGTTATTTCCGTCAGGAATACCTGGCGCACATCGAGGAGAAGCGCTGCCCCGCCGGCGTCTGCAAGATGAAAGAGCCGTCGCTCCAGGAGGTCCATCCGTGACCACGCCGTTCACTCTCACCATCGACGGCAAGACCGTCGAGGCGCTGCCGGGGGAAACCGTCCTCCACGCCGCCCGCAAGTCCGGGATCGACATTCCCGTGATGTGCTATTTCGAAGGATTGAGCACGGTCGGCGCCTGCCGGCTGTGCCTGGTTGAGCTCGAGGGATCGCCGAAGCTTTTTCCGGCCTGCACCACCCCGGTCGCGCCGAACCAGAAGCTCCGCACCGACAGCGAGCGCCTGAAGAAATACCGCCGCATGACCATGGAGCTGTTCTTCGCGGAGCGGAACCACATCTGCGCCGTCTGCGTGGCGAACAACAACTGCGAGCTGCAGACCGTTGCCAGGACCGTCGGCATGGACCACGTCCGCTTCCCCTATTTGTTTCAGGAGTGCCGGCTGGACGGGTCCCATGAGAAGTTCGTCATGGACCACAACCGCTGCATCCTCTGCTCGCGTTGCGCGCGGGTCTGCGACGAGGTGGAAGGCGCGCACAATTGGGACATGATGGGCCGCGGCTACCGGTCGCGCGTCATTTCCGATTTCAACCAGCCGTGGAACGAATCCACCACCTGCACGAGCTGCGGCAAATGCGTCGAGGTCTGTCCGACGGGCGCGCTCTGGCCCAAGGACGCGGCCACCGGCCGCCTGCAGAAGAAGGCCGCCAACGTCATGGAGCTGATCAGCCGCAAGGGGGTCCGACGATGAGCAAGAAAAAGATCGCCACGGTATGGCTGGCCGGCTGTTCGGGCTGCCACATGTCGCTCCTGGACATCGACGAGCGGATTCTGGAAGTCGCCAAGCTGGCGGACATCATCAAAAGCCCGGTGGTGGACGGCAAGGAGCTGCCTCCCGTCGACGTGACGATCGTGGAAGGCGCGGTCGCGTCCGACGAGCACCGCGAAGAGCTCGTCCACATCCGCAAGCAGTCCAAGGTCGTCGTCTCCCTGGGCGACTGCGCCGTGACGGGGAACGTGGCGTCCCTGCGCAACGGCCTGCCCGTGCAGGCCGTGATCGATTGCTCCTACAAAGACGAGGACAAGAACGCCCCGGGCGGCGCGCTTCCCAATGATCCGGACATTCAAAAACTGCTGCCGCAGGTGAAACCCCTGCACGAGGTGGTGCGGGTGGATTATTACATCCCCGGCTGCCCGCCTTCCGCCGACCTGATTTTTTACGTCCTGAACGAGCTGCTCAACGATCGAGTCCCTTCATTGGAAAACGGCAAGGTGAAATATGGCTGAGAACGTTCCACCCAAGAAACTGACCATCAATCCCGTCACCCGGATCGAAGGGCATTCGCGCATCACCCTGCAGCTCGACGACGCCGGGAAAGTCGCGTCCGCGCGGTTCCACGTGAACGAGTTCCGCGGCTTCGAGAAGTTCTGCGAAGGGAGGCTCTTCACGGAGATGCCGACCATCACGCCGCGCATCTGCGGCATTTGCCCGGTGAGCCACGCCGTGGCCAGCGCCATGGCCTGCGAGAGGATCATGCGGGTCGAGATCCCGCCCACGGCCCACCTGCTTCGGCGGCTGATACAATGCGGGCAGCTGATCTCGTCCCACGCGCTGAGTTTCTTCCACCTCTCCTCGCCCGACATGCTGTTGGGATGGGACTCGGACCCGGCCACGCGCAACATCCTCGGCGTGGCGGCGAAGTTCCCGGACCTGGCCAAGCGCGGCATCCGCCTGCGCAAGTTCGGCCAGGAGATCAGCGAGCGCATCACCGGAAAGAAAGTCCACTCCATCGGGATCACCGCCGGCGGCATGACCGCCCCCCTGAAGGAAGACGATCGCCGCGCGCTGCTGGACTGGATGCCGGAGGTTTTCGAGACCACCCGCATCGCTCTGGACATCTTCAAGAAGTACCGCGACGAGCACGAGCAGGAGATCCAGGAGTTCGCCAACTTCCCCTCGCCCTATCTGGGGTTGGTGGGGCCGAACGGCTCCCATGAAATCTACAGCGGCAATCTGCGTTTCGTGGGCGCCGACGGAACGGTGTTGGCCGACCAGGTGAGCCCGGACCGCTACCGCGAATTCATCGCGGAGGAATCCGTGTCCTGGTCCTACCTCAAATATCCCTATTACAAACCGCTGGGACAGCCCGCGGGGCATTATCGCGTGGGCCCGCTGGCGCGGTTGAACGTGGCGGACCGCATGCGCACGCCCCAGGCGCAGTCCGAATTCGTCGACTTTAAGACGCGCAGCGCGAACAAGCTGGTGCATGGGTCCTTCTTCTTTCACCAGGCCCGCCTCATCGAAATGCTGGCGGCGCTGGAGGAAGTCCAGCTCATCCTGAGCTCCAAGTCCGCGACGTCCCCGGAAATCCTGGCGAAGGCCGGCCGGAACCAGGCCGAAGGCGTCGGCTGCACCGAGGCGCCCCGGGGCATCCTCTTCCATCACTACACCACCGATGAGGGCGGCGTGCTCTCCAAGGTGAACCTGCTGATCGCCACGGGCCAGAACAACCCGGCCATGAACCAATCGATCCTGGAAGTGGCCCGCCGATACGTCGACGGGAAGAACCTGAAGGAAGGGGCCCTGAATCGCGTGGAAGGGGCCATACGCTGCTACGATCCCTGCCTTTCCTGCTCCACCCACGCCGTCGGCACGATGCCGCTGATCGTGGAGATCATCGCTCACGACGGGACCCTCCTCAACGAAATCCGCAGGGCCTAGATGAAGGCCCTGGTCGTCGGCTACGGGAACCCCCTGCGCTCCGACGACGGCGTCGGGCCCCATGTGGCCCGCGAAATCGACTCCCTGAACCTGCCTGATGTGGAAACGCGCAGCTTCCATCAACTGAATCCCGAGCTGGTGGACGAGTTCTCCAAATATGATTTAGTATTCCTGATAGACGCGGCCGAGGACGGTCCGCCGGTTCACGTCCGACGGACCGAAGAGCGGCCCGGGGGGCGACCCTCCACCCATCACTTCGGGCCGGAGGACCTCCTCCAACTGGCGCGGTCCATCGGAATAAGACCGCCGGAGATGCTACTCTGTACCGTGCGGGGGGAGAACTTCGAGGTCGGCGAGACCATTTCGTCCACCGTCCTGGGAAGGGCGCGGGAGGCCGTGAAAAAGATCGTCCAAGCCCTGAGACCCCAATGAATTGCGAGGGGCGGATGCAGCCGGGCCGGACCGTCAAGAGAGGGATTATGCACGAAGGGAACTTCACCCAGCAGATCGTCGATTCCATACTCCAAGAACTGGAAAAGCACCCGAACACCCGGCCGCGTCACATCAAGGTGAAGGTCGGCGACATGTTCCACCTGAACGCGGAAAGCGTCCAATCCCATTTTGAATCCATCGCCAAGGGCACGCCCCTGGAGGGCGCGACGCTGGAGCTGGAAGAGGTCCGGCTGACGGCGAAGTGCCGGCGCTGCGGCTGGAACGGCGAAATCGAGGACCACCACGTCCTCGTGTGCGGCGCCTGCAGTTCGCGCGACGTGGACGTGCTGGGCGGCGACGAAGTGGTGATCGAGACCATCGATTTAGAACAGTAGTTCCAAGGCTTACGCATTTCGTCGACCGTGGGAGGACGGCGTGCAGCGAACCCCATTCGATAAAGAATCCGGCGGGAAACTCGTCAGCCATAACATGCCCGGCGACGGCTCCTCCATGCCCATCCAATCGGGGACCCACGGCGCGTGGATGACGCGCTTCCACGTGTCCGTCGGCGGCGCGGTACAGGGCATCGGTTTCCGGCCCTTCGTTTACCGGCTCGCGACGGGACTGGGGCTCAGCGGATGGATCAAGAACGACGCCGAGGGCGTGGAGATCGAGGTGGAAGGCGCGCCGGAGCTTTTGGACGCGTTCGTCCAGCGCCTGCGGCGCGAGGCGCCTCCGCGCGCGGCCGTCGAAAAAATGGAAATCACGAAGATGCCGTCGGAAGGCGGTTCTTCCTTTGAAATCCTGAACAGCGAAACGCGGGGCGCCAAGACCGCGCGCGTGCTGCCGGACCTGGCCGTGTGCCACCCCTGCCTCGAAGAGATTTTCAATCCCGCCGACCGCCGTTACCTTTACCCCTTCACCAACTGCACGCACTGCGGCCCCCGCTATTCCATCATCGAGTCGCTTCCCTACGACCGCGAACGCACCACCATGAAAAAGTTCACCATGTGCCCCGACTGCCGCCGGGAATACGAGGACCCTCTTAACCGCCGCTTCCACGCCCAGCCCAACGCCTGCCCCGCCTGCGGGCCGCAGGTGGAGCTGTGGGACGGCAGCGGCGAATGCCTGGCCCGGAGCGGCGACGCCGTCGCACAAACGGTGAAGGCGCTGACGACGGGGTTGATCGTCGCGGTGAAGGGCGTGGGCGGCTTCCACCTCATGCTGGACGCGCGGAACGACGAGGCGGTGCGCGAGCTCCGTTTCCGCAAGCGCCGCCCGGAAAAACCCCTGGCCGTGATGTTCCCTTCCCTGGACTCGATCCGCGAGCAATGCGAGGTTTCCGCGCTGGAGGAAAAGCTCCTGCTTTCCCCGGAAAGCCCCATCGTCCTGCTGCGGCGGCGCATCGGGCCCGTCCGGGAAGTTTTGTCCGACGGCATCGCGCCCGGCAACCCGTACCTCGGCGCCTTCCTCCCCTATTCGCCCCTGCACGCGATCCTGCTGAAGTCCGTCGGTTTCCCTTTGATCGCCACCAGCGGCAACATTTCCGACGAGCCGATCTGCACGGACGAGCGCGAGGCCCTGGTGCGGCTGCACTACGTCGCGGACCTTTTCCTGGCGCACGACCGGCCCATCCACCGCGCCATGGACGATTCCGTCGTCCAGAACATGATGGATGAGCCGCGGGTCATGCGGGCCGCGCGCGGCTACGCGCCCTGCTCGGTTTCCCTCGGGCGGCCGCTGCCTCCGGTCCTCGCCGTGGGCGGGCATTTGAAAAATACCGTGGCCGTGACGTCCGGGGAGACGATCGTGGTCAGCCAGCACATCGGCGACCTGGACACCGTTGAGTCCCTGGGGTCTTTCCGGCGGGCCGAGGAAAATTTGCGGCGCCTCTACGAGGTCGACCCGGCCGTGGTGGCGGGCGACCTTCATCCGGATTACGCTTCCACCCAATACGGAAAGAGCCTCGGAAAACCTTTCATGCCGGTGCAGCACCACCACGCCCACGTGGCGGCCGTGATGGCGGAGCATGGGTTGGATGGGCAGGTCCTCGGCGTCTGCTGGGACGGGACCGGGTTCGGCCCCGACGGGACCGTGTGGGGCGGGGAGTTCCTGATGGCCACGGACAAGGACTTCCAGCGTGCCGCCGCGTTCCGGAACTTCAAGCTTCCCGGCGGCGAGAAAGCCGTCCGCGAACCGCGCCGCGCGGCCATGGGCGTGCTCTATGAATTCCTGGGCGAAGACCTTTTTCAGCTGGGGGTCCCCACGGTGCGTTCCTACTCGCGGGCCGAATGGCCGCTGATCCGCGCCATGCTGATCAAGGGAGTCAATTCGCCGGTCACCTCCAGCGTGGGAAGACTGTTCGACGCGGTGGCGTCCATCATCGGCTTGCGTCAGAGGGCCAGCTTCGAGGGGCAGGCCGCCATGGACCTGGAGTTCGCGGCGGACCCCGGCTGCGAGGAGATCTACCCTTTTCAGTTGATGGCCGAAAAAGACGGCCCCGCCCGGATCGACTGGGGCCCGATGGTCTGCGAAGTGCTGAACGATTTTTCGTCGGGCGTTCCGGCGGGCGTCATCTCGGCGCGCTTCCACAACACACTCGCGGAGACCATCGTCGCCGTGGCGCGCAGCATGGGCGAGCGGCGCGTGGCCCTGACCGGCGGATGTTTCCAGAACCGCTTCCTGCTCGAGCGCGCCGCGTACCGTTTGGAAGAGGAAGGCTTTTGGATCTATTGGAACCGGCGGGTGCCGGCCAACGACGGCGGATTGTCCCTCGGCCAGGCCGCGGTGGCGGCGCGCTGCTGGGAAAAGGGTCCGTCATGTGTTTAGCCGTCCCGGGTAAGATCGCTGAGATCCGGCACGGCTCGGACCCCCTGCAGCGGACCGGGCGGGTGGACTTCGAGGGCGTGGCCAAGGACGTCAGCCTCGCCTATGTGCCCGAGGCCAAGGTCGGCGACTACGTGATCGTGCACGTGGGGTTCGCCCTCAGCGTTGTCGACGCGGACGAGGCGGAAAAAGTTTTTTCCTATGTGCGGGAGATGGAAGGCCTCAGCGAACTGGAACCGGCCGAAGGAAGTGCCCCGTGAAATACATCGACGAATACCGTGACGGCGCGGCGGTGCGGCGGCTGGCCGGCGATCTCCGGCGGACCGTCACCAAGCCCTGGACCCTGATGGAGATTTGCGGCGGACAGACCCACGCCATCGTGCGGTTCGGGTTGGACGAACTCCTGCCGCCCGGGATCACGCTGGTCCACGGCCCGGGGTGCCCGGTCTGCGTCACTCCGGTGGAGTTGATCGACAAGGCGCTGACGATCGCGGCGCGGCCGGAAGTCATCTTCACGTCCTTCGGCGACATGCTCCGCGTGCCGGGATCGGGAAAAGATTTGTTGTCCGTGAAAGCGTCGGGCGGCGACGTGCGCCCGGTCTATTCGCCGCTGGACGCGGTGAGGCTGGCGCGGGAGAACCCCGGCCGCGAGGTTGTTTTCTTCGCCGTGGGCTTCGAGACCACCGCGCCGGCCACGGCCATGGCGGTCCGCCAGGCCGAAATCGAGGGCCTCGGGAATTTTTCGCTGCTGGTGTCCCACGTGCTCGTCCCTCCGGCGATGGAGGCGATCCTGTCGTCGCCGAAGAACCGCGTGCAGGGGTTCCTGGCCGCGGGCCACGTCTGCTCGGTGATGGGATACGAGGAGTACGCGCCGCTGGCGGAAAAATACCGCGTGCCGATCGTGGTGACGGGTTTCGAGCCGCTCGACATCCTACAGGGAGTGCACATGGCCGTCCGGCAGCTGGAGGAAGGCCGCTTTGAAGTGGAGAACCAGTACGCCCGCGCCGTCCGACGGGAAGGAAACCGTCCGGCGCAGGAGCTGATCCGGAAGATCTTTCAGGTGGTGGGGCGCCAGTGGCGCGGGCTGGGCAAGATCGCTTCAAGCGGTTTGGGCCTGCGTCCCGCCTACGCGGGTTTCGACGCCGAGCTGAAGTTCTCGCTGTCTTCCATCCGCGTCGCGGAATCCGCGGACTGCGTCAGCGGCCAGATCCTGCGCGGTGAAAAAAAACCGCCCGAATGTCCCGCCTTCGGAAAGCTTTGCACGCCGGACCGCCCGCTCGGCGCGCCGATGGTGTCGACCGAAGGCGCCTGCGCCGCGTACCATCGATACCGGAACCTGCCGCAGTCCCGCCCGGGGGCCGTCGCCGCTGGGCGTGTCACCGGCTTGTTGGATGGTGTCGCGTGATGACGAAGCCGGAATTTGTCCTCGAATGCCCCCTTCCGCTGGCGCAGTATCCCAACGTCCTGCTGGCCCACGGCGGCGGCGGACGGCTGATGCACCAGCTGATCGCGCAGATGTTCCTTCCGGCCTTCGGCGACCCCCGCGTGGCGCCCCACGACGCGGCCACGCTCCAGATTTCCGGCGCGAAGCTGGCCTTCACCACGGATTCCTTCGTCGTGCAGCCTTTGTTTTTTCCCGGCGGCGACATCGGCGCCCTCGCGGTCAACGGCACGGTGAACGACCTGGCCATGGCCGGGGCGCAGCCGCTCTACCTGAGCGCGGGCTTCATCATCGAGGAAGGTTTTCCCATGGAGACGCTCTGGCGAGTGGTCCAGTCCATGCGCAAGGCCGCGGGCGAGGCGGGCGTCCGCATCGTCACGGGCGACACGAAGGTGGTGGACCGCGGCAAGGGCGACGGGTTATTCATCAACACGGCGGGCGTCGGCGTCGTCGGGCATTCCCAGGCGATCGGCCCGGCCCAGGTGAAGCCGGGCGACGAAATCATCGTGAACGGAGACCTGGGCCGGCACGGCATCGCCGTGATGGCCCAGCGCCAGGGGCTGGAGTTCGAGACCGCGATCGAGAGCGACATGGCGCCGCTGTATTCGTCCGTGGCGGCGCTTCTGGACGGCGGTATTGAAACCCATTGCCTGCGCGACCTGACGCGCGGCGGTCTGGCCAGCGCCTTGAACGAGATCGCGGAAGTCTCCGGCGCGCGGTTGTCCATGGATGAAACGAAGAT
>CAYZXT010000001.1:0-235621 GCA_964482515.1 uncultured Elusimicrobia bacterium | reverse complement strand
ACGTCCTTCTTGTGCTCGACCAGGCGCTTGGCCTTCTCGATCACCATCTCGGCGACCTGCACGTGGCGGGTGGCAGGCTCGTCGAAGGTGGAGGAGATGACCTCACCCTTGACGCTGCGCTGCATGTCCGTGACTTCTTCCGGACGTTCGTCGATGAGGAGTACGATGAGGTAGACTTCGGGGTGGTTGGTGGAAATGGCGTTGGCGAATTTCTGCAGGAAAATGGTTTTGCCCGTGCGGGGCGCGGCCACGATCAAACCGCGCTGGCCTTTGCCGATGGGCGCGACCAGGTCCAAAACGCGGGTGTTGATCTCGTCTTTCTTGGTTTCCAGCACGATGCGTTTCTGCGGGTACAGCGGCGTCAGGTTGTCGAAAAGCGGACGCTCGTGAATTTTGTCCACGCTGACGCCGTTGATCGAGTGGACTTGCAGCAAAGCGAAAAAGCGCTCCTGGTCCTTGGGTGGGCGGACCTGTCCTAAAACCGTATCGCCCTTGCGCAGGCCGAAGCGCTTGATTTGGGAGGGCGAGATGTAAATATCGTCCGGACCCGGCAGATAATTGTAATCTGGGCTGCGGAGGAAGCCGAACCCGTCCTGAAGAATCTCCAAAACGCCCTGGTCCGTAATGACGCCGGAGTTCTTGGCCTGTGCTTCTAAAATCCGGGCAATGAGCTCCTGTTTCCTGAGACCGGAGATGGTGGCGACCTTCACTTCGGTCGCTAAATTGACTAATTCGGCCATGGTGGACTTGGCCAACGTGGCTGCGTTAAGTTGCCGTTGGCTGCCCTGGGGTGGGGTCGTCACGGTCTGCGGGGTTTGTGAGGATTGAGGCGGTTGCTGCTCCATGGATTTTAGTCCTCCGGATGGGGTGGTTGATTGGTATGAGGAAAAACAGTGCCCGGTCGTGGGCGGATTTCAGTCGAAAAAGGGTTTAGGGGATTCAAATTCGTTTTAATGTCTAATTAGCCTCGGGGATTTTTTCAAAATGGCGGGCCGACTCGGGACTATTATACCTATATGCGGTTCCTTGTCAACGATATTTTGTCCCGGCGGCTTACCCCACTTTTTGCCAATTATCCGGATCATAAACCGCCACATCTTCGGGTTTGAAGAAATAGGATATCTCACGCGCCGCGCTGGCCGGCGAATCCGACGCATGGACCAGATTCCGGCGCTGGTCCGTTCCCCACTGCTGGCGAAGGGTGCCGGGGGCGGCTTTTTGAGAGTCCGTGGCGCCGATGATCTGCCGCACGCGGGCGATGATGTCATCCCCCTGCCAGGCCGTGACCAAGATGGGACCGGACGTGACAAATTTAAGGAATGCGGGAAAGAAAGGCTTTCCGACATGCTCTTTATAAAACCCTTCCATGAGTTCCTGGGTCGGACGGATCATCCGGGCGGCCAAGAGCTGAAAACCCTCGCTCTCCAGGCGTTCGATGACTTTCCCCGCGACGCGCTTTCCGACGCCGTCGGGCTTTACGATGACGACCGTGCTTTGGGGGGCGCTCATTTCATGCCCCGCATTTTTTCAATGATGGCGTCGCCCATCGCGGCGGTGCCCACGGCCGACGGATCGTTGTGGTCCAACTTCAAGTCGTAGGTCACGCTTTTGCCTTCCTTGATGACGGCGGCGATGGCCGCTTCCAGGCGCCGCGCCGCGTCGTTCTCTTTCAAATGCTCCAGCATCAGGACCGCCGAAAGGAGGACGGCGGTGGGGTTCACCTTGTTCAAACCCTTGTATTTCGGCGCCGAACCGTGCACCGCTTCGAAGAGCGCCGTGTCCGCGCCGTGATTGGCTCCGGGCGCGATGCCGAGGCCGCCGATCAGACCGGCGCAGAGGTCCGACAGGATGTCGCCGTAGAGGTTCGGCAAGACGAGCACGTCGTATTCCTCCGGATGCTGGACGAGCTGCATGCACATGTTGTCCACGAGCCGCTCGTTGTAGGCCACTTTCCCCTCGTACCGCTTGGCCACTTCGCGCGCCACCTCATAGAACAGTCCGTCGGTGTATTTCATGATGTTGGCTTTGGTCACCGCGGTGACTTTCTTGCGGCCGTGCTTCACGGCGAAATCGAAAGCGAATTTGACGATGCGCTCGGTGCCGGTGCGGGAGATCGGTTTGATGGAAATGGCCGCGTCGGGATAAATCTTCCCCTTGGCCCAACCGATGATCTCCTTGGATTCCTTCGATCCCGCCTCGAATTCCACGCCGGCGTACAGGTCCTCGGTGTTCTCGCGGACCAGGACGAGGTCGATTTTCTCATAGCGCGAACGGACGCCCGCGTAGGATTTGCAGGGTCGAAGGCAGGCGAAAAGGTCCAGTTCCTTCCGCAGAGCCACGTTCACGGATCGGAAGCCCGTGCCGATGGGCGTGGTGAGGGGACCCTTCAGGGCCACTTTATTCTTTCGGATTGAAGCCAAAACGTTGTCCGGCAGCGGCGTGCCGTATTTTTCGACCACGTCGGCGCCCGCCTCGACTACGTCCCAGGCGATCTTCACGCCGGTGGCTTCGAGGATTTTCTGGACGACGGCCGTGATTTCCGGGCCCGTGCCGTCTCCGGGTATCAATGTAACGTTATGCGTAGTCATGGTTTTTCCCTCTCTGAAAACACGATACTGGCGATGGATGCTCCGTCCGCGGGATCAATTCTTCCTGGTTGAAACCGGTGATCTGGAGAAAGACAGAGGCATGGCTGGATCCGATGGCCCGATGATTCTATTTAATCGGAACGAACGTTGTCAATTTTTGTTGTCCCGATTAAACCGGCACGACCTGCCGGAACCGCTGCGCCAGACGGCGAAAGATTTCCCCCGACCCGTTGTTCATGACGGGAGAATTCCGCAGGCGCTCGTGCCATAAGCGGTAGAAAAGGTTTTCGGCGTGCCAAAGGAAAAGGTTCAACTCGAGCCGGGAAGCCAATTCAAGGTAGGCGAGGATCTGCTGGGCGACGGCCAAATCCAAATCCTTGGAAAGCTCGCCCATGAGACGGCTGACCTGCCGCCGGACCATGTCCGCGGCCATGTTCTCGTCCAGGTCGATGCCGAACTTCCGCGCGTCGGCGCGCACCGCGGACAGCCTCTCGATGGACTCTGGTCGGCCGTCGAAGCGCGCGACGCCGTCCTCGAAATCCCGGTTCAAAACGTACTGCAGCGCCAGGCGGAACGCGGCCGGGATCGGGAAATTCGTGTCCCGCAGGTAATTGATCAGCTTGATGTTTTCGTCGACCAGCTGGCGATAGGGTCCGTCGTAGCGGCCCACCATTTGGCGGATGATGCGGCCGAGGACGTCCCGGCGCGTTTCCAACAACATGTCCTGCAGGGAGTAAATCCGCGGGCCGTAGTCTTTTTCCAGGGCGGCGGCAAGATCGTCCAAGGAACCGTCCTGGAATTTCTGAAGGAGGTGATCCGACGAAGGCGCGGCCGCGCCTTCCGCCGGCCTGAGCCCGGCGCGGAAATCATGTCCGCCCAGGTGCAGAGACAGATAATCCCGCTCCAGGGCCTCGCGCGTGATGTCGGAAACGATCCGCAACCGGCCCGTGGAAAGCGCCGAGCCGGGACGCGCGGCTTTCCTCCGGTCGAGATGTTTATAGGCATAGCAGTAGACCCTTCCCTCATCGGGGCCGTCGTCGATGAGGCCCGCCATGGCCACGTGAGCCGCCACGCGGGCGAGGTCCGTCATGGCGGGCTTCACGAAACGCTGGAAGACGCGCCGCCCGTCGCCGAACTCGGGGATGTTGCTTTTGGCCTTGGCCAGATGGGACAGGAAGTCGGCCTCCAGAGGCTTTTCGGAAAATTGCTCGGCGAGCTGGAGCGCGCGGCCCGCGAAGCGGAGCACGGTCACGCCTTCGATGCCGGACAGCTCGTCGAAGAACCAGCCGCAGCTGGTGAACATGAACTGTCCGTGGCGCTGCATTTCCAAAAGCTTCAACGCCTCAGCCTGTTCCGCCGGGCCGAGCTCCCGCGACTGGTTGTGCGCGAAAAAGTTTTTGACCGATTCGTCGCTCCGGTCGAACATCACGTCGATATAGTTGTTGCGCGCCTGCCAGGGATCGCGGAAATACGCCGCGCCCTTGGACGCGAAGATAGCGTCGAGGCGGTCGCGCAGCCAATTGAGCGATTCGCGCAGGGGCCCGCGCCAGGACTGGTTCCAGTTCGCCTGGGCGCCGATGCGGCAGCCGCAGTCCGAGCGCCAGCGTTCGATCCCGTGCAAGCAGCTCCAGGAGGATCGCTCGACGATGTGGACTTCCCAGTCCGGCGGGTTCTTCTCCAGGTACTCGCCGTAGTTGGTGAGGCGAGGCGAACCTTCCTTCTCGATCTTCCGCAAGGCGTAGGCCAAAGCCATGTCGCCGAAACGATGGTGGTGCCCGTAACTCTCGCCGTCGGTGGCGACGTGCACGAGCTGGGAGCGCTTCCGGTCATCGGAAAAACCGTGCGTCAGCCGGCCCGCGAAATACTCGCCGTTGTTCAGCAACCCCTGGAAAGCGATGGCTTGGGAGATGGGTCCGTCGTAGAAGAATATGTCCAGGCTCAGCCCGCTGTCGGACACCCATCGGTAGGGCCGGCTGGGATCGATCCGCCCGCCGGACACGTCCTGCCAGGGCGCCAGCGGGTCCTCGATCGACCGGATGGCGCCGGCCTGTTGCGGCGAGAGGATGGTGTATTTAATCCCCATCTCCGCCAAAATCTCAAGCGTCTGGCTGTCCACCGCGGTTTCCGACAGCCACATGCCCTCGGGCATTCGGCCGAAACGCTTCTGGAAGTCCCGGATCCCCCAGACGACCTGGGTGACCTTGTCGCGGTCGGTGGCCAGCGGCATGATGACGTGGTTATAGACCTGGGCCACGGCGTTGCCGTGCCCGCCGCGCGCGTCGCGGCTTTTTTTATCGGACTCGAGGATGCGCCCGTAGGTCTCGGGATCATAGGCCGCCATCCAGGAAAGGAGGGTGGGGCCGAAGTTGAAGCTTATCTTGGAATAGTTTTCGACTATCTCGGCGATGCGGCCCTGGCCGTCGAGTATGCGGGAGGCGGTGTTCGGCGCGTAACACTCCATGTGGACGCGCTCGTTCCAGTCGTGGGCGGGATAGGCGGAATCCTGGACTTCAATAGCTTCAAGCCAGGGATCCTCGCGGGGAGGCTGATAGAAATGGCCGTGAATGCAAATGAAACGTTTGTCGTTCGACATTCAACATCTACCGCTTAAGATGAGCCCATTTGCTGCGGCCGCGGCCGATGGCCACGATGCCGGATTTGTCCACGTGATAGCCGGCGGCCCTGTCTTTTTCAGCATCATAGCCGATCTCGGTGTCGGGGCCGAACATATTGAAGCGGTCCGATACGACGCGGCGGAACCGGCAGCCGGGCATGATCTCCGAAAAATCCATGATGATGCTGTCTTCCACCAGCGCGCCGGGATGGATGATGACGCCCCGCCCCAGGACGGAATGGCGGACGACCGCGTTGTGGACCACGCAGCCGGTGCCGATCATGCTGTCCGCGACCTCGCCGCCCAGGATGTGGGCCGACGGCCCATCGAAGCGGCCCGCGTAAATGGGCCATTCGTCGTTGTTCAGGTCCAGCTTCGGCTTCTCGCCCAGCAGGTCCATGTGGGCGGACCAGTAGGATTCCAGGTCGCCGACGTCCCGCCAGTAACCGCGTTCCTCGTAGGGTTTCATCCCCGGAATGTCGGCGGCCGTGAAGTTGTAGGCGTAGACCTTGGCGCGTTTGATGATGGATGGGATGATCGTTTTGCCGAAATCATGGGCGGAATCTTTTTTCACGTCCTCCATCAGCACTTCTTCCAGAAGGTCCCGGTTGAAGATGTAATTCCCCGTGGAGGAAAAAGCCATCTGCGGGTTTCCCGGCATGGGATCCGGGTTTTTCGGTTTCTCCTCGAACCTGATCACGCGGCCGGATTTATTCACCTTGATGATGCCGAAGCCGCGGGCCCTCTCGATGGGCACGGGCAGGGAGGCCACCGTCACTTCCGCGCCCTTCTCCACGTGGAACGCCAGCATCTGGCCGATGTCCATGCGGTAGATGTGGTCCGCGCCGAAAACGGCCACGAGGTCCGGATCAAAATCCCGTATCAGGTTCAGGTTCTGCGAAACGGCGTCCGCCGTGCCGCGATACCACATCTCCCCCATGCGCATCTGGGGCGGCACCACGGTGATGAAGTGGTCGTTGATGATGCCGCGATTGCGCCAGCTGGTGCGGAGGTAGTCGATCAGCGACTGTGAGAGGTACTGGACGAGGACGTAGACGGAGAATATTCCGGAGTTGACGAAATTGCTCAGAACGAAATCCACGATCCTGTATTTTCCGCCGAAGGGAACGGCCGGCTTGCCGCGTTCGCGCGTGAGAGGGACGAGCCGTTCGCCCTTACCGCCCGCCATGATGAGGCCCAACACTTTGGATCGTTTCATTGGATGGAAGCACCTTGTTGTGAAAGATGGATTATCTTGCCTACGTCATTCTATAGAAATGGAAGGAAGGAATCAAACGATTGTCCAATCTATCCTCGGAGACAACCTCGAAGGTGGCGGACCGCTCCCCTAACGGGCCAGGATTTCCGCCAGCTTGCCGGGTTCGTTCACCGGCAGCGCGCAGGCACGGTCCACGCAGACGTAGGCCGACGCTTTGCCGCCCACGGGAGCCATGTCCTTCAAATAGGGCAGGCGATCCAGGAGTTCGCGTTCCGCACCTGAGCCGTCGAGCAGGAACACGATTTTATGAGGGAGGAATCTCTGATGGACTTCGCGCAGAAGAGCTCGCGTATCGGTGCCGTCGCGCTCGCCCGCGACGACGATTTGCCGCGGCTTGGCGAAATAATAATCCAAGGCAACAAGCATCTGAGGCAGCGCCTGGGGCTGTTCCCCCATGGCCGAACCGAAGGAGATCAACGTCTGCTCCGCGATCTTTCGAAAGTCATCGCGGTCCGTCAGTTCCGCCAGCCGCAGGAGGTTCAACGCCGCCACCGACGCCGCCGACGGCTCCACGTTGTCCATGTCCTCTTTGCTGCGCAGGGAAATATTCCCGTCGTGATCGGACGCGGTCATGTAGAACCCGCCGCGCTCCCTGTCTAGGAAAAGATCGTTTTGCTTCTGCGTTAGCGTTTCCGCCCAGGCCAGCCAGCCCGCGTCGAAGTCCGCCTCATAGAGATCCAAAAGCCCCTGCGCGAGGAACGCGTGATCGTCCGCCGTGCCGGGGATTCCGCGTGCGCCGTCGCGCCAGCGCCGATACAACCTTCCATCCTTCGCGTCGTATAAATGGGTCTTCAGGAACCGCGCGATCCGCTGCGCCGCCTCCCGGTATTTCGCGTCGTCGAAAACCTGCGCGGCCTTGGCGAAGGCCGACAGCGCGAGGCCGTTCCAGGAAGCCAGGATTTTATCGTCGCGTTGCGGGCGGGGCCGCCTCTCGCGCGACATGAAAACCTTCCGCCGCGAATCATCGAGGATGCGGCGGACCTCCTCTGGGGATTTCTTGAATCGGGCGGCGACCGCGTCAACGTTATGGGCGAAGAACAGGATGTTTTTGTTCTCGAACTCCCCCTGTGGATCGGACTCCGCGTTGCCGTTGGGCGATGCGCCGTAATGGAGGCAAAAGATCTCGCCGTTCACCGGACCCAGGAGCTGCATCAGCTCGCTGTATTTCCAAATATAGAACGCGCCTTCGGCCGAGTCGTCGGTCCTCTGGACCGCGGCCTGTCCTCGGAGCTCTGCGGAGAGGGCGGCGCGGTGCTCATGCCCCTTGTCTTCCACCTGGCCGACCAGTTCCGGCGGCAGGCTGTCGGCGTCTTCGGCGGAATAAAGCCCCCCGTCCGGGTGGGACATGTCGCGCAAGACGTAATCCAGGGTCTCGCGCGCGACGCGGGCGAAATTCTCGTCCCCCGAAATCTGGAACGCCTCGATATAATTGACCGCCAGCTGCGCGTTGTCATAAAGCATCTTCTCG
Source organism: uncultured Elusimicrobia bacterium (assembly GCA_964482515.1). GTDB lineage: Bacteria > Elusimicrobiota > Elusimicrobia > FEN-1173 > FEN-1173 > CAYZXT01. Next base: position 227,672 of record CAYZXT010000001.1, on the reverse strand, counting down.
AAATGCGGGACGTGCCAGCGCTCGTCCGTGGAATAGCGGTGGAACCCGCCGCCGATTTGATCGTAGATCCCGCCCGCGGCGATGGCGCGCAGGGTTTCCAGGGACATATCCAACGCTTCCTGTTTTTTGGTTGAGGCATAATACCGCAAAAGAAAATTATGGTAGACCGGCATGGGGAATTTGGGCGCTTCCCGGAACCCGCCCCATTTTTCGTCGAAGGCCATGGAAAAATATTTGAACGCGGAATCCAGCGCCTTCGGGTCCAGGGCGCCGCTCAAATCCCGCCCGCCCAGCGATTGCGCCAGCAATTCCTGGATCTGCCGGCCGGAATCCTCCAGCTTCTCCCGTTCGGCCGTCCACATCTCCGCGATGCGTTCCAATATCTCCGGAAAACCCGGACGGCCCCAACGCGATTCGGGCGGGAAGTAGGTCCCGCCGTAGAACGGTTTCAGGCCGGGCGTCAGCCACGCGTTCAAAGGCCATCCCCCTTGGCCGGTGATGGCCTGCACCGCGGTCATATAGATCTTGTCCACGTCGGGCCGCTCCTCCCGGTCCACTTTGATGCAGACAAAGTTTCTGTTCATGAGCGCGGCGATGTCGGCGTTGGCAAAAGATTCCCGTTCCATCACGTGGCACCAGTGGCAGGTGGAATAGCCGATCGAAAGGAAGATAGGTTTGCTTTCGCTCCGCGCGCGCGCGAAGGCAGCGTCGCCCCAGGGCATCCAATCCACCGGGTTATGGGCGTGCTGAAGGAGGTAGGGACTTTTTTCGTGGATGAGCGCGTTGGGTTTTACGGATGACATGGTCGAGCAGCCTCGCGGGAAAGGGATGAAAACTATTTTAGTAAGGAAAGAAAGGCGGGTAAAGCGGCGGAACGGTCAGCGGGCGAAGCGCATGAAGGAGTCGGGCAGGTAATTGATGAGCACGGTGAGGCGGTTGAAGAAAATCAGGACGCCGATGGCCACCAGCAGAAACCCGGCCGCGATCTCCCCCCAGCGGATGAACCGCTTGTAGCGCGCGAAGAAGCGGAGGAACGTGTTGACACCAAAACCGGTCAGGATGAAAGGGATCCCCAATCCCATGGAATACACGAAGAGCAGCATCGTTCCTTGAGCCACCGTGTCTTGCGTCGCGGCTAGCGCCAGGATACCGGCGAGGATGGGGCCGATGCAGGGCGTCCAACCGAAAGCAAAGGCCAGTCCCATCACGAAAGCGCCCACGGCGCCCGGCGCCGTCTTGTTCGCCTGGAACCGCTTTTCATAATAAAGCCACTTTATCGGAAGGACGCCCATGGTGTGCAGCCCGAAGAAGAAAATGATCGCGCCGGCAATCTTGCTCAGGACGGCCTGATAGTCGAACAACCATTGGCCCACCACCGACGCGGAAGCGCCCAGCGCCGTGAACACCGAAGCGAATCCAAGCGTGAAAGCGATGGAGCCCACGGCCGTCCTCCGGTTCACAGCCGCGCGATCCTGGGTTTTCGTCAACTCATCAAGCGAGAGTCCCGAGATGAAGGAAATGTATCCCGGCACAAGGGGCAAAACGCATGGGGAGAGGAATGAAATGATGCCCGCCGCGAAGGCCGTTCCGTAGGTGATTTGGCTCACCACACATCCCTCGTCGTCACCAGCACCGTCTGATCGTTTGACAGGAATCCTTTGAAACTACCCTGGGCTGCCAGCACAAGGCGCATGAACACCTGCCGGGTACCGCTGGGGCCCACGACCAGCACCTCAAACCCCGAAGGAAAATTCCCCGACGCCATGCCGTATACCGGCACGGTATGTTTCGGGTTGAAACTCCCGCTGGTGTTGGGCGATACGGAATAACGGAAGCCGCCCGTGGTGACGCCGCGGACCAACTGAAGCATATTTTTCTGGGAATTACTGCCGGAGGCTTTGGGGATCGAATGACCCGAACTGGCTCCGGGGTTCGCGTTGCCGGCGGTTAAAGTGTAGAAAGCGGATGTCGCAACGGTGGCCGAAGAACACCACGCATAATCTATCCCGGAATTTTTAAGGGCTGTGATGGTGTTTGTGCGTTTCGTCGTGTCGGTGATATTCACGATCTGTATGTAGTCAGCGTAGCGGACGCTGTGCCATTCCCACAATCGCCTCACGGCGCTTCCGCCGATGGTTTGGGACGAATCAGGGCTGAGGTAGTAATAATTGAAGACATAGGTATCGATCCGGATTCCCTGCGTACCGCCGGACACGGCGATGTCGTCGAAATCCGCCGTGGAGTCCAAGCTCGCGAAAAAAAGGCTGTTCCCCACGTTGGCAGCGTTGAACGTCGCGCTGCTCGGTGAAATGGATGCCGTAGAAACAATTACCGGCAACTTGCTGCCCGACAAAACGGAGGGAGCGCCGCTGAACGTCACTTTGGCCAGGAAGGCGTTGTCGCTGGCGGTGTTGCCGAATATCCGCTTGCTTTCCACGAGCCGGTGCTGTATTTTGTTCAGCGCCGCCTGCGATCCCGAGGAAAGCACGGTATTGACCTCCAAACTGGTGAAACCCCGGCTGGTGACATTGAAGAGCGGCACAACGGACAAAACCAGGACGGCGACCAGCGCGCCCGTGATTAGAACTTCCACGAAGGTGATTCCCCGCTCGCCGCCGGCAATCCGCGTAATGGATTTGAATGTTTTTTTTAAGAAAATCCGGAAAGTCGACATGGGATGGGCCTAACGCCGGATGTACACCCTTCTTTGATGGTGGGAATAATGCATGGGCAAGTTGTTTCGATAGCCTTCTACGCGTAGTATATAGGTCCCGGCGCCGAAGGCCGACACGTCCCAGGTGACCGGGCTAGTGACCGCATTCGCGGCGGAGTAAACGCCGGCTGTCGCCGAAAGCCCCGTGTTGACGAACCTCCAGGTTTGGCCGTTGTCGACCGAATATTTCACATTATACCCCATGCCGGGCGGCGACGCATACCCCGCATAAGCGCTCGTGTAAGGGGCGCCGTCCCAACGCGTCCAGGCGGTGGACCAGGTTACGTTGATGCTCGTAACAGTGAGAGGAAGCTCGCTGGACACGGTCGGCGAAGTGATGGACACCAACGGCACTTGCGCGATGGCCCCCTGGGTCGCGGCGGGGCTGCCGAGGGTCATGAAGGCCCGAAGCTGGTTGGTTAAACAAAGTTTGGCGATCTGGGAGTTGCCGAAACTGCCGGTGGGCGAAAGGCCGTTCATGACCACGTTGCCCACGCGCGTGCCAGCTCCCAGGTGGAACCTGAGCAAAGCGCTGGAATCTTCCGTCGATGTATATCCGGTCGTTTCGTACCACGTTTCGAAGGTGCTGAGCGTGGTCCGCTGCCGCGACGCTCCGGACGTCACGTTGTAGGGCGCCAGGTTCCACTCGTCCGGCCGGCGGCTCGTGTCGGTCATGTTCAACAGAAAAGGCCGGTCGGCGTTCATGCTGCTTAAAAGCGGAAAGTTGAAGTCCGCGGCCACCGTCGATCCGATGACGGTCAGGGTCGCGCCGTTGCCGTCCCGGTACTGGTGGTTGAACCAGGAACTGTCGTTCCCGGACGGGTTCCCGTTGAAGAAAGACGAGGAGCCTCTCTCGGAGAGGCGCTTCTGGACTTCGCTTGCGGCGAATCCGGTCACTCCGTTGAAGCGTCGCCGGTAATATTGGTTAGTGCCCACGGGAAGGTTCCCGCTGGAACTCCAAAGGGAGTAGGCGCTGTCCGGGTAGAGTTCGCCCAGCCAGTAAAGTCCCCACCAGTTGTTGTTATCGCTGGAAATGATCCGGGAATAGTTCTCGGAGGAAGAACCGGCCCCGCTGGTGATTTCCTGGACGCCGATGGTGCCCGCGTTGTTCCAAGGCGTTCCCACGATATCGATGCTGTTGGAGAACCCGTTGGAGGCGTCATAACCGATCTCGCCGCCCAGCCCCACATAGTAATTGGAAAAACCCGTCATGCTGGTCCAAATCCCTTCTGCGTTCATGAGCCCGGTGCGCAGGGCCTGCATGTAGCGCGGGATGTCCACGTTCGCCGTCCCGTTCCAACGGTTCTGGACGTTGGTATAGCCCGGGTAATCGCCAGACACGAAGGTGGCATTGTTGAAGTACCAATTGTATCCCAGCTCAGCCTTGACATCGACATAGGGCATATGGCGGGGATCGCCCATGAACTGATATTTTTCCGTCGCGGGCGCCGTGGTTCCCACCCACGTATAGGTGCGGGAAATATTCGTAGGCTGGTTGGTGGAAGTGCCCGTGGTGTAATCGTCGCCCAGGCGGGTTTCAAAGGTATGCATCCCATTGCTCAAAGCGCCGGCGGCGATTTGGATCACCCAGCGGGCGGTGTTATGGGGATCATCGTCGTCGTCCGGATCCGCCAGGTCCTTGTCTCCTTCCGCGAAGGAAGCCCCGCTACCGGCCAGCGGACTTGGAATATATTCCAGGCCGTGCAAACGGTGCGTTGAGCGAAGACCTGTCCCGTTGCCGGCCTCGGCATGTCTGAGAGGACTGTTGAAAAGAGTGATGAGGGTGGTGGCAGGCGTCGGATTTGAAAAGACATAATCGGTGCCGGCCGAGGCGGCTCCCCATGCGTAATTTGCGCCGGAATTGCCGGTGACTTTCCGGACGGTGACGTTGCCCGAAATGAGCGGCGTGCTGATCAGGATGTTCAGTGTAGTGGAAGAAGTATCCGTCCATGCCGCATTGGTAGGATCCATCACGTACGTGTACACGCGCAGGTTCACCTGGCTGCCGGAGGCATACTGCAACCTTTCGGGGTGGGTCACAGCGCGGACGTTGGTGTATGTGGAAACCATCGGCGCCTTCGCCGCGTCCGAATAGTTGCGCATGGGCGGCAAAGGCAGCAGCTCTCCGTGCAGGTTCACCACGAACAGGTTGCGATAGGTGTCCGAGCTTGTGATCATGCGCTCCCACAGCATGCGCAAACTGATTTCAGGCGCCGTCGTGCCGGTGGCCGCGGCCGAAGCCACCGCCGCAGCATAGAGGGACTCCTCATCCGGATAGCGCACCGCCTGGTTGTATTGATCGGCGATGCTGTACGAATTCGGGTTGACGACTGTGCCGTCTATGTTGATCCGCCCCTGGAACCCGTCAGGCACGTAATAATAAAAATCCCCGACACTGGGTCGATCCACGTTGCCCGGATAGAAATAAACCCAGGGTGACGCGACGTTGTCCGCGCGCGTGGCGTCGTTGGTGTACGGCATGTAAAACGGGTCGCGCCCGTAGGCCAATCGGGTGATGTAATGGACCCTCAGGTTAAGCCCCGGATTGCGGACCTTCAGGTCCTCCACCATGCTGTCGAACGTGGGCTGAAGGGTGGACAAGGCGCTCCACCACCCCGGAACGTTTTCCAGGCTGAGGACATAGACATCGTACTCCTGGGTGGGATAGAACTGGTTTCGGACGCTGCGCAACACGCTGACGGTCTCGGCGAGGACTTCGTTGTTCCCGCTATCGTAAACGCGCACATAGACCCGCCGGGCCAACTCTTCGTTCGGCATCTGCAGCACGCGGACTTGGCGCTTGAATTTCAATCCGCTGTTTCCGCTGATGGGATCGCCCGGCAGATCGCCGGGGTCGACCGTGGAGAGGTTCGCATTCACTTCCGAACGGGTCGACAAGGTGTATTTATAGCCGCTGCCGTTGTCGTAGTTATCGAGGACCCCGATCTCCGTGTCCGCGTCCGCGATGAGGCCCCTGAGTTCCTCGATCATCTGAACGGCTTTTTGAGCCGCGAAAGACCGCTTGTTCACGATCACGTTTTGCTGGCTGATGAACCAGAAAGCCTTCATGCTGCCCAATGCCACAACGCTTAGGACGACCATGGCGATGACGACCTCCACCAGGGTGAACCCTTTTTCGCCGAGATGAGCGGGACGTTTATTTTTCATTTTTGCGCCGAGAAAACGTGATAGGCGGACTTGTTCTCGCGGTACTGGCCCACCTGCTGTTGGACGGCGGTCAGGATATCGCCGTCAAAAAGGACTTCCGCGACGTCGCTGCCGCCACTCATCGTGAGGCTGCCCGTCACCCAGAGCGTTCCCGAGATCGTGGCGGGCCCGGTGATGGTGCAGTTGCCGTTGACATAGATCAGCCCGCTGAAAATATGGGTGTTGGTGCTCAAGCCGGAGAGAGTGAGGTTGCCGTTGACGAAGAGAATCCCGCCGCCCCTTAAGGGACGAGGGTCGTCGAACGTCGCCGGACCGTCGATGAAAACCAAGGACGCCGATGGATAATCGCTCGGCAATTGGGCAACGGTGGACACGCTGTAGTCCGCCATGAGCTTCAGCTCATAGGGGGTCACGCCGAAGAGAGACTGAATGTCCAAGCTCGTATTGAAGGCGCCCGACGTGATGCTGTAATTCCACGCCGTGGTTCCCGACGTGCGCACAGGCGTGGATGAGTTCCCCCATGTCCCGCCGGAGCCGCCGCAATAGGCGACGCCGTAGGCGGTGCTGCCCCCCACGACCCGGCAATTGGTATTGATGGTGCCGCTGCCGCGGCTGGTGATCACCACCGCGGCGTTGGCTTCCGCGCGGTTCAAGGCGACGCGCCGGATTTCCGTGGCCACGCGCGACCGGCCGACGATCTCGTTGGGAGCGACGTTGTAAGCCACGGACGGGTCCCTTCGGCGATAAACATACCCCACGCTTTCGATATACCAGGCCAGCCCCCCGCCGTTCAATGTATCGGTCGACCCTTGCAAGCGCAGGAGCGTGATGTCGTGCACGGCGTGCGGATCGTTGGCCGAGGGATCGGCAACGTTGTCCACAGCCTGGCGCCGCACTTCATAACGCGCCCAGAGGTTGTTCGATTCTCCCAAGTCGTATTCCTTCACCAGTCCGATGGCCGCATCTATCGTGTCGGTGTCGTCGGGGTCGCCACTGTCGACCGGGGCGAATGCCGCGTCCGGATAGGGGGTTCCCAAATTCCGCACAGGTTGGGTTGTTTGGCGGCGGAACCAGGCGACGGCGTCCGTCAAGCCGGCGCGGGCCACGTTGTCGGCTTGGACGGTGGAATGCAGCTGAAGCCCGATATTTTGGCGGGCCATCTTCACCAACTGAGTCCCGACGGGAATAAAAGCCAGGAGGCTGATGAGCATGACAATGAGAACGACGACGGAGCCGGTCTCTGCGGCGACAGGGCGGAATAAATTCGACCGACCCGGACCGGTCGGATTAAAGAGAGCGAGCAATCGCAAAAACATTGAGTTAGCGGCTTTAGACATGGGCGACCTGTGTAAACGGATTTTACCCCTTCGTCTCAACAAGTGTAGTCCCACGAAACCCCTATGTCAATGATTGCATGAAAAGACTGTGTCATAAGTCACTTGTAACAATTGTAAACTGATTTTACGTCGATAAATCAGCGGGAATTCTTCCTCAATTTTTTCTCTGGGCTGCCTACGTGAGGCGGAATTTTTCCCCTAAGTAAACTCTCCGGGCCTCGGCGGAGTTCAAGAGATCGCTGGCGCTGCCCTGCACCAAAATCTGGCCGCCGTGGATGATGGAGGCCCGGTCCACGATTTCCAAGGTCGCCTGGACGTTGTGGTCGGTGATGAGGAGCCCGAGGCCCATTTTTTTCAAGGAGCCGAGGACTTCCTGTATGTCGTTCACCGCCACCGGGTCGATGCCGACGAAGGGCTCGTCCAAAAGCAGGTACTGTGGATCGGTCGTGAGCGCGCGGGCGATCTCCGTGCGCCGCTTCTCGCCGCCCGAAAGGGTGTAGGCCATCTGCTTGCGTAGGCGGGTCAGGCCCAGGTCCTCCAAGAGCTTTTCCCGCTTTTCGTTCTGTTCCTGCTTCGTCAAGGGAAGATGCTCCAGGATGGCGTTCAGGTTGTCCTCGACGGTCATTTTCCGGAAGATCGAGGGTTCCTGGCAAAGGTAGCCGAGGCCGGACCGGGCCCTCCGGTACATCGGAAGGTCCGTCACCTCCAGGTCGTCGATGAAAATGCTCCCAGCGTCCGGCGGGATCAACCCGACGATCATGTAGAACGACGTGGTTTTGCCCGCGCCGTTGGGGCCCAGCAGTCCGACGATCTCGCCCGGGTTCACTTCCAGGCTTACGCCGTTGACCACGGTCTTCAGGCCGTAGGTTTTCTTTAAATTGCTCGCGCGAAGTCCCATGCCGCTCACCGTCCTTCTTTCTTCATCGTGTCCGTGGATTTTTTCGGCGTCCACATCTCCGCCGAAACGCGCCCTTGGACGACCAGCCGCTGGTCGTCCATATGATAAATCAGCGTTTCCCCTTTGAGGTTCCGGACGGCGTCGTCTTCCTCCTGACGCGCGCGGGGAAAGGGAAAAGCCGCGCTCCCGCCGTCTTTATTCCAGAAAACGGCCCGCCGGCCCCGCCCCTCAAAAAATGATTCGGTCGCCCAGATCTCGGTTTTCTTCGTCGGCGCGGACGTCGACACTTCCTGGGAGAACACATAAACGTCGCCCTGGGCCTCCATGGCGCCGAAAGTCGACGTGCTCGCGGCGACGGGCGCGGTTGAAACCAGAGGATATCCCATGACCGCGGAGGGCCGGGGGTCCGTCGATTCAAAAAACGTCATGCGCACGGCCTTCATTTCCAAGTAGGACGTCTTCGACAACCGCTCTCCGTCCGAAGACAGATCGGAGCGCCTCAGCTTGGCCTGCGACCCCTTGTTCCGCAACGTGGCGGAACTGGTGTCGGTGTTATAGGCCGCTTCCTGGGACCAGGCTTCCAGTTTGATGTTCTCCTCGGGAACGTTGCGACGGAGATAAACGTTCCCCCAGGCGTGGACCAACCCCTTCTTTTCCTCCGAAAGGACCCTGTCGGCGGACAGGGAATCGTTGCCGCGGACGACCTTGACGCCTCCCACGAACTCCACGGCGTCGCCTTTGTTGAGGAGGTTCATGCGGCTGCCGGTGATGATGGTTTTCGGCGCGGGCCGGCCGTCTTCGGACCTGCCGTCCCTAGGCGCCAAGACCGCGCTGGCCGCAAAAAGCAGGCCGCCTGTTCCGAACAACAGCGAAACGGCCGCGATGAACGCGGTCCGGCGGAGCGCCGCCCGGTTCACTTCTTTTTCCCCGACCGGCGGCGGCTTGGCATGTCTTCCGGCGTGATCTCCATCGTCTGCTTGTGGATCACGATCTGCGACAGGTCCGGTTTGGCCTCCCATCCCACGCCGTTGGTCACGGACCCGCCGCGGGTGATGGTGACGGGCGCCGTGGACTGAATGCGGTCGAGGGCGCTCACGTACTGCATCCAGTCCGAGGTCAGGCGGGCGCCGTCGGTGGACGTCATCACGACGCTGTCCCAGGCCCACATGTCCTTGCTCTCCGTGTTGATGCGCCCGCGCATGGACTCCAGCGTGGAGCTTTTCTCGGCATCCTTATAGAACTGGATGAACGGCCGCTCCATTTCGACCCGGTGCTCGAGTTCGAAGATGTCCGCGTGGGGGGCCGTCAGCGCCCAATCCAATTGGCCCTTCATGTAATTGTTCAAGGAAAAATCGCGCATGGTCTGATCCGGGAGAGGGCCTTTTGCCGCGGGAGGCGGCGTGGACGGCGCGGGGCGGCAGGAGGTCAACCCCGCGGCCAGCAGAAAAACGAGGAGCGGCCTACGAGGGATTCTCAAATTGGCGAAGGACGGCGGGCCAGAGGCCCTGGGCCTTCAGGACCGTGTCCACGGTTTCACGGAACACGCCGCGCCCGCCGGGGACTTGCGTGACCCAATGGCAGACGGCCTTCACCTCGTCCGCGGCGTCCGACGGACAGACGGCCAGGCCCGCCATTTTCAGCGCCGGCAGGTCCACCAGGTCGTCGCCGATGAAAAGGGCCTCGGCCGGCTGCAGGTTGAAACGCCGCAGGACCTCGAAGAGGGCCTTTCCCTTGTCTTCCGACTTTTGGTAGAGCGAATGGACGTGAAGTTCCTTGGCGCGCGTTTCCACCTGGGGAGACTCGCGGCCCGTGATCCACGCGAGCGTGAAATCCACCGGGCTCCGTTTGAGCATGAAAAAACCGATACGGTCGCGCACGTTCCAGAACTTCACTTCCTCGCCGGAGTTCAACACGATGATGGAACCGTCGGTCAAGACGCCGTCCACGTCCATGGCGAAGAGCCTTATTTTTTTCGCGCGCTCCCCGATCTCCGCCGGCGAGAGGAGCGGCATCAGACCAGTCCCTCTTCCAGCAAATCCTTCTCGTCCAGGACCCCCACCGGGCGTCCCTTGCGGTCCAGGACCGGGAGGTTGTCCAGACCGTACCGGCGGAAAAGCGGCGCCGCGTCCGCAGCCAGCTCGTTCTCCAAAACGGTCCGGGGATGGCGCGTCATCACCTGGGAAAGCGGCCGAGCCAACAATTGCGGGTCGCGCTGCAGGCCCCGCCGCAGGTCGCCGTCCGTGAACACGCCGGCGAGCCGTCCGCGCTTGTCCACCACCGAAGCGGCGCCGAGGCGCGTGCGCGTCATGATGATCAACGCCTCGCGCACGGTCTTTTCCTGACCAACGACCGGGTTCTCCGCTCCCTTGTGCATGAGGCCGGACACGCGCATCGTCAAACGCTTGCCCAGCATGCCCGCCGGATGGAGCCGGGCGAAATCGTCTTTATCGAAACCTTTTATCTCCATGATGAGGAGCGCCAGCGCGTCGCCCACGGCCAGCATGGCGGTGGTGGAGGCGGTGGGCGTGATGTTGTAGGGGCAGGCTTCCTGGGAAACGTTCACGTTGACGTTCACGTCGGCGGAACGGCCGAGCATGGACGAGGGATTGCCGGTCATGGCGATGATCGGGAGCTTGCGGGAGCGGACGACCGAGATCACTTTTTTAAGCTCCTCGGTCTGGCCCGAGTAGGAAAGGACCAAACAGACGTCGCCCGGCACGAGCATGCCGGCGTCGCCGTGCAGGCTTTCGGTGGGATGGACGAACAGGGACGGCGTTCCGGTGGAGGACAGAGTCGCGGTGAGCTTGCGGCCGATCAGGCCCGATTTCCCCACGCCCATCACGACCACGCGCCCACGGCATTCGGCCATGAGCCGGGCGGCCTCGATGAATTGTCCGTCGACGTGGCTGATCTGGCGGGCCACGGCGCGGGCTTCGATTTGTAGGGTGCGGCGGGCGCGGGCGCGCCAGTCGTTTGGAGAGGAATTTTTATTTTTCGCCGCGGAGTTTTTCACGGGGACCGGGAATTACCGCTTCAGCCAGGGCGTCATTTCCGCCGGGATATCGCGCATGCGGTAGGGTTCGGGCACTTTGGAAAGGAACCGGCTGATCCCCAGATAAACGATGAAGAGAACGACATAAATAACGGCGAGCGAGCGAAGGTGCCATTTCCAATCGGGCCGCCACAGATCGGCGGACACGTCCGTCGCCAATATCTCGCGGGGGGCCGCCGCTTTCGGCTTCGCCGCCGGCGCGGTCGCGACGGCCGTGCCGCACTGGGAACAAAATTTCGAGGTCTTCTTATTTTCGAGTCCGCAGGACGGGCATTTCATAGTCCCATTCTCCTATTTTTGACGACGCTATCGATTCTTTGCAATCGCTGGACCAGCGTCCTAACATCCGACATCCGCACCGCGTTCGGCCCGTCGGAAAGGGCCGTTTCCGGTTTCGGATGCACTTCCATGAACACCGCCGCCACGCCCACGGCCACCGCCGCCCGCGCCAAGGGGTAGATGAACTCCCGCTGGCCGCCGCTGGACTTGCCCTGCGCGCCGGGAAGCTGCACGCTGTGCGTGGCGTCGAAGATCACAGGGTACATAAAGGATTTCATCACTTCCAGGCCCCTCATGTCCACCACCAAATTGTGATAACCGAAGGACGCGCCGCGCTCGGTCAGGGCGATCTTGCGGCCCCCGCCCTCTTCGATCTTTTTCACCACGTTCTTCATGTCCCAGGGGGACAAAAACTGTCCCTTCTTCACGTTCACCACGGCGGGGGTGCGCGCCGCGGCCAGCAAAAGGTCCGTCTGCCGGGAAAGGAAGGCCGGGATCTGGAGGATGTCCGCCACCCGCGCCGCGGGCGCCGCCTGATGGGTCTCGTGAATGTCCGTCAGGATCGGCAGGCCGGTCTCGCGCTTGACGCGGGCCAGGATGCGCAGCCCTTCCTCCATGCCTGGGCCGCGGTAGGATTCCGTCGAGGACCGGTTGGCCTTGTCGAACGAACATTTGAAAACCAGGTTAAACTTCAGTTGCCGGGAGATTTCCTTCAGGGCCTTCGCGACCCGCAGGGTCAGCGCTTCGTTCTCAACGATGCAGGGCCCGGCGATGATCGACAGGGGGCGGTCGTTGGAGAAGGAGAAGTTTCCGACCCGGACTTCGTTCTGCGATTTCATGGCCTCCCCTTAGCTTTCCAACGCTTTCTGGCGGGCGCGCTGGGTGTGCTGCTTCACCGCCGCGGCCACGAAGTCCCGGAACAGGGGATGGGGCTGGAGCGGGCGGGACTGGAGTTCCGGGTGGAACTGCACGGCCAGAAACCAAGGATGGTCCGCGAACTCCACGATCTCGGCGAGGTCGTGCTTCTTGTAATTGCCTGTCACGCGGAGGCCTACCTTTTCCAACTTTTTACGGTATTTATTGTTCAACTCGTAGCGGTGCCGGTGCCGCTCCAGCACGTTGACGCGTTTGTAGGCCTGGTGCGCCTTTGTCCCGCGCTTCACGTCGCAGGGATAAACGCCCAGCCGCATGGTGCCGCCCTTATTTGTCACATTCTTCTGTTCTTCCATCAAACAGATGACGGGATGCGACGTGCGCGGCGAGAATTCCGTCGAATGGGCGGAAGCGTGGCCGAGCAGGTGGCGGGTGACTTCGATCACCGCGCATTGCATGCCGAGGCAAATGCCGAAGAAAGGAATCTTTTTTTCGCGGGCGAAGCGCGTGACCGCGATCTTCCCCTCCACGCCCCGGTCGCCGAAACCGCCGGGAACGAGGATCCCGTCCACCTCGGCGAGGATCGGCTCCAGATGCTTTTCCTCCACGTCCAAAAACTTGATGTTCACCTTGGCGTTGTTGGCCAAGCCGCCGTGTATGAGAGCTTCGCCGATGGATTTATAGGCGTCCTTCAACTCGATATATTTCCCCGCCACCGCGATGGTGACTTCGCGCTGGGGATTTTGGATCCTCTCCACCATTTCCTTCCAACCGGAGAGGTCCTTGCGCGGACTGGTCTGGCGAAGCATCATCAAAACCAGTTCATCCAAACCCTGGCGCTCATACATGAGCGGCACTTCATATATCGACTTGGCGTCCAACGCTTCGATGACGCCCTCCGGCCGGACGTTGCAGAACAGCGCGATCTTGGCGCGGAGCTCTTCGCCCAGAGCGCGTTCCGCGCGGCAAAGGATGATGTCCGGCGTGATGCCTATCTCCCGCAGCTTTCCCACGGAATGTTGCGTGGGTTTCGTTTTTAGTTCTTCGGAAGCTTTGATGTAGGGGACGAGCGTCAGATGGATGTAGAGGACGTTGTCGCCGCCCACGTCCATCTTCATCTGCCGGATGGCTTCGAGGAAAGGCAAACTCTCGATATCGCCGACGGTGCCGCCGATCTCCGCGATGACGATGTCCCTCCCGCGTGCCACGCGTTTGAGGCGGGCCTTGATCTCGTTGGTGATATGCGGGATGACCTGGACCGTCTTGCCAAGGAACTCGCCGCGGCGCTCCTGTTGGATGACGGTGTCGTAGATCTGGCCCGACGTGCAGTTGTTCTCGCGGGTCATGTCGACGCCGATGAAGCGCTCGTAATGCCCCAGGTCCAGATCGGTTTCCGCGCCGTCCACCGTCACGTAGACCTCGCCGTGCTGATAAGGGTTCATGGTGCCCGGGTCCACGTTGAGGTAGGGATCCAGCTTGATCATGGTGACGTTGAGGCCGCGCGCCTTCAACAAGCGCCCGAGCGAGGAGGCGGCTATGCCCTTGCCCAGCGAGCTGACGACGCCGCCCGTGACAAAGATATATTTCGTGGTGGTCATGGTTGGATCTCCCTCAGTTTAAATTGTGCTTAGCGTTTCCGCAAAATCGTTGCCGCGCGCTTCGCGTCCGACGGATGGTCGACGCCGATGGAATCGTCGGGCGTAAAGGCGACGTGGATGGAGACCCCGTTCTCCAGGGCGCGCAATTGCTCCAACCTCTCGGACCGCTCCAAAAACGTTTCGGGCCAGCGCACGAACCGCCGCAGCAGCGGCGCGGCGTAGGAATAGATCCCCAGGTGTTTTTGGACTTCCTTCGGCGGCTTCTTCGGCGCGCCGTCACGGAAGAACGGCAGGGTCGCGCGGGAGAAATAAATCGCCCGTTTGTTCCGGTCCACCAGGACCTTCACCACGTTCGGGTCGCGCCAGGCCTCGTCATCCGCCAAAACCGTGGCCGCGGTCCCCATCACGACTTTCCCATCGCGGTGCAATTCCAAAACTTTCTTCACTGTCCGCGTGGTCATGAGCGGTTCGTCGCCCTGGATGTTCAAATAGAGCCGCGCGGGAACTTTCCGCGCCACTTCCGCCACCCGGTCGGTGCCGCTCTTGCAACGCGCCGATGTCAACATGGCTTCGCCGCCGAACGCGCGGACGGCCGACAATATTCGTTTATCATCCGTGGCCACGATCACCCGAGGCAATGCCCGCCGCGCCGCCTCATAGACCCAGCGGACCATGGGCTTCCCCGCGATCTCGGCCAGGGGCTTCCCCGGAAAACGCTGCGACGCATAGCGCGCGGGGATGACCGCTAGAACGTTCATTGCTTCCAATGGGCCATGGCCGCGCGGATTTCATCGGGCTTCGCCGTGGCCGTGCCGAGCTTGGCCACCACCACGCCCGCCGCCAGGTTGGAGAGGTGGGCGGCCTCGATCCAGGATGCGCCCGACGCGAGGGCCAGCGTGAACGTCGAGATCACCGTGTCGCCCGCGCCGGTCACGTCGAAGACTTCCAAAGCCTGGGACGGGATATGGGTGACCTTGCCCGACGCTTCATAGAGGCTCATGCCCCTCTCGCCGCGTGTGATCAACACCGTGTGAGATTTGAGCCGCGTCAAAATCCGGCGGCCCAAAGCATCGACGTCCGCGTCCGTTTTGGGCGGAAGGGAACGCATCCCCTCCATGGCTTCCTTCAGATTGGGGGTGATGCAATGGACGCCGCGGTAGCGCAGGAAATGCTCCACCTTGGGATCGACGGTGACGATTTTCTTGTGGCGGCGGGCCAGGGCGAGGATGGAGGGCAGCAGGCTGGCGTTGATCAAACCCTTGCCGTAATCGGAAATGATGATGCCCTTCACTTTAGGGAGAACACCTTGAATGCGGCGCAGGACGGCGGCGTTGATTTCCCGTTGCAGCGGCTGATGGCTTTCGTGGTCGAAGCGAACCACCTGCTGGTGGCCCGCCATGACGCGCGTTTTAACGATCGTGGGGCGGGAATCGTCCTTCACCATGCCGTCCACGTCCACGCCGCGCTCGCGGAGAAGGGAGACAAGGCGGTCGCCCTCGGCGTCCTGACCCACCACGGAAATAAGATACGGGATTCCGCCCAGGGCCGCGATGTTGCAAGCCACGTTCCCCGCGCCGCCCGGCATGAAATCTTCCTGCCGCACGTGGACAACGGGAACCGGCGCTTCCGGGGAGAGGCGGTTCACCTGGCCGCGGATATAGCGGTCCACCATGAGGTCGCCCACAACCAAGACGGGCGTCCTGGCGAAGCGGCTGAGCCGCGAAATAAGCTGGGATGTTTTTAAGGATTTTCCAGTCGTAACGGTTGGCACGAGAATTTTTACCAAATTCGAAAAAAAACATCAAATCCTGATCGCTCGAACATGCACAAAAGAACCGCCCACCCGGGGCGAACCCCGAATGGGCGGACCATTAAAGGATGACTATGACCGGACGTTAACTAAGCGTTCTGGTTGGACAGCTTGCGGTAGATCGTCGCCAGGGCCACCAAAGTCGTGGGGACGGTGGCGAAAAGCCCGACCAGCAAGCAGAGGGCGCCGAGCAAATTGACGCCGAGCGTGATCAAGCCGAAGAGGAACAATTCCCATTTATGCCCCTTGGTCATGGCCGAGCTGGCCTTCAAGGCGTCGATGGGCTTCATTCCCTTTTCCACGATCAGGTAGCTGTAGAAAAAGAACTGGATGGACCAGATGATCCCCGGCACGATCAACAGCAGGATGCCGCCGAAGACGATCAACCCGTAGAGGATGGTGCCGCCGACGTATTTCCAATAAACCTCTTTGCCGGAAAACAGCTCCGGAATGGCCGGCGTTTTCCCGTCCACAAAAGCCAGGCTGATCTTGATGAGGCCGATCTCCAGAAACCATTGGATGAACCGGAAGACGATGGCCACGATCAGGGCGACGGCCGTGACCTTGACGAAATTATTAATGATGCCCGGGATAACGGAAATAGCCCAAACGATCAGGAGCAATCCGATGAAGAACCCCACGTTGGTTTTCATGGTGTTCCAACCGAACTGCAACGCCTCTTTCTTAGAAAATGCCTTTGTTGTCATAGGTCATCCTTTCAACGAGTATTAAAATCCCCACTAAAAATGAATCCGTAAGTGTAAGTTTAACGAAATTCAACAAGATTACAACGTTTTTTTCAAGGATTTATCAAAAAGCCCTGGCGGCGGGGTCCTCACCGGAACCGTCCGGGCGGTATGCCTGCATCTCCGCGTCAAAGGCCCCCACCATGACCCGGGACCTCAAAAGCACCGGGATTTTGCGCTCATCACGCGTCAACCAGACCTCCAGCTTGCCCTTCTGCTGAAAGATGCCGTCCCCCGCCAGGATAGGTTCCACCTTATAACATTCAAACCTCCCCGCCGGGACTTTGATGGTCTGGATCTTTTCCACATGGACCTTTAACGGCCAGGTTTTGCCGCTGGAATTGGCGTCCAGGGCGTAATCCTTCCCCACCTCCAACTCCTGGGTGCGGATGTAATAAAGGCTGGAAAGGACATCCTGAACATAGGGCGGCATTCCGCCTTCGTTCGTGGTTTCCTTCCCTTTGCGGCGCTTCCAAAAAATGAATTTTCCGTTGGGGTGATCGTATTCAGTCCGGGTGAGCCGCTCATGCAGTCCTTCCCTTAAATGCTGATAAAACCGGAGAGAGCAAAGGCTCTCCACGTCCATCCACGATTCATTCACGTCCCGCACCTTAAAAAAAACGTCCGTTCCCTTGTTGGTTTTGGCGCGGGAGACAATATGGAAAGCCTTGCGGTCGCCGACCATCTCTTCATTGGGGATTTCCAGCGTCGCGAAACCGGAGGGAACGATCCCGTACTTGATCACATAAAGAATGGACTCGCCGACTTGAAAAGCCGCGTTGGGCCGGCTCCGCCAGATGAAAGCGGGGGTCTCCGCCAGGGAGGGGATGGACAACAGAAGCAAAGGAAGCAACAACCCCGTGGGTTGCCTGCGCAGGAATCGAACGAGGCCGGCGGTCATTATCCCAATTCTTGGAATGCCTTGAAAAGGATCACGGCCACGCCGGCCAGCCAGCCGATGAAGGCGTTATATTCGGTGTTCTTGATGTAGCGGGCCAGAACGAAGGTATCGGGATTGTCGCGGCGAACGGGCGACAAGCGGGGAAGGAAGCGCTTCCGCAGACGGACAAACTCGCGCCAGGGATCGCCGAAGTGCGCCTCAAGCGTGGCCTCCTCCTCGCGGATCCGTTTCGGATAGACTCCGAAAAACAGGACAACGAAAACGACCCAAAGGACCGCGCCGTGCCAGGTTCGGAAGGACCCCGTGCCCGCGACGCAAAAACCCAGAGCCAGGAGGAAACTTCCGGCGTAAAGCGGGTGGCGAATGAAGGAGTAAGGACCGTCCTGGGCCAGCCGCTTGCCCTTCTCCAAATAACCGGCGGCCCAGGCGCGGACGAGCAGCCCGATGAACGAAAGCGCCAACCCCGCCCAAACCCGCGGCCAGGAAGCCGCGTGGGAAAGAAAGAGAAACAAAAATCCCGCCACAAACCCGAAAAAAACTCGCCATCGTCCGATCACGAAGAACTCCTCACGGTCAGCAGACCATTTTTGATAGTCAGTTCGTCCATGCGAACTGGAAACTGCAGATCCTTTGACGGATCCAGAGAAAACGTCTTGCACGTATAAGCGCGGATTAAAAACAGCGGGAGCGGAACCGGGCCGATCCGCGCCGAATCCAAGGTCAGCGTCACCGCGTCGCGCGTCGGGGAGAGTTCCGCCCGGGCCGACACGTTCAAAGGCAATCCATGCGCGCGCCCCGATACGCGGACAAGACCGTCTTCCAGCGCCACCCGCGGGTCGCGCAACCAGCGGGCCCTCGCTTGAAGATACCGGACCAGGGTCTCGCCGCCGATCTGGACCGACGGCCGGAGTTCCCCCACCCGGAGAAAGAGCAGCTCCCTATTTTCCAGCAGCCTCGGTAAATTGATCTGGACGTCCCGGCCGTCTATCCGGACGCTTTCCAAAACCAATCCGCGATAATCGAGGCGGTCACATTCTATAACAATTCGAGTGAATTCACCCTTTTTCGCCTGGCCCGCGGAGGCGGGGACGAGGTGGACGCGAAGCCCCTCTGCTTCGAAGCGGGGCAGTGGGAATTGTTTCAGCTCGAAAACCACTTCGCCCAGCGCCGACGGCCACGCCACGCTTTTCACGTCGCGCTGGAACAGGACGGCCTGGGAGCCGTCGGGCAGCGGCCATTGCATCACGCGCGTGAAGGTTTTTTCCAGCCAGAGCGGCTGTTCCTGCAGGATTCGGGCGGCGTCCGCGAGGTAACCCAGCGTGAACTCCGGCCCCATGTCCCCGGTCTTCCAGAGGATGAAATCCGAGAATTCCCCCAAGCGGCGTTTCGGGTTGAAGAGGACGATATCGTTCCACCCCCGGACCTTCGTCGCGAAACGCAGGTTCCACGTCTGGAAATAGGGATGGTTGCTGATCAGGCTGACCCGGCTGAGTTTGCCTGCGACGGACCGGTCTTGAATGAATTTTAAAATCTCGTCGGTCTTCCAGTCTTCCTTCGACGAATAGTCGTGGTGCATCTCGGAAGGGTTCCCCGGCGCGCGTCGCATGTTGTAAAGAGGTTCGAGCCCGGCGAAGGCCGCGGCCCTTTGAAGCGGGGCCGGCCAGCGGTCCGCCGTTCCGTAGGCGACGCCGAGGAAAACAGCCAGGCCGGTCCAGCCGATGAACCAAAGCCGCCGCGACCCGGCGGAAAAACGCTCGGGCACGGCCGCAATCATCAAAGCGAGGGAAGGCAGGGCCGGCACGTAATAGCGAAGGTCCTTGTTCTGCACCGAGCTAAAAAACACCAGGGGAACCAACATCCACGTCAGAAGCAGCCAGCGCCCGCTGAGGACGGCCGCCACAATGCCGGCGACGGCGGCCAGCGCCATGGGCCACATGATTCCGTCGTTGGCCGCGGCGCGCAGATACCAGGTGGCGCTCGCGAAACTCCAGCGGGCCGGGTCGCGCGCCTCCTTGATCGCCGCCAGTTTTTGCGTTTTCAGGACGGAAGGCAGTCCGTTGAACGCGTACCAAGGTCCCGCCACGACGACGGCGCCGAGCAGGAACAGGAGGATCGGCCGCCACCGGCCGCCGATGACAGCGCGGATGAATCCCCAGGCCACGGGGACGCCGGCGTAAACGATGAAGGACCACTTGGTCATCATGCCCGCGCCGAAGGCAAGTCCCAGAGCCAGGCTCCACCACGGTTTCTCAAAATAATCGGACTGCACCAGGCAGAGCAACGCCAGAGCCACCCAGGCGGCCAAGGGCATGTCGATCATGGGCCGGTGCGCCAACCAGAGCATGATCGGCGAGAAAGACGCCATGGCCGCGGCGCAGAACCCCGCCTCCGACGACACAAGCGCTTCCCCCAGAAAATAGACGGCCACGATCAACAAACACAGATAGCCGATGTTGACGCCGATGGCCTTCTTGACGACGGCGTTCACATCCTCCGAGCGATCCATGAAGGGAGACAGGGTGAGATGATAGAGCGGCGGGTAGTTGGAAAAAACGGGGCGGACCAGGGCTTCCCAGTTCCGGTCCTCGATGGCGCGGCTGTAATTCTCGGCGATCAGGAGATGGTGTGACTCGTCCCAGGCCGGCGGACGGGTGTCGTTGCGCAGCCACCAAAGGAGATAAACGCCCTGCACGAGGACGAGGGCCGCGAGCAGGAAACCATGCCAGGCGTAAACGGCGGGACTTGTGCGGGACAAAACCGGTTTCTTCGGAACCATTAAAGCGAACCCCTTCTTTTGGCCAGGATCCAGCGGGCCGCGTCCATGAGGTCGCGTCCGGCGTAATCGCCGGTCACCCGGGGCTTTTCCGACCAGCCGTGGCCGGTCCTAACCCGGACGCCCGAAATTTTCAGTTTCCGGGCCATTTCCAGATCCAAAACCCGGTCGCCCACCATGACGGAACCCTTCAGGTCCAGATTCAATTTCCGCGCCGCCTGTTTCACGAGATCGACCTTGGGCTTGCGGCATTTGCATCCGTCGGACGGCCGGTGCGGGCAAATGAAAAACCCATCGAGTCGAACGCCCCGGCGTCGCAACAGTTGGTCCAACCGGCCGTGCACGCGCCGAAGCTGCGCCCACGTGAAGTAGCCGCGCCCGAGTCCGGACTGATTGGTGACGACGACCAAGGCAAAGCCGGCCTTCTGCAAAAGCCTGAGCGCGGCCGGCGCCCGGCGGTAAACATCCACGTCGTCCGGATGGTCCGCGTAGACGGCGTCCTTCATCAACGTGCCGTCGCGGTCGAGGAAAACGGCGGGCCGCTTAGGCATCCTGTTTCCTCCGCATCGCGAGGGCGGCGCTCCCCAGAATAAAATTCATCACGATCATGACTTCCGCGTCGCGCATCCAGGATTCGGTCAACCCCGCGAACAATATCCCGACGAACGCGAAGAATAGGCCGTCGCGCCATCCGGGAGAGGACGCCCGCCAAAGGAGCCGTGCCGCCGCGAAAAGAAATCCGCAGAATGCGGCCAGGCCGACGATCCCCGCTTCTACGCCCGCCTGAAGGAAGATATTGTGCGTCTCCGACCAAACCTTATTGGGCTCCGGCCCTGCGCCGGATACCAGTCGGACGTTCCCCATCCCGACGCCCAAAACCGGACGCTCGGCGAACGCCCGGCCGGCCGCACGCCACAACCCCAAACGGATGTTGCTGGAGGGATCCACGGCGACATGTCGGAGGCTCTGCACACGGTGCTGCACTTTCGGATTGAATGCGACCAGGAGTCCTCCCGCCGCGACCAACAGACCCAGGGCCATGAGGACACGTTTCTTCCGGCGGACGACGCCCCAGACGGCGAGCAGAACGAACATCGAAAGCCAAACGCCGCGGCTCTCGCTGCACAGCAGACCTCCCGATGTGGCGAAGAAGACGAACAGCCAGAAGGGCCCGGCCTTGCGGTGAAGCTGAAAAATCTGGGCGAGGCTCAAGGTCCAGCCTACGAGCAGAACCTCGGCGTAGGTGAGAGGGTGGCTGAAAAATCCCAGGGACCGCCCGTTCCGCGTGGCCAACGCCTGGGCCAGGCTCGACGGCAGCGACGTCATCCAATCGGGAAGGGACAATTGGTTGGTCCCCGGATTCCAGTCCGCGCCCGAAACGTACTGCAGCACGCCCCAGAGTCCCGCCACGCCGCAGGCGGCCAAAAAAATTTTGACGTTCCGCGTCAGATCGTCCTTGTCCTGACCTTGAGAGGCCAGCAGGAAAAACAAAATGGTGACATAGGCCGACAATTTCGACAGGCTGCGGGCGGGGGACGGCGACAAAGCCGACGCGGCGAACCAAACGGAAAGATAGATCAACCAGGGTATTTCCAAACCGGTCCAACGATATTCCCGCCGTGACGGATCGGCGAACAGGAGCACCACACAGGCCGCGAGGGCCAGGGCGCCGCAGACATTGGAAGCGGCGATGGAGATCGGTAGGCAGGCCGCGGTCAGGCCAAGGGCAAGCCGTCGAAAAGAGTGGAGGGATTGAACTCCGCTCACAACAATTTCCGGTAGATGTCGGTCAAATCGGTCACATGCTTCTCCCAGGAATATTTTTCAGCCGTGGCCCGGGCGCCGGAGTAACCGCCGCCGGAAAAAAGAATCCCCCGCAATAATTCGGACAATTCTTCGGGATCGTTCATATCATCAAAAACGTCTCCATTATAGCCTTTTACCAAAAGCTCGGAGGCCCCGCAGCGCCGGCTCGAAACCACGGGGCAGCCCGAGGCGAGGGCCTCGAGCACCGTCAAACCGAACTCCTCGTAATGGGCCGGAAGGGCGAAGGCGTCCGCCGCCGCGTAGTAGTCCTCGACCTGCGGCGTGGCCGGGACGTGATGGAAGATTTTTTTGCCGGCGAGCCGCGCGGCCGCCTCGTCTTTCTGCCAGGGGATGTTCCCCACCACGCAAAGCGCTGCGGGATGTTTCTCGGACAAACGTTCGACGGCGCGCGCCAACAGGGAAAAATTCCGCTTGGCCGGATCGCCCGACAGGACCGAGAGAACGACCTTGGTTTCCTCCGGCCAGCCCGCGGCGCTCAACAGCCGCGCGCGCGACCCGCTCCGCCGCCGGGGATGAAACTTATCCAAATCGACGCCGAAATAGAGCCGGACGATCTTTTCGGGCGGGACCCCGTAGAACTCGACGACGTCGCGCCTCACTAGGTCGGAGATGGCGATGATGACGCGGCTTCCCTCCGGCGAAAACTGTCCGCGGCGGACGTAGTCCACGCCCGCGGAGGGCTTCCGTCCGTCGGGAACATAGCGGGCCGCCGCCGCGTCGCAGTTATTAACGGAGACGATGTCCTGACGCGTGAGGTCGCCCAGTCCGTGGACCAATCGCGCGCCCATGGACTTCAACCGCCGCCGGGCGAAATAATCGAAGCTCGCCGCGCGAGACCAGGAGGTCAACGGGATCCAGGGAACTTGTGAAACGGCCAGGCTCTTTTCCGACGCTCCATGCCGCCGGGTCGCGATCCGCGCCTCGAAACCGGCCTGCGGGAGACGCCGCGCCACCTCGCGCAGGTAGCGGCTCACGCCCGTCATGCCGGAAAAGTTCCGGAGCCCGTAACCGACGGGAATTAAATCCGCCATAGTCCTATTTCCACCGGTCGTGTATCCAGAGCCAGGCCGGGGGATACGCGCGCACCCAGGATTCCACCACGAGGTTCAGCTTCGCCGTCAGGGCCAGGATGCCTTCCTCGTTCGCGCTCAGGCCCGACACGTCCACGGCCGGATCAATGAGGATCTTCAGCCGGTTCCCCACCCGCCGGCTGTGCACGGGATGGATCGGCGCCCCGAGGCGCAGGGCCAGGATGGCGGGCAGCGTGGTGGTGTAGGCGGGCCGGTTGAAAAACGGGACCTGCGCGCCGCCGTCGGTGATGCGCTGGTCGATCAGCATGCCGACGGTAAATCCTTGTTTAAGCCAGCGGATGGATTCGCGCACGGCGTTCTTGTGGAGGAATATCCGCGTCCCGTGCCGGGAGCGGATGTCCGTGATGAAATCGTTGACGTAGGGGTTCTTCATCCGCCGGGCGATGACGGCCAGGTTGAGTCCCGAGAACGAAAACAGCTGCGTCAGCCTCTCCCAGTTCGTGTAATGGGCGGTCATGAGTATGATCCCCTTGCCCGCCGCCTGGGAGCGGCGCAAATGTTCCATGCCCTCCACGTCGACGGTCTTGAAGTAGTCCTCGGAAGTCATGCCCGGGATCTGGGAAAACTCCCAAATAAATTCCCCCAGATTATTCCAGCATTCCCGGACCCATTGCCTGATCCGCCCTTCGTCGGCATCGGGGAACGCCAGCCGCAGGTTGGACGCGGCCATGCGGGAGCGGGACGACACGATTTTACCGACGGCGCGGGCGAGAGCGCGGCCGGCGGGACGTCCGACGGCCTCCGGGAGGGCGCGCATCCCCCCCACGAAAGCGCGGGCGAAGGCGTACTCTAGGAAATAAGCGAGTTTATTTTTTGCAGCCATAGGGGGTCGGTCGAATCGGGAATCCACTGCAGGCGCGCCACCCAGCAGGGAAAGCACTCGGGCAGGCGCTGGAAATCTTTCTCCGTCACGATGATGCGGCGCCGCTCCTTGGCCGCCGCGGCCACGATGCCGGACAATTCCGCGTCCGTGAAAAAATGGTGGTCCGCGAAGCGCCGCGGAAGGACGTCGGCGCCCGCCTCCCGGACCGCGTCCTCGAACGTCTTCGGCCGGGCCAGGCCGCAGACCGACAGGACGCGCAGGCCCCTCAACTCTTCCGGTGAAACGACGCGGCCGGAGGCGGGGTCCGAAAACGCCAAACCGTAGCGGACCGGCACCTGGGGAACGCCCGGCGCCAGAACGGACAATTGCTTTTGCAAAAGGGCCAATTCCTTCGGGTTGGCGTGGTTGACCTTGGTCAGAAAGATCAATCCCGCCCGGGCCAGGCCCGACAACGGCTCCCGCAGCGCGCCCGCCGGCAAGATGGCGCGTTTCCTGCCGCGGGAACCCAGCCCGAAGGAGCGCGGCGCCGAAGCGTCCACGCAGACCAAATCCAAATCCCGGAAAAGCCGCAGGTGCTGGAACCCGTCGTCCAGGACCAGGCAGTCGGCGCCGAAGTCCTCCACGGCTTTGCGCGCCGCCGAGGCGCGGTCCGCCGCCGCCACCACGGGGACCGACGGCAGCCGGCGCGCCAGCATCACCGGTTCGTCGCCGGATGCTCGGGCATCCGCCAGCAGGGACTTTCCGTCGCTGACGACCAGGAGTTCGTCCTCATCGCGGCGGCCGTATCCCCGGGTCAGGACCGCGGGGCGGCGGCCTTTGGACAGAAGGTGTTCGGCCAGCCAGAGCACACCCGGCGTTTTGCCCGAGCCGCCGACGGTGATGTTGCCGACGCAGAAAACCGGGACAGGCGCGCGGACCGTTTCCAGCCAGCCTTTCCGGTAGCCGCCGGAACGCGCGTTGACCGCGGCTTCATAAATGAGCGACGGCGCCCAGGCCGCGGAACGCCAAAGGAAATCGTTCCTCTCCAAAATATCAGCGAAGCGCATGTTCCCCGCTTTTCAGGACGGACTCCACTTCCGAGGCGACGCGTTCGGGCGACACCCATTCCATGCATTCGTGGGAGTAGGGACATCGATCAAAATTGCATCCGACGCAGCTGAGGCCCTCCGCTTGCACCCAGCGGTGCGGCGCGACGCGCGGGTTCCAGGACGCGGGCCACGTCGGGCCGTAGATCGTGACGGTCGGCGCGCCCGCGGCCACGGCCAGATGCATGGGGCCGGAATCGTTCGTGAGCACGGCGTCGCAGCGGGCGAGGATCGCGGCGGTCTGGCGTAAACTTCCCGCGGGGATCTGGAACACGCGTTCCGGAAACGGCCGGAGAAGGTCGCGGACATAGTCTTCCTCGCCGGGCCCTCCGAAAACGATCAAAGCGCGGTCCTTCTTTTCCAAAAGCGTTTCCATCACGCGGGCGAACTTCGCGGCAGGCCAGCGCCGGATCGCGTGCCGGTGGGTCGGCACCACGCCCACCCGTTCCGAAAACTGCGCCAGGCGGTTCGTTTCCCACCAGGCGCGGGCGCCGGAAAAATCATCGTCGGAAAGCACGAGCTTCGGCAAAACCTGCGCCGGCGGGTTCAATCCCAGCGCGCGCAGGAGGTTGAACTTGCTCTGGACCGCGTAGGTCGGGACAGCGGGACGGTCCACGCGGTGGGTGTAGACCCATTCCCAGAACGGGACTCGGAACCCCGCGCGGACGGGCGCTCCGCTCAGGATGGAAATCTGCGCCGTGCGCGGGTTGTTCATGAAATCCAGGACCCAGTCGTAGCGCCGCGCGCGAATTTGTTTGACGTGCGAAACGAAATGGCGCTTGTCGAACACGATGATCTCGTTCAGGCCGGGCATGCCCTGAAGCACGGGCGCGGCGGCGGCTTCCACCAGGAAATCGATGGACGCCGACGGAAAAGCGGCGCGCAGCGCCGGCACGACCGGGGCCGTCACGGTGACGTCGCCGATGCGCCGGAGCTGGATGACGAGGATTTTGGCGGGAATCTTGAGGGGCGGCATTAAAGGCGGGAGCGCCCCCGGGTCATGTTCAGGTGGAAGTCGACGTCGAAATCGTCGCCGCGGACGAAAATCCGTTTCAGGCAATAGGGCGCATTTTGAAAGTCGCCCAGTCCGCTGTGGACCGATACGGCGGTTTCATACCCCGCGTCCCGCGCCATGTCCTGGAGCGTCGCGTTGTCCTGGCCGTTGCCGTAGGGATAGGCGAAGGAGACCGGGTCGAGGCCCAGCCGCTCGCCGATGGTCTTCTTGCTCATTTCAAGTTCTTCCCGCGCCTTCTCGACCGGCAGGTTGGCCAGGCGCGGATGGTTCATGGTGTGGGAGCCGATCTCGATCCCGTAGGCCTGCATCTCCGCCGCCTCTTTCCAGGAGAGCATCGGGATCCGCGTTTCCGACGCCGGATCGTGCCAGAAATTTTCTTTTTCGAGAGAGTTGACGACCACGTAAACCACGGCCTTATAACCGAACTCCTTGAGGATCGGGAACGCGGTGTCGTAGTTGTTCTTGTAGCCGTCGTCGAAGGTGATGACCATGGCGGACGCGGGAATGGGTTCCTGGCGGCGCCGTTTTTCGCCGATCTCGCGCAACGTCATGGGCGTGTATCCGTGGCGTATCAAATATTCCATTTGGCGGCGAAACTGGGGAACGGACACCCAGAGCTTTTTCAATTTCGATCCCGGAGGCGGATCGCCGACTTTGTGGTACATCAGGATCGGAACGCCGTCCGCGCGCGGCCGCCACCAGTTCCAGCGGGCCGAAGCGCCCAAGGCCGCCAACCCCCCGACAACAACGGCGGTTTCAATGAAAGCCATCGTCAGCCACCCCTCTTTCGTAATCCGTCAGGCGGACATGCTTGAGCCAAGCGTAAAATGAGCTGAGCGCCGCGTAGGCGAAGCCGGCCCGGCCGTCCAGAAAACCCAGTTTCAAAAAGTAACGAACGAAGAATTCCCAGGGAAGCCGGAGATTATGCCACGCGGAAAACCGCTTCCCCTCCCGGAACTTCTTCGCCGCGATCAAGCCCGTGTAGCTCCGGCACTTCTCCAGGTACTCGGCGAAATTGCGGTAGCTTTCGTGCCGTATGGGCTGGGCCAATTTCCCGAGCGGGCCGTCCACCTCGATGCCTTCGTGGATCCGCGAGCCGCCGTAGCGGGCCTTGTCGCGTTTGAACAGGCGGATGTGGAACTCGCGGAAACAACCGCCGAAGCGCAGCCTCCGTCCCATGAAGAAAACCTGAAAAGGAATGGAATAACCGCTCGGCAGGTTCTCTTTGCCGGAGGCCTTCAGCAGCACGTCGATCTCGGATATCAGGGCGGGCGTCACGCGTTCGTCCGCATCGACGTTGAGGACCCATTCGCCCGTGGCTTGCTCGAGGGCGAACTGTTTCTGCGGGCCGTATCCTTCGAACTCGTGGTCGAAAACTTTGGCGCCGTAGTCTGCCGCGATCGCCTTCGTCCGGTCCGTGGAATCATTGTCCACCACGACGATCTCGTCCACCCAGCCTTTCAGACTGTCCAGGCAGGCGGGCAGGTCCCGTTCCTCGTTGCGGGTAATGACGATGGCGCTCAGCCTGGTATTCATCGGCGGAGTATATTTTCGTAAATTTTTTCGTATCGGTCTGCCATTTTCTGCACCGTGAACTCCGCCGCCCGCGCCGTCCCCTGTTCGACGCGCCGCTTCGCCTCCGCCGGGTCCCCGAGGACCGCGATGATTTCCGCCGCCAGGGCGGCGCTGTCGCCGGGCCGGACCAGCCCGGCCGGGTCGCCGCCGTAGATCTCCGGGATGCCGCCGCCGGAGGTGGCGACGGTGGGCGTCCCGATGGCCATGGCGTCGATCAGCGACGTGCCGAGTCCTTCCTCCTTGGATGATAAAACAAAAACGTCGGCGAGGGCGATATATTCCAAGACGTCCGGCCGGTGGCCGAGGAAGCTGACGCGCTGGTCGATCCGCAAAGTGCGCGCTTTCTTTTCGAGGGTCGGGCGCAAAAAGCCGTCGCCCAGGACCAGCAGCCGCGCCTCCGGGATTTGGCGGAGGACTTCCGGCATGGCGGACAGCAGCGACCCCTGGTCCTTGTGCGGCACCAGCGCCGCCGCGTTGACGATGATCTTTTCCGTCGGGGCGAACTTCTTCTGGCGGCGGAGGTCCGTCGCCGAGGCGCGGGAGGGATGGTCCGCCGAATCGACGCCGCTGGGGACGACCGCGATCTTCGCCGGACCAAGCCCGTCCGACGCCAGGATGTCTCTGACTTTCTGGGAAATGGCGACGACCGCCGACACCTGTCGGTATTTCCAGCGCGTCAGTAAATTCTTCCGGAGGTGGAAGTCCACCCGCCGGGTGGCGACCAGCCGCGCGCCCGCGTCCAAAACGGCCAGGGCGCCCAGTCCCACGGCATGGCCGGTGTGGGCGTGGAGGACGTCCACCCGCTCCCGCTTCATGAACTCCCGCAGCCGGGACGCGGCGAAGGGATCCATCTCGAACCAGGGGCGGGTGGGGACAGTGGAAAGACCGGCGGCCCGCGACGCGGAATCCAGCGGAGAACCGGGGCGGCACGCCACCCAGGAATCATGGCCGCGGCGCTTAAGTTCCCGCGCCAGCCAGAAGGTCTGGCGCTCTCCGCCGCGCCAGGTTCTCTCCGTATTAAGATGAATGACGCGCATCGATCGCCTTCTCGTAAATTTTTTGGGTTTCCCGGACGAACCGGCCGGCGTTGAACCTCTCGGCCGCGATTTCGTGGGCGCGTTTGCCCATCGCGCGCCGCATGTTCGCGTCGCGTATCAATTTCAAAAGGGCCTTGCCCAGGACGTCCGGGCTGCGGGGCGGCACCAAAAAGCCATTCTCCCCGGTGGAGACCAGTTCGGGCAGGCAGCCCACGGCCGAAGCCAGCACGGGACGGCCGGCCGCCATCCACTCCAGGCAAACCCGGGACAGCGCTTCGCTGCCCGTCGAGGTGATGACGCCCGCGTGGCAGGAGAGCATGAACGGCCCGATTTCCTCCTGGCGTCCGGTGATCCGGACCCAATGCTGCAGCCCGAGCGCCTCCACCTTGTCGTAGATTTTTTTCAACGGCGTATTTTTCTCATCGCCGGTGATCACGAACTCCTCGTCCTTCAATTCATGCTTGATCAGCCCGAGCGCGTCCAGGAAAACTTCCTGCCCTTTCACGGGATCCAGCCTCGCCACCAGGGCGAAGCGCAACCGCCCGGCCGGTTCCGGTTCATAGCTTTTCACGTCGAGCCCGGGGTACACGACCCACAGTTTTGATTTCACGGAGGGAAAGGCGGAGAGATATTGGTCGGCGATCCGGGCGGAGGCGGCGATGACGGCGTCCGTCCGGCGATAAAGCGGGGCATGGAGCACGTTGCGGCGGATCTCCCTCGCCTCGCCGCGCGTGCGGACCAAAACCGTCGAACAACCAAGGACCGCAATCAGTCCCATTGTGTGTCCGGCCCCGGTATGGGCGTTCACGACGTCGATCGCCGAGCGGGCGACCCAAGAGCGGAGAGACACAGGGTTCGACAAAGGCACGACATGGATGGATTTGGCCTTCGCCGTTTCGAACGCGTAGCGTCCGGGCCTGGCCGCGATGAAGACGTCCTGGCCGGCCTTTTGCTGCGCCTCGGCCAGGAACAAGCCGTAGGCGGTCAGGGCCGAGTCCCATCGCTCATCGAGGATGTGGAGGATTTTCATTTTAAGACGCGCTTCGGGGTTTTCGCCAGAGCGCGTTCCGCGGCGTCCAGCACTTGCTTCGTGGAAATCTCCCGCATGCAGCGGAAATGGCCTTCGGGGCAACGCTCCGTGCCGTGCAAACTGCAGGGCCGGCAATAGAGCTCGCCGATCTCCACCGCCTCCGCGCAATCCTCCTCCGGAAAAAAGCCGAAGTCGCGCACGGTCGGGCCGAACACGGCGGCCGTGGGAACGCCCTGGGCCGCAGCGACATGCATCGCGCCCGAGTCGTTGGTCAAAAGAACCGCGCAGCGGCGGATGAGGAGCATGAACTCTTTGAGCGATGTGCGCCCAACGAAATTCTGCGCCGGGGTTTTCAAATACTCAAGGACTTCGCGGACCGGCCCATCGTCCGACGGAGTACCGAGCAGGATGACGCGCCCGGAAATTTTCTCGGCCAGGGAGTCGGCGGCCGCGGCGAACCGTTCCGGCAGCCAACGCTTGGTCGCGTGGGCCGCGCCCGGCGCGACGCCGATCAGCGGCGCGTCGCCGAATTCGCGGAGCCAATCCTCGGGCAGCCGAGCGGCGCCGGCCACGTGCAGGGAAGTCCGGCGTTCCTTCACGGGGATCCCCAAAACCGCCAGGCATTCCAGATACCGCTCCTTCACCGGCGGCTCGAGCCGCGGGGAGGACGTCTTTGAGCGGACCAGAATCCGTCGCTCGTCCGTTCGCTTATCGTAGCGGACGGTCCGCTTCGCGCCGGAAAACGTCCGCCAGACCGCGGAACGCAAATTGTCGTGGAGGTCGAGACAGACGTCGAAGCGCCGGCGGCGGATTTCCCCCAGCCAGCCGAACAGTCCGCGTTCTTCGAAGATCAATATCTCGTCCACCGCCGGATGTCCGAGGAAAACGTCCGCGAAGGCCTTCTTGACCAGGACGCTCACCCGGCTCTCCGGCCGGGCGGCCTTGATGCTGGCGAGGAGCGGCGTGGTGAGGATGACGTCACCCAGCGACGACAGGCGGATCACTAAGATATTCATGGCCGCGCCGACCGAAGGACTTCCTGCAAGAGGGCGACGCTTTTTTCCACGGAGCCGCCCTGGGAGAGGGCCGTCGCGCGGGCCGCGTTTCCGATGGTCCGGGCGGCGGCCGGGTCGCGCTTCCACGCGAGGATCAATTCCTCCAGGGCCTTGCCGTCGGCCACCTGCACCGCGCCCTTCCGTTCCAAAAACAAATCCGCCATTTCCTGGAAGTTTTCCATGGAAGGCCCGAAGATCACGGGGACGCCCCAGCGCGCGGGTTCCAGGGGGTTCTGGCCGCCGCGGCGGATCAGGCTTCCTCCCACGAAGGCCGCCGACGCCAACCCGTAGACTTTCTGCAATTCCCCCAGCGTGTCGAGGACCATGACGGGAAAGGATTCCGGGTTCGCCACATGGGCAGAACGCACCCGGAAAGGGAGGTTGGCCCGGTGCAGCAGCCGCGCCGATTCCGCCGCGCGTTCCACGTGCCGCGGCGCCAGGACGAGCTTCACCGCTTCGCCGCGCTTCCGGAGCGAGTCCACCGCGTCGATCAGGATCTCCTCCTCCCCGGCGTGGGTGCTGCCGCACACCAAAACGTAATCCGATTCGGCGAAACCGTATTTGCGGAAAATCGCCGCGCGCTGCGCGGGATCGGGCAGCGCCACGTCGTATTTCAGGTTCCCCGTCACCACGATCTGCGACGGCTTTCCGCCGAGGCTCTGCCAGCGCGCCGCGTGGCCGGGGCTCTGGGCCCCGATCCGGGCGATGCTTTCCAGGATGGGCCGCCAAAAGCCCGGCAGCAACCGGTAGGAACGCAGGGAACGCTCCGACAGCCGGCCGTTCACGATGAGGACCGGAACGTTTTGCTTCCGCGCCGTATGGATCCAGTGGGGCCAAAGCTCCGTTTCCACCAACACCAGGGCCTTGGGGCTCCAGCGGTTCAGGAAACGTCCGACGCAAAACGGGTAGTCCGCCGGGGCCAGGTGGACGGTCTCGGCGATGTCCAGGGACTCGGCCAGGTCGCGCCCGTTCACCGTCGTGGTGGTGAGGCAGCGGACGACGCCCGGGATGCGCTCCGGCAACAGGCGCAGGAACGCTTCCACGGCGCGGACCTCGCCGACCGACGCGGCGTGGGTCCAGATCACGGTCCGGTTTTTCTCTTCGGGCTTCAACTTCCGCGTTCCGCCGCCGAAGCGCTCCGGCAGACCCAGGAAAGTGCGCCGCAGGCCGAAGCGCCAGACGAACCCGGCCAAAACAACGGGTGAAAAAACGATCAGGACGACGGTGTACAAGGTCAGAAGCATGTTTTCATCCGGAGTGGCCGCGGCACAGGAGGTCCGCCTTTTCCGCGACCTGGTTCATGGCGGCGCGGATCTTTTCCTCCGCCGCCTCGTCGCTTTCCCCCGGCTCCACATAAAACATCTCGCTGTAGGCCACGTGATAGCGCGCGAAGGGAAGCGGGACCAGGAACCGGTCCCAGGAAGACAGCTCCTTCACGCGCGTCCCGGCCCAGGCCAGCGCCAGCACGGGAAGGCCCGTCTCGCGCGCCACGGCGATCACGCCCTGGTGGACGGACCCCAGCGGTCCGCGCGGGCCGTCGGGCGTGAAAGCCAGCCGGCTCCCGTCCTTGGCGCGACGAATGAGTTCCAGGAGCGCGCCGGCGGCCCTTCGGGAAGAGGAGCCGCGCACGGTCTTCATGCCGAAATGGTGCAGCGCCCGCGCGATCAGTTCGCCGTCGCGGCTTTGGCTGACGAGGACGTAGACTCCCTCGCCCTTGTGGAGATAGGCGTTCAGTAATTGGTAGCGGTGCCAGAAAGTGTAGATGAAGGGCTTGTCCGAACGGATCAATTCTTTCACGCCGGCGGGGTAATGGCGGTGGATGCGGGAGGTCTTTGCGATGAACTGGAGGAAGGCCCAGCCGAGCCGGGAAACGACCCGGGCCAGGACGCGGTCTTTGAAAGAGAGCACGGGCTGGGGCCTGGCCTACGCCCTTATTTCGCGCCGCGGCGCTGTTTGGCCGGCGGCCACCAGAGGATATAGCCCGCGCGGCTGAACCGCGGCGTCAAGTGCCCTTTATCGTCCAGGACGACGGGGATCTTGTCCGCTTCTAGGGCGGAAAGGATTTCACGCTGCTGGGCTTCTTCCGCGGCCTGGCGCGTGGACAACTCACAGGACTCCTGTTTGGCCTCTTCCTGCAGCAGCCGGTAGACGAAGTTGGACGCCTGCTCCGCGGCCTCTTCGCCCAGGCAGGTCAGGATCTGGCTGCGGAGGTTTTCCCCGCGGTCGAGGCTGCTTGAGAGCTCTTTTTCCAGGGAAGGGCCCACCGTCGTCGTGAACAACGTGAGGGCGACGGGACTGGCGCCGTTTTCATTTTTCGATTCCCAAATGGGCGCGGCCCAGGCCGGCGACTGCTCGGCGTTGTAGGTGGAATAAAAAGCCGCCGTGGAGAAGAGGTCCTGGGCGTTCTGGATCTCCTGCTCCACGGCTTTTTCAAGTTCGGGGGTGAGGCGGGTATCGCCGGTCAGGGCCTTGAGGCCCCGCAGCACGGCGGACGAGCGGGACTGGACGCGGAATTTTTTGATCTTTTTCATAGGCGTGATCGGCGGCGGCCTCGCTGAGACCCTGCGGCTGCTGTTAACGGAGGCGGTTGGCCCGCATCCGGCTCCGGCGCATCTGCCAGTCATAAACCAGCGGCGTGGCGATGAACAGGGTGGAATAGCTTCCCACGAACACGCCGACGGTCAAGGCCAACGCGAAGTCGTGAATGACTTCTCCGCCGAAAAAGAGGAGCGAAAGGAGGACCATGAAAACGGTCAAGGACGTGATGATCGTCCGGGACAACGTTTCGTTCAGGGACCGGTTGATCAAAACGTCCAGGGACTCCTTCCGGCGCATGTTCATGTTCTCGCGGATCCGGTCGAAGATGACGATGGTGTCGTTGATGGAAAAGCCGGCGAGGGTGAGCAGCGCGGCGATGACGGTGATGGAGAGCTCATGCCCGGTCACAGACATGAAACCCAAGGCCAGGAAAACGTCGTGGGCGAGGGCCACGACGCCGGCGCCGCCCCAGATCCAGCTCTTGAACCGGAACGCCACGTAGACGATGATGCCCAGCAAGGAGAAAATGAAAGCCATGAACGCCTGGCGCATCAGGTGCCTGCCCACCACGGGCCCGACGAAATCGACGCGGTCGAGCGTGAAGGCGTTGCCGGAAAAACTTTTGCTCATGATGTCGGTGATCTGGCTCGCGAATTCCTCCTTCGCGTGGGTTTCGGCCTTATAACGGATGATCACCGCGTTCCGGGACGGAACGCTCTGTAGGTCCGGGCTCCCCAGGTGGGAATCGGAAAGCACTTTCCGCACGTCTTCCAGGGCGACGGGGTTTTGGAAATGCCCTTCCACCAGAGTCCCGCCGGTGAAGTCGATGCTGGGATTCGGCCCCTTGTGATAGACCAGCGAGGCGACCGTGACGAGCGCCAATACCGAGGAAAGCCCGTAGAAGAATTTGCGGACCTTGAGGAAATCGAAGTTCGGAGTCTTTAGGAATTCCATTTATATGCTCAATTTCTGCACGGGACGCCACATAAAGAAGAAGTCGTAGACCACGTGCGTAACGATGATGGCCGTGAACATGGAAACCAGAAGTCCCAGGATCAGGGAGATGCCGAAACCTTTCACCGGACCGGTGCCGAACTGAAACAGGAAGACGGCGGCCGTGATGGTGGTCAGGTTTCCGTCGAGGATGGCGGAGAAGGCGCGGTCGTAGCCCTGGTCCACGGCGAGCCGGGGCGTCTTCCCCAGGCGCAGCTCTTCCCGGATACGTTCGAAGATGAGGACGTTGGCGTCGACGGCCATGCCGATGGAAAGGATGATGCCGGCGATGCCGGGCATGGTCAAGGTGGCGTGCAGGGCGGCCATGGCGGCGAGCAGCAGGAACAGGTTGAGCACCAGCGCCATGTTGGCCAAGAGGCCGGACAGTTTATAGTAAACGAGCATGAACACGAAAACCAAACATAGGCCGATGGCGCAGGCCGTCATGCCGGCCTTGATGGAATCGTCGCCGAGGGTCGGGCCGACTGTGCGTTCCTCGACCAGGTTCAGCGGCGCCGGGAGCGCGCCGGCCTGGAGGACCGTCTTCAGGAATTTGGCGTCCTCCGCCGTGAAGTTCCCTTCGATCACGGCGCGCCCGTCCGGGATCCGGGTGCGGATCACCGGGGCGGACTGCACGACGCCGTCCAGGACGATGGCCAGCTGCTTTTGGATGTTAGCTTCGGTGACATCCGCGAAACGTTTCGCGCCTTCGGGGTTGAACTCCAGTCCCACGACGGGCATCCCCGAATAGTCGCCGCCCATTTCAACGCGGGCGTTCGACAGGGCGGAACCGGTCATTTCCGCCTGGGCTTTCACCAGATAGAGAGATCCCTCTTTGCCGGGCAGCAATTCCATACCCTCCGGAATCAGCGGCTTCAGTTCCGCAGGCATGTTGCCGGGGTGGAGGTTGTTCGGACCTAGCGCCATCTCGCGCGCCTTGGTCAAAAGTTCGCCGTAACCCGCCAAAGATTCCACCACGCGGAACTCCAGCAGCGCGGTGCGGCCGATCAGGCTTTTGGCCTGCTCGCGGTCCGTGACGCCGGGCAGCTGGACCACGATCCACTTTTCACCCTGGGCCACGATGAGCGGCTCGACGAGGCCGTATTGGTCCACGCGGTTGCGGATCACTTCGATGGCCCGCTCCACGGCTTCGCGCACAGTCTCGGGCTTGTCGTCGGGAAGTTTATCGGTCTGTAGCTCCAGCAGCATATGGATGCCGCCCTGCAGGTCCAGGCCGAGGTTGAGGATTTTATTGACAAGGGGATGGCGGCGCGCCCGCATTTTTTCCTGTTCGGCGCGGGGCTGTTGGTACCACGTGAACGACGGGTAGAGGTAAAAAATTCCGAGCAGCAGGACGGCGGCGATGCTAAGAGTTTTCCAATAGGCTCTATGCATGAGTCAAGGTTCTCCGATCAACTCTTGGCGACGATTTCGGTGGTTTCCGCCTCTTGCGAAGGGTCCCCAGCCACGACCTGGGAGACGGCGCTCTTGGCCATGAAGACTTTCACTTCATCGCTCAGCTTCACTTCCAGGACTTTGCCTTTGACCGCCTGGACGGTGGCGTAGAGTCCACCGGAGGTGAGGACGCGGTCGCCGCGTTTCAAATTGTTGATCATCTTCTGCTGTTCCTTAGCCTGCTTCTGCTGCGGGCGGATCAATAAGAAATAAAAGATCGCGAAGATCGCGATCCAGGGGGCCAAGCCGAGCAATCCGCCGCCTGCGGGGCCGGAAGCCGGAGCCGCCGCGGCGTCAGCCCAGGCGGAAGAAACCGATGACATCATCACTGCCAAAACCGTCAATTTTTTCACGAACATCCTCCTTGAATAACCGAAAAAACTATCGAACTGCTCCCTTTTTCCAAACCGCCAGGGAAGCGGCCAAACGGACGCGTTCGTCCGCGTCTTTCAGCAGAGCCGTCAGGGGCGCCCAATCCTTCTCGTCGCTGAAGGCGCCCAACCCCTCCGCGGCGCGCATGCGAAGGTCGGCGTCCTCGTTCACGATGCCCTGCCGCAGGAAAACCAGCCCGGAACGGTCGCCCAACAGGGCCAGGGACTTGCAGGCCCGCATCCGGACGAACCCGTTGTCGTCCTCCATCAAAATCTTCAGGACCGGGATCGCTTCCTTCTGCTTGCACGATCCGAGCGTGTCCGCCACTTCTTCCCGCACGCGGGCGTTGTTGTCGTGGATCAGCGCCGCGATGTGCCGCCAAACGTCGGGGTCTCCCAGGCGCTGCAATCCAAGAACGGCCGCGAGCCGAACCTCGCCGGAAGAATCCTTCAATCGGGTCAAAAATTGCCGTTCGCTGTCGGGCGAAGCGATCTCGGCCAGAGCGTCCATGGCGGCTTTCCGCACGCCCGCGTCTTCGTCCTTCAGCGCGTCGTTGAAAACGATGAGCTGGGTCTTGTCGCCCAATCGACCCAAAGCCACGGCGGCGGCGTCCTTGACCCGGGCGTCGTCGTCGCGGCTGGCGCGCCTCACGATGGCCACGACCGAAGGCTCGTTGAAAAGCCCGAGGGCGCGGACGGCGGCGGCGCGTTTGTTCGCCACGGCGATGGACTCCAGCTGTTGAAGGATGGGGTTCTTGGCCTGGGATGGAGGCGTATGGTCCAGGATGTCCTGGAGCACGGCCTTGCCGGAAGTGTCCCCCTTTTTCTGCAGCGACAGCGCCGCCGCAATGCGGACATATTCGTTGGCGTCTTCCATGGCCTGCTTCAGCCACCGGGTCTCGTCGGGAAAGTTGACGTCGCCCAGCGCGGCCGCGGCCTTCTCTCGGATGCTGGCGGTCTGGCTGGAAAGGGCCTGCTCTATCCCTTTGCGCGCGGCCTCAAAAACATCCTTGCCCATCTTGGCGTGGACATCTGTAAAGAGCAAAAGTCCGGCCACGGTTCCTCCTATATATAGGAAAGCCCGTCGCCGGAAAAAATCCGATTTAATCATTATCCGATCGATAATTTTTCAAAAAATCCGTCCGAAATTCGCCGAAGGAACCGCTTTCGATCGCGTCGCGAATTTTGCGCATGAAGTCTACCATAAAGGCCA
The DNA here is from genome assembly GCA_964482515.1 of uncultured Elusimicrobia bacterium. Lineage (GTDB taxonomy): Bacteria > Elusimicrobiota > Elusimicrobia > FEN-1173 > FEN-1173 > CAYZXT01. The sequence goes on along the minus strand of CAYZXT010000001.1, from coordinate 190,416 downwards.
AATTGTGTAAAGAAGCGAGCCTTAAACCCAGATATTCGCCCGACCGGAACAGATGGGCGAGGTAACGGCGCGAATAACGGCGGCAAACCGGGCAGGAACAGGCGGGGTCGATGGGCCCGGAATCGGTGCGGTAACGGTTGTTGCGCAGGTTACGGGGCCCGCTCCAGGTCAGGGCCTGGCCGTTTCGGCCGTTGCGCGTGGGCAGGACGCAGTCGAACATGTCGACACCGCAGGCCACGGCCTCCAGAATGTCCTCCGGTTTCCCCACGCCCATGAGGTAGCGGGGCTTGTCCTCCGGCAGCGGCGCGATACTGGACTTCAGCATCTCGAAAAGCACGTCCCGCGGCTCGCCCACGGACAGGCCGCCGATGGCGTACCCGGGAAAATCCATCTCGATCGTGCGCTCGGCGCTCTCGCGGCGCAGCGGCGGATAGGTCGCGCCCTGGACGATCGGGAAAAGCTGGGTCGCGGGCGCGGACAATTTCTTTTCATCGGTCCATTGGTTCCAGGCGTCGCGGCAGCGGTTCGCCCAGCGCAACGTCCGCTCCATCATGTCGCGGGCCGAGGCTTCGGTCACCGGGTAGGGCGGGCATTCGTCCAGGCACATGGCCACGTCCACGCCCATGCGCAATTGGGACTGGACCACGTTCTCCGGCGTGAGCACGTGCCGCGCGCCGTCCACATGGGATGAAAAGGTCGCGCCGTCCTCCGTGATCTGGCGACGGTTCGCCAGGGAAAAAACCTGGAACCCGCCGGAGTCCGTGAGGATGTTGCGGTCCCAGCTCATGAATTTGTGTAGGCCGCCGGCCTGTTCCAGCATGTCGATGCCGGGCCGCAGGAAAAGATGGTAGGTGTTGGCGAGAATGATTTCGTAGCCGAGGGATTCCACGTCCTCGCTGGAAAGGGTCTTCACCGTGGCCTGCGTCCCCACGGGCATGAACACCGGCGTCTGCACGGTGCCGTGGGAAAGCGCCACGACCCCTCGCCGCGCGGCGGAGGAGGTGTCTTTTTTGAGGAGCTTATAGATGTGTTCGGTCGTGGTTGTCATAAATTAAATTATCGCCATCGCGTCGCCGTAGGAGAAGAAACGGTATTTCTCGCGGATGGCTTCCTCGTAGGCCGGCTTCAGTTTTTCGGTGCCGGAGAAGGCCGCGGCCAAGAGCAGCGGCGTGTGCCCGGGCAAATGGAAATTTGTCACGAGCTTATCCACGGCCTTGAATTTGTATCCCGGATAAATATAGAGAGCGGTCTCTCCGCGACCCGGACGTATTGTCCCATTTTCGTCGGACAATGTCTCCAGCGTGCGGACCACCGTCGTTCCCACCGCCCACAACCTGTTTTTTGAGCGAGACTCGTTCATGGTTTGCGCGGCCTCGTCCGTCACCGTGAATTCCTCCGGCAGCATCTGGTGTTGGCGGAAATCGTCGCCGCGGATCGGACGGAAAGTCCCCCATCCCACTTTCAACGTGATGCGGACGACCTTCACACCCTTGGCGCGCAGGCGGTTGAGCATCGCTTCCGTGAAATGCAATCCCGCGGTCGGCGCGGCCACGGCGCCCGGCGTCCAGGATCTTTCCGAAACGACGGGTTTTTCCTCCGCCGCGTAGACCGTCTGATAAAAATGCTCGTCGCTCTCGTAGCGGGAATCGGAGCTTTCGCGGCGGATGTAGGGCGGGAGAGGCATCTTTCCCAACCGGGCGAGGTCGTTTCGAATCGAACGTGAAAAAGTCAGCCGGTATTCCCCCAAGGGCTCCTGGCCTTCGACGCGCGCGGAGATGCCGTCCGCAAACAGGATGGCTTTCCCCGCTGGAAGGGAAGGCGTCAAAAGGGCGATCCAATTTTCAGTTCCGCTTTCCGACGCACCGAGACACTTCAACAATAAGACCTTCACCTGCCCGCCGGTTTCCTTCCGGCCGAACAGCCGCGCCGGAAAAACCTTCACGTCGTTCAACACCAGCGCGTCGCCCGGCCGAATCATCTCTTCCAATTGATGGAACACTGCGTGGCGGAAGGAACCCGACGCACGATCAAGCACCATCAAGCGGGCGTGGTCGCGCTTTTCCAACGGCGATTGAGCGATCAATTCTTCCGGGATGTCCGGAAAACCCAGGGCCTTCTGCGAGATTTCGATCGCGTCCATCTAAACCCGGTTCTTCGCCAACGTCACGTCTTTGTAATAGAACTTCAAAATCTGTTTATAGCTCCGCCCCTGGTCCGCCTGCTCCTTGGTCCCCCACTGGCAAAGTCCCACGCCGTGCCCCCAGCCGCGGCCGGAAAACTTCCATCGCTCGCGCCCCGTCGAAACCACCGTCCAATGGGTGCTCTTCACCACGCGGCTGTCCGCGGCCAAGCGGAACTTGTTGGCCTTCATCACCGCGGAACCCCTGCTTCCGATGACGCGCACGTTCACCGCGCGGCCGGAGCGCGAACGCGACAACACTTTCAAGGACTTCGGCACGCCCACGTTGATGCCCGCGGCGTTGAGCCGGCGACCGAGCTGGTCCACGCGGATTTCGCCCGTCCAGTTGTAATGGCGCGAGCGCTTGCACCAGCGGCAGCGGACGATCTGCAGGTAGGGGGCCGAGCCCTCGCTTTCCCAGACGTTGTCACTCTCCTCCGTGGTCCCGCCGCAGGTGGAATGGAACACGGCGTTCACGTAAGCGTCTTTGTAGAGAAGGACTTCGTCCTCCGTGGCCTTCACGGCCCGGTCGATGGAATCCCGTTCGGAGGAACGCCCGCCGTATAACTGACAATGGGTCTCACTGCAGAGGTCGAACCCCGCCTGGCCGTGCTTGCCGCGGTTGCGCAGCGCGTAGGTGCGGCTGATGACCGCCTGGGCCTTGAGCGCTTCCTCCGGCCAATCCGGCGACACCTCGTGCAGGAGAATGCCGCGCACGTAATCGTCCACCGGGAGTTCGTTGACGACCGTCAGCCGGCCGTTCGCCTCCGCGCGCAATTCGATCTTTCCCCGGTAAAGCCGTCCGTTGACGGAAATGGATTGTCCGTTCTCTTCCGGGGACAGGACGACGCCGGACGGCCACTCCCGCGAACCGACCTTGATCCGCCGCCCCTTGGCCGTCGCGGACAGTTTCCCCTTCAGCGTCAGAGCGGATATTTTTCCGTCGGCCTTCAAGGAATAGGCGCCCGCGCCCAAGAGGGCGGACTCGGCCCCCACCGTGATGCCGATGCGGACCAAGGGAGAGGCCGCCGCGGGAGACGCGCAGAGCCATAAAAAAACGCCTGCAATGAATCCTTTAGGAAGGGAAGAAAAACGGTTCATGGGATGGAGTAATTAAAAGAGATCGTTCGGCTGGAGATTCTTGGGAGGCGTCTTTCCGAGATGGGTGTAGGCCAGGGCCGTGGCGACGCGCCCGCGGGGCGTGCGGGCTAAAAAACCGCCTTTGATCAGATAGGGTTCGTAGACGTCTTCTACGGTGTCGCGCTCTTCGCTCACCGCCACGGCGATGGTGTCCACCCCGACGGGCCCGCCGTTGAACTTCTCGATGATGGCGGCGAGGATGCGGCGGTCCGACGCGTCCAAACCCAGGGCGTCCACTTCCAAGGCGTCGAGGGCGTGGCGCGTCACCTTCATGTCGATGCGCCCGCCGGACTTCACCTCCGCGAAATCGCGCACGCGGCGGAGCAGGCGGTTGGCGATGCGGGGCGTACCTCGGGAGCGGCGGGCGATCTCGCGGCCCGCTTCGTCCTCCAGCGGCGTGGATAAAATCCCGCAGGAGCGTTTCACGATCTGGAGCAAATCCTTGTCTTCATAAAACTCCAGCTGCGCCACGATGCCGAAACGGTCGCGCAGCGGTCCGGTCAAAAGCCCCGCGCGCGTCGTGGCGCCGACGAGAGTGAAGCGCGGCAGCGGCAGTTTGATGGTCTTGGCCGAGGGTCCCTGACCGATGATGATGTCCAGCGCGTAATCCTCCATGGCCGGATAAAGCGCCTCCTCCACCACGTGGTTCAGGCGGTGGATCTCGTCGATAAAAAAGATGTCGCCTTCGCCGAGGTTCGTGAGGATGGCGGCCAGGTCGCCGACGCGCTCGAGCACTGGCCCGGACGTCTGGCGCAGGTTCACGCCCATTTCCTTGGCGATGATGTGGGCCAGCGTGGTTTTCCCCAAGCCGGGGGGCGCGGAGAAAAGGCAGTGGTCCAGGGGCTCCTTGCGTTTTTTGGCCGCTTCGATGAAGACCTTCAAATTGTCCTTCAGCTTCTCCTGGCCGACGAACTCGTCCAGGGACTGCGGCCTCAGGGCGGAGTCCACCACCGCTTCCTCGGGCAGAACGGCGGCCGACACCGCCCGAGGGAATTCGTTTTCATCGATTTTAGTCATAAAATTTTCCTTATGCCGTCATTCCGGCGAAAGCCGGAATCCAGAAAGCTAACTGGACCCCGGCTTTCGCCGGGGAGACGATTAACTTCTTCCTGAAAGATGCCTCAATGCCTCGCGGATCATGTCCTGAGCGGTGGAATCGCCGCCCAGCGCCGCGCGGGCGCTTTCCGCGGCCTGGCGCGAAACGGGTTCCTTGTAGCCCAGGCTCACCAAACCCTGGATCGTTTCCTCGAAAGGCGATGAGCTCCGACGCCCGGTCCCCGCGATCAACGGAATGTCGCCCAGGGCGTTCTGCAGGCCGGCCACGATCTTCTCCGCTGTCTTCGTCGAAAAGCCGAAAACGGTCGTGAGGGCGCGCGCATCCTTGTCCAGAACGGCGCGGCGGAAATCCGGCAGGGACTTCGACGCCTTGTCCAGAAACTCCATGGCCTTTTTCGCGCCCGTTCCCGGGACCTTGTCCCGCATCACGTTGAAAATCTGCCGTTCCTCGGCCTTCAAAAACCCGTAGAGCGTGGTGCCGCCGCCGTACATGGCCGTGGACTCGGCGATGAAAAGCAAAACCTCTTCCCCCGGGGCCGGCAGCTGCGCGACGATGGAAGGGCTGAGCGAGACTTCATAACCAATGCCGCCCGCTTCCACGACCGCGGCTTCGTCCCTCTTTTCCAAAAGCGTCCCCCGCATGCTGGCGATCATGATTTCCCCCGCGCCGCCTCGATACGGCGTTTGAGTTCTTCCGATTCCCGTACCTGAAGGGTTTCCATCCACCGCCCGCGCTTCTGGGCGGAGGCGAGGGGCAGCGTGTTGAGGTGGCAGAGGGCGATGGCGAGGGCGTCGGCCGCGTCGTCGGGTTTGGGGATGGCTTTCAAGTTCAACAATCGCGTCACCATGTGCTGCATCTGGAATTTATCGGCGGAACCGTACCCCGTCAGGGCAATCTTCACCTGGCGCGGGTTGTATTCGAAGATCGGCAGGCCCATATCCTGGAGCACGAGCAGGATCGCGCCGCGCGCGTGGCCCACGGCGGCCGCGCTGCCGCTTTCCTTGGAAAAATAAAGTTCTTCGATGGCGACGGCCGCGGGTTTCTCGGCGTTCACGAGGTCGCGCAATTGGTTGGCGAGGAGTTGGAGGCGGAGGGCGATGGGTTGGCGGGCCGCCGTCAGGAAACAGCCGTTGGCCAGCATGCGGAAACGGTCGGGCGGGGTCTTCTCCACCAGGCCCCAGCCGGTGGTTGCTATGCCCGGATCAATGCCGAGGATTTTCACCCAACTTTTTCCGCGACGTCCTTGGGGATGTCGGCGTTGGTGAAGACTTCTTTGACGTCGTCATAATCTTCCAGCTCGCCCAGCAGGGCCATGGTCTGCTCGGCCTCCGACCCGGTGACTTTCACGTAGGTGTTCGGAAGCATGGTCAATTCCGCGGTCGACATCGGGACCTTGGCGCCGTCCAGGGCGGCCTTGACCTTGTCGTAATCGGCGGGCGCCGTGATGATCTCGTAGACTTCCTCATCGTCGGACCTGAAGTCCTCGCTGCCGGCGTCGATGGCGAGGCCCATCAGTTTCTCCTCGTCCGGCCAGGACTTTTTGTCGACGGAAATATAGCCCTTGAACTGGAAAATCCAGGCCACGCTGCCGGGCGCGCCGAGGTTGCCGTTGTGGCTGCTGAAAATCTTGCGGATTTCGGAGGAAGTGCGGTTGCGGTTGTCGGTGGTGCCGGTCAGATAAACGGCCGCGCCGCCCGGGCCGTAGCCTTCGTAGGAGACTTCCTCGTACACCACGCCCGGGATCTCGCCGGTGCCGCGGGCGATGGCCTTCTTGACGTTGTCCGAGGGCATGTTGGCGGCCTTGGCGTCATCGATGGCCTTGCGGAGCCGGGGGTTGTTGTCCGGGCTGCCGCCGCCGATCTTGGCCGCGATGGACAGTTCGCGCACGATCCGGGTGAAAATCTTTCCGCGCTTCGCATCGGCAGCGCCCTTCTTATGTTTAATACCCGCCCAGCGCGAATGACCCGACATGGATGTCTCCCTTAAATGGATTTTATCGCCGGACGGCCATGGCCGCCGACGACGATTTTCATTCTACTAGATCGTTTTTGGGCTGTAAAGGCAAGGCGGCGGGACCGGCCGCGAGGAGGAGTTGCCGGACTTCCTGGTCTTGGGGTCGCTCCAGAGACAACGCGTGGAAAAGCTGCGCGGCCTCCGCCTTCCGGCCCTGGGTCAGGAGCACTTTCCCCATGTTCAGGCGCGCCTCCCCATGGCCGGGCTCCCAGGCGATCACCTTCCGGTAATTCCCGAGGGCCGCGTCGGGAGCGTTGCTCCGCGCGCAGATGTTGGCCAAAAGCAGGTGGACCTCCACGCTTTCCGGCGCAAGCTTCGCCAGCTCTTCGGCGGCGCGGCGGGCCGCGGGCAGCCGGTTTTGATCAATCGCCTTCTGCATCTCCGCCCAAAGATCGGGCAGCTTCAGCATGGGATGGTCTTTGATCCCCAGGGCGTGAAGGGCGATCAGGAAATTCTTCCAGGCCAGGTCGAAATGGGGGTCCACCTTCAGGGCGCCGACGAAGGCGTCCAGGGCCTTTTGGTTTTCCTTGGAGCGCGTGTAGAGAAAGCCCAGGTTGTTCCAAAGGTCGCGGTCCCGGGGGAAGAAAAACAGCGCGCGGCTGAAAAGCTCGATGGCCCGCGGCATGTCTTCCTCGCGCGATAGGTAGAGGTTCCCCAGGGCCTTGTAGGCTTCGGCGTTCAGAGGATTGATCAGGATCGACATGCGGTAGCTCAGCACCGCCTCGTCCCGTTTCCCCATATGGTTCTGCATGGTGCCGCGGTTGAAATATATTTCGTCGTACCCCGCGTTGGCGGCGAGAGCCTCGTCGTAGGCCCAGAGGGCCTTCTCCGCGTACGCCTTGGCTTCGGACGGCAGGCGGTTATCGGAGGCCCAGCGCGATTGGCGGGCGTAGGCGTTGGCGAGCTCATAGTTGGTGTTCACTTCCCAGCGGCGCACCGCCACGGATTTTTCCAGAACGTCGATGGAATCCTTCAGCGTGCCCTGCTTGGCTTTTTTGAAGCCGCTGAAATAATCCACCTCCGACCGCCAGTAGCGGTAGGCGTGGCCGATCCCCCACAGCGAAACCAAAACCAGCGCCGCGCAAACGACCAGCGATTTCCATCCCCGGGACGGAACGACGCGCACGTCCGACGGAGAGAGGGTACGGCCCAGGCTTCCCATCATCCAGAAGAACAGGAACGCGGGCACGGCGAAGAACAGCGAGACGTTGCCGAAGAAATTGTCCACGAGCATCGCCGCGCCGGCCGAGAGGAAGGCCCAGGCCGGCAGGCGCTCGCTTTCGGGGACCGCCGGGATCCGGCGCCGGGCCAGTTCGAAGAAGAGGAAACATATCCACAGGAAAATCCCTAGTCCGAGGAAACCCGTCTGGGACCAAAACTCCATGAGGAGGTTGTGGGCGTTGTTGGCGTGGGTGCGGAAGGTCCGGAAGACGTCGTCCGTCAGGTAAGCGCCCTGGTAAAAAGGATAAAAGAGCTCGAAACATCCCCAGCCCTTTCCGACGATGGGCCGTTCCTTCACCATGTCCAGGGCGCAGGACCAGATCAGCAGGCGCTGGTGCCAGGAACCGTAGGATTTTTCCGTGGTGACGCCGCGGTACAGTTCCGTCAACCGGTCCAGGGGACGGGTCGAGCGCCCAGCCAGGGGACTCGACGGCCAGAAGCCCGCCAGCAGCACCGCCGCCAGGACCGCGCCCAGCGCCCAGGCTTTGTGCTTCTTCCACTGCCGCCGCGCGAAGAAAGCGAACATCAGCACGCCCGCCGCTCCGCCGATCCAGGACGACCGGGTGAAGGTGGAGATCACGGAGCCGGAAAACAGCAGGAAGAGCGCCGTCGCCCCCCAGCGCTCAAAAGAAGTTTTCGCCTCGAGGCCCTGGGCCAGGCAGAGGGGCAGAAGCATGATCATATAGGAGGAGAGGAAGTTGGGATTGCCGAAGCTGGACACCGGACGGCCGCTGTAGGGGTTGAGGGCCTGGGGCCAGATGAACTCCACGCCCATGTATTGCAATATGCCGTAGCCGCCGGCCGCGAAGCCCACGAACAGGACCGCGAACCGCAGACGCCGGTCCCATACCGGGTCCTTCAGCTGCGCGGAAAACCAGTAGACCAGCAAGCCGTTCACGATCAGGAAAAGCGTGACCCGAGAACCTTCGTTCCAGATCGGCAGACGAAAGGGCGGATGGTCGATCCAGGACAACCCCCAGGACAGGAGCGCCGCCGCCAAGAACAAAACGAGCGGCACGTCGAGGGGCGTCCGCCAGAACGTGAACCGTCCCTGGCGCAGGGCGTCCACCGTGTAGATCAGGACCATGAGCCAAACGCCGCCGTTCAGCAGCGCGATCTGCGTGATGTAGGGATTGCGGGTGAGGTCGGTGAAAAAAAGCAGGGGACAGACGAGATGCATGGCCGCCAGGACCCAGAACAGGATCGCGGGCGGGCGAAGCGGGCGGTTCATTTGATGCCGAAGACTCTCTTCACATCCGGGTCCTCGGGGTTGAGGGCGCGGATCTTGTGCCAAATCTCAACGGCTTCCTTCTCCATGTCCGCCCGCGAGTACAGCAGCGCCATCCCCTTCAATGAATCCATCGCCCAGCGGTCCGAGCCGTTGACGCCCTGGGCCCGTTCGGCTTCCGAGACGGCCAGCTTGTAATACTCGATCGTCTTCTTGAATTCCGGCGAATCCTTCGGCCATTGCTTCGCGTTGGGATATTTGTTCGCCAGCTGGATGTAGGCCAGCCGCCCGAGGTTCGAATAGGTTTCCGCGTTGCGGTCCGGCGTCATCTTGTTGTAGGGAAGCGCGCCCAGGTAAGCCGCCTCGGCTTTATCGTAGTCCTGCAGGGAATAGTGCACGTAGGCCATGCGGTAATGGTTCGGCGGGAAGACGGGGTCGAGCTGGCGGTAGAGCTCGAAATTTTTCAGGGCGTTCGCCCAATGCTCTTTCGCCTTGTCCTCCTGGCCGAGCGTGCGCGCCATGTCGCCCATCTTCAGATACACCAATCCCACCTGGTGGTGGGTCTGGACATAGTTCGGCGCAAACTTTTTTACGCGGTCGTAGGTGGCGATGGCCTTGCGCCACATGTCCTCGGCCCGTTTCTGCAGCGCGTCGGCCTGGGCCGTGTTGCCCTTCTGGCGGGCGTCCACGCTTTGGGAATAGACCGTCGAACCCCAGTCGTTGTAGACGTTGCCGATGAAATAGCGCGCCATGGGGAAGAAGGGGTTCAGCCGCACCACGGTTTCGTAATGCTCGACGGCGCCGCCAATGTCCTTGTACTCGCGCTGCATGTCCGGCGGAAAGCCCGCCACGGCGGCGTCGAACTCGGGGGACTTGGCCCAGATGCCCTGCTTGGAAAAGAAGATGGCGATGTTGTGGTTGACGTCGGCCATGAAGAAATTCCGGAACACGTTGAACCCGTAGCCCCACAGCGCGGCCACGGCCAGGATGGCGGCGAACTGCCAAACCCGCGTGGCGCGCAGTCCCTCCTGCAAAAGGTCGGACGCCGGCGCGGTCTCGGACGGGGACGCGGCTTCGGGCGTCAGGCGGATCTCCAGCACTTCCCCCAGCAGCCAGAGGGCGCCGCAGCAGGCCAGCACGGGGACGAAGCTCATCTGAAAGCTTAACAGCGTCGCGGCCCAAAAGACCACGAGGCCGAGCCGCACCCAACGGTCCAGGGAGGAAGGCGGGTCCTGCCGCACCGGGATACGGTTGCGCGCGAGGCTCACCACCAGGCCGGGCAACAGGAACGAATAAATGCCCGATGAAACGAAGCGGATGGAAACGTCCATCAGCCAATGCACGAGCCCGCCCCAGTAGGCGGCCAGGAACGCCAGGATGCTGAAAGCGCGCTCGCCGTGCTTGGTCCCGGGCGGCCCCTGGGCCGTCTGCTTGGTCAGCGTCTTGAGGGCGCGGACGCCCAACACGCTCACCATCAGGATCAGCCAGAAGAAAATCCCGATGCCGACGATGCCTTCGTCGAACCAAACCTCGAGGTACTCGTCCTCCGCGTGGTCGGTCTCGGTGTTGGACTTCCCTTCGATCTGGATGATCTGCGGGCGGCGGTAGGCCGGATAGGTCCACTTGAACGATCCGATGCCGGTGCCGAGGATGGGTTGGTCGCGGATCATTTCCCAGGTCCCGATCCAGGTGAAGATCCGGAAGTTGACGGAATTGATGCGGCGCCGCGAATAATAGAACACCACGCTCGCGCCGACGACGGCGGCGATGAGGGCCACGGCGAACAGCCGCTTCGCCAGCCGGCCCGCGTTCTCCCCCAGGAAGAAAAACCCGACCAGGACCGTGGTGCCGATCAGGGACGCGGTGAAACCCAGCCAGGCGCCCTTTGTTTCCGTGGCGTACAGGTTGACGAAGAGCGCGCCCAGGAAGATCAGCATGCCCGAAGCGCCGGCGCCCGGCGTCTTCCACCACACCAGACCGGCCGAGAGGGCCAGGCCCGCGACCAGGCCGACCTCGATCCAAACGCGCGTCGCGGCGTCGATGCTGCCGAATACGCCCGTGAAGAGTTTGTCCGTGCCGAAGACCACAAAGATCAAAAGGCCGATGAGCGCGTAGGGGCGCAGGATCTGCCCGCCCCGGCTCAGATACATCGCCAGCACGATGGGCGTGATCAGCACCAGGAAATTGCCGTAGAAGTTGGGGTTGCCGAAGCTGGAGAACGGACGCAGCCCGAAGGCGTAGCGCCAGACGAAGGGATCGATGCCCATTCCCTGGCCCGGCGGGAAAAGCCGCGTGTCGAAGAACTGAACGAACCCGTAGAACACCACCACGCCGAAGGCCGCCAGGAACCAGCGCATGAGGCGGCGGTGGCGGTCCCAGCCGCGGAACTCGACGATGACGATCAGGGCCATGAACACGTAAAGCACGCGGCGGATGTATTCGTCCACGCTGCCGGCGAGGAAAGAGGATTGCAGGAACGATACCGTGCCCGAAAGCAGCGACGCCAGGAAAGGCGCGGCGAGCAGCAGGTCGTCCTTCCGGAGCGGCCAGCGCTTTTCCAGGATTAGTTGGGCGAACCAAAACAGGATCACCATGGTGCAGCCGATCTGGGTCAGGGTGATTTTAATCTGGGCGGAATCGTAGGTCCTTAAATAGAAGGAAACGGTGACGAGGAAATAAACGACGGGAAGGCTGTAGCCGACCAGGCGCGAAAAAAAATCCGCTAAGTAATTGGAAGGATGGCGTTCGGGAACGGTTTCGGTGGCCTGCATCGCGAGACTATCTAACCAAAAAGCCGCTTATCTGACAACGGGCGGAAAGAATCGTTTGGCCAGGTCGCGCGACGCCGTCGGAAGCTGGTCCGCGGAGGCGATCGCGATCGTTTCCTGTCTCTCCACGGTGCCCGTGCCGACGTCCACCAGATCGCCCGTGATGAAGAAACCTTCGTTGCGGCGGGCCAGGCTGCACACGATCAACTTGTCGACGTTGAGGGCCCGGCCCATCCTGACGGCGCAGTCCGGCGAGGGGCAGGACGCGGGCGAAAACGCCTTGCGCGCCAGGGTGCCGCGCATCTCGTAAACGTTCATGACGCGGAAGGGGCTGCTGCGCTCCAGTTCCATGCGCAGATAGCCCGCGGCGGTCCGGGCGTCCTCGAGCGAAACGTTCTCAGCCTCGAATTCGGAAACCGCGATGGGGCGCTTCAGCTCCGCGGCGGCACGGCCGGTCCGAGGCGAGCCGAAGCTCCAGCCGAGGGAGATCCGGTGCGAATCCCCCAAATCACCGAAGGGAAGGAATGCGTAGTCCAGCCGGAAGGAACCGGCCTTCAGGCCGACGCCCAGGGACGCGCCCGTCAATCCCCCGAGCTTCGCATCGCGGAAACCGTAGCGGTAACCGGCGCGCAGGAAAGCCGTCTGCTGCCAACTGAATTCCCCGCCGAGGGCGACCTCCGGGTTCCCGTGCAGGTTATAGACAAGTTCCCCCGACCAGTCGGCCCACATCTCCGGAGAATAGAAGAGCCCGCCGCGCAGCCGGGTCGGGACGTCGGGCGTCTCGGAAATGAATTTGGTGGCGTAGCCCACGTTCTGCAGCACGGCGGCCGCGCGCCACTGGCGGTAGAGCGGAAAACGGTAGATCCCCCCCGCGTCGAACAACGCGGCCACGGAGGATTTGGTGTCCAGGGTTTCCTGGACGAGCTTGAAGTTCGCCCCCAGCGCGAGGTTGCTGTTATGGCGGAACCCCCAGGCGACCGAGGCGGCGTAGTCGCCGGCGTCGATGTCGCCCGACTGGGTGAAACGGTCCGCGCCCGTGGCCGTCGCCGAGGGATTGAACGTCGTTTTGGGAATGTCCGAGTAACGCAGGTAACCCAGGCTCGCGCCGACCCCGCCGCGGCCGTAGGGCATTATATAGGTTAGGTTGTCGTAGGCCACGCCCTGGAAATGGCTGACGTGGTTGATGGAAGCGGATTTTTCCTGGAGGTGGGCCAGGCCCGCGGGGTTGGAATAAACGGAGAAGGTATCGCCGACGTAGGCGGAAGTCGCGTCCGCCAAAGCAGCGGAGCGGGCGTAGGGCGAGATGTTCAGGAACGAAAAGCTGTCCGCTCCCGGGGAAGCGGCATGGAGGGCGCCCGCAAAAAAAACGAGCGACGCCGTCAGATAACGGAATCGCCCGCGTTTGGCCGAAAACAATCGATTAATGGGTATCTCCCGCAAGATCATTTGGATACGATTACTAATACCATGCCTACGGCCCTGCATCAAGAGACAATTAATGTTTTCACGTCTGAAAAAATAAGCCGGGGATCGGGATCGAACCGACGACCTGCCGCTTACGAAGCGGCTGCTCTACCAGCTGAGCTACCCCGGCAGGGGTATTCGGGCCCTCTTGGGGCCCGCCTGCCTGTACTTTTCGCCCTGCGAAAAGTGCGGCAAGTATTAGATATCTGGCCCCGCCTGCCTGTACTCGCGGCGCTGACGCGAGTGCGGCAAGATTCTACGACTGAAAATCAGAGCACCATGTTAACAGTTTTGCGGAGGGTTTGGAAAGTGCCAACTAGAATCCAACAGCGTTCAAATAGGAATAAACTTGGCCGCTACGAGCGCCGCGAGGTATAGGCCGAACCCGAAGACCGTGTGCGTGGCGAGGCTCTTGAGGGCGTTGAAAACGGGCGTCGGGGTCTTGGAAGACGCGATCCCGAGCCCGAGGCCGGGCTGCAGGATGAACAAGGGAGCCGCCACCGTCGAAACCCCCACAAGCAGCGCCGGGAGCAGGGACGGCGACCGCGCCCATCCCAGGCCGAACACGGAAACCAGAAGCGCGGCGAAGGTGATCCCGATGGAATAATGCGCGCACCACCCGATCACCAGCTCGCCTTTCACCGGGGCGGACTGGGCGATGCTCTCGTGGATCCATTTCCCTTGGGGAAGGTGGCCGATCCAGCGCCCCAGGAACGCGAAGTTCAAAGACTTGATCCCGAACTGTTTCAACAGAAGCGCCCAAAGGTCCATGACCGCCGTGGCGCCGGCGCCGATCAGAATAACGCGCGAGATGAATTCCGTGGAAAAAATTTCTTTCATAAAGGGGTCCTTTCACTTCATTTATGAAAACATCCTACCAGTTTGTGATCTGCCGTACGATGGCTTCCGCTGAATAAACAATTGTCGCCGTCGGGCATTTTTGCTATCATTCCCCCACTTCGGTTGCGCTGGTTCCATCGAGCGCAGCCCACCCCGCCGCCCGGCGGGAGCCCATGAGGAGGAAACAGAGTGCAAAAATACGAAAGCATCTTTATTGCCCCGGTGGAATTAGCCCCCCAGAAGCTCGATGACATCATCGAAAAACTCAAAGGCATCATCAGCAAGAACGGCGGAGAGTTCAAGGCCGTCGACAAGTGGGGACGACGCCGCCTGGCCTATCCCATCGACCGCAACCGCGAAGGCTTCTACGTCCTGATGACCTTCGAAGGCCCCGGGACCATCCTCGGGGAAATGACCCAATTTTACCGCGTGTCGGACGACATCATCCGCCACCTGACCTGCAAGGCCCCGGTCTTCCGCCCGGTTCCGCCGCGCAGAGGCCCGCTGGCCCCCGGAGCGACCACGGTGACGTCCGCGCCGACCACCGCCGCACCGGCCGCCGCAGGAACAGCGCCCGCCGCGACCGAAACCAAGGAGGCTTCCGGTGACAAACCCGCTACGTCTACCCCAGCTTAACGATGTCCGCATGGTGGGCCGCCTGACCCGCGACCCGGAACTCCGCTTCACCACCAAGGGCGCGGCCGTCTGCCGCTTCGACCTGGCCGTGAACCGCCGCTACAAGGACGGCACGGGCGAGTGGAAGGACGACACGTCCTTCATCCCGGTGGTGGTTTGGCGCGAAGCCGGCCAGCGCTGCGGTGAACGCTTGAAAAAAGGCAGCCCGGTTTACGTGGAAGGCCGTTTGAAGAGCAAGACTTGGGAGACCAAGGAAGGCCAAAAACGGTCGGGGATCGAAGTCGAATCCCTGCGCGTCCAGTTCCTGGAAAAAGCGGACGCATCCTCCGCCTCGGAAGAATCGGCCGAAGGCGAACCGGTGGCGGTCCTGGGGGCCTCATCTGAATCCGCTCCCGCGGCCTCGGCAACTGACGAAGAAATCCCTTTCTAAAGGAGAATGAACATGACGACACCCACAACCCCTTCAAATCCGGAAACCCCGGCGCAGCCAACAGCCGCTCCTGCGGCCCCGGCATCGACGCCTTCGACCTACACGCCCCGTCCCCAGGGACAGGGCGGCTATCGCCCCGGCGGCCAAGGCCAGGGCGGCTACCGCCCCGGCGGACCGCACCGTTCGGGCCCCGGCGGAGCCGGACGTCCCTCTTCAGGCCCCGGCGGCGGACGCGGCGGCCGGCGCATGGGTCCCCCCCGGCGCAAGGTCTGCCAGTTCTGCGCCGAGAAAGTCTTCGAAGTGGATTATAAAGCCATCCACATCCTCCGCAACTTCATGACCGCCCGCGGGAAGCTCCTCGCCGGCCGGACCACGGGCAATTGCGCCCGGCACCAGCGTCAAATGACGTCCGCCATCAAGCGGGCGCAGAACCTGGCGCTTTTACCCTTCACGGACGCCTGAGGCCAACCATGCATAAAACCAAAATCATCCTTCAAAAAGACATTCCGAACCTGGGCGTGACCGGCGACGTCATGGACGTGGCCAACGGTTACGCGCGCAACTACCTGCTCCCGCGCAAGCTCGCCTCCATCGCCTCGAAACGGGGACTGGAAAAGGTGGAAGAGCAGAAGAAAAAGCTCGCCGCCGACAACGAGAAGAAGCTCGCCGAGGCCCAGGCCGAGGCGAAGAAGATCCAGGAGATCGTGGTCACCCTGCAGGCCCGCGCCGGCGAAGACGGAAAGCTGTTCGGCTCCGTCACCACCGCCGACGTGGCCCACGTGCTGGGCGAAAAGGGGTTCCCCATCGACCGCCGCTGGGTGGAGTTCCAACCCATCCGCGCCACGGGCGAATTCACCGGCGCCGTGCGGCTGCACCCGCAAGTCCGTGCGGTCTTCAAGATCCAGGTCAACGCCCGCCAAGGCTAGATGTCGTCATTCCGGCGAAAGCCGGAATCCAGATTAAAAACAGAAACCCTTCCTCCTCACCGGGGAAGGGTTTTTTGTTTTATGGATGCCGATTAAATCTTTTCGACGGACAGCATCGCGTACAGCGTTGGTCCGCCGTCGGGCGGACGTTGGATGTGGAGCGACTCCACGGACAGCCCGGCATTTTGCGCCCGTTCCAGGAAGCGTACCAGGGACGGCCAGCTTCCTTCGATCGAAAGATGGACGCCGACCGTCGAATGAAGATTGTCCGCAGCTTCGGCTCGTACCGGGCGCAGATCGATGATTTTCACACCCGAACGTTTGGCCCAGGATTCGGCGTCCCGCACCAGGTCCATGGCGTTTTGGTCGCCGCGCGCGGAGTACGTCTCCTTTCCGGCGATGCTCCTCCATTGCGCGATCAAATCCTCCCGCCATTGAGCCAGCGCGAGCGCTTTGCGTAATTCTGCTTCGCGCAGGGAGAGCTCGTCGGACAACATCCACCAGCTCGCCCACGCGGGAAACAACATCGTCCGGCAAAGCAGATAAACGCAGACGACCGTTGCCGCCGAAACCGCCGCGACTTTTTCCCGCCGGGAGAAATCAACCCTGGGTAAGTTCATTCATTTCGCCCGGCGTCAGGATCCCCACCGCCTGAAAGTCCACAACGGCCCCTGCGGCGCCCTCGCGGACCGACGAGGAACGCAGCTCCACGCTTCGGAAGGTTCCGGACTGGGCGATGCGCCGGACCCAGGACGCCGCCGCGGACAGGTTCCGCGCCGCGGCCCGGATCGACACACGTTCTCCCTTCTCATAATCCAACGCGGACAAAGCGACGTCCGCGGACATGGTCTTGCTCACCTCCGACAGGACGCCCAGCGCGGCTCCCCGGGTATCCCGCCGTGCCCGCGCGAGGGCGATTTCCTTCAGCATCTTCTCCGCCTCCACCGCCTCCGGCCGCAGCACAGTGAGACGCATTTCCATAATCTGCAGCCGCCGTTTCATTTCACGCGACTTTTGGAAAGCAACCACGCCGAGAGACGCGAAAAGAAAGACAGCCGCCGCGGCCACGCCCGCCCATTCCCGGAGGCGAAGGATTTTCGCGCGACGTTGCTTCTCCGCCCTGGGAAGGAAATTCAAGCGCGTTGTCCCGGCGGACATCGCCGCCCCGAGGGCGACCAGCGCGCAGGTTTGCCCCTCCAGGTTTTCCGGCGCGCCCGCCAGGCGGGAGACGATGGAAAAGGGGTCCGAAGATTCTACCTGGAGACCCGTTTCCTTGTGGAACCGCTCCTTCAGGTAAGGCAAAGCCGCGGCATCGCCCGCCAAAACAATCCGCACCGGGCCGTACGGCCCCTCGAACGCGCCAGCGCATTTGCGCCACTCCGCCAGGATGCGTTCATCGTCATAGCGCGAATCCCCGTCGCCATTGAAATCCACGGCGCGGGCGAAGGAAACTTTTTCCCGACGCGAACAAACGAAGATCATCCGCTCCGCATCCGTATGGATGAGGGCCAGGTCGCCCGCCGGCGCTCTCCCGCAAGAAGCGAACAGGAGCGCGTAAAACTCCGGAACAACGCTCTCCGGACGGACTCCCGCGGCGGAAAGCGTCGAAAGGATATCCTCGGTCTCTCCCCGCCGCGCGATGGTCAAAGCCACGAGGCGCTCCGTCCTCTTCTCCTCCAAAATCTCATACCCGGACTCCGGCTCCTCCGCCAAAAGAGGCAACAGTTTCCACGCCTGAATGTCGGCCATGGAGGCGGTGTCCGCCGGCGACGCCGCCGGAAGGGTCACGATTTTCAAGAGCGCGGCCTTTTGCGCCAGCGCGGCCACGACCGTCTTTTGCGAGAAGTTGTATTCCACGAACAATTGATGGATCGTCCGCGCCCGGCCCTCAAGCGATTCGGTCTCGAAAGGGGCCCAAGCCCACCTGGCCACGACCGGAGCAAAGGAAGAATTATCGACCTCCGCCACGGCCACGCCCCGCCTGTTCCAAAATATTCCGGTGGCGCGATGGTTCACGGCTCCTCCCGCCAGGAAAGGATTTTGCCGCTCTCGGCGTCGAAGACCACGCGGCAGCGCCGGATAGCGCGGCTGTCGCTGAGGCGGACGATGAAATCTCCGGCGAAAACCCGTGACCTCACCGTTAACCGGCCGCGACTTAGAAGCTCCGCAAGCACGGCCCTTTCCTCGTCTGTCAGAACCACGCGCGCCCCCAGTTCGCCCGCCATGCCCGCGAGGTTTCGAAAGACACCGTCGTCCGCCGTCCCGTTGATTCCGTCCGGCCCGCCGCGAAAATTCATGATTTTGCCGATGAGGGGTTTTTTCATCCCCAGGAACTCCAAGGTCTTCGCGCCCGCGGTATTGATATTGATCCGCCCGGAACCGTGTACCGTCACGGCGTCCTTGATCCGCTCGTAGGCTTCCACGGTCATGCCCGGAAGAGCCCGAAGTTCCGACACGCTGAACAGCCGCTGCTGTTGGACGGAAACGACGCAGCGCGGCTCGTTTTCGAAAATCCGATTCAACTCCCCGGCGGACGCTTCGTTCAGATTGACTTTCCCTTCTTCATCGACTAACCCGAAACCGTGGACGGTGAACGAGCCGCCGGGAATGGGATGGTCTCCGCCGCGGCTGAAGTCCGCCCGCCAGGGCTGGTTCAAGGCCGTCACCGGCGGACCCTCCTCGCTCACGACTCCCGCGCAAAAAGCCGCGGCCGCCTTGGCGCCCTGGGTCAGGCGTATCTCGTCCCGCTGATATTCCGTCAGCCGCAGCGCGAACCGCGCGCCGTGGGAAACGCCCAGGGCCAGCAGTCCCACAACGAGCAGCGCCCATAGAGCGATGATGAGGAGCGATCCGGTTTCGTTCCGGCGCCGCGCCATGTCATGTCCCTCCCAAGGGGAAATCCAAAATCCGCTGATAAACGACCGGCGGCGCACGCCCGTCCGCGGACGGAAGCTCGAGCCGGACGCGCATCCCCAAGGGGAAGCCATCGCCGTCCGTCCACTTCCGCCGCCAAATAATCTCTCCGTTTTCCGGGGATTTAGCGGCGAATTCCCAATGGACTTTCATCGACGACGAAATCGTGGCGCGCCGCACCGGCGTTCCGTTCCCTTCCCGCGACAGGAACTGATGCCGGCGTTCCAGGACCGTGTTCCCGTGATTCTCCGACAGGCGATACTGGACGCGGACGATCCCGTTCTCCTCGGGTCTATGGAAAATGATTTCCCGCTCCGAACCGATGAAACTTTCCTTCGCGAGCGGGACGGCGTTCCGCAGATCCCGTGCCAGCCGGTTCAAGACAACCCTCGCCTCCTGGCGGCGAAGCTGATCCTCCCTTTGCATCTTCCAGGAATGGAACCCCTGCCGCAGCGCCACGGCGAAGGACGCGGCGAGGGCCGAAAAAACGGCCAGGGCGATCAACAACTCCACGAGCGTGTAGCCTTCCGCATTTTTTCTCATCGGTACGCCGACAAAGACAATTCATCGTTCCGGTCCGGCGACAGGCGGACGAAGAGGGTTCCGCGCCGCGCGGATTTATCCTGAACCTCGTCGTGGCGCAGGTTTCCATCGGTAGGCGGCCACTTCCCGGTTTTCTCCCATGCCCAAGTCCCGGCTTCCAGGAGGAAAACGGCCCGCGTCCATTCCTCCTCCGCCTTCGCCATCCGCCGCGCAGACGAGAACGATCCGAACAGGGCGAACACGCCCACGGTCAGAATCAACGCGGACAACAAGACCTCCAGCAGCACGAAACCCTCAGCCCCGCGCCGGATCATGGACCCTCGCGTTGCCGGTGAGGGAATCCCAATCGATCCGCCGGACGTCGTTCATCGCCCCCTTGATCGTCAGGGAACCTTCGTCGACCGTCCCGTCCGGAAGGAACTCCACATAGGGACGGCCGGGTTCCAGGACCGTACCGGCGGGGAGCAATATCCCCCGCCCAATACTCTCGCGCAAAGGGAGGAAATCTCCCGGCGCCGACGGATCTTCCAGCAAAAGACGATAAGATCCCGTCGCGGTATCAATTTCCAGCCGGAGCCGGGAACGTTCCATGACCGCCCGCTCCCGGCCGTAGGCCAGCAATCCCACCAACCTGTCCGCGGCCACATCCAAAGCCACAGCCCGGTAGGCTCCGCGAAAGACCGGCGCCGCCATCCCGAGGAAAACGCCGAGAAGCATGACCACGAAAACAAGTTCAATCAACGTAAAACCCCTTTGCCATTTCTTATCCACGCTCGTCCCAATTGGTGACATCGTCACCGTTCCCTTCCGCGCCGTCCGGCCCGGTGGAAAACAGATCGTAGTCCGCCGCGTTGTGCGAACCCGGCGACCGGTAGACGTAGGGGTTTCCCCAGGGATCGGAGAGGGAGTTCTTTTTCAAATAGGGGCCGCGCCATCGTTTCGGCATCGGCGCGGAGGTCGGAGCGGATTTAAGGGCGGCCAGCCCCTGCGCCGTCGTGGGATACAAGCCGTTGTCCAATTCGTAGAGGTCCAGGGCGGCGGCGAGGTTGGCCCGCACGTCCGCCGCGGCGGCGGCCGTTTTCGCCTCCTCGGATCGCCCGGCGAAGCGCGGCACGATCATGGCGGCCAGAGTGGAAATGATGATCACCACGAGCAGCATTTCCACCAACGTAAACCCTCTGTTCCCCAATCCGGGGCGATGTGTATTCTCCAAAGTCCCCCGGATTTTCTTCATCTCACGAACACCGGGATCTGGAAGATCGGCAGCAGCATGGCCACAACGATGGCCCCCACCGCGCCGCCGACCGTGAGGATGAACGCCGGCTCCACCAGAGAGAGAATCGTTTTCATCGCCCGGTCGGATTCCCTTTCGTAGATCATCGCCACGCGGCCCAGGGCCTTTTCGACGGTGTTTCCCTCTTCGCCAATGGCGACCATCTGCGGCAGCAGCGACGAAAACTCCGGGCAGGCCTTCAGACTTTCAGCCAAAGAAACGCCGCGCCGGACGCGCACTGCGGCTTCCAGTGTTTGGGCGCGCAAGATTTTATTTCCCATGACGTCGGCGGCGGTCTGGAGCGCCTCCACGAGCGGCACACCGCCCGATAGAAGGATTTCCAGGGTGTGGGCGAAACGGGCCATGGCGATCCGTTGCGCCAGGGAACCGAGCAACGGAAGGCGCAGAAACAATCGATCGATGGATTCCCCCACCCACCGGCGGCGCGACAGGGCGAGCGCCGTTATTCCGGCGGTCCCGAGCGCGGCCAGCCAGCCGTAGCTCACCGCGTAATCGCAGAACTCGACCAGCAGTTTCGTCGGCAGGGGAAGGGGCTGCCCCATTTCCGAAAACATCGCGGACAATTTCGGGACCACGACCGCCATCAGGAACGCGACGGTCCCCGCTCCCACGATCGCGACCAGAACCGGATAGGCCAGAGCGGAACGGACCCGCGCGCGGAATTCTTCCCGCCGTTCCAGGTAATCGGCGAACTGCAGAAAAGTGTTTCCGAGGGCGCCGCCCATTTCCCCGGCTCGGACCAGGCCGACATAGAGGGATGAGAATATATCAGGGTATTGTCCGAGGGCTTCATGCAGGGATTTTCCGCCGCGCAGGAGCAGCCGCAATTCCTCGACGATTTTCCGGAGCCGCGGGTGGACCGTCTGGTTCCGGGCGATCTCCAGGACGCGGGGCAGCGGCAGTCCGGCGTCGATCAGATCCGCCAGCTGGCGCGTGAAGAGCGCCAGAGCCTGCAAGGAAACATGGTTCGACCAGGGGAACGTTCCCGGTTCCTCGCCGCTCACGTCCCGCTTTTGCACGTCCAACGGAAAATAGCCCTGGTCGGACAATTCCTTCAGCGCGGCGAACAAACTGTCCGCCCGCAGGGAACCTTTCAGCGTGTCGCCGGATTTCGTCCTCGCCCGGTACCGGAAAGTGTCCATCAGCGATCCTCCTCCAGAGTAACGCGCAAAACCTCCTCGGGCGTGGTGAGTTCGCGGCGGACCTTTTCCCACCCGCACTGGCGCAGCGTGCGCATCCCCTCGGCCAGGGCCTTTTCCCGCAACTTGTGGGCGGGGACGCGCTGCGCGATCAGCTCGCGGATCCCTTCGCTGACGGGCAGTATCTCGTAGATCACCGTCCGCCCGTGGAACCCCGTTTGATGGCACTGCGCGCAGCCGGCGCCCCGGGCGATAAGCGCGTTCTCCGGTTCGAAGGGCTCGTTGAGCTCCGGCAACGCCTCCGGCGGCGCTTCGACGATCCGGCGGCAGGAGGGGCAGATCAATCGCACCAACCGCTGGGCGATGACGCAGCTCAGCGAAGACGCGATCAGGTAGGGCTCCACGCCGATGTCCAACAGCCGCGCCACCGCGCCGGCCGCGTCGTTGGTGTGCAGCGTCGAGAAGACCAGGTGCCCGGTCAGCGCCACGCGAATGGCGATCTCCGCGGTCTCCAGGTCCCGGATCTCTCCCACCATCATCACGTCCGGATCGTGCCGCAACATCGCCCGCAGTCCCTGGGAAAAGGTGAGGCCGATCTTCGGCTGGACCTGGACCTGCGTGATGCCCCTCAACTGATATTCAATGGGGTCCTCAATGGTGATGATCTTCCGTTCCGCCCGGTTGATCTGGTTCAGGAACGCGTAAAGCGTTGTGGTCTTTCCGCTGCCCGTCGGCCCCGTCAGGAGGATGATCCCGTGGGGTTTATCCAATTCCGACTTCAAAGCGCCCAAATCGTTGTCCGCGTAACCCAACAGCGGCAAATCCAGGAAGCGCCGCCCCGTCAGCAGGCGAAGGCCCACGCTCTCGCCGAAAGGCGTCGGCAGGGTGGAGACGCGGAGGTCCATCTCCTGTCCTTCCAAACGGACCTTGAGGCGGCCGTCCTGGGGCAGGCGTTTTTCCGATATGGAAAGGTCGGACATGACCTTGATCCGGGAGATCACCGCGGCCTGGAAACGCTTGATGGACTCCGCGGCCTTGGTTTCATACAAAACGCCGTCGATCCGATAGCGAAGGCGGAACTCGTCCGGGTACGGCTCGAGGTGGACGTCCGTGGCGCGCTTGCGGTAGGCTTCCAACAATATCTGGTTGACGAACTTGATGACCGAAGCGTCCTGCGCCGCCTCCAGATCGTCTTCTACCGGAACCGGAGCGATTTCCAGTGGTGCCGTGCCCGCCGCCGGTTCCAGAGCGTCCGCGCCGATCCCGTAATGGATCCGCAGCGCCTTCATGATCTCCGCCGCAGAAGCTAGGACCGGCAGGATTTCATGCCCGACGGTCAACCGGATTTCCTCCAGTTCCTCCAGGTCGGGCGGGTAGGAAAAGGCTGCGCGCAGCGCGCCGCCCCACCAATCCATGGGCATGAAACCGTAGTGGTGCGCCACCCGCGCCGTGACCGCCTTCAGAACGGAAGCCTCCGGGGAAACCCCTTCCAGGGAGACGAGCGGCGTTTTGAAATATTCCACCGCCACCCGCTGTAAAACCTCCTCGGAGATTGCGCCGCGCCCCAGCAAACGCCGTGCCAGGGAACCCCCTTCGCGGCTGCAGAGAGCCCGGCATTCGTCCAACACTTCAGGAGAAACGACCTTCTGCTGCAACAGGATATCGGCCAGCATATTTTTACCTCCGGCTGAACAAGCGGCGGATGAACCCTTTCTTCGGTTTCTGCGTTCCGTCCGGTTCAAGATCAAATCGTGTCTGCGCTTCAGGAGAAACTGCGTCCCCCGTGATGATGTGCGGAGTCAAGAAAATCACCAATTCGGTCTTGAGACGCTTGCTGTCGCGGCTGCGGAACAACGCGCCGATGATCGGGATGCTTCCCAAGATCGGCACGCGGACGTCCGTTTTGGATTTGGCGTCCTCGATCAAGCCTCCCAAGACCACTGTGATGCCGTCCTTCACCACCAGGCTGGCCTCCGCCTCGGACACGCGGATCACGGGGATGGAACTTCCCTCGGACGTGGTAAGAGTATTCTCCACGGAACTGACCGTCGGCTTCACCTTCATGGTGATGGAACCGTCGTCCCCGATGGAGGGCGTCACGGCCAGTTTCACGCCCACGTCCAGGAACTCCACGTTCTCCGTGGTCACGGGGTTGCTCGTGGTGCTGCCGATGTTCAGCAACGTGCGCGTGATCTTCGCCACCTTGCTCCCCACGTGGATCTTGGCTTCCTGGTTGTTCAGCGCCATGACCCGCGGCGACGACAACAGGTTGGTGGTCCCCGCGGTGTTCAGGAAATTGATCACCGCGCTGAAATTCGGTTTCTCCAGGACGCCAACGGTGGCGGTGATCCCGCGGGCCGTCGGCTGGAGACCGGCCGCCGTCTCCGGCGGCACCAGCAGAAAGTTCTGGGCCACGCGCCCGCCCGCGCGATAGTCCCGCATGCGGTTGAAGAAATAAGTCCAGTCCACTCCCTGCCAGTTGATCCCCCATTGAAAACTGTCGTTGAGCGTCACCTGTACGATCTTGGCTTCGATAAGCACAGCCTTGTTCCGGACGTCGAAGGCCTTGACGATCTCCTCAATCTCGTGGATCCGAGCCGGATTGTCCTTGACCACGATGGTGTTGGAGCGCTTATCGGACTGGATGTTGCCGAAATCCTTGCTGACCAGGCCGCTCACCTTCGGCATGATATCGTCCACCGCGGCGTGGTTGAGCGCGAAGACACGCGACGCGACCGGCGCGTCGATCTCTGACAAACGTTTTTCCATCCGCGCGATCTGCGCGGGGCCGTCCTCCGCCGCCAGCGTGTTGTCGGCCTCGTTGACGTGGAGAGTCCCCGACCGTCCCCGCAGCGGCTCGAGCATCGACTTCGCCGCCTGGGCCGGCAGGTTCGCGAGGGTGAAATTGCGGCGGATTTTTTTCGGGGCGAAGGGCTCGCCGTAGTCCTGTTCGTAATCCTGCTCCGTCATGACTTTGATCAAATCTCCTTCGCGCGTGTAGGCCAAATCCCGCGTGTCCAGGATCGTCCGCAGCGCGTCCCAAAAATTCACCTGGTTCAGGAAGACTGTCACGCGGCCCGCCACGTTCTTCCCCACCACGATGTTGAGCCCGCTCTGCCGCGAAAGTATCTTCAACACTTCCACGATGTCCATCTCCCTCAAATCGAGGGAAACCGGCTTGAGCCCTGAAGAGTCATCGCCAGCCGCATTGTTCATTTCCACCACGGGAACGCTCACCGTGGGCGGGGCTCCCGGCTTCGGCTCTTCAGCCGCGTAGATCGGCGTGAGCGCGCCCGAAATCCCGGCCGGAGCCGAGGAAACGGCCATCGGCGGCGCTTCCGGCAACGGCATCCGCATCCGCGCCCGCTCCAGCAGGACCCGCCACTGTTCCGGCGACATGCTGGGGTCCGGCGCTTCGCCGGAATCCGCGGCCAAAGCCACAAGACTGTTCAACAAACGGTTCCATTCCGCTGGAGAAACCTGATCACCGGGCTTCACGCCCCGCTCGATCATCAGATTTCCCCAAGATTCCCGATTGACGGAGGAGTCCGCGGCGAACCCGGCGCCAAGGAACAGAAGATGCACGAGGAAAATGAGAGGGGCGGCTTTTTTCATGGTCTTCCTTTACAGAAGCAGCTCGAGCCGTTCGTCTTCGAATTTCAAGATGATCTTTCCCGGCAGGATTTTTTCCACCAGCAACCCGTGGATGGATTCCCCTTCCGACAGATAGAGCGTGCGCTGCTCCGACGCATCCTCCAGGACGGCCTGGACCGGGTCGACGGACAGGATTCCCGTCAAACGCAGGCGCGCCGCCCTGTCTTTGATCGGCACCTTCGGCGGCGGAGGCGGCGCGGGCGGAAGCACGAGAACCGGCGGCTTAGAGGGCTCCGTTCCGGCGAGCGGGCGGAAGGGATTGCGTCCGGCCAGCGCCTTCAAATCCAGTGAATCGTTCCGGATTTCCGGCCCTGATGATTTTTCGCTCGGAAATTTATCTCCCGCCGCGAACAGCGTTTCAATACCAAGACGCCGGGGATCGGAGACGCCGCGGAAAAAATCTCCGAACGCGTAAAGAACGAGCGCGCCCGATATCCCCCAAAGTGTCCACGCCGCGACCCGCAGCGCCGGATAATCCTCCGCGCGAAACCGCCTGCTTTTCAGGCCGGCGATGAATCCTTTCCCCCGTTTTATGAGATGGACGATATTCCGTTGGAGGAAGAGGTCGAAGGAAAAAGTCTCAAAACGCGGCAAATGCCGCAGCATCAAGGCCGCGCCTCCGCCAATTTCTTTTCCAAATATTCCACTTTTGCCTTTAATTCCTTGATGCTTTCCACAAGCATCGGGACGATGGCGCTATAGTTGACCATCATTCTTTCCTCGTCCACCGCTTCCGGGATGATCTCTTTCAGATCTTCCGCGATGAAACCGATCTTTCGTTTTCCAAGCATGTCCTTTTTGAACTTATACGACACTCCGCTCAAACGTGAGACGGTGTTCAACGACCCGGACAGCCCCTGGATATCGCTTTTTAGGTTCCGGCTGGACACCTGGTAATAGTCGCCGTTCCCACGAATGGCGAATTGCATGGTGCCGTTTCCATCCCAGCCGCCCACGAAGCTGTAATAGGCATGGCTTCCTGTCCAAGGCGAGCTGATCTTTACTGTCGTCCCCTCCGCTCCGGGCTCTATCCCATTTTTGACGCGCAGGCGTTCAATCCCGCCCACGCCGAGTTGAATCATGCTATCGCCGTGAATCATCTCATATGGATTGTTTGAGCCGTCTCTGCCTGCCCGCAGGACGACCTGGTGAGCGCCGTTGTTCCCTTGCACTTCCAGGTGGGTGAGCCGGAATTGGCCGGTTGAAACGTTGATGTTTTGAATTTGCGCACGCATGGTCCCGTTCACAGAATCCACGATCTGCAGCTTATGCTGGGGCGCGGTCGTCCCAATCCCGACCTTTCCGTCGTTCGTGATCCGCATCTTCTCGCTGCCGGCGATGGAAAACTTATAGGTGGAGGTGGAATCCCCGGGGTACAATTCGAATCCGCCGAAGTTATTGATAAGCATGGAATAGTTCGGCAGGCTTTTGTGGCGGAGGAAGACTTGCGGGAGCGTGTCGCTCATGATCTCCAAAGGCGCGATGGGGTTCGTCGTGCCGATGCCGACCTTCCCTTTCACGTTGAAATCCCCCAGGCTCCCCAAGGAATAGGCCGACGCGCCCAGGAGCTGCCGAGGCTTCATCTCGTTGGCGTCGCCGGAAACCTGGATGCCGAGGTAATAGAGCTTGTTGAAGGGCGTCGCGTCCAAGGAGTTGGTCCCTTTGCCCAACGCCACGTTGAAGATCCCGCTGCTGAAGTTTACGCTCATGGAATCCTCCCATACGCGGGCGGCGACCGGGTCAGCGGTGCTGTTGTAGAGCCGGAAGGTCACGGCCCGGTTGCCCGAGAGCGGATTGTTCTGGGAATCCGACAGCCTCCCCTGAACGTTGATCAACTTATCGCCGCTGAAACCCCGGACGACGAACGCCAACAAACAAATCATCATAAACGCCAAACGTTTCATGCACGCCATTTTGATCACCTCTTTGATTGGATAGTCATTCCCGCCGTGGACCGCTGCCCACACAAACAGGATACGGAACGGATCTAAAGAGGAGATAAAGGGATTCTGAAGTTTGTCGGGAGAATAAAAAACGCCCCGGGGGTTCTCCCGGGGCGCTTTCGGTTAAAGGACGAAGGTGTGGTTAATTAACGGTGCGAAACGGGTTCCGGCGGTTTGGTTCCGTGCGGGGCCTTGCCGTCGTGGGGCAGTTCCCCCAGTTCCTGGAGGGCTTCCTTGAGGTCGCGGTCGTGGCTGTGGCTTTCCAGGTTGGTCAGGAGGCTGTAGGCCGCGGGGACCACGAGGAGCGTGAGCAGCGTGGAGAGGATCACGCCGCCGATGACGACCTGCGCCATGGGGGCGCGGATTTCCGCGCCGGCGCCGAAGGCCATGGCCGTGGGGATGACCGCGGAGATGGAGGAAACGGAAGTCATCAAAATTGGCCGCAGGCGCACCGGGCAGGCTTCCATGAGCGCGTCGTGGACGTTCTGCCCGTGCTTCCGCCTCTCGTTGGTGAAGTCCACCAGCAATATGGAGTTCTTCTTCACGATCCCCATCAGCAGGATCAGGCCGATGGCGCTGTAGAGGTTCAAGGTGTTGCCGGTGAGCCAGAGCGCGATGAAGGCGCCCGTCACGCTGAAGGGCAGGGCCAGGAGGACGGTGAAGGGATGGATGAAACTGTTGTACTGGGACGCCAGCACCATGTAGGCCGTGAAGAGGCCCAGGATGAAGACGAACATCATCCCCTGGTTGGATTCCCCGTAGGTCGCGGCGCTGCCGGAGAAGACCAGCCGGTAGCCTTCCGGCAATAAATCCTTCCCGATGCGCTGCATTTCCGCAAGCGCCTCGCCCTGGGAATGGCCCGGCGCCACGTTGGCAAACACCCGGACCGCGCGCTGGCGGTCCTTCCGGGTGATGGATACCAGGCTCGCCTGTTCCTTCAGCTCGACCACCTCGGACAGCGGGATCACTTCGCCGCGGTTGTTCCGCACCCAAATGTCTTCGATGTCCTCCGGGCGGGAGCGGTCCTTGTCCACCAGGCGCAGGCGGATGTCGTAGCGCTTCCCGCCGCGCGTGTATTTCCCGATCCGCACGCCGCCGATCATGGCGTTGATGGCGTTGCCGATGGATTCGATGCTGACGCCGCGGGCCGCGGCCTTCGCCCGGTCCGGCACCACGCGGATCTCCGGCATCCCCAGCCGGTAATCGGTGTCCACGTCCGTCATCAACCCGGAGGCCGCCATCTTTTCCTGAAACTGTTCGCTCAACTTCGCCAATGTTTCCCAATCGCGCCCCAAGAGGCTGACTTCCACCGGGAACCCGCGCTGCGAGGAAAAGCCCTGCTGCGAGAGGTCCTGCACGATGGCGCGCTTCACGCCCGGGACCGCGCTGAACTCCTTGCGGACCCACGCCATCACGTCGGACTGCTTGGGGCGGCGGCCCAGCTTTTCATCTACCGGACGTTCCTTGGGCGGCTTCAGCGTCACGAACATGTTGCCCGTGTCCGTCTCGCCGCCGCCGAACCCACCCACCGCGCAGAAATAGCGTTCCACGGTCGGGTTTTCGAGGATTTTTTTCTCCAGCTCGATGAACACGTTGCTGGTGAACTCCAGGGAGGAACCGATCGGGGTCTGGGTCCGGACGAGGAACCGGCTTTGGTCCTGGGACGGGATGAACTCCCGCTTGACGGTCCCCGCCAAAGGGATCACCAGGGAAAACACGAGCAGGGCGAAAACGATGGTCGTCCAACGGTGGTCCAGCACCCAGGCCAGCTGCCAGCGGTACAAACGCGTCAGCGCGTTCATGAAACGGTCCATGCCCCGCCCGATGAAGGTGGTGTGGCCCACTTGCAGGAACTGGGAACAGCGCATGGGCGTGATGGTGAGGGCTTCCAGCAGGGAGAGCGCCACCGCCACGGACATGGTCACGCCGAACTGGAACAGGAATTTCCCCACGATGCCGGGCATGAAGACCACCGGGATGAAGATCGCCAATATGGCCGCGGTGGCGGCGATGGCGGCGGAGGTGATCTCCCGCGAGCCCATGAGCGCCGCCTTCACGCGGGACAACCCTTTCTCGTGGTAGCGAACGATGTTTTCCAGCACCATGATGGCGTCGTCCACCACGATGCCGATGGCCAGCGTCAGGCCCAGGAGCGTAAAGGTGTTAAGCGTGAAACCCATCAAATTCAAAATCGTGAAGGCGCCCACGATGGACACGGGGATGGAAAGCAGTACGTTGACCGTGGAACTCCAGGAGCCGAGGAACAGCCAGCAGACGATGCCAGTGAGGCAGGCCGCCAGCAGCAGGTGCAGGTTCAGCTCGTGGGTCGCCTCCTCGATGAACCGCGTGGTGTCGAAGACCAGGTTCAGGTCCATCCCCTGGGGCAGGGTCTTCCTGATTTCCGCCACTTTCGCCTTGACCGCCCTGGCCACCTCGACCGCGTTGGACCCGCGCTGCTTGCGGATGCCCATGCCCACGGCCAGCTTCCCCATGCTGCGGGAGATGCGGCGGATATCGTCCAGCCCGTCCTCGACGGAGCCGACGTCGCCGATGCGGAAGGTCTTCCACAGCGGAGAGCCCTGGCGCGACGGGATGATGATCTTTTCAAACTCTTCCACCGTCGCCGCCTCGCCCATCACCCGGATGGTCAGGTCGCGCTGCGCCGTTTCGATGCGCCCCGCGGGCAATTCGGAATGCTGCGTGCGGACCGTGTTGATGACGTCATCCACGGTCAGCTGGTTCGCCCGCATCTTGTCCTTGTCCAGCCAGACCCGGAGGTTCGGCTCGATGTAGCCGCCCAGGAACACTTCCCCGACGCCGGGGACCGCGGTGAACGCGTCCTTCAGCCGGTCCTTGGTGTATTCCATCAGGTCCTTGGTGGAACGGTCGCCGGTGAGGGCGACCCACATGATGGGCTGGTCTTCGGGATTGTTCTTGGAAATGACCGGCGGATCGATCTCGGCGGGAAGGTTGCGCTGGGCCTGGGCCAGCTTGGCCTGCACTTCCTGAAGGGCCACGTCGATGTCCCGGTCCAGGTTGAATTCGATGTTGACGTTGGATTGCCCCTGGCGGGACGAAGAGGACACTTCCTTGATCCCCTCCACGCTCATCACCGCGTCCTCGATGACGTCGCTCACTTCGGTTTCCACGACCTCGGGGGCCGCGCCTTCCCAGGTCACGCGGATGTTGACCATGGGATAGTCCACGTCGGGCAGCTGGCTGATGCCCATGCGCGAGAAGCTGATGGCCCCGAACACGATGAGGCCGATCATCAGCATCCAGGCGAAGACGGGCTGCTTGATCGATAAATCGGATAATTTCATGGGAGGACCTTTCCCGCGGCCACGGCGAGCCGCGCCCGGTCGAACGCCGCCGTCATCTTGACCTCATTGAGGTTGAGCCGGATTTCCTGCACGGAGGCCAGGGTGCTCAACACTTCCAAATTGGTGACCAACCCGTGGCGGTAGTCCGCGGTCTGGGCCCGGATGTTTTGCTGCGCCAGCGTCTCGGCCTTCTCCAGCGCCTGCAGCGTGTCGAGGGAGAACGTCAGGTCCCGCGCGGCCGTGCGCGCCTCGAACTCGGCGCGGCGGCGGGCGAGCGACAGGTTCTGCTCGGCGATCTTCTCCCGCGCGCGGGACTGTTCCACCTGGGACTTGATCGCCCCGCCGGTGTAGAGCGGAAAATCCAGCGACAGCAGCGCGTCCCACTCGATGGTTTCCTGGAACCCGGAGGGGCGCTTGAAATAGTAGTTGCCGTCCGCGGCGATGGTCGGCCATCGCTGCCGGCGGTAAACGTCCGTGGCCAACTTGGCCGCTTCGTATTCCTTTTCCCGGGCCATGACGTCGGCGCGGGCGCGGGCCTGGGACAACACGGTTTCCAAGGGGTCCGCCGCCGGAAACGGAACGTCCGCCGGGGCCAAAACATCGGTCAAACCCGTCAAAAAGCGAAGAGTCTCTTCGTATTGGAATTCGCGGCTGCGCGCGCGCGACAGGTCCGCCTCCAGCTGGGCCAGCTGGGTTTGCGCAGCCAGAACTTCGCTTCGCCGGGAACGGCCGATGCGCTCCCATTCCCGAAGGTCCTTCAGGCGCTCCGCGGAAATGTTCTGGGTCTCCAGGCGGATCTGGATTTCCTTCTGCATGCCGAGCAGATTCAAATAGGATTGGGCCACGTCCTGATACAGCAAGTCCTGGGCGCGCTGCAGGTCCAACCGGGCGCTTTCCCCCTGGCGCTTCGCGGCCTTGTAGGCGAGGAACTCCCGGAATCCGCTGAAGAGGGGCTGATGGGCGTTGAGGTTGACCTGCGGGCGGCTGCGCTGACTGAAGGAACTGTTGGTGGAGCCGGCGCCGGCGTCGGGGGCGTCCTGCCATTGGTTCGAGGCGCGGAAGGAAATCTCCGGCTTGACGGCGGACGCGATCTCGTCGATCCGCGCCAGCGCCTCGGCCACGCTCGCCTCGCTCACGGCCAGGGACTCACTGCGCTTCAACGCCAGCGCGAAGGCTTCGTCGAGGGTAATGGGGCGCGGGGAGACTTCAGCCAGTGCGAAATTCGCCATCAACATAAGAATCGTCACCCCGGCGAAAGCCGGGGTCCAGATGCTGATTTTTTTCAAACAACGCCACCTCTGGATTCCGGCTTCCGCCGGAATGACATCTTTACTGATAAAGTCCATCAAATACCCCTCAGCCCGTAAAAAAAGAATTCCACGATCTCCCGCGCCCTGGCCTCCAGCGGATAGTCCGCGTCCGACGTGTTCTTCATCATCGCCGCGCTGCGGCAAAGGCTGAAGAGCGCGTAGGAGGCGAAACTGGCAACGGGGGACGCCTTCCTGGACACCCGGCGGATCACCTGACCCAACAATTCCATGTTCCGCTTGAACTTTCCCATCAGCGTCTTGTTCGAGTGCGCCCCGCAATGGGGAAATTTCCCGCTCGCGGCGTAGTTGGACGTGAAGTCCCGGTATTTGTCGAAATGGGACAGGATCTTCCGCACTGTTTCTTGAACCAAAGCTTCGCCTTTTAGTTCCGAGTGCCGCATCTCTTCAAGTTCTTCCCCCAGCTTGTCCACCAGGTCGGCGAAGGCCGCGGCGAAGAGGTCTTCCTTGCTTTTGAAATAGAGGAACAGCGTCCCCTTGGCGATGTCCGCCTCGCGGGCGATGTCGTCCATCACC
This sequence comes from uncultured Elusimicrobia bacterium, assembly GCA_964482515.1. Taxonomy (GTDB): domain Bacteria; phylum Elusimicrobiota; class Elusimicrobia; order FEN-1173; family FEN-1173; genus CAYZXT01. Next base: position 157,861 of record CAYZXT010000001.1, on the reverse strand, counting down.
AGGTCCTGGAAACCGCGGCGCACCATCAGCTCGCGGGCCGCGTCCAGGATGCGCTGCTTCTTGTCTTGGGTTTTGGTCAGGGTTTGAACGGCCATCCACAGTCTCCGGGAAAATGACTAACTGGTCAGTCAGAAGGGAAAGACTAGCAGTCGCCGCGGAGAGCTGTCAAGAAAAATGTATGTGACGGGGATTTTGTGTTGTCCGTGAACTTCTTTGGGCTGGGTGAGCCTCAAGGAAAGGATATCGCAGCTATCTATTTATAAACGCGGCCACATAAATTTCTCCGCTCCGCAGTTCCTACAACGAAACAGAATGCCCGGAAATATCTGCCGTGCATCCCGATGTGACTTAGGACCTGAAAAATTACCTTCCAGTCCGGAATCCCAACAGTGGCGCATTAGAACGTGGCACCTAATCCAACCAACAATAGTTAATTTTTTCATTCGAGAATCCAGAGGAAAAAGACAAGCTAGACTTTTTTGAATAAAGCGCGAAGAAAGCCGCCTTTCCCATCATTCACAAAGTAATCTGCTGTCCCATTAAACTTGTACCCTTCGACCATCTGTTGAAAAGAAGGGCCATACTCTCCGATTGTCAGACACGAAAATCCTTTTTTTTCAAAGCTATTTTTTAAAGACGTGGGCGTGAAAAAATGAATATGGGGAGAATCGGTAACCGGCAGTTCCCAATAGGAAACAGCGGTGTTGGGAACCTCTATGAAGATCATTCCATTATCGGAAAGCATCCCTCTGAGGGTATTGATTGTGGCCGGCAGATCTAGGACATGCTCTAACCAATGGCTGGCATGGATATAGTTGAATTTTATGTCGGTATGAAACGGAAAGAAACTTGCGATTCTTTGGATGTTTCTCCCGCGATAATACTCTTCAAACTGCCTGCCTGCCTCGCACACATAAATTCTCGTGTTGGGATATTTCTCTCGGAGCAGCTGGGAGGACAACGCGCGTCCTGCTCCGATCTCTAAAATATTTACGGTCGAACCATTAGCAGGGAATTGCCCCCCCAAAAAATCGAACTGAGACTGGGCCCTAACATCAATTTTACTATCGACCTCCAGCCTCATATTTCTATCGTCCCAATACGTCTGCTGATAATAGCGCATGACTTGCGCCTCACTGAGGCGGCGGTCTAATTTTCCATGACCGCAATTCCGACAAACCAGAACTTTCCCGGAAAATATTTCCTTGGAAAACTTTTTCAGGCGGCTACTCTTGGGGATTAACGCATCGAACATCGGCAAGAACGATTTAACGGCGGACTTCCATGACCGTGTGTTTTTGTGGTTATTGTAATTATAGCCTACGAACTCTTGGCCATTGCATGCGATGCATGTGGCATGTCTATTCATTGTTTTTCACCATTGCCGGGAATTTACTTAAGTGAGGGGAATTATACAAAAGTTACTTTTGATATACGAGGGTGAGATCTGACCGCAATTTTGACTATCTAAAACTAATTCTGATCCTAATTCCCTGAAATGCGTGACATAGAGAGCACGGGAGACCAATAGGCGTGTCTCTTTATTGAACCTCCACCAGCTGTATAGATCGCCACTTGCAATTTGATTGTGTCGCCAGCTGTGAGTTGACATATCGATGACACCGCGCCTAAATTCCATCCTTTTGAAATAACATTTCTGGCGATGACATCCGTATCATTAACAATGATCTGCATAATTGCATCGTAATCCGACGCCTGTTGTACATTGGCTGAAATCACATAGATACCTGAAATTGGGGCAGTCAAAGCCGCATTACTGCCACTTGCATGCAGATTCCCATTATCAAATATTTCTGAATCAAAAATAATATCCGTCATTGTATTGGCAGATAAAGATTGATCTCCCAATGTCGAGCTCCTTGTGACACGGGCGCTAAAGTTGTTGCCCAAGATAGCGTTAGTTACAGTGATTGTAGATGCTGTGAAATTACCAGTTATATTCAACGTCCCTTGAACTGTTGTTCCCCCAGCAAGTTGGTCGGAGTAGGAAGCAACACAAGCATATGGAATTGAGACCAAGGGAATATATTGGTCGCTTCCTGTCGATGGCGAGACCGGCTCAATTTTTAAATACCGCGTTGATCCCGCTGAGAATACCCCCGCAGAAATGGGACTTGATATGCCAAGAAGGTAATTTCCCACCCCATTTGGTGTATCAATAGTAACCCCGGTTTCACTCCAAATAGGACTACTGGATGGTGAACTTGCTGTAATGTGAAAGTTAACATGGAATGTCGTGGTTGAATTGAAGCGCCCTTGAAAATTGATCTTTGTAGGTACATCAGCCCTACTTATTATTGGCATCAGAATTATACCTAGGGTCAATATCATTTTTTTCACAATTTCCTCCGATCAGATAATGAAATCATTAAAAATTGGCCGTCAGCGAAATCCGCTGCGTGCTGCCAAGGTCGCCGTAGGGTGTAAGGGCGTAGTCGATTTGATAACTGCCCAATCGCAATCCGATTCCGGCGCCTAAAGCCGTCAGCGAATCCAAACGGTTGTCCGTGTTATTACTTAAACTGCTTGTGGTTTTGGAAAACGATCCGATCCGCGAGAGATAGCCTGTCCGAAGCGCCACGGCGTTCAGCAGCCAATATTCCGTTCCCACGCTGACGCTCGTGTTGCCGGTATATAGCCGACGGCGGACATCCATGGATAAAGTCAGCGAACGTCCGATCTTGTATCCCGCGCCGGTCGCCAACGTGAGCGGCAGGGAATATTTATTCTCAATGAACCGCATTCCCGGCCCCACGTTCTGCAGCGCGGCCCCGAAGCTGAGGGCCGATCCGGGCTTCGACAGTTTCCCCCCGAAATCGAAAGCGAACCCCGTGGCCTGGTTGGATTCAAGCTTCTGCTGGACGAATTTTATGTTCATCCCCAAACCGCCCAGCCTGTTGCGCCGGCTGAAGGAAACGGTCCCGCAGAGGTCGGAGCCCGTAAAGTCCGACGTCTTCTCGCGGTTCTCGCCGCGACCCTCCAGGTTTCCCTGTGATAGATACGAAAGTCCAAACCCCACCGCTCCTGCCCGCGTCGGCTGGACGTAACCGGCAAAATCGTAATTCATGTCCAACAGCCAGTCCGAGTGCGTGGCCATGATCTGGCGTTTGGGAACCGAGGCGATACCGGCGGGGTTCCAGTAAATTGCGCTGGCGTCGTCCGCCACCCCCGTGAAAGCCGACGCCATGGCCACGGAGCGCGCGCCCGCGCCGATCTTTAGGAACGCGGCTCCCGTGTCTTTCGCCCACCCACTCGCGGTCAAAGATAAGCAGCCGGCAGCCAACATTATTCTAGAGAGGGATTTCATCGGATCACCGCCAGCTTGGAGATCTTCTGCAGGTCCGGATAACCGTTCTTCTTCGCCCGCATGGCGTAGATGTAGACGCCGCTGGCCACGTTCTGGCTCCAAGTGTATTCATAGGCGTATTGCGGACCCTGGCCGTCGTCTATGACGGGCGGCGTGCCGGTCAACTCGGTCTCATGGACCAAATCCCCGGCCACATCATAGAACCTCAAATTGACGGAATCGGCGATTCCCACTTCCACGTGGATCGTGGGCCGTCGTCCTTTCTTAGCCGGGTTCGGAAAGCTGTAGACTTCGCCCAAGGTGAAAGTCGGATCGGGACCAGTGATGACAGCGATCTGTGGCGCCCCCATCCCACCAGAACTTCCAACGCCCAGGCTGGGGGACGAAGATATATCAAGGACATTGGTTCCTGTCAGATCATCCCTCACGGTAAACATGTACACACCCGCGGTGGATGGGCTTGTCGCGTAACTGTCGGCTCCATAGACGACCTGAACCGTGGTTCCGCCTGTAAGCGCGCCCAAAGGAACAATGATCCGGCCGATTATCTCGCTTGAAATCCCCGCGGCGATAGAAACGTTATAAGTGGCGGTGGACAAAGCCGGTGTGCTTATAGCGATATGGCCTGGTCCTGCATCAAGAGTTGGTTGAGTCCAACCATTGGGGATATCAATGGTGAGCATGTAGCCGTCGTTACTTGTGATGGCCGTCGAGACGCGATAATTAAAGACTAAAGTGCGATTCGTATTGGGAGTGATGGTGGAGATGGCGACGCCGTTCAAATCTGCAATCCAAGCCGCCCCTAGGCCGGAGGAGGCGGAAGTAGAGCTGTTCACGGAGCCGGGCGATAAGTCTGTACGATAGACCCAGTCATACTTGGAGGGTTGCGCTGCGCTTTTGCTGGAGAATTGATCGCGGGCAATGGCGCGGCCGGACTGGGTCATGCCGCGGGAATTCACGCAATCAAACTTGGTGGGAGTGGAGCTTTCGAAGTTCCATTGCCCCTGCTGTTTGCCGCTGACGAGTTTTCCTTGAAACGATCCCGACAGAGTGTTTGTGCTCTGATCTGCGTAAGCCACCATATCGATCAAAGCGCCACCGCTATCCTTCAATAAGAGCACGCTGTCCGTATTGTCGAGACCGGCCGCGGCCGTATAAATATCGAAAGCAGTCGCTGTGGTGGACGACGGAACGCCATCACTGGCCGGGTCCCCGTTAAAATGGAGCGTGATGTATGTCCCCGAGGCTATTTCCGACGACCAAGCGCCGGTACTGAGGAATTGCTTGACGAGCGTATCATCCTCATAAAGGGAGAATCCACCCGCCATTGTTCTTTCAGCCACATAAAATTCAACAAAGTCATTGGTCTCCGCTGCCGCGACTTCGTTGATTAACAGTGTCCGGTTGATTGGAGTATAGGCCATTGCCAATCGAGAAAGCGGCCCAACATTCCCATTATTGTCGATGGCTTTGACGGCGAAGAAGTAGGTTGTTCCGGCGGCAAGGACATTAACTGTTGTTATCTCCACATTTCCAGAGGATTGAGGAATCACACCAGTCCATTGCGATGCTAACGAGAAATTCCCGTTGTTTATTGAAAACGTGGCAAAGCGAATGTCGTAGGAACTTGCTGTTCCGGTATAAATATCCGCCCCGGGAGCGGTCCAGGTTAAACAGACTGAATTAGATCTAGGCGAACTTGCTACAAGCGAAGTGATTTTGGCAGGAGGGGTGATATCGGAGAAACTTTGACGGAAAATTTGGATTCTTCGACGGACAAGATCTCCGATATATATATTATTTGTAATTGTAGAAATCTCTATTTGTAATGGTACTCCTCCAGCTGCTCCAAATCCTCCAGAATAACCAATATTAGAACAAGCTCCATCAACATAAGATGAAACATACACCCCGTTTGGATTATATTCTTGAACACCAAGATTAGGGCAGGTTGGTTCGCTCTGAGAATAACGCACGCTGGAATAAACATTATTATTAATATCATTAAGCACTTCGAAATACCCTTCTGTTCCTACAGCACGTGCAAATAATTTTAAAAAATCTCCGTGGTATGTATATTTATAAATATTGTTTAGCCCGTAATTGTTTATCAAATACACATTATTTGCATGGTCGATCGATACGTTAGTCATAGAAAGATTTGTTGACCAGGAGTCGACATATCCTCCTGTTGAGGTATAAATGTATAAATCACTTCCGTAAATAGAATGCACAAGAATATTATTATTTAAATCTACAGCCATCTTGAAAGGCTGGGTAAAATCCCACTGATATAACGGCATTCCTCCATTCGAGGAAAAAACGTATATCTTATTTGCCCCTAAATCAGACACAACTAATTCATTTGATTTGTTAATAACAATATCTGTAACATCCTGAAACAAATCCTCTCCCCACGATGTAATGTATGATCCATTTGAATCAAATTTCAAAATCCTATTTCCCGCTCCGTATGAATTTTGAATAGTATCATCAACAATGTAGATGTTTTCTTGATTATCTATTGTCATCCCATGCATACCTCCGCCATCTACTGTTGAAATATTTATATCAAACTCTCCAATCCATTGAATCGTCCCTTGCCCATTATCGTACAGGGTCGTAATATTTGCCGTGCTCCAGTCAATGATTGACCAATTTCCCACATTGTCCATCGTTTTAATCGCAAAGAAATAAGTCTTTCCGATATCCAATCCTGGAACGTTAAAAACTTCCGTTCCTCCCACAAATAGTGGTGGGTAGGGCTCTCCAGAAGCCTGCGTCGCGACGGAGAATTTGGCTTCTGTGTTTATAATTCCCATGGTCGTATATCGGATGTCATATTGAGTTGCCATGCCCGTTGCGCCATCATCTCCAGGTGCAGTCCATGTCAAACGGACAAGGCCCGTTGCAACGGTCGTAGATGTCGCCACAAGATTTGTGATGGCACTAGGAGGCGTAAGATCAAAAGTAAATGGCCCCGTTGAACTGTAGGTACTGTATGTGTTCAGGTTGTCCTTCGCTCGTACTCGCCACCAAAACATCGTTCCAGGCAAAAGGCTAGTGGAGCTGACTATGACCGATGAAGCGGATGTGATCGTGCTGTAGGTGACGAATGAAAAATCACTGACAGAGGAAATCTGCGTCTCATAAGAAACGGCGGAATCAACGTCTGTCCAATCGAAGTTACACACTTGGCCGATCTCTCCACCAGCCAGCGGACTCAATAGAGTGGGCGTACTTAATTCCAGGTTAAGCATATAAACAAACCCGACCTTCGGGTTTTCCGAACCGGAGTAAGGATAGGTTATGACGCTTTGGCCTACGGAGATGACTTGAGGGTTTTGGTTGGGATCAACATTGCCGCCGGAGTCGACGGTGCTGGAAATCAGTTCCGTGGCCCAGAGAGCGCCGGGTGAGAGGAGAATACCGAGGAGGACCGCTTTGATCTTTTTGATGTCAAACCTTCAGGCGAAGAATGAAACGCCTTTGAAGCCCCCGCAACATCAAGACAATTACAACAAGTGCAATTAAGCCAATTAACTGCTTATAGTGTCAACAATTAATTTTCATTTTTACTACGAATAAGATCAGGATTTGAAATTGTGTCGTTTTAATGAAGTGATTTTTGTTTTGCGCTGACATGTAAATTTTTTGCGAGATCAAAAATATTACGAACGAGGATTTACAGGTGAGAAAACTTTTCAGTTCAGCAGGTGGGCGGGCGCTTCCGCTTCGACTTCCTCTTCTTCCTGCGCGAACACGGGGAGGAACTTGACGGCGAGGCCGAACAGGACGACGAGGACCGTGAAGACGGTGAGGGAGATGGCCAGCTCCATCCAGGTCGGGAAATAGCCCGGCCCGGTGTAGGGCACCATCGCGAACCAGCTGACGGTGAGGCGGTTGAACACGATGCCGATCAAAACGGGAAGGCACGCCAGGAAAAGCCGCCCGCGGTTTTGCAAAACGGGTTTCCACAACAGGAGACAAGCCGGAACAATTCCCCCCACGACCAACTCAAGGACCAGCTCCGCCGTCAAAAGCGGATGTCCGGCCAGGGAACCCCAGGCGCCGCGGGCCGTGATATCGATGACCCGGATTCCCACATATAGAAAAAGGAAGAAGGACGCCGCCCGTCCCAAATTCATCAGCAGTTCGTGGTCGAGCTCCTGTTTGAAGATCTTCTCGGAATAAAAGGATTCCACGATGGTGACGCAAAGCCCCACGGCCGCGCAGGAAACGAAAAAGAAAACCGGCAGGAGCGGCGAATACCAAACGGGGTGGATCTTCTGCGGCGTGATCAGGAACATGGACCCCATGGAGGATTGATGCAGGGTGGAGAGTATGACGCCGACGATGACGATGGGGATCGCGGCCGCGTGCAAAACCTTCACCACGCGGTCCATCTTCAAACGCTCGAAGATCACCGGGCTGAACTCCACGAACAAAACCGTCATGTAGAGCGTGACGCACCAGGCCACTTCGAACATGATGGAGTGGTGCTGCCACATCACCAGCGGATGCCAGAGCTGGTAGGGCCGCCCGACCTCGATGAAGAGAGTGGTCGCGACGAAGGAATAGCCGAGGAACGCGGTCAGGACCATGGGCTTCAGGACCGGCTCGAAACGCTTGATGTGGAAGATGTGGACCGTCGCCGCCATGAGGAACCCGCCGGCGGAAAGCGCCACGCCCGCCTGCAGCAATCCCACCCAGACGCCCCAGGGGTTGACGTCCGTCATGTTCGTGACGGCGCCCATCCCCTTGATGAAGCGGATCCCCAGCAGCACGGCGGTCACGACCCAAAGATTGGCGAGCGTCACCCACCCGATCCAACGAAAGCGCGTCAGGGGGCGGTCCATGGCCGTACGCGCCGCAATGAAGATCAAAATCCCCGTGGTCGCCAGTAAATAAATCCAGCCGATCACTGTAAACTCCCCTCCGTCATTCCGGCGAAAGCCGGAATACAGGTTAATCTGGACCCCGGCTTCCGCCGGGGTGACGACTTACGATTCTCGCTTTTCATGCTTCGATAGTTTGTAGGCGACCATACCGAAGAGCGACGCCAGCACCGCCACCAAAGCCGGGATGTAGGAAACCACGTCCCAGGTCAGCGACGGCATGGGCCGCTTGGGCAGGCCCTTTTTGAAACCCACTTCCTCGAAGGGAACGTCCGAAATGTATAGCCACGAGGTACCGCCCACTTCTTCCTCGCCGAAAACATGGTCGACGTAACGGTCGGGGCGGGACTTGATGCGCGCGTGGGCCTCGGAGAGCAGGTCCGACCGCTTGCCGAACTTGAGCGCGCCCGTGGGGCAGGATTCCGTGCAGGCCGGATTCAAGCCGCGGAACAGACGTTCCTGGGCGCAGAACTGGCATTTGCCGATCACGGGCGTGAGCCCGTTGTTCCATTCGAAGCGCGGCACGTCGAAGGGACAGGCGATCATGCAGTAGCGGCAGCCGATGCAGCGGCTTTCGCGGTAGATGACCGGCCCCTGGGGCGTTTGGTCGAGGGCGGCCACGGGACAGACGGACACGCAGGCCGGTTCCAGGCAGTGCATGCACTGCTGCTTCACGTGGCGGAGGGCGTCGCCTTTCCCCTCCCGGTTGACCACCGTCCACATATTAAAATTGAGTTCATGCCGCTGGTCCAGATGGGCGATGTCCATGGCCTCCTGGGAACCCGGGAGGCGGTTAGCGGTCTTGCAGGCGCGCATGCAGGAACGGCAGCCGATGCAGCGCGTGAGGTCCACGAGCGTGGAGAAGACTTCCCCCTTGGAGACCCGGCCGGTCTGCGCGCGCGCGGAACGGGGAAATAAATTCACCAGCCCGAGGGCGCCGGCGGTCTTGAGGAACCCACGCCGCGAGAGCGATGGATTCAGTTCCGGCTTCATTTGACGGACTTCCTGCGCAGCAGATACCAGCCGCCGAGCCATCCGAACCCGAGGCCGGCCAGAAACCCGAGCAGCGCCGTCAGCCAGGCGCTCTGCTTCGCCCGGTCCAGCCGCCACCGCAGGTCGCGTTCCTGCTCCTTCAGGTCGAACACGCTGTTCACGCCCGCGAGGGACATCTGTTTTTTAAATTCGCTGACTTCCGTCCGAAGTTCGTTCATGTGCGAGCTCTTGTGGACCATTTCCTCGTGGCAGCGCGAGCAGACTTCCGCGCCGACGGAAAGCGAGTGCCCGGGCGCGCCCGTGCCCTGGATGGCGTCCGCCTTGTCCGGGTAGGCCGGGAAGTGGCAGGTGGCGCACTTCAACCCTTCCACGTGGTGCGTGGCGTGGGCGAAATCCTTCTGCTTGGTTGCGTGGCAGGAGCCACAGAGCGCGTCGCCGCCGCCCAGACGCAAACCCTGGGAGTGGACGTTGTGGCAGTCGAAGCAGCGGATGCCCTTTTGCCCGTGCTTGCTCAGCTTCCATTCCTGGTGGGATTTCTTGTGGCAACCGGCGCACATCTCGGAGGAAACGGGCAGGGACATCTTTTCCGCCGGATGGCCCGGCGTCATGGCGCCGTGGCAGGATTCGCAGCTGACGCCGGCGTGGACGAAATTCGCGGTGCCCTTCTTATGGCCAGTGGTGTGGCATTCCAGACAGGCGGGGCGGCTGTCGTGTTCCTTCCAGACTTTCTTGAACTTGTCGCTGAAGGCGCCCGCGTGGATGGAGCCCTTCCAATCGCCCGATTCCTTGGGATGGCAGTCCGCGCAGGTGTCCGGGCCGACGAAGTCCGCGGCGCGGAGTGCGGGTCCGCCGATAAGCAAAACGGCGGCCAGCCCAAGGAGCCGCGCCGCCGCTATCGCCGAAATTGGGAATGATGCCGCATGCTGTCGTTTCATAGTCCCCCCGCTTTTACGCAAATTATTTCGATTCCTACACGCCGCGCCCTTGCCTTCCTATGACGGTTTATCGCCGGGATTTTTCGGAAGCGATTCCCGCTTTTTCCGCGGCCGGCCGATGAGCCAGGACCAGTTCATCGGATAGACGCTGGGGTCGAACATCACCCCGTAGAGGTGCCAGATCAGGATCGCCAGGCAGGCGAGCACGGCCTCGTAGTAATGGATCATCCCCGCCAGGTCCGACATCCACAGCGGGAAATGCTTCAGCACGAAATTATTGAACACCAGGACGCCGCCCGTCGCCACCATGATCAGGGAGCCCCAAACCAGGGACCAATACTCGATCTTTTCCGGATAGTGGTAGAAGGATTTATGGTCCGGCGGAGACTTCCGCAGGCCGATGTTGTAGGCCGTCCGCTGGAAGAACACCTTCGCGTCGGCCCACAGCGGCAGCATTTCCTTCAGGACGAAGCGCCCCCGCCGCGTGAACGCCAGGTAGAAGACGTGGTAGACCGCGAGCAGGCTGAAGACGAAGGCGCTCCAGCGGTGGATCGAGCGGCGGACGTCTTCGCCGAAGGGCGCCAGGAACTGCATCCAGCCTGCGTCGTGGTATCGCAAAGCGAACCCGGTGTAGGCCAACAGGACGAACGTCGCCATCAAGAGGGCGTGCTGCCAGCGCTCGTTGACCGTCAGTCGGATGGGGCCGTCGTCCTCGGAAACCTGCTCATGCGCCGGAACGGGGTCGAGCGACTTTCGCAGCCAGTCCAAGAGGTTGTGCAACAGCATGAACCCGAGCGTGAACGGGATGACGATGAGGTAGAAAATTTTCGCCCAGGAAATCGCGAAATGCTTCCCGGTCGGCGGCCCGTGCACGTAGCCGGTGGACAATTTCTGCCCGGCGCCCGGATGGCAGCGCCCGCAGGTGTTGGCGAGGTTCAGCTTGTTGATGGACGAACGCGGATCGGAGGACGGAAGCACGTCGTGAAACCCGTGACAGGAGGCGCAGTTGGCGACGTGCAGGTCGCCCCGTTTCGAAGCGAGGCCGTGATAGGTATCGAGGAACGTTTTCAACCGGTCCGTGGGCAGGCCGAACTTCATGTTCAGCCGCGCCGAGTCGTGGCAGGCGGAACAGGTTTCCGTCACCGCGCCCGACCACACGGTGGACGACGGGTCCTTGGGCGAGCGGATGGTGTGCTCGCCGTGGCAGTCCGTGCAGACCGGGGACTCTTTGATCCCCGCCTCGATGGCCTGGCCGTGGATGCTTTGTTTGAAGACGGCGCTGACGTTCTGGTGGCAGCGCCCGCAGGTGTCGGGAATGTTGTTCTTGAACAAGCGGCTTTGCGGGTTGAAGGACCCGTGGAGATCGTGGGTGCCGTGGCAGTCGCTGCAGACGGCGGCGTTGATGTTCCCCTTGGCGAAGGCCTCGCCGTGGATCGTGTGGTTGTAGGAATCCAGGGGATCGCGCTCCGTCAGTTTGACTTTCGCCATGCGCTCGGTGTCGGCGTGGCACTGGGCGCAGGTCTTGGCGATGTTGCGTCGGTTGACGGGAGAGTTCGGATCGCGGGAGTTGAGCAGGGTATGGCTGTGGCCGTGGCAGTCCTTGCAGGAAGCCGCTTCCACGCGGCCTTTGCTCACGGCGCGGCCGTGATCGGAATTCAAATAGATCTGGGTTTCCACGCGGTGGCAATTGCCGCAGGAAACGGGCTTCAGCTTGTCGGCGTGGGGAAGGTTGGCCGCGTCCTGGTGGCAGGAGGCGCAGAGGTTTCCGCCGTGGATGGAGCGCGTGAACTCTTTTTCATCAATAAGCGGGGCGCCCATCCCCTCCTGTCCGTGACAGACCATGCAATCGCTGTTGTCGGCGGCGCGCACGGACGGCGAGACGGAAATGAAGAATCCGGCGGCGATCAAAACCATCAATCCCGCGAACGGCATTTTCTTCCTATGATTCATTCCGTTTCGTCCCATAACAGTCCCCGAAAACAATCCGGGGGAGCGATCCGCTGAAGAATTCCCATGGCCCCCTGGACCACAAGCTTTCCTCCCTCAGACCCCTCCCCCGGTTTTATTGAATGCGTCCAAGCGACGGACGCAAACGCCCAAATGCGGGATCTATTTCCCTCCGAGGGACTTAATGTAAGCGGAGAGGGCCGTGATTTCCCCGTCCTTCAGTTTCCCCTCGTAGGCGGGCATCTTCCCCGCGCCTTTATGCGTGATCGCCGTCAAGTCCGCTTCGGATTTCCCCTGCGTGGCCGCGTCGGTCAGGTCCAGGGCTGCATCGTCCAGTTTAAGAACTTTGGCCATCGATGGATTCCCCTTACCGTCCTTGCCGTGGCAGGACGCGCACTTCGACTGATAGACGCCGGCTGCAGCGCCGGTATCCGCCTTGGCGGCCGTCGGGGCGGCGGGCTTATCCGCGGCCGGGGCCGAAGCTGAAGACGATCCGCCCGCCAGGCTCAGCATGTATGAAACGGACGCGGCGATCTCCGCCTCAGTCAGTTTTCCCTCATAGGCGGGCATCTTACCCACGCCTTTTTTCGTGACGTCGACCAGTTCCGCCTCGGATTTGTCCGTGGTGGCCTTTTTAGTCATGTCCAAAAGAGCGTTGTCCACTTTGAACACGGTGGCCATCTTCGGATTGCCCTTGCCGTCCTTGCCGTGGCAGGACGCGCATTTCTGTTCGTAGACCGCCTTGCCGTCCGCCGCGAAAGCCGAAACGGACAGGCACAACAAACCGGCGGCCACGATGGAAACTGATTTCGAATATTGATTCATGAGTTGATCCCTCTTTCTTTAGAAGCGATAGGAGCCTTGGACATACACAGCATGGACATTATAGGACTTATACATCGTGTCCATGGTCGTCAAATTTCCATAGGCCCCGGCGCCGGTGACTTCCACCGGGACATAACCGTTATAGATGTAATCGTCCTGGACTCTCCAGCGCTCGTAGGCGTACCCGAGGCTCACGCTCACGTCCTTCTTCACCGCGTAATCGAACCGGGTGTTGAGGGCCATGAGGTAGCTGTCGTCGGCGTCGTTCGCGTCGATGGGAACGAAGGCCGTGGCGTCGTTGGCCGCCGTCCCGACGCCGCTGTCGAAGTTCAGCTTGTTGTCCGCCACCGCCACGGAACCCTGGGAGCTCCAGTTCAGTTTCTCGCGCACCAGGACCACGTCCAGGTTGATTCCCGGCGTATGGATCACGTCGCGGTATTCCAGGGTCCAGTTGCTCGGCGTTTCGACGGCCGTGTACTGGCCGTAGGGATCGCCGATGGCGCCCGGCGTCCACTGCCGGCTCCGCTGGTGGGTCTTGTAGAACTCGAAGGTGTAGAAGGGCGCCACGCGGATACGGTCGGTGACCTCATAGTCCGCATCGACGGAAACGGACTGGAAAACGCTGTCCGTGATGCCGAAGGCCGACTGCGGGTATTTATCCGCTCCCATGGAATATTCCACGCCCGTGGTCAGCCGGTCGAAGGGCGAGACCGACGCCATGACGATGGCCCGGTTGCGGTCCCGGGACGCCGCGTAATACTTGCGCATCCAGGGAAGCTCCGCGTTGGCCGAGGTGTAATTGGCGTAGTCCGAGTTTTTGTTGGAATGTTCGAAGGTCAGCCGCAGGTCGGTCGCCTTGATCTTGCGGGTGTCCAGGGAGACCTTGTAGATGTTCTCGTTCTCCTTGTCGGCCGAACCGTTCACGAAGTTGGCGTGCTCGTTCTCGGCGCCGACGCTCAGCACTGTCTTGGAGAAGACGTCGTAAGCGGCTTCCACTTCCGATATGCGCTTGACCACGCTCACGTAGTTGGAGCTTTTGGGGCTGGCCGAGATGCTGGCGTCGCTCACGGACCAGTTGGAGATGGAGTAGACCGGCGTGTTGTTGTCGTGGGAATCGTAGCGGTAGCCCGCTTTCACGTGGAGCTTCTTGAGCGGACGGGACGCGAGGCTCAATCCGTAGTTCCGCGTGTCCACCTTGGCTTCGGCGCTTTTCCTGGGGGACGTACCCACCGTGGTCAGCGCGCTGTTGATGGTCACGGGCAGGAGGTCGGCGTTCTGCCGGAACCAGCCGGCGCTCGCCGTCGCCGTCACGCGCGAATGCAGGGGAAGCTTCTGGCTGAAGGAGGCGGAAAGATGGTTGGCCATGTTGTCGGGCGCCAAGGCCGTTTGTCCGGCGACAGGCCCGAGCGTGGCGCTGGGCGTCGAACGGAGCGGGTTATCATACCGGACGAAGCTGTTGGCGTTGGTGAAGACCGACAGCGAATGCCGGATGCCGGCGGAGAAGGACTTCCCGTTATAGGCCAGGCCGTTTTCCAGGCGGGTGGTGTCGTAATCGATGGGCTCGAAGATTTCCACCGAGTTGCCGCCGGGGCTGCCGAAGGCGACTCCGAAGGGGCGGACCCCTTTCCTCTTCTCGTAGTCGACGGCCATATTGAAAGCCAGGGGGTCCGAGAGGTTCCAGGCCAGGTCCATTCCGGCCTGGTCCCGGCGCAGGCCGATGTCCACCAGCCCCGCGCCGTTCAACGCCGAACGCAGCGCCGCCGGCAGGCCAGACGCCGAGGTCAGCTGCAGCCTTGTTTGCAGGCTGTCCGAGAGAGTCAGCGTATCGCTCCCGATCCCGGAGTAGAGGGACTTCGCCCCGAAGGCGAAGTTGTGGCCGAAGCGGCGGAAGTCCATGCCGAAACGGTATTTCCCGTAGGCCCCCGTCTCGAGGGACAGGTCCACGTCCTCGGCCGTGCGGGTCTTCAGGTTGAGCCCGTAGAACCGCGCGCCGCCGGGCTCGCCCGTCATCTCAATATCCATATAACCATTGATGGGACCATCGGTGTTGTAGCGGTACTCCCGGAACTTGGCGTTGTCGTAATCCCCGGCAGTAACCTCCACGCCCATCGTCACGTCGCCTTCGATCGCCCAAGAAGGGGCCGGAAACGCCAGGAGCGCCGTCAGCGCGACGCTCAAAAAGAATCTCATTGCTTTCATAGGTTGCCCCCCCTTACCTGACAAAGTACACGCCCGACGGATGGTTGCTGCCGTGTATGTTCGAATGGCAGTTCATGCAGTTCCTGTAGACCGCCCGGTTGTTCAGTTTCTGATAGTTGTCCGACCCGGCCGTGGCGGGATTGCCCGCGTACATCGTGCCGGGGTGCCGGCTGTTGGAATGGCAGGACTGGCAGAGGAACGGCGTCTTCTTGGTCAGCAGCTTGCCGTGGTTGGAGCCGTGGGGCTCGTGGCAGGCGCCGCAGTTCTCGCTGACCGGCCTGTGTTCAAAGAGCATCGGTCCGCGCTTTTCCGCGTGGCACTGGAAGCACGTCTCGTTGAGCGTGCCGCCCGTCAGCATCTTGACGCCTTCGGTGCCGTGGGGCTGGTGGCAGTCCGAGCAGGACATCTTGCCTTCTTTGACGGGGTGATGGCTCGAGCGGCTCATCTTCGCCTTCACGTCCTTATGGCATTGATAGCAGGTCTCCTCCACGTTCGCCTTCTTCAGTAGGTTTTTTTCCGCCTTGGCGGTATGAACGCTGTGGCAGGAAAGGCAGGAAAGCCCGCGGGCTTCGTGCATGCTGCCGCTCCAATGGGACTGCGCCGCGTCGTCGTGGCACTTCAGGCAGCTTTCGTTGACCGCGGAAGGGGACGCCTTCATGAACGCGGTCACCGTGGCGAAGCCGGGATTGGTTTTATCGCCGGCCGCGTCCGCGTGCAGGGACCCGGGCCCGTGGCAGGTCTCGCAGGACTGTTCGCCCGTGAGCCCTTTCTTATGGAGGAAGCCCTTCTCGTGGATGCTTCCTTTGAAGGCAGCCTGGTCCGCGTGACACGCCAAGCAGCTCTCCGACCCGACGAAACTGGGGACCGTCGACGGCGCATCAGCCGGCGTCGCCGCGTCTTCGGCCGAGCAAATGCCCGGCGTTCCGAAGAACGCTGCGATCCCCAGTGCGATGGCGACCATCAATCCATGTCCCCATTTCATTTTGAAGTTTAAAACGTCCATGGATTCCTCCTGATATTTAAGACTGCGTCAAATCTAAGATACAGCGGCAACCTCTTCCGCCCCGGCCATGGGAACACGCAGGCCAAGGTCCAACGGCGTTTCGGTCATGGAAAACGCCCGTGATAACTCATCCCATAATTTGTCCGCGAACCGGGAGGAAAGGGCCTCGGCCTCGGCCACGGAAGACGATTTCTGCGCCGTGTTCTCCTCCACCACGTTCTTCAACTCGCCCAGGGAATATAGGTAGACGCCCTCGCAATCCCCGCAGGACGGGTCCACGTTGCGGGGCATGCCGAGGTCGATGAGGAAAAGGGAACGGGAACGGCGGGCCGTGTAGCGCTGAAGGAGGGCGGGGTCCAACAAATAATCATTGGTCGAAGCGGAAAACACGGCGACGTCCGCATGCGCCAAGGCTTCGAGCCCCTCCTCCAGGGACAGGGCCTTTCCGCCCAGACACGCGGCCAGCGATTGGGCGTTCTCCACCGTGCGGTTGGCCACGAGGATCTCTTTGAAATTCTTCGTGAGCAGGTGCCGCACCACGGCTTCCGCCGCCTGGCCAGCACCGAACACCAGCACGCGGCCGTCGGTCATCTCGCCGAAAATCTTTTTCGCCAGGAGCGCCGCCGCGCCGCCGATGGACTTGATGCCGTTCTGCAGGCCGGTCACCGCGCGGATGTCCTTGCCCGAACCGACGGCGCGCTGGAAAATCTTGTTCAGGAACCGCCCCGAAAAACCGGCGTCCAGCGCCTGGCCGTAGGATTCCTTCACCTGACGGAGGATTTCTGACTCGCCGATGATCCAGGAATCCAGCCCCGCCGACACGCGGATCAAATGCCGGACGACGTCCTCCCCTTCGTGCGTATATACGGCGAGACCGTTCCCGCCCCGCCCGCGGAACCAGCCCCGCAAACGCTCCGCCGCTTCGTTGGGATTGCGCGCCACCGCGGCGATCTCCACGCGGCTGCAGGTGGAGACGATCACGACCTCGTCCAGCTCGGCCAACGCTTTCACCTCGCGCAGCATTTCCGCCAGGCCCGCCTTGGGCACGGCGACTTTCTCCAGCAGGGAGAAGTGCGTGTCTTTATGGCTGATGCCGACGAGGAAAATATTCGATCCGTTCATGGCCGCCCCCCGATGGGGAAATGCGGGATGTCTCGGAGGAAATTGACCGGCGCGGCAGCGTGGCATGAACCCTTCGAATCGCAATTCCCCTGGCCGGAGCCGCAGCAGGATTGTTCTTTATGCGGGGGTTCATAGACGCAAAACGGTTCCTCGGCGAGTTCGCTGCCGCTTTGATAATAGGCCCGCGCGCGGCAACCGCCGCAGACGAAGCGGAAGGAGCATTCGCCGCATTTGCCTTCAAGCAGATCCGGTTGGCGCAGTTTTTGAAAGACGGGGGAGTTTTCCCAGATATCTTGAAAGGATTGCTGATGGACGTTGCCGGCGGTCAAGGGAAGGTATCCGCAGGGGAAGACTTCGCCTTTGTGGGAAACGAAGGCGACGCCGGAACCGGCCAAACAGCCTTTGGTCGTTTGGTGCAGCGCCTGATGACCGTGGCTCTCGCCGGCGCCAACGCCGGAGGGCTCGGACGTGGAAGGACGTCCGCCTTTGGACATCTGGCGATGGTGGCTCGGCGTGAGTCCGCCATGCTCGTGCGACCGCTGGCGGACGATGCGAAAATAATGGGGCGCGCAGGTGGCCTTCATCTCGATCCTGCCTTCCCATTCCCGGTCGTAAAACCAGTTGAGCCATTTCTCGTATTCCACGGGGGGCAGCATGTCCGTGTCCGCGATCTCAACGCCGCAGCCCACCGGAACCAGCATGAAGAGGTGGAGGGCGTCGGCTTTCAAGTCCAGGCATTTCTCGTAAAGTTCGGGGAGCTCGTGGGCGTTGTGGCGGGTGACGGTCATGTTGACCTGGAGGCTGACGCCTTCTTCCGAGAGGTGGCGGAAGCCTTCCAGGGCGCGGACGAAATTCCCCTCGCCGCGCATGCGGTCGTGGGACTCGGGGCGCGCGCCGTCCAAAGAGATGCTGACGCGGGCGATGCCGGCCACCTTGATTTCTTTGGCCTTCTGCCGCGTCACCAGCGTGCCGTTGGTGGCGAGGGCCACGCGCAGACCGCGGTCGCGGGCATGGGCGGCCAGCTCTAAAATATCGTTTCGGAAAAGCGGTTCTCCGCCGGAGAGCACGAGGATGGGTTTATAGTGGGAGGAAATATCGTCGATGAAGGCTTTGGCGCGGGCGGTGTCCATGTCGTCGCGGGACACGGCGTCCATGACGTCGAGCCGGCGGCAATGGGTGCACCGGAGGTTGCAGCCCGCCGTGGTTTCCCAAAAAATAAGCCGCGGGCTCGCCGGCATCATGATCCGATCGCTCCGCAGCTGTCGACACGTTCGTTCGTCAAGCATCCCTCCCGATGCAAAACAAAACTTAGTCCTTCCTCTTCAAAGATACGACAAGTCCATACGTTCAACTATGACCGGCGTCATAAATAGGGAAAACTTTTTTCAGGATGGATGTTTGGCGTCGAACCGCGGGGCTGGAAAAGCGTCACTAGGAAGGTTTGTCGCCCATATAGGGCGCGGATTCGCGGGCTTTCTCGCGGCCCTCCTGGTTTTGAACGCGCGTCCGTTCTTCCTGGACGGCCTTGAACATTTCCCGGAGCTGTTCCTGCTGCCGTTGAAATTCCTGCGGGTGGTTCAATTTGCGCTCCCGTGAGTCGAACACGAGGAACTCGACGATCCTCTTCGCCTCATCGGCGGTCATCGTCTTTTCCTTGAAGCGGCTTTCCGCCTTTCCGTGCATCCGCTCGATATAGCGGGTCCACTCCTCTTCGGTGCTCAGGGCCGCGTTGATGGGCCTCGCCAGCGTGTGGCACTGGCCGCATTTTTGGACGAAGAGGTCGTAACCCGATTGTTGTTCGGGAGGGTAGGCGGCAACGTCGATCCGCTCTGGCCCCAGGTCCGAGGGAAAATCGGCGGTGAGTTGCTGGTCTGTGAACTGGCGTGAGAGGGCGGGCGGCTGGGACACCTTGTTACAGGCGATGAGGCTGAACATCATGAGAAAAAATAGTCCGACCTTTTTATTCACAGGACTCCCCCCAGCGAAGTAGGATAAAATTTGTCAGCCCTTTGAGCTTACCAAATTTATTAAGGAATCATTCCGGTCTTAAAAATTTTTTGCGGCTTCCATCCGGGATTTTTTGCGGGCCCGAACCAGAAACCCGTCCTCGTCCGGCAGCGAGACGACGCTGACGATCGCCCAGCCGTCCTGCCGCAGGACATCGCGAACGCTGACGATCCGGTCCAATCCCACGACAAGGTCCACGATCCGGCCGTGACGGGATGCGCTTAATTTGGTGTGGATTTCAGGCAGGCCCAACACATCATTTCCCCAAATCAGGTTCAAATGCGGTGTCTTTACCATGCTTCCCCCTCGGGATATCGCGCGTGAAAATCAATGAGTACAAGGTTACTCCCGCCACCGTCGGAAAACCATGATCTAAATCATGAAAGCTGCGCATTTCCATCCAACAAACGTTATAAACCTATAAATCGCAATGTTTTTGGCCACCCCGATGCGTGATTATTGGCATGTCCCCCATCCAAAACCTGACCATTGGGCTCACGGGCCGGGCCATTTCCCTGGTCGCGGCGCCGCGCGCGACCCTTTCCTTCGACCTTTGCGGCCGCCCCATCGGCATCAATTGGGACGATCTCTATTTCGTCCGGGGCCTGGACGGCCGTTTCGTGGAAAAGAAATGGCTTCCGGAAGGCGGACGGGCCCGGCGCATCCGCTTACTCGCGGAAGAGGAAGCGCTGCTCGTGCGGCAACGGCTCTGCGGCGTCCTGGAAAAATGCCTTGACCAGGTCCCGCGGCTGCAGGAAACCGGGAACCTCCAGATGCTCGTGCAAGGCCAAAAAGTCCAGGGGTCCGATACCCGGACGATCCACCTCCTGAATTCGCTATTGGCCTACAACATCAAATCACTGACAGAAGATGAGATCATGTTCAAAACCGTCTATCGTCCCATCGGCATCCTGCCGCCGGACCAATATCTGTCCCTGGTCATCCAAGTGACCGAAGGCTGTTCCTGGAACCGCTGCGCCTTCTGCCATTTCTACCGCGACCGCCCCGCCCGCGTCCGCACCGAAGCGGAAATCCGGTCGCACATCAGCGAGGTGAAAAATTATTTCGGCGCCTCCCTGCCGCGGCGCTGCTCCATATTCCTCGGCGACGCCAACGCCATGGACGCGCCGGCGGACCTTCTCCTGCGCACGTGCGAAGAGCTCGCGCGGGTCTTCCCCGAACAGGCGCGGCCCCAGAAAGACGGCATCGGCGGCATCTATTGTTTCGGCGAGGCGCGGCGGATCCTCCAATGGTCGCCGGAGGATTTGAGGGACTTGGGGCGGGCCGGAATGCGGCGGATCTATATCGGGCTGGAAACGGGGGACGACGCGCTGCGCCGTTGGGCCCACAAACCCGGCACGGCGGACGACGCGCGGCGGGCCGTGGAGCGCGTGAAAGCCGCGGGAATGAGCGTGGGGTTGGTGTCGCTGCTGGGCCTGGGAGGCCGGAAAAACGGCGACGCCCATACCGGCGCGACGTCGGACCTCCTGAACAGCCTCCCCCTAGACGAACGGGACATCCTTTATTTCTCGCCGATCCAGACGGAGCCGGATTATGACCGGAAGATGGCGCAGGAAGGCTGGACGGCCTGCACCGACGAGGAAAAACGCCGCCAGATGGAGGCCATCATCGAAAAAGCGAAGGTGTCCTTTGACGGGCGGATGCCCGTCACGGCGCTCTACGATATCCGGGAGTTCGTGTACTGAAGGAAGTTACGCGACGGCGCGGAGGGCTTTGAGGGCGTGGCGGATCTGTTCGCGGGTATTGAAAGGCCCGAAGGAAAAGCGGACCGTCCCGACGGGGAACGTCCCGATGGTCCGGTGGGCCCAGGGCGCGCAATGCAGCCCGGCCCGGACCATGAGGCCGTGCTTCTTCCAAAGCCGTTGCGCCGCCTCCAGGGGTTTCCAGCGCTCGAAGGAAAACGACACCACCGCCGCCATGTCCTTCGCCCGGCGCGGGCCGTGCCGCCGCAACCTTGGGATTTTTTTCACGCCCTCCAAAAATTCCCCCAACAATTCCAGTTCGTGGGCGCGGACGTTCTTCACGCCGCGCTTCTGAATGTATTGCACGCCGCGCAGCAAACCCAAAAGCCCCGGAGCGTTATGGCTCCCCGGCTCGTAACGGTCGGGCAGGAAATCCGGCTGCCGCTCCTGCTCGGAGGAACTCCCCGTGCCGCCTTCGCGCAACGGATTCAAATCCAACCCCGGCCGCATATAAAGTCCGCCCGTGCCCAGGGGGCCCAACAATCCTTTGTGCCCCGGGAAAGCCAACAGGTCCGCCCTCATCTTGACCGCATCCACCGGCAGGGCGCCGACGGACTGGGCGGCGTCGACTAAATAGGTAATGCCGAAGGGGCGCACGATACGGCCCACCTCTTCCACCGGCTGGATGACGCCGGTCACGTTGGACACGTGTACGCAGGCCACCAGCCGCGTGCGCGAGCGGATGAGGGCTTTGATTTTATCGGTGATGACGCGGCCGTCGGGATCCGTCGGCATGACGTCGATCCCGATATCGAGCCGGTCGCGAAGCTCGTGCAGCGGGCGCAGGACGGAATTGTGTTCAAAGGGAGACACCAGGGCGCGGTCGCCGGGCCGCCAGGGGAGACCGTGGATGGCGAGGTTCAACGCGTCCGAAGCGTTCAAGGTGAAAACGATGCGGCGCGGATCGGAGACATGGAACATGTCCGCCAGGGCCGACCGGCAACCGGAGAGGATTTCCCCCGTGGCCACGGCCCGCCGGTAGGCGCCGCGGCCGGCGCTGGCGCCGTAGCGGCGGTTGAACTCCGCCAGGCTCCCGACGACCGAAGCGGGTTTGGGAAAAGAGGTGGCGGAGTTGTCGAAATAAATCTCTTTCATCGCCACGGCACGGCCCCTTTCCAGAAGCCGTTCCGCGCCAGCGCGCCGAAGTTCTGGCCGGACATCCGGCGCTCCATCTCGCGGCGCATCTCGTTCCAGAACGGTCGGAAGGCGCAGGCGTGGGAGCGGCTGCAAAGGCGGGAATTCCTCTGGCAGGGCCGGAGGGTGAACCCGCCCATCAACACGTTCACGGCGTCGAACAGCGTCAGGGAGTGCGGCGAGCGACGCAAAAGGTATCCGCCGCCGCGCGACGCCAGCATCTTCGCTTTCACCAGCAGGCGCAGGACGTCGCCCAGACGCTTGCCCTTTAATTCCACGCCGCGCGCCAGATCCTTCGATGTGAAGACCGTCCCCAGCGTGTTCGAGGAAAAATAAAGGATGACCTGCAGGCCGTCGTTGACGATCTGGGGAAAAATCACCGGCTGTTCCAACGGTAGTTTCTGATTTTTTTTCATGGCTGGTCTTGGGAAATTATAGCAAGTCGCCGAAGGACTTCCCAGTTTTCGGGGTCGGTATCTTTTTTAGTGGGAGCTGTTGAATTCTTTTCGCAGCGGAGAGAGGCGGTCCAGCATTTCGTCCACCCGGCCCGCCTCCAGGACGGGGCGGCGGATTTGTTCCGGCAAATCATCGGGGTGAATCAGGCGTTCCTCGGCGAGGGCCACGGCGCGCTCCACGGCGTTCTGAAGTTCCCGCACGTTGCCCGGCCAGGAGTAAGACCGTAGAAGGCGAATGGCCGAATCGTCGAAACCGTCGATGCCGCGGCCATAGGCCTTGGAGAATTGCTGGAGGAAATGCCGCGCCAGGAAGTCGACGTCGCCGGCCCGGTGGCGCAACGGCGGGAGCGGGATCGAAATGACGTTGAGGCGGTAATAGAGGTCCTGGCGGAATTTCTTCTGGGCCGCCATCTCCTCGAGGTTGCGGTGGGTCGCGGCGATGACCCGCACGTTCAGCGAAAGGAACCGGTTGGACCCAAGCCGGCGGATCTGCCTCTCCTGGATCACGCGCAGAAGCTTCGTTTGAAGCGCCAGCGGCATGTCGCCGATCTCGTCGAGGAAAAGCGTTCCCCCGTCCGCCGCTTCGAGGAGGCCGGGCCGGGACTGGTGCGCGTCGGTGTAGGCGCCTTTTTCCCTTCCGAAGAGCTCCGCTTCCAGCAAATTCTCGGGCAGGCTCGCGCAGTCCACGGGCACGAAGGGCCCGGCCGCGCGGTTCGAATGCAGGTGCAGCGCCTGGGCCGCCAGTTCCTTGCCCGTGCCGGTTTCGCCCTGAAGGAGGATGTTCGCTTCCGTCGGCGCGGCTTTCTTGATCAGTTTGAACGCGGCCGCCATCGCCGGGCTTTGCCCCAGGAGCCGGCCGAGTCCGTCCGATGTCCTTTTCACGCCGCCCCCGCATTCCCGCGGAGCCGGCCGCGCCAATAATTGACGGTGCGGCGCGGCACGCGGAGCTGATAATCGCGCAACAGGAACCGCTGCACGTCGCCGTCACCGGCCTCGGAAATTTCCGCCTGGCGGTTCTTGAGGATCTCGCAGAGCACCTGTTTTTTTTGAGGGAACAGCCGGGACAGCATGACTTCCTCGCCCCAGGGCAGGATGACGCTGCGCCCCGCCACCAGGCGGCAGACCGTGCTGGAGGAAACGCCGATCCGCCGTGACGCTTCGCGCAGGCTCAGGACCCGCTGCTTCTCCGGGCGGCCCGTCGCCAGATAGGCGCGGGCGGTCTGCAGGGATTCCTGGAACGCGCGGTGAAAATTGTCGGAGCGCAGGTTGATCATCTCCACTTCCTGGATGATCTGGGAACCGCGCCTGATGTCCTCCGGCGGCAGGGCTTCCCTCTCGCGCAGCTCCTTCCAGGCGTCGTAGTCGATCCGGTATTTCCCCCGCGCCATGTGGGGCAGGAAGCAGGCCAGGGAAAATCCGTCCAGCGCATTGCCCTCGATGCGGCCCAGGCAGACCGGGCGGGAAGCGTTTTCCGTACGCAAAGAACTGTGATGGATGAACTCCGCCTGCACGGAAAATTCCAAAAGGAAATCGAAAACGTCGTCCACCTGGGCCGGCGTGATCCCCAGTGTCTCGGCGGTTTCGGACCGGCTGGCTCCGGCCTGCTGGTAGAGGAAGTATCGCTCGAAGTCGGTTTTCCCGATGGACCGGATCAGCGCGATGGCGGAGGAGCGGCTCGCCAGGAACCCCTGGGCGTCGAACCGTCCTTCCGAGGACAGGAAGTCTTCCTGCAGGTCGTAGAAGCGTCCGGAGATCTGCGTTCCGGCGTAGCGTTGGCGATGGAAGATGCGGTAGGAACTCCCCTCGAGGCCCAAAAACTTTTTGAAGACGGGGTCTTTTTCCAGGTCCCGGATGACGCGGGCCATCTCGTTCTCGGGCACCTGGAGCAGGTCCGCGATCTTGAGGCGGGAGAAGAGGCGGACCTTCGCGTTGGCCCGCGGGGAAGCGTCCAGCGCCAGCGCGGTCAGCATTGGCGCTTCAGCCAATCGTTGAAATCGCCGAGGGAGAGTTTGAAGTCCTTGCGCTCGCGGTATTCCTGGATCACGTGGACCAGCACGGGAAGATAACACTGCGTGGTGTCCGCGCAGCCGCACATCAGCATCAAAGCGGTGTCCTGGGAAAGGCAGGCGAGCGCGCGAAGGTCGTCCTGGGAGGACGCGGAGCCCAGCCGGGCCTGATAGTAGGCCTCGAACTCGGCCCAGGCCATCTTGCCCGACTTTAAGAGCTTGAGGATCTCTTCTTCCGGAGCCAGCTCCGGCATCCAGACGTTATGGTCGGAGGCCTTCTCGTGCTTGGGGCGTTGCGGAGTGATCCACACGCGGCATGCGTTCGAGGCCGCGCGCTGCTCTTTCAACATCGACTGAATGAATATTGGATGAGCCATTCTGCCGACAGTCTAGCCCGGATGGCGGCGCCCTATCTATGACGCCTGTCATAATTGCTCTATTGGATTTCTTCGAGGAGGGTTTTCAGCTCGTCGGGCTTTTGCAGGATGATCTTTTTCCAGGCGGTCTTGATGTAGCCCTTCTTGCGGAGATGGATCATGGTCCGGATCGTGGATTCGGGCGTCGTGTTCGCCATCTCGGCGATGGACTGCCGCGTGAAGGGCAGCGTATCGCCGAACTTCCCCCGAAGCCACAGCAGCACGCCGGCGATCCGCTTTTCGACGGAATGCAGGGCCAGCGTCCGCATGTTCTGGGCCTCGCGCACCCGCGCGCCCATTTCCATATAGACGCCGCGGGCGAACTTGGGATAGCGCTCGACGAGGGAGAGGAAGTCCTGGGTCGGAATGCCGATCACGACGGCCGTGAGGGAGGCCGTGGCTTCGCAGGGATAAAACCCGGAATCGATGCAGCCGACGCAGCCGAAGACTTCCCCGGGCCGGATCATTTCCACGGTCAGCGGCTTGCCGTCAAAGGCCATCTTCGTTATCTTCATCTGCCCGGTCTGCACGACCCACGTCACATGGGCCTTGTCCCCCTCCGCGAAGACCTTTTCGCCGGGCTCGACGGTGCGTTTGAAGACGAAATGGGACAGGCGGTCGAGTTCGACGTCGGGAAGGATGCTGAAGGGCGTGATCGTGCTGAGGAATTTCTTGGTTTCCAGCGACATGCCGCTATATTATCATTTTTCCAAGCGCGGCAAATCCGTCCGGGCCGCTTTTTCGGGGCGAATTCAGCGCATGAACAACAGCACCATCCCCTGGGCGAAGAGCACCCGCAGCAGCATGGTCAGCGGATAGACCGTCGCGTAGGAGATGGACGGCGCGTCCGACCCCGCCATGGAGTTGGCGAAGGCCAGCGCGGGCGGGTCGGTCATGCTGCCGGCCAGCAGTCCGCAAAGCGAGACGTAGTTCACTTTGTAAACGGCGCGCGCCACCAGGGCGACGATCAGCAGGGGCACGAGCGTGATCGCCGCGGCGCAGGCCATCCAATAAAAACCCGGGCCCTGGAAGAGGATCTCAAAAAACTTGTCGCCCGCCTTCAACCCGACGCAGGCCAGGAACAGGGAGATGCCGAGCTCCCGCAGCATGAAGTTGGCGCTGATGGGCATGTACCAGACCAGAGGACCGACGCGGCCGATCCGGCTGAGCACCAAGGCCACGATGAGCGGCCCTCCCGCCAAACCGAGCTTCACCGGCGCCGGCATGCCGGGCAGATGGATGGGAAGGGAACCCACGAGGACGCCGAGCGCGATCCCGACGAAAACGGGGATGGCCTGCGGATGGTTCAGTTCCTTGGTGGAATTCCCCAGGAAGTCCGACGCCTTTTGGATGGCGGCCGGCTCGCCCACGAGGAGAAGCGTATCCGCGAACTTGAGCTGCAGGTCCGCGTGGGCCATGAACTGGACTTCGCTGCGTCCAACGCGCGTGACGATCACGTCGAACTGCCGCGCCAGGTCCAGGTCCGCGATGGTCTTTCCCAAGACGTCCTTCTTGGTCACGATCACGCGCCGCGTGGTAAGCTCGCTGGGCGCCGTGCGCAAGTCCCTGTCGCTCACTTTGCCGATGATCAGCCGCATCTTTTCGAGGCTTTCCGGCGCGCCGACCACCAGGATCACGTCGCCCACGGCCAGCCGGGTATCGGCCTGCACGACGTCGACCGCGCCTTCATGCATGTAGCGCGAGATCACCACGTTGGATTCCTTGATCGACGGGATCTGCCGGACCGGCAGCCCCGCGATGTTGGGGTTCTGCACTTCCAGGTTGACCGTGGAAACGTTGGCCGCGCTTTTCTTCGAACTGGTAAAAGCTTCAAGCTCCTTCTTCACGTCGACTTTAAAGAACCGCCGCACCATCAGCATGGTGAAAATGATGCCCATGATGCCGAAGGGATAGGCCACGGCGTACCCCATGCCGGGCAGCTTCCGCGCCTCCTCCGTCAGCCAGGGAACGTCTTTGAGCGCCTGCTGCGCCGCGGCCAGGCTCGGCGTGTTGGTGGTGGCGCCGGAAAACAAGCCGACGGCGGCGGGCAGGTCGATGCGGCCCACGGACGCGAACATCAACGTCATGAACACGCCGAGGATCACGATCGCCGCAGCCATGATATTCAGAGGCAAGCCCTCCTTGCGCAAGGAGGAGAAGAAACCCGGCCCGACCTGCAGGCCGATGGTGTAGACGAAGAGGATCAGCCCGAACTCGCGGGCGAACTCGAGGATGTGCTCGTTGATGGCGATCTTGAAATGCCCGAAGAGAAGCCCGATGAACAGAACGCCGGCGATGCCCAGGCTGAAGCCCAGCACCTTCACGTTGCCCAACGCCAGACCGAGCGCCGTAATGAGGCTGATGACCAGCACGGCCTGGGCGACCGAGCTGAACGCGAACGACTGCATTAACGCTTCCATGATTGTCCCTCGATTTTTGTTGTCATTCCGGCGAAGGCCGGAATCCCATCAATAAATGGGGCCCCGGCCTACGCCGGGGCGACGACTGAGAATAATTTACGGGTGCTTAATAACTGAACTTTCCGAGCTGGACTTTCCCCCGGAAGATCCAATAGATGATGGCGGTGTACGACAAAACGAAGGGCATCCCCAGGAACGCGATGATGCGCATGATGGCCAGGGTCTTTTGCGAAGAGGCCGCGTTGTAGATGGTCAGGTTCCAGGCCGGGTCGAGGCTGGAGACGATCAGGTTCGGGAACAACGCGAAGCCGAAAAGGAACGTCAGCGCGGCGATGGTGCAGGACGACGAGACGAAGGCGTAGAGCGGTTTGTTCAGGAAGATGGCGCGCGGGATGTTGGCGATGGCCAGCACGTTCAACAACACCACGGCCCAGGCCCCGGGGATCTCTTCGAAGTTCCGCACAGCGGCCGGCATGGCGACCAACGTGTAAATGGTGGTGAGGATATAGGTCACGAGGAATAAGCCGAAGGCACGCCAGATCCAGCCGTGGATGCGCCTTTGCAAATCTCCCTCGGTCTTCAGGTAAAGGTAGATGGCCCCGTGCATGGCGAAGGTCGCCACGGCGAAGACGCCCACGAGCAGCGAATAGGGGCTGAGCAAATCCAAAAATTTTCCGACGAACTCATGGTCCGCGCCGATGGGCAGGCCGCGCATGGAGTTCCCGACCGCCACGCCGAAGAGGAACGTCGCCACGGCGCTGGCCCCGCAAAAAGCCGCGTCCCAAAAACCGCGCCACGCCTTCGACTCCCGCTTGCTGCGGAACTCGATGGACACGGCGCGGAAGATCAGGGCGAAGAGCAGGACCATGAACGCCGTGTAGAACCCCGAGAAAGCGGTGGCGTAGGCGTGCGGGAACGCGGCGAAAAGCGCGCCGCCAAAGGTCACCAGCCACACTTCGTTGCCGTCCCAGAGCGGTCCGATGGAATTGAGCAGGATCCGGCGCTCCTCGTCCTTCCGGACGGCGAGATGAAGGATCCCCACGCCCAGATCGAACCCGTCGAGGATCGCGTAACCGGCGAGCAGGACGCCGAGGGTGAAAAACCAGAATATGTTCAGGTCCATGGGATTATTCCTTGTCCTTCACGTCGGTCAACGACCCGCCGTGACCCTTCAACTGGGCTGCGGCCTGGACCCATCCGCCCGATAGGGGTTTCAACGGCAGGGTGTCCGGATCTTCCGGGCCGTGTTGGATCTTGTCGTTCAGGACGAAAAGCCAGACGGCGAAGAGCAAAATATAAATCAGGCCGAACATGATGATGGAGAACAGGACCTGGTCCGCGGTAACGGATTTAGACAGTCCGTCCTTCGTCCTCAATAAACCGTAGACGATCCAAGGCTGCCGTCCGACTTCCGCCGCCACCCATCCCGATTGGTTGGCGATGAAGGGCGCGGCCACGCCGAAGACATAGGTCCACAAAACCCATCGCTTGCGGAACAGCACGCCGCCCGGCAGGAGCGCCAGGCCCAACAGCGAAAGCCCGATCATGAAGACCCAGAGCACGAGCATCAAACGGTAGGTGTAAAATGACGCGGCCACGGGCGGCCTGTCTTCCGGAGTGAACTGGTCGAGGCCGATCACCGGCGTCGACATATCATCGTGGACAAGGAGGCTCAACAAACCGGGGACCTTCACGCCGAAGCGGACCCGCTCGTTGGCGACGTCGGGGATCCCTAACAAATACATCGGCGTCCCCCCTTCGCCCGTGACGAAATGGCCTTCGAAGGCCGCCAGCTTCGCCGGCTGGGTCAGCGCCACGGTCCGGGCCTGGAAATGCCCCGAGACCAGGATCGCCACGTTGGAAAGGACGGCCAAACCGAGGGCGAGGATGAAGGATTTCTTGGCGAAGACTTCGTGCCGGTGCTTGAGGATGTAGTAGGCCGAAATGCTCATGACGAAAAAAGCGCCGAGGACGAAGGCGCCGAGCAATACGTGGTTCAGCCGGTGCATGCTGGACGGGTTGAACACCATGGCCCAAAAATCCGTGATCTCCGCGCGGCGGGCCAACCCTTCCCCCACTATATGGTAGCCGGCCGGCGTCTGCTGCCAGGAATTCGCCACCACGATCCAGATGGCCGAGAAGATCGACCCGAGGGAGACCATGATGGTGGAGAAAAAGTGCATGCGCGGCGACACCTTGTCCCACCCGAAGACCACCACGGCCAGGAAGCCGGATTCCAGGAAGAAGGCAAAGACCCCTTCCGCGGCCAGGGCCGAACCGAAGACGTCGCCGACGAACCGTGAGTAGCTCGCCCAATTGGTGCCGAACTGGAACTCCATCACGATGCCGGTCGCCACGCCCACCGCGAAGTTCACGGCGAAGATCCGCGTCCAGAAACGGGCCATGGCGGCGTATTGCCGGTCGCCCGTCTTGAGGTACATCCCCTCCATGGCGACCAGCAGGACGCCCAGCCCGATCGTGATCGGCGGGAAGAGATAATGGAACATGATGGTCAGGGCGAACTGGAGCCGGGACAGCATGGCGACATCGAAACTCATGGGAACATTCCTTTGCGGTTCAGGGGATTACGTTATATTTTCTTCCACGTCATATCCACCGTGATAGGCACGTCGTTCTTGATGGATATGCCGAGCAGAGAGGGGGCCGGGATCTTGAAATCCGTCACCTTCATGGGGATGACGCCCTTGAAATGGACGCTTTCCCCGGACCGGTCCACGATTTGGAACTTCACCTGCGGGTATTGCGCCTTCTCGCCGGCGAACTGGATATCCAGGTCCGCGGCGAAATCCGTCCCCTCCGGGACCGCGGGCATCGCCACGTTCACCGTCACCATGGGAAACTGGGCGCCGCGCGTGGTCTCGATCATATGGAGGTCGCGGTTGGTGTCGCCCGACTCGAAGGCGTTCACCGGCGACGCGGCCAGGAACTTGCACCCGCTCTCATCGCAAACGCCCTTACCGCGGGTTTGGCGGCTGGTTCCCTCCGAGCTGTGGAGGGTGTGGGAGACCTTATACGTCAGTTCCGATTTCTCCAGAACCCATTTGGAGTTTTGACCGGCCAGCGCGGTCAACGGCAACAATAAAACGGATATACCTACCAAAAGTCGCATATCGCCCCTCAAAAGTTAAAGACCATCACCAACATCGCCGCGCCGAAGGATCCCGCCGCAATTCCGGCGACGGTTGCGTGGTGCTTGGCGAACCCGTGGGCGCTTTCACCCCGGTCCAGCTGTTTCTTGGCCTGGTAGCCCATGAACGGGGCCAGGACCATGGCCGGGAAATGGACCCAAGCCAGGGCGCGGTGGACTTTCGTGAGGCCCGCGTTCTTCCCCGCTTGCGGCCCCTCGGGAGCGAACAGGGCGAAGGAAGCCGTGGTGAAATACATGGCGCCGGCCGTCATGCCCATGGCGGCGTGGAAATTCCGCTTCGATTTGGGTTCTCCGTAACCCGCTTTTTCGCCGGTGAAAAGGGCGGCCATCATCGGAACCGTCGTGGCAAGGCCCAAAATCTGGTGGGTCTTCAACATTTTAGAGCGGCGGTGGAGAGTTTCCTGGAGTTTCGCATCGCCTTGGGTTTGCGCTTGTGAAAAACCCAAATCATCCAGGGACAAGTTCGAGCCTGTTTCTTCGGCCCTCAATGGGGCGCTCTGACACGCCAAAGCGAACGCCAGGACGAGGCAAAGGCTTCGAGTCATCGTTTTCATTTCGTGATCTCCTTTTATTATGGCGCACGCATCTCGCCGCATCCATAAATAAACTTCGCGGAGTCAGTATATTATGCGAAAACCGGAGGGAATATGACACAGGTCATAAATATGCGGCGGATGAAATCCATAATTATGACGCGCATCATGGTCAACGCCTCCCGGCTCTGCCAAAATTATGATATCAATATCGAATAACCCGCCTTTTTCCCATAGAACGAACGGAGGAAACTTTGGAAACTGTGAAATCTGCGCGCCCCACGCTCACTATCGACGGAAACGAAGCCTGCGCCATCGTCGCCTACAAGACCAACGAAGTCATCGCCATATATCCCATCACCCCTTCCTCCAATATGGCCGAATGGGCCGACGCCTGGTCCGCGGTGAACAAGAAAAACATCTGGGGGACCATCCCCGTCGTCCAGGAGATGCAAAGCGAAGCCGGCGTGGCCGGCGCCGTCCACGGCGCGCTCCAGACCGGGTGCCTCACCACCACTTTCACCGCTTCCCAAGGGTTGCTGCTGATGATCCCCAACATGTTCAAGATCGCGGGCGAACTGACGCCCTGCGTGTTCCACGTCGCGGCGCGCTCCCTGGCCACGCACGCGCTCTCCATTTTCGGCGACCATTCCGACGTCATGCTCGCCCGTTCCACCGGCTTCGCGCTGCTATCCGCCGTCTCCGTCCAGGAAGCCATGGACTTCGCCCTGATCTCCCAGGCCGCCTCGCTCGAGTCCCGCATCCCCTTCCTCCACTTTTTCGACGGTTTCCGCACTTCCCACGAAGTCTCCAAGATCGAATCGCTGACGGACGACGACATCCGCGCCATGATCGATGAAAAACTGGTGCTGGCCCACCGCTCCCGCGCCCTGACGCCGGACCGGCCCGTGCTGCGCGGCACCGCCCAGAACCCGGACGTGTTCTTCCAGGCCCGGGAAGCCTGCAACCCCTTTTACGACGCCTGCCCGGACATCGTCCAGAAGACCATGGACAAGTTCGCCAAAATAGTGGGACGCCAATACCACCTTTTCGATTACCACGGCGCCCCGGACGCGGACCGCGTGGCCGTCGTCATGGGTTCCGGCGCGGAAACGCTGGAAGACACGGCGGACGCGCTGAACAAAGCCGGCGAAAAAGTCGGCGTGCTGCGCGTGCGGCTCTACCGTCCGTTCTCCATCGCGACTTTCCTGAAGTCCCTCCCGAAAACCGTGAAGACGCTGACCGTCCTGGACCGCTGCAAGGAGTCCGGCAGCGCGGGCGAACCGCTCTATCTCGACGTGGTCAACGCGGTCAACGAAGGCTTCGAGGACGCGGGCTTCAAAAGCCGGCCGCGCATCGTCGGCGGACGCTACGGCCTGTCGTCCAAGGAGTTCACTCCCGCCATGGCCAAGGGCGTGTTCGACGACGCGGCCAAAGCCAAACCCAAGAACCATTTCACCATCGGCATCAACGACGACGTCTCCCACACCAGCCTCTCATACGATCCGTCGTTCTCCGTGGAACCGGCGGACCGCGTGCGCGCCATCTTCTACGGCCTCGGGGCCGACGGCACCGTCAGCGCCAATAAGAATTCCATCAAGATCATCGGCGAGAACACGCCGCAGTACGCCCAGGGATATTTCGTCTACGATTCCAAGAAGTCGGGCTCGACCACGACGTCACACCTGCGCTTCGGGCCGGGCGTGATCCGCGCCCCCTATCTGGTCGAGCGCGCCAACTTCATCGCCTGCCACCAATTCAACTTCCTGGAAAAATTCGACCTGCTGGAACAGGCGGTGGAAGGCGGGACGTTCCTGCTCAACAGCACCTACGGGCCGGATGAAGTCTGGAGCCAGCTGCCGCGCGTCCATCAGGACCAGATCATCAAGAAGAAACTGAAGTTCTTCGTCATCGACGCCTACTCCGTGGCCAAGGACGCGGGCATGGGCGGACGCATCAACACCATCATGCAGACCTGCTTCTTCGCGATCGCCGGCGTCCTGCCCAAGGACCAGGCCATCGAAGCCATCAAATATTCCATCAAGAAATCCTACGGCTCCAAGGGCGACGACGTCCTCGCCATGAACTACGGCGCCGTGGACAAGGCCCTCGCCCACCTGCACGAAGTGAAAGTGCCGGCCAAGGCCGACGGCAAGATCGAAATGCGCCCCCCGGTGCCCGCCGCCGCGCCCGAGTTCGTCCAAAAGGTGACGGCCCCCATGATCGCGGGCAAAGGCGACGCCATGCCGGTCAGCGCCATGCCCGTGGATGGAACTTTCCCCATGGCCACGGCCAAATGGGAGAAGCGGAACATCGCCCTGGAAATCCCCGCCTGGGATTCCAGCGTCTGCATCCAGTGCGGCAAGTGCGCCATGGTCTGCCCCCACTCCGTCATCCGCGTCAAGATCTACGAGGAAGACAAGCTCAAGGGCGCGCCCGAAACCTTTAAGTCATCCAATTGCAAAGATAGAGACTTCGCCGGATTGAAATACACCATCCAGGTCGCGCCCGAAGATTGCACGGGCTGCGCGCTCTGCGTGGACGTCTGCCCGGCCAAGAACAAATCCGAAACGCGGCTGAAGGCCATCAACATGGTCCCCCAGCCGCCGCTGCGGGAAGCGGAAAGCAAGAACTGGGACTTCTTCCTGGAGATCCCGGAATACGACCGCCGCAAGATCAAGCGGGAGATGGTGCGCTCGTCCCAGATCCTGGAGCCGCTCTTCGAGTTCTCCGGCGCCTGCTCGGGCTGCGGCGAAACGCCTTATTTGAAACTCATGTCGCAGCTCTTCGGCGACCGTTCCATCATCGCCAACGCCACGGGCTGCTCCTCCATCTACGGCGGCAACCTCCCCACCACGCCCTGGAGCGTGAACAAGGACGGCCGCGGCCCCGCCTGGGCGAACTCCCTCTTCGAGGACAACGCCGAGTTCGGCCTCGGATTCCGCATCTCGATCGACAAACAGATGGAGTTCGCGGGCGAGATGCTGAAGAAAATGGAATCCGTCATCGGGACGGAACTGGTGAAGGCGTTGATCGAGTCGCCGCAGAAGGACGAAGCGGACATCTACGAACAGCGGGAACGCGTGACCTTATTGAAGGAGAAGTTGAAATCCCAGAGTTCGCCGGAAGCCAAACAGCTTTTGGCCCTGGCGGACTGGCTGGTGAAGAAGAGCGTCTGGATCGTGGGCGGCGACGGTTGGGCCTACGACATCGGCTTCGGCGGGCTGGACCACGTGATCGCGTCGGGCAAGAACGTCAACATCCTGGTGCTGGACACGGAAGTCTACTCCAACACCGGCGGACAGAATTCGAAGTCCACGCCGCGCGCCGCAGTGGCGAAGTTCGCGGCCGCCGGAAAACCCATCGCGAAAAAGGACCTGGGCCTCATCGCCATGAGCTACGGCAACGTCTACGTGGCGAAGGTCGCCATGGGCGCCCGCGACGAGCACACGCTGAAGGCGTTCCTCGAAGCGGAAGCCTACCAGGGCCCGTCGCTCATCATCGCCTACAGCCACTGCATCGCCCACGGCATCAACATGACGGCCGGCATGCAGCAGCAAAAGGCCGCGGTGCAATCCGGCCATTGGCCGCTGTTCCGCTACAACCCGGACCTCGTCCTGCAGAACAAGAACCCGTTCCAGCTGGATTCCCAGGCGCCGTCCATCTCCATAAAGGATTATGCGTATCGCGAAAACCGTTATAAAATGTTGACGAAGAGCCATCCGGACCAAGCCAAGCTCCTCATGGACAGCGCCCAACTGGACGCGCAGGAACGCTGGAAGCTCTATCAGTATATGGCGACCCGCGCGCCCGAACCGAAGGCCACCGACAGCGACACCAAAGGAGAAAAAGCCTAATGGATCTCTCCACCAACTACCTTGGCCTCAAGCTCAAGAACCCGCTGGTCGTCTCGGCGTCCCCCATCACGGAAAGCGTCACGAACCTCAGGCGGCTGGAGGACGCGGGCGCGGCCGCGGTGGTGAAACATTCCCTCTACGAAGAACAGCTCACCAACGAGAAGCGCGAGCTGCAGCACCACCTGAGCTTCGGCACCGAGAGCTTCGCCGAGGCCCTCACCTATTTCCCCGACCTGGACAACTACGCCCTGGGACCGGAGGAATACCTGGAGAACATCCGCCGCGCCAAGGAAGCCGTGAAGATCCCCATCATCGGAAGCCTGAACTGCCATTCCAACGGCGGCTGGACCGAATACGCCAAGCACATCCAGGAAGCCGGCGCCGACGCGCTGGAACTGAACATCTATTTCCTCCCCACGGATCCCTCCGTCGACGGCACGACCGTCGAACAGCGGACCCTGGACATTTTGAAGTCGGTCAAGGCCAGCGTGTCCATCCCGGTGGCCGTGAAGCTCAGCCCCTACTACAGCGCCATGGCCAACATGGCGAAAAAACTGGACCAGGCCGGCGCCAACGGGCTGGTCCTCTTCAACCGGTTCTATCAACCGGACATCGATCTGGACAACCTGGAAGTGGTACCGAATGTCCTGCTGAGCACGCCCCAGGCGGCGAGGCTCCCCCTCCGTTGGATCGCGATCCTCTACGGCCAGATCAAGGCCGACATGGCGGCCACCAGCGGCGTGCACCAGGCCCCGGACGTCCTGAAGATGCTCATGGCCGGCGCCAGCGCCACCATGATGTGTTCGGCCCTGTTCAAGTACGGCATCACGCACCTGTCGCACGTTTTGAACGAACTTAAAATCTGGATGGAGGACAACGAATACGAGTCCGTTACCCAGATGCGCGGCAGCATGAGCCACCGCAACTCGGAAAACCCCGCGGCCTTCGAGCGGGCCCAGTACATGAAAGCGTTGACGACCTTCACGACGCACCCATAGAACGAACTTAGTTCCTTATAGAATTTGAAAACGGCGCTCGGGGATGGGCGCCGTTTTCTTTTTTGCGAAGCGGATTCGTCCCCTCCTGCGGACACCTACCCTCCCCCCAGCCCCCGTCTTCGACGGGGGACAGTCCGGTGTCCTCGGAGGAACGAATCCGCTTCTTAATTTATTGATTGGCACGGAGAATTTAGCCCCGGGCGAAATTCAGACAGGGCTTAATAGTTGGGAAAATTATTTGACGTTGTCTTTGAAGGCGATGGTGGGCACTTGGATGTAGGAGTCCACGTCGTCCCAGCGGGCGCCGAGGCGGACGTGCCATCCGTTCGGGGTGGTGAAGGCGATATAAAGCGGCAGCCAGGAAAACGGGATGGGCAGGTCCGGGAACCGCGAAACCTGAAAACTTCCGGGCTCGCCGATGGGCTTGGGGCTGTCTCCCAGGAAATGCTTCTGGTTCCCGATGATCATGCTGGGCTCCCCCCAAAAGAACGCCGTCCACGAACGGGGGATCCAGGCGAAGAGCAACGGGTAGTCGTCATGCCCCCGCCGCAGATGGGCCGGCAGTTTCTTTCCCGAAGGAAGCATGCGCGACTGTTGATCAAATACCACGGCCGCCACGTGCCTCATGGGCTTGGTCAAGCGCATGGCTCCCCCCAATAGACGGTAGTGGATTTTTTTGGCTTGGGGAGGTTGCGTCAAGGGGGCAGGCTGAAACGAGGGGACGGTCTGCGTGATGACGATAGGTTCGGGGGAAAGCCCCATGAGGCTTTCTTCCGCGCGGACGCCGGACGACATCGTCCCGGCGAACAAGACGGCTGCGACTGCGATGGAAAGGCCCCTCTCCCGACCTGTCTCCATGGCTGGCTCCGCCTTCCGGATCCCTGGAGCGCGACGCTCGGTAGTGCGGAAGGTCCGTGTCCGTTCTTAGGACACATAAGTCTACCCCCAAAGATGGCTGATTTCATCGGTTTTCCATCGGAGAAACGGGTTTCCACCGCCGGCAAAAAGCCATAAAAACTCCCCCAAAAATAGGGCCGTTTTAACCGGATATGTATGGTGGAAGGGCGCTTAGTGGAATTTGCTGAGGTTGAACAGGATGAACAAGCCGAGGGCCAGGCGGTAAAGGACGAAGGGCGTGTAGCGGTGGGTCTGAACGTAGCGGATCAGCACCCAAATGGCCAGGAAACCCGTCACGGCGGCGCTCAAGAAACCGACCAGGATTCCTAATTGGTCCGGGGACCTGAAAATTTCCGGCGCCTTCAACAAACCCGCACCCGCGATGATGGGCACGGACATCAGAAAGGAAAAACGCGCGGCCTCCTTCCGGCTGAAACTCAACGCCAGCGCCACGGTGATGGTGATGCCGGAACGCGAAATTCCCGGGACGATGGCCAGGCTCTGGGCGACGCCAAGCACCAGAGCGGTGCGCCAGGTGATATCGGACAATTTCTTGTCGCCGCTCAAGAACCGGTCCGCCGCGTAAAGCGCGATGGCCAACCCCATGAGTGTCCAGGCGACCAGGAAAGGCGACCGGAAAACGGTTTCGACCTTGTGCTCCAGCGCCAAGCCCACCAAGGCGCCGGGTATCGTGGCCAGAATCAAATATCCCACCAGCCGGCGGTCGCCCGCCAAGGATGGATCGGAAAACTTAATAATCGATACGGCCAGCTTCCAGAGGTCCTTCCAATAATAAACAATCACCGCGGCCAGCGTCCCCAGATGGAGCGAGACGTCGAAAGCGAGTCCGAAATCCGTCCAATGGAACAACCGGGGGATCAGGATAAGGTGGGCCGAACTGGAGACAGGCAGGAACTCAGCCAGCCCCTGGACGACGCCCAAGATGAATTTCTGAAAGAGGTAAATGTCCGTCATTTGAAATGGGATGTTAGCATTTAAGAGAACAGGTTGTATTTGAGTATGCACCAGATCGCGCGGACGCCGTCACGCCAGCCGATCTTCTTGCCCTCTTCGTAGGTCCGGCCGGAATAGGAGATGCCGACTTCGTAGATTCGGCAACGCTTTTTCACCACCTTCGCGGTGATCTCGGGCTCGAAGCCGAAGCGGTCTTCCTCGATCTTGATGGACTGGATGACTTCCCGGCGGAAAGCTTTGAAACAGGTCTCCATGTCCGTGAGGTTGATGTTGGTGAACATGTTGGAAAGCGTCGTCAGGAAGTAGTTCCCCACCCAGTGCCAGTAATAAACCACGCGGTGAGGACCCGCGCCCACGAAACGGGACCCGTACACGACGTCGGCTTTGCCGTCTAGGATCGGTTGGATGATATGGGGATGCTCGGCGGGGTCGTATTCGAGGTCCGCGTCCTGGATGATCACGATGTCGCCCGTGGCCTGGGCGATACCCGTGCGCAGGGCCGCGCCTTTGCCCTGGTTCTTCTCGTGGCGGAACACGCGCAGGCCGGGAATCCCCTGGATGGACTTCAGTTTTTCCCACGTGCCGTCCGAGGAGGCGTCGTCCACGGCGATGATTTCCTTGTCCGCCACGGGCGAAGATTGAACCGCGCGCAGCAACGTCTCCACGGTCGCGGCCTCGTTATAGCAGGGGATGACGACGGACAGTTTCATAGTTCTCCACTATATCAAAAGAAATACATCAAGCCGAGGCGCGGCGAGACGCCGGACAGGGCCAGTCCGTCATCCAATTCGAGTCGTTTCGCGTCGATGCCGTTGACGTTGGTGAATTCCATCCATTTGAACAGCACGCCGCCTTGCAGGGCCCAATGTTCCCCCATCGTCCATTCCAGCCCGGCCCCGGCGTTGAAACCAAAGCCGGTGTAGAGGGCGGACTGTTCCCTTCCTCCCGGCGTGAACGCGCCGTTGTCGATGTTCAGGAAGGGCAGCGTCAAACCGGCCGTGAGGTAGGGCGTCAGGGCGCGCGAAACCGAATTGAAATAAACCGACAGGTTCCCGTCAAACGTCAACAACGCGACATCGCCGCTCCACGGCATCTGTTCGCCGCGATGGGAGGACACGCTGAAGCCCACGTCCGCCCCGATGTCGACCGCGCGGTCCGAGAAGCGGCGCACGCCCAACTTCCCCGCGAGGCCGTTTCCACCCTTGATCTTGGGAACCAGGATCGCCTGCGAATTATCGCTCGCCACCACGAACGTATCGCCGTTGAAGTCTCCCCCGAAGGACCGGTGGAACCCCTCCAGGCTGATGAACGCGCGCACGCGGTCGGCTTGGGGGATCGGTGGAAATTCGGAAACGGCGGGCGCGGGGGCGCTTTGCCCGCTTTCCGGCGCAGGCGTATCGGAAGCGGGAACGGTCATCGTGGACGCGGCCGGTTCGATCCACTCGGCGCGGAGCGCGGGAACGAGACAAAAAACGGACAAGAACAAAAGCGTGGGAGGAATTTTCACGGCAGCCACAGGGAGCCCCCTTCGCAAGGTTTCGATTGGGACTATGTTAATAAAGTCCGGCGGGATCGTCCAGGGCGGGGGACAGCTAACTGCGGAAGTGTGGCGGGTTTTGAAAAAATCAGCAATTATTTCTAATGTTACGCATTAATTCATGCGGAAGGAAAGACGCCCCGACACACTCACGCCAAGAAAAGCTTGCCAGTCATACTGTCTCATGGATTCCTGCCCCAACGCGACTTTCACCCCACTTTTTAACTTTAGGGTGCCCCGATGGTATCGAATCCCTGGAACCAAGTCCAATCGGCTTCCCGCCGTTTTAGACACATTGATTCCATTCTGTTTCTCTTGCCCAAAGGTTTCTCCGATCAACTCCGTTAAGAAAGTCCAAGCTCCTTTTTTATAACCTCCGGAAATACCATACAGGACGACATCCCCAGTATTCACTTTAGTCCCAGAAACCGTATATTCGCGCGTCACACTGTAGGCAAGATTCATATCCAGCGGCAGTACGCCGGACTTCCGGCTTAAAACGACTCCTGGCGTCAAATTCAAACCCTCTCCGAGTCCTTTGTTAGCGTCCCCTGTTGGCAAAATAACATTCATCAAAACCGCCGTATCGACGGCGTTGTTGATCGTCCAAAGATTCGCTTTTATTTGGAACCCCATGTCGCCGAAACCACTTTTCGTTTGTGAAGTTTTCATGGATGAGCTCTCTTGCCGCATCGTCCATGCCACAAAAGGAGCAATCGCTTTCCATTCCAGTCGATTGGTAAATCCGTGCCTCAGGAAAAAGTCGTACCGTTGAGCAGTGTAGGTGAAATCCGTTCCCTGGGAACCTGCCAACGTAAATTCATCGGTGCCGTAGGCTCCGTTCAGTCCAACCTCAATCTGCCCCTTTCCAGCCACATTGGACGCCTGTTCCAAAATCAGCGGTTCGCACCGACCGTTTGTGGCCAGGCAAGCGAACGCCATCCCAGCGATAATAGACCACAACATCAGTTTTTCCATGCTAGGCCGCCAATCGAGTGGCGCGAACAACTACGGATATGCTCCACATATAAACATTGAGTGTGGTGTTCAGATAATTGAAGCCACTGTTCGATATTCCCAGCGCTAAATACATTGTTTTCCCTCTCTCTATAGTAAACGGAACCAAAAATCCATTCCTGCTTGATACTGTCAAGGTATCGATCTGTCCTTCATTACGGGCCGTCCACATACTTCCGTTGGTGGTCGTAAAGATATAAGGAAGAGGCGTGTAGTCATAAACAATCCCGCTTTCTTCATACTGCTGCTCAGGATCAGGCTGAAACTTAATCCTGACCGCGCTGTACTCGCCCGCGGGCACTCTCACGGGATCCACATTCAAGTTCATGAGGTTTCCCATGGATCCAGACAGGGCGACGCGCAACGGTTTGTCAGGAGAAATGATTGGGATCCAGGTGTTCCCATCGGTAGATATTTCCAAGGACGTGATGGTAATTCCGGTGGCCACGCTACCAAGTACGGATGCGGGCGGACTGAAACTACCCGACCCTATGGGAGCATATTGCGGACTCGGAGAAGAAACACCCCCCTGCATAAGAACAAGCGATCCATGTGTGGCCGATAAAACATCTTCGTCTGCACCCTTCCCGAGAAGGAGCCTATCTTTTTGCCCCTTGTTGCAAGAACAGACAAGAAAAATCAAAGCGAGCGGAAGGATACGCAGAATCGTTTTCACTGGATAGCCTCCTGTTAATCTGTCAATTCCGGCACGGTTTGTTTTCCTGATTTACCACGCCCAATTAATCAATGGGGTAATGGTCATATAAGAACGGTTTTTGATCCGATTGATAACCCCAAGCTGTATCCCCTTGAGATTTCGACAATAGTTATAAAACCCAATCTGAATACCAACTAAATCCTTATCGCTTTGATTAATAGTTCCGACTTGAAACCCTGAAACAGAATCAGCAATATTCCAAATTCCTATCTGCCCCCCTTTAAGATTAATACCGCCATTTATTGCACCAACCTGAAATCCTTTCATTTCATCAGAAGCGTTAAAAGCGGATATCTGCATACCACGAATCATCTTACTGAAGTTCATTAGACCCGCAAGCTGCAAGCCGCTAGTTTTATTTGGTTCAACTATTCCGGAGAGAACTTCAGGCGGATTATTTACAATCAAACTCATCTGCAATCCATGCATCTGTTGAGCGATTGATCCTAAAGGTCCGACCTGGATCCCGTAAGCATTGCCGGATTTCGAACCAATTAAGGTAAATTGTAATCCTCGTATAGTTTGAGCCTCCGATATTGGCAAACCTAAATCCAAACCATTGATAATTCCTCGATTTGGCAAAGCGGTCGGTTTCAACCTCAAATTTGGGAAACTAACCCTAAGAACGGTTGATTTCTCAACTGCCTTGCCAGCGTACAATTGCCCTAAACTGGCGAGAGAAAACAAAACGGCCAACAAAACAACCCCTGGTTTCATTTCATGCCTACCAATGATGCTCACTCTGCCAAGAACCATATGCAATTTTTGATAATAGTTGCCCTCCATATATTCCATATACAACATTGCTTGTATACCCTACTCGAAGGACGCCAACCGTTGTCCCTCCAAATCCTGATCGCAGCAGGTTCGCATTCGTATATTGCTGACACGTTCCATGATAAAGATACGACCAGCCAGAGCGAGATGAGGAAGATAATCCGGGAACAACTGAAGAAGTGTGCGTGATATTGAGTTTATCGGCAATTGCGAGATTATTTACCGGCACATCCCCTATCAACGCTTTTGTACCATCTTTAGATTCAATCACACTAAGATGTGCTGCTTTATTACCCATTTCAATTTCGCGTTGTATATCCTGGGGAGTTCTACCAAGATTTGTGCCTCCGCCATTTAATAAATCAGCGTCTTTTGTGGAATCATAATCTCTTGGCCCCGATGCTAATCCACCGGACGCAGAAGCCATGACTTTCTCTATGCTCAAAGAAACCGCGACCATAAGAATAGCTTCGGACCACAAATGCGCCTGACGTTCATTCATAATATCATTTCGATAAAGAATCTTTGCCATTTCTCCACTTAAGTGTTGTCCCGCATGAGATTGAACAAATTGTGTCGCGATGAATGCGGCACCAGCGGCAATTGGACCGCCTGTAATGAAAGCAATTCCCCCGTTAACAATGGAGTCTCTATTGCGGTTCCACATCGTGGGAGCATGCCAATGATGAACACTAAACGCACCAGCTCCAAGGAGGGGTGTCGCCAAAACGTTTCTCAATTTAAATGACAGATGTCCAGAAGGATCAGTATTATTTACTGGATTATTTCTGCAA
Source organism: uncultured Elusimicrobia bacterium (assembly GCA_964482515.1). Classification (GTDB taxonomy): domain Bacteria; phylum Elusimicrobiota; class Elusimicrobia; order FEN-1173; family FEN-1173; genus CAYZXT01. The sequence goes on along the minus strand of CAYZXT010000001.1, from coordinate 115,138 downwards.
TAGGAATATCGATTAAGAAACTGCGGGTCGTATGGATCCTGAATAATTGTGTCAGCCGTTATGAACCTCCCCAAACTCGGATCGTAGTATCTGGCGTTGTAGTAATACAATCCCGTGGGGTCGTCGAGGCGTTGGCCGGTGTATTTCCAGGGAGAATCCTCCGTGCCGCCGGTGGAAAACGTCCCGCCGAAGGGAAGATACAGGTTGGTGCGGACGACGTTGCCGGCGCTGTCCGCCATCCGGTGCGTGCTCCCCAAGTGGTCCGGCAGGAAGTAGTTCAGCGTTTCGTCGGACTCCCGCACGGCCACCCTCTGCCCGCCCGCGTGGATGTATGCAAAGGTCGTTGTCCCCGCCGTGGACGTCACTTCCTCGTAGATCGTTCCGATGTAGGCCGTAGTGCTGGTCAAGCCGCCGTAGGGCGTCACGGACATCCGCACGCGCTGCCCTTCGTGGTCGTAGGCGTAGTCGGTCCGGGTAGCGTCCGCCGTAATCACGCGCACGGGACGGTTATCGAGATCATACTTGATCCAGCGTCCGGGAATCAATTGGAAATTCCCGTTGGAGTCCTTAAACTCCGCCGCGGGGTTCAGCCGCAGGCCCCAGGCGATGACGCCCGCCTGCTCCGCGGTGTCACCGGAAAGGCTCACCAAATCAACGGCGGCCGGCTTCGCCGGCGGCGTAGGTTCCGTTCCGCCAGGGCCGGACGCGCCCAGAACCAAACTCCACCAGTCGCTCCGGGCGCCGATCGCTCCCTGATAACCCAGCGCCATCCGATGGGCGGTTGAAGTGCTGCGCGCCACGACCGGCTCCCCGGCGGTATTCTCCAGGGAATAGTCCGCGGTCGAACCTGTGGAGGCGGAATAACCCACCAGCGGAATGCCGTTCATGGCGGCGACGATGGGCGTGTCCGCGAAAATCGTGAAGGCGGGACTCCACTCCGACTCCAGATCGCCGCTGCCGTCCTGGATCGCCTTCATCCGGATGGCGTACTGGCCAACCGCGGGCCAGGCGTGGGCCGCCAAGACCGAACTTCCAGAAACGACGAAAGCTGTGTCCTGCACTTGGCCGTCGCCCCAATCGATCCGGTATTTCAAATCATCGCCGTCGAGGTCCCAGGCCTTGAAAAGGAACGTGTAAAGCGTGCCGGTTTGCCCGGTGGTCGTGGTCTGCGTCGACAGCCACACCGGCGCGAAGGGCTGGCTCGGCGGAAAATTCGGCGCGTCGGAAAAGCGCCGGGCGATCTCCTGAGCCGTGAGCGCGCGGCCATGCACGTTCGCCTCATCCACGAACGCCGTGAAGCCGGGGCTGCCGACGAAGATCGGGTTGGCGTTGGACATGACTGTTCCGGTGGACGCCTGCTGCGCCGCCAGCTGGCCGTTGATGTAGACCTTCATCGCCGCCCCGTCGTAACTCATGACATAATATTTCCAAGTGTTGAAGCGGGCCGTGGCGATACCGCTGGAGACATGGATGATCCGGTCTGTCGCGCCGCCGGGGGTTTCCACCGTGACCTTTCCGTCGATGCTGCCGTCCGCGTTGAACCGCGGGAAACCGAAGGCGCCGGGTTTGTTGACCGCGTAACCGCCGCCGTATTGAAGGGGGCGCACCCACAGCTCGATGGTTAGGGCGTTCTGCGGCGAGGTATTTTCCCCACCCGAAAGTTTCCCCTCGCTCGTGCCATCGAAGAACAACCCGTCGTTCCAGCGGCCGTTGGCGGAATAAACCGTATTGGTCACGGACGTGATCCCCGACGCGCCGGCATCAAAACCCCAGGCCGCCGCGGGCGCGTCCGGGTTCCGCGTCATATTTCCCAGGCTGTCATAGCCGTAGGTCTTGGCGCCGTAGGGGCCGGCGGCCTGAACCAACCGGTCCAGATCGTCATAGGAAAACGTCTGGCTCATGTTGGTGGCGTCGTCCGCGATCGAAGAGATGTTTCCCACCCCATCGTAGGAATAGCCGAAGTTCTGGAGCGATTGGCTTGACGCGTTGACGGTGACGAAGCCGTTGAGCAGAAAGTTGTTCGGCTTGTAGGTGTAATCGGTGCGGACGCCGTTGCCCAGAGCCAGGCGGTTCAGCTTTCCCACGGCGACGGGATCGTAACTTAAGGAGGCATAGGAAACGGCGCCGTTTGCGGATTTCACGGCCGAGAGGGACGCGGCCGCGTACTCGTTCTTCACGGTGAAACCATTCGGATAAACCAAATCCGTTTCCCGGCCCAGGGCGTCGTAGGATATTTGCGTGTAATAGACGCGCCCGTCCAGCATCCGGGTCTTCCGGGCGACGCGGCCGAGGTTATCATATAGGAAAAGCGTGGCGACGGTTCCCGTTGACGGCAGGGGAGATTCGATCGCGGAAAGCCGTCCGCGGGCGTAGTCGCCGCCGTCGTATTGATAGGCGGTCGCCTTCCCGTCGGGATAGAACTTCCGCGTCAGGCGGCCCAGGCGGTCGTATAGCATCACGACGGTTTTGTTGTTGGCGTCCTTCTGGCTCGTCATATTGCCGTCGGCGTCGTACCCGTATTCCCATCGGCCCATCTGGGGATCGTCCATGGCCACCTTGCGGCCGAGACTGTCATAGGAAATGGACGTGAGGTCTCCCTTGGAATTGACGATTCCGATCAGCCGTCCCATGACATCATAGGAATAGCGTGTGATAGGCTCCGCGCCCTGGTTGAATTCGTGGACTTCCGTGACGCGTCCGAAGGCGTCCTTGATCATTTGCTTGGAATGGCCGTTGGCGTCCACGCCGGTCTCCGTCCAGCCGGAATAGGCGACGTTCCTGTGCGTCCCGTCCGGGAAATCCACGCGGGTGACGCGGCCCAGTGGATCGTACGTCATGTTGGTCGGGTTGGAATAAACCGGCGCCTGATACGCTGTCGAAAAGTTTTCCGTGTAGGGAACGTAGCTTTGCGAGACCAGGCCGCGGTTATTGTATTTGACGGGACCGGAAACGACCTGGCGGCCGTCCGGCGACGGCGCGCGTGTCTGGACGGTGCGGCCCAAGCCGTCCAGGAACGTGTACGTGTCCAACGTGACGGTGCTGCCGTGGACCACCCGGTTCTTTTGCGTGATCCGGTGCGGCGGCGCGGAATAGATCGAATAAGAATGCTCCGCGGAAGGCTTGGCGTCGGTGTCGTTGGGGCCGACGACCTTGGTGAGACGGCCGAACTCATCGTAGGAGTAGCGCGTGGTCTGGCCGTTGACGTCCGTCTGCGAAAGAACCTGGCCCATGACGAAGTCGTAAGTGTAGCTTTGCGTGAAATTGAAGGAACCGGCGCCCTGGGTCACCGTCGTTGGGAACAGGTGATAGGCGGCGTCGTAATCCGTGCGCGAGTGATTCCCCTGGCTCCCGCCACTGGCGTTCCAGCGGGCGTCGTATTCGTCCGTCACGTTGCCGAAGGCGTCGTAGGACTTCGTGACGACGGGGTTCGATCCGCCGTCCAAGCGGCTTTCGATTTTCGTGGCATTGCCCTTGACCGGCGCCTGCGTGGACATGGAATTGCCGTCGTAAAAGATCCACGATTCCGAAACGGCCGCGCCGTTCCGGTCCACCACTTTCTTGTGCGATGAAAAACCCACCAGGTAATCGGTGGTGTTGTAGGCGTAGTCCGTGACTTCGACTCGATCATCGTTCGGATCGCCCGCGTCCCCCAGGGAGTCCACGCGGGTAACGTTTCCGTAGCCGTCATAGGCATATTCCACCGCCGTGTGCTTTCCGTCCTGATAAACGTTGGTCCGGGAAAGCTTGGGGAAATAGACGCTGCCGTAGGTGTCCAATCCGTATTCGTTGACCGTACGAACGAGTTCGCTTCCCACGCTGTTCCGGACGGTTTGTTCGGCAATCTTGCCTTTGAATACATTGACGCCGTTCTGTGGGTTATAGTTTTGATGGTACAGCGTGACCGTTCGGTTATCATCCGCATCCCAGGTCGTGACCTCCCGGAACCCCAGGAACTCCCTGTCCGCCCAGGGCGATCTATCGTACAAGCCGCCCTCGTACGCATAACGCGTCATGACGGAATTCCCCATGCCGTCGGATGTGGAGACGGATTTGACGACCGTGACGGGAAAGGGAAGTGCTGCCGCATTCCCGGATTTGTAGGTTTCGTACTCGACGCCGACGATCTCGCCGAGGGGATTTTCGATCTGCGTTAGAAGGTTCATGGCTGGGCCCTGGCTGAAGCCGACGTTCGTGTGACCGTCACCCGACCAATAAAAAGCGAAATCATCCAATCCGTCGCCGTTAAAATCTCCGGTGCTCCAGGTATTCAAAGCCGCCAAACCGAATGCCTCGAGACTCCATTCCGCGTAATTGAATTTGCTTCCCTGACTTATGCCCACCCAGGTGCGGCCGTCGCCGTCATAATAAAAGGAAACATCCGTTAGCCCATCGCCATTGAAATCACCTGTCCGCCAGGCGCCGTAGGGCGCAGTTCCCCAGGATTTTCCCCTGTCCCAATACTGATACGCAAAGTGGTTCCCCTGACTCAACCCCACCCATGTATTCCCATCTCCGGCATAATAGAAACAAATATCGCTCAACCCGTCGCCGTTGAAATCCCCCACGCTCCAGGTCCCGTTGATGGGGGCGTTGCCAAAATTGTTCTGGCTCCAAACCTGATAACTGAACCCGCTTCCCGTGTTGACGCCCACCCACGTCTTGTTGGTGGATGCCTCGTAAAAGGACACATCGCTCAACCCGTCGCCGTTGAAATCACCCACCCGCCAGGTGGCGTCCGCCACCTGAAAGGTTTCGTTCGAGTTCCACGACTGATAGCTGATGGAGTTCCCGTTGCTCAGGCCGACCCAAGTCGCGTTCGACTTCCGAAAGACGACGTCACTGAGACCATCGTTGTTGAAATCCCCCACGCTGAAAGTGTTGTAGGTGGCCGTCCCGAAGTTCAGAGCAGAGTTCCAGAGCTGATAATTGAACCCGCCGCCGTTGCTGACGCCGACGTAGGTCGCGGCGCCGCTGTAAAAGATCAAATCATGTCGTCCGTCCCCGTTGAAATCGCCGACGTTTAACCGTCCGTAGGGCGCGGAGCTGAAGGGATTGTTGCTCCAGACCTGGTAGTTGATTCCGCCATTTTCCGCGCTCAATCCCACCCAGGTATTGCCGTCGCCGGCATAATAGAAACAGGTATCGCTACGCCCGTCGCCGTTAAAATCGCCGGTCCTCCAGGTGGAATAGGGTGCGGTCCCGAACCCGCTCGTGTTCCGATCACCCCAATTAAAGTATCTGACGCCGTCCTGATAGGTAAATGCGGTCTCCGGCAAGGTGGCGCCGTTTTTTCCATATTGACTGATGGCCGAGATCCGGGAATTCCCCGCGGAGTTGAGCTGGTAGACCAGCTCATACTTGCGGACCACGACATTGTTCGTCTTAACTTCTATCGACTTCAACCGCTCCTGCATTTTCTGTTCGAACCCGGCGCGGGCATAGGTCGCCGTGTCCGGGCGGTATTCGTAGGAAAATACGATTTCGTTCCCCAGATAACTGATGACTTTCGGAATATAGCTATTGTTCCCGCCGACTCCGGCGCTGACGCCCGGAGCGAAATTGCTGCTGCCCGGAGAGGGCGCGCCGTAGGGCCCGCCGTAGGGTTGCGTCGGGTAGGTGATCGACATGGAATTGCCGTGGGGGTCCGTCACGGAACTCAGGCCCCAGTAAAAATGCTGTCCGCTGGCGCTGTGCAGGGCCAATCCCGTGAAGTCGTATCGTTTTCCGTCCTTGCTCCAGGCCTGCCACGCGGACGTGCTTATCTTTTTAAATTTGATGAACCCGGACTCGATCTGCGCCCGGTATTCGCCTCCGCCGATGGAAACCAGCTCCTGGCTCTGCCCGCCCAAATTGAAGACGAAGGTGTCCGTGTCGTCGTATTTCGGGATTCCCTTTTTTGTGCTCCGCTGTATGGAACCTACGCTCAGGTCCCAACCCACTCCCAGCCAGCCGTTGGACGACTGGCTGTTGTAGACGAGCGCCAGCGACGGCTGCACGCCGCCCCGGTTGGGAGGTACCGTGATGGGATAGGCATAGGTGAACGCGCCGGTGAAAAGGGAGACGTCGTGGGAGCCGCTGGGGGCCAGGTTGCCCGGATTGGGGCCGGATTTCTCAACGGCCCAGGCGAGGGAAGAAAAAACGATCAGAAAAGCGGAAGCGGCGGCGGTTCGGAAAATATTCATGTGTTATCCTCGGATAAGATTTCACCAACGGTGAAATTCTATCCGCGAAGTCAGAACATCCCATGAACGATTTCTGAATTTTGGTTGAAGATGCTGCGGGGAGGATGACGGGGAAACGGGAGGACGGACCGTCGGGTCTTTAGGGCAACCTTGACCTCATATAGGCCTGCAGTTCATTGAACCGGATCTTGATGCCGTTCAAAATCAATCCGATCCCGAACAGCAGCAAGCCGGACAAAACACAGCCCACGGACAGGATGGCCAGCGGCAAATGCGTGATGAAGCGCGTCTTGATGAATTCCATCACCACCACGGTCCCGCTCGCCGCCCCGGCCAAAAACAGGACGCCCGAGATCAGGGAGAAAAACAGCAGCGGCTTATAGTCCCGGAAAATGGTGAAGATCGACATGAGGACGCGGTAGCCGTCCCGGAAGGTGTTCAATTTCGAATGGCTTCCCGACGGACGCTCGCGGTAGGGAATGTCCACTTCCTCGATCACGAAACCGTTGTTGAGACATTGGAGCGTCAGTTCCGTCTCCACCTCGAACCCCAGGGTTTGGATGGTGATGCCCCGGACGAGGTCGCGGCTCATCACGCGGTAGCCCGACATGATGTCCCGCAGCGAGGCGCCGAAGAGCTTGTTCACCAGGAGCTTCACCAAACCGTTTCCGAACAGATGGAACGGGCGGAAGGCTTTCGCGTCGTGGTTCGTCAAACGGCTCCCGACCGCCATGTCGGCCCGGTCCCGGGCGACGACCTCCAGCAGCTTGTTCACGTCATCCGCGGGATAGGTATCGTCGCCGTCCACCATGACATAGTAATCCGCGTCCACTTTCTGAAACATGGCCCGGACGACGTTGCCCTTGCCCTGTTTCTTCTCGCGGACGACCACGGCGCCGTTTGCTTTGGCTATTTCGGCGGTCTTGTCGCGGCTGTTGTTGTCGAAAACATAGATCGCCGCCTCCGGGAGGGCCGCCCGGAAATCGGACACGACCTTCCCGACGGTCAACTCCTCGTTATAGCACGGCACCAAGACCGCGACCTTGTCCCTCTTTTTTTCCATTTTGCTTCCTTTGGCCGGAATATCGTCCTCTATTTTAGATCAAATCGACGCATTTGACGCAGAAGGGGTTAAAGTCCCCGGCCAGAGAATATCATTTCAAACACATGATTAATTGTGGACTTTGGAAACGCATTTCGGAAGAACAGAGCACTTCTGCATTACATATAAAGGCAGCGATCCTAATGAACAAAATACTTTACGACGATAAAACCGCCGATCAAGAGAGCGCAAAAGATCAGGGTTAGGATGTTGAAATATTTTTCGATGAACACCCGCATCTTGGCGCCGAAATGATATAGCAGCCCCGCGACCAATATGAACCGCAAACCGCGGCCGACCACCGAGGCGACAATAAAGTGGAAGATATCGATGGACGCGACCCCCGCCGCGATGGTGAATATTTTATAGGGGATAGGCGTGAACCCCGCGGCGAACACAACCCAGTAATCATGCTTTTGATAAAGACCCTGGACCCGCAGAAAAGCCGCTTCCGAAAACACAAAGGAGAAAAACCACTCTTTCACGACGTGCCAAACAGCAAACCCGATCATGTATCCCGTGACGCCTCCCAGGACGGACCCCAGAGTGCATATCCAAAAATACCGAAACCATCTGGTCGGGGAAGACAGCACCATGGCAATGAGGAGTACATCCGGCGGCAAAGGGAAAAAAGAGGATTCTGCGAAAGCTATCCAAAACAGCGCCCGCTCCGCGTGGGGAGACTCGGCCTGCCTCAAACCCCAATCGTACAACCGCCTGAAAATTTTCATTGTCTGGCTCCTTGTTGTCTATTCCTCTTCCTCTTTGCGGAGGCGGGATAATACGTTCAGATCCTCAAGCGTGGTGGTGTCGCCCGTGGTTTCGCGGCCGGCCGCGATGTCGCGCAGCAGCCGCCGCATGATCTTGCCGGAGCGCGTCTTCGGCAGCGCGTCCGTGAAACGGATCTCCGCGGGCCTGGCGATGGCACCGATCTCCTTGGTGACATGCTGGCGGAGCTCGTCTTTCAATTGATGCGTGGGCATGACGTCGCCTTCCAGCGTGACGAAAGCCACCACGGCCTCGCCCGTGACATCGTCGTGCCGGCCCACAACCGCCGCTTCCGCCACGAAATCATGGCTCACCAGGGCGCTCTCGATCTCGGCGGTGCCGAGCCGATGGCCCGACACCTTGATGACGTCGTCGATGCGGCCCATGATCCAGAAATAGCCGTTCCTGTCGCGGCGCGCGCCGTCGCCCGCGAAATACATGCCGGGAAACTCGCTCCAGTACTGTTTCTTGTAGCGTTGATTGTCGCCGAATATCGTGCGCAGCATCCCGGGCCACGGTTTGCGGATCACCAGATAGCCGCCCGCGTTCGCCGGGACTTCTTTCCCCTGCTTGTTCACCACCGCGGCGTCGATGCCTGGCAAAGGCAGAGTGGCGGACCCGGGCGTGAGCGGAGTGGCGCCGGGCAACGGAGAGATCATGATCCCGCCGGTCTCGGTCTGCCACCAGGTGTCCACGATGGGGCAGCGCCCGCCGCCGATCACGTCCCGGTACCACATCCAGGCCTCGGGGTTGATGGGCTCGCCGACGGTGCCGAGGAGACGGAGGCTGGAGAGGTTGTGCTTCGCCGGCCACTCCCCGCCCCATTTGATGAACGCGCGGATGGCGGTGGGGGCGGTATAAAAAACCGTCACCTTGTATTTATCGATGATCTTCCAGAAACGGTCGGGCTCGGGCCAGTTGGGCGCGCCTTCGTACATGACCACGGTGGCGCCGTTCGCCAGAGGGCCGTAGACGACATAGGAATGTCCGGTCACCCAACCGATGTCCGCAGTGCACCAATAGACGTCGTCCTCCTTCAAATCAAAAACATACTTCGTGGTATAGGCCGCCTGGGTCAGATAACCGCCGGTGGTATGAAGGATCCCCTTGGGCTTTCCCGTGCTGCCGGAGGTGTAAAGGATATAAAGCGGGTGTTCGGAATCCAGCGGCTCCGCCGGGCAATCGGCGATGCCTTCCGCCATGACGTCGTGCCACCAAACGTCGCGGCCCGGCTGCATGGGGACCTCTTCGCCAGTGCGGCGCAGCACGATGACCTTTTCCACGGTCGGCGTGTCCTGGATCGCCTCGTCGACGTTCTTCTTCAACGGGATGATCGCGCCGCGGCGATACCCGCCGTCCGCGGTCACGACGAAGCGGCAGCCCGCGTCGATGATCCGCTCGCGGATGGCGTGGGACGAGAAACCGCCGAAGACGACGGAATGGGTGGCGCCGATGCGCGCGCAGGCCAGCATGGCCACGGTGAGCTCGGGGACCAGCGGCATATACAAGCAAACCCTGTCGCCTTTTTTGGCGCCCAAACGTTTGAGCGCGTTGGCCAGGCTACAGACCTCCCGATACAAATCCATGTAGGTGTAGACGCGCTGCTCGCCGGTTTCCCCTTCCCAAATGATGGCGGCCTTGTTCTTCCGCCACGTCGTCAGGTGGCGGTCCACACAGTTATAGGAGGCGTTGAGTTTTCCTCCGACGAACCATTGGGCAAAAGGCGGTTTCCATTGGAGGACTTTGCGCCATGGCCTGAACCAATGGAGCTGCGAGGCCTGCCGGGTCCAAAATCTTTCCGGGTGCTTTATGGAATCTTTGTATATCCGATAATATTCCGCGAGGCTTTTGACGTGCGCGGACCTGGAGAATTGGGCAGAAGGTCTGAAGAGACGTTTTTCATGCAAAACCGAGGTAATGTCCGCCATGTCCGAGCCTCCTCAACTGGGGATGTCCCTGCAAGGAAAGAGACTTTATAAATTTTAGCCGACGAAAGGAATCCCTTGCCGCCTCGGGGATCCAAAAGAAGGGCGGAAAATATATCCTCATAAAAAACAAAGCGACAAGGGGAGAGATACGGCCAGCAGGTATTCCAGGAAAGAAACATCAGCGCCGCTATTTTTTCTTAATGGAGTCCCTGGCATTCTGATCGCTGGAAGTTTATTTCGCCCAGTAGCGGGAGAATTCCTTAAGGTGAGTGAGGGTGGTGAGGTCTTTCATGCGGTCCATATAAACGTGGCCCTGGAGATGGTCCATCTCGTGCTGGATGACGCGGGCGTGGAAGCCCTCGGCGGTGATCTGGATCGGCTTGGCGAAACGGTCCAGGGCGTTCACGACGATCCTGGAATGGCGGGGCGTCTGCCCCCGGAAAAAGGGGATGCTCAGGCATCCTTCCCAATCGCTTTCCATTTCTTTGGATTTATTGACGACCACGGGATTAACGATCACGGTGAGGGGCACATGCCGATGGTCGGGATAGCGGGGATTGTCCTTCACTTCGAGCACCGCGAGGGCGAGGCCTTGGTGGACTTGGTTGGCGGCCAGGCCCACGCCGTCGTACTCGCGCATAGTTTCCACCATGTCGTCGATGAGCCTCTGGATGATGGGGCCGAGAATTTCCTCCTCGCCGAGGGGCCGCGTTTTGGCACGAAGGACGGGATGGCCGAGCTCGGTGACTTTCAGGATCATGGAAGGCTCTTGGGAGAAGCTCCGGGCTCTATGCGGCGTTGTCCAATTGCCGTCCGAGGGCCAGGATGCGCTCCGGCGGTTTGCGCAGATCCCAGACGATGCCGAACCAACTCAAAACCTTCAAGGCGTAGAGGGTGACATCGATTTCCCACCAATAAAACCCCTGGTTGACCGAGGAGGGGTGATAGTGATGGTTGTTGTGCCAGCCTTCGCCCAGTGTTAAGAGGGCCAGGATCAGGCTGTTCTTGCTGGTGTCTTTCGTGGGGAACCGGCGCTTGCCGAATATGTGGCAGGCCGAATTGATGAAGAACGTCGTGTGCCAAAGAAGGGTCGTGCTGATGAAATAACCCCACACCAAGCCCATCCACCCATAGGCGGCGAAACAGAGGACGGCCAGGGCGATCGGCGGGATGACGTGGAATTTATTCAGCCAGCGAAGTTCTGGATACTTGGCGAAATCCGGGATCACGCTGAACTCGGTCTCGTCATAGCGGCTGGAAAGGATCCAACCCACATGGGCCCACCAAAAACCGTCGCGCTTCGGGGAATGGATGTCCGCCGGTTGGTCCGAGCTGCGGTGGTGCAGCCGGTGATGGGCGGCCCACCAAAGCGGGCCTTTTTGAGTGGAAGTCGTGGCGAGCAAGGCCAGGAGAAACTGTCCAAGCCGGCTGGTCTTAAAAGCTTTATGGGAAAAATACCGGTGATATCCCGCGGTCACGCCGAACTTCCGGATCAGGAACAGCCCGACGAACATGGAAAAAGCGATCCAATCCACACCCGTCCAAAAAGCGGCCAGACAGGCGATATGCGCCAGGAAAAAAGGAATAGACGCCCAAAATTTTATCCGCCGATCGGAGGCCGGGCGGGTTAGTTCGGCAGGCGCTTCCACTGAAGGTCTTTCTAACGTCATTGAGTTCATGAATCCATCCTTTATGATTTCAAAATGGGCGACACTACTCCAACACATCCGCTCGGGGCAAGTTCCTTCTGAATTATATACATTTCTCCATCGGCAACCAAACGGCGCTCAACTTACTTAACCGATGATCCCATCTCGAACAAGGGCCGTTTAGTTTTTTTTATCAGCCCTTGAACCACGTCCAAATACCGATGGCCACGAAGAGAATGGCGGCTGTCTTGGTGATGATTTCCTCAGGGACCCAACGGGTCACAAAGCCGCCGGCCACCGCTCCCAGGCCGGTCACCAAAATCAGCGCAACGCTTCCGCCCAGGAAAACGGCCCAGGGTCTTTGCGAGGAAGCCGTCAGGGTGATGACGGCTAATTGCGTCTTGTCGCCCATTTCAGCCAGGAAAAGGGCCCCGAACGTCGTCAGTGCAATCTTCCAATCCATCATTTTCCTCCTTCTACTTCGGCCGCATCGGCGTGCTTAAAAACGAACGACGCGGCCACGGACAGAGCCAACACTCCAACGATGACGGAGAGCGAAACGAACGTCGAGATGTGGTAGACGTAAGACAGGAGCATCTTCACGCCGACGAAAGCCAGGATGAACGCCACGCCGTATTTCAGGTAATGGAATATCTGGACCAATCCGCTCAAAAGGAAATAAAGAGCGCGCAGACCAAGTATGGCGAAAACATTGGAAGTATACACCAGGAAGGTATCCGTCGTGATGGCGAAGATCGCCGGGATGGAGTCCAGGGCGAATACCAGGTCGGACAGTTCCACCACCACCAGCGTGAGGAAAAGCGAAGTGGCGTGGCGGACGCCGTTTTCCTTCACGAAAAAGCGGCCATCCTGCACTTTGGTGATCGGCATCAGACGGGTGATCCATCGGAAGAAAGGATTTTTCTCCGGATTGAATTCTTCCTTCTCGCTTTGAAAAGCCATCTTGATGCCCGTGTAAATCAGGAACGCCCCGAAAATATACAGTATCCAGTGGAACCGTTCTATAAGGGCCGCGCCCACCAGTATCAGGATGAACCGCATGACCAGCGCGCCCAGTATTCCCCATTTCAGGACCCGGGGCTGCAGGAGCGGCGGGACGTTGAAATAGGAAAAGATCATGATGAACACGAACATGTTGTCGACGCTGAGGGACTTCTCGATCAGGTAGCCGGTCAGGAACTGGAGGGCTTTCTCCGGCGACATGTAGAAATAGATGCCGACGCAGAACAAAAGCGAAACGCCGACCCAAACGATGCTCCAAATCGCCGCTTCCTTCATGCCGATGACGTGAGACTTCTTGTTGGCCCAAAACAAATCGATATAAAGCATGCCCGCGACCACAAGGTTGAAAATGATCCACATCACGAGTTGATGGCTCACTTGCTTTTATCCTCCGAGTCGCTCTTCGCGTTGAACCGGTTCATCGCCGCCTCGACGCCCTCGCGGGCGGCCGCGACCAGGGCTTCCGCGGCCTTTTCCGCCAAAGCCAGAATATGATCCTTGGGCTGACGCTTCAAAACGAAATCCTTGGGGTCCGTTCCCGGGGGGACCGGACCAACGCCGATCCGCAAACGCGGAAACTCCAGCGAACCGAGGGAATCAATGACGGATTTCAAGCCGTTGTGCCCGCCGGCGCTTCCCGACCGGCGGAAACGAAGCCGTCCCCACGGCAACGCGAAATCGTCGCAAACCAGCAGCATCGACGCCGGCGCCGCGTTCCATTTCCGTCCGGCGCGATGGACAGCCGCGCCCGAAACGTTCATGTAGGATTTCGGTTTCAGCAATACGAGCCGGTCTTCCACAGGAGAGCTTATGTAGTCCTCCTGCTCGCGCCAAGAACCGCTCAGCTTATCCGCCAGGCAGTCCACGGCGTGAAAACCGATGTTATGCGGCGTGTATTCATAACCCGATGAATAGTTTCCGAGGCCGATGATAAGGCGGGGAAGGATGGTCGGCGAGACGGCTTTCATGGATGGTGAATGTCCCTCTCAAAAAAGGCGGGCCGGTCGGTACCGGACATCGGCGGTCTTAAAAAGACCCGGACACTCGGCTCCAACCGGCCTCCAAAAAACACTAGGCCTTGAATGACTTTCCTTATTTCCCCGGCTTCGCTTCGGGTTTTCCGGCGGCGGGTTTCGCTTCCGCGCCCTTGGCGGGAGCCGCGGCGGCGCCTTCCGCGCCCTCTTCCGGCTTCTTACCCTTGGCGATGACTTCGGGTTCGGCCGCTCCGGGAACCGCGGCGCCGGCTGCGGGCGTCGCAGGCTCTTCGAGTTCGGTCGGGGCCACGATGTTCACGATCAGCTGCGTGACGTCCGTCAAAACCGTGACGCCGGGCAGGACGGGGAGGTCCTTCACGCGGAGGCCCTGGTTCAGCTGCAGGTTGGACACATCGACATTGATCGACTGCGGAATGTTCGTCGCCAAGCACTTCACACGGACTTCGCGCAGGATGTGCTCCAGGATGCCGCCGCCCAACTTCACTCCGGGCGCCTCACCGCTCACATGCAGAGGCACGCTGACTTCGATGGTCTCGGTCAAGGATATCCGCTGGAAATCAATGTGGATGGGCATCCGGCTGATGGCGTCCCGCTGAACCTCCTTCACCAGGACAGTTTCCGTCCCGCCGTCCAGCTTCAGGCTCATCACCACGTTCGCCCCATGTTGTTTCAGAAGCTTGAGGAACTGCTTCAATTCCACGCTCAAAGGAAAGGACTTGTTCTCGCCGCCGTAAACAACGGCGGGAACCTCACCCTGAACGCGAAGGGTGCGCAGTCCGCCCTTGGTGGTCAGGTCCCGTTTTTTTCCAATCATTTCAACAGTTGCCATGGCAAAAGACCTCTTTCTTGAATTGAACTGAAATTTTAATTCTTAAATCTCCGACGGTTATACGAAAAGCTCGCTGATGGACCGCTCCTGGTGGATGCGCTTGATGGCTTCCCCGAGGATCGGCGCTACGGAAAGGACTTTGATCTTGTTCAGTGATTTATCGTTCAAGGGAATGGTGTTGGTGATGACCAGTTCCACGATCGCCGACGAGCGCAAACGCTCCAGCGCCGGGCCGGCCAGGATGCCGTGGGCCGCCGCGGCATACACCTTCACCGCGCCGTGCTCCGCGAGGGCATGCGCCGCTTTCACCAGCGTGCCGGCGGTGTCCACCAAGTCGTCGATGATGAGGGCGACTTTCCCCTTCACGTCGCCGACCACGTTCATGACGGCGGCCTCGTGTGGCGAAAGGCGGCGTTTATCGATGATCGCCAGGCCCGTCTTCAAGCGTTTGGCGAAGGCGCGGGCGCGTTCCGTACCGCCCGCGTCCGGCGAAACGACGACCACGTTGCCGTTCGTCATTTTCTTTTTCTTGAAATATTGGATCAGGACCGGGTTGGAATAAAGGTGGTCCACGGGGATGTCAAAGAAGCCTTGGATCTGGCCCGCGTGCAGGTCCATGCACAAAACGCGGTCGGCTCCGGAGGCCTGTATCAAATTGGCGACCAGTTTCGCGGAAATGGGAACGCGCGGCTCGGCCTTGCGGTCCTGGCGGCTGTAGCCGTAATAGGGCATCACGACCGTGACGCGGTTGGCGGAAGCCCGGCGAAGCGCGTCCACCATCAGCAAAAGCTCCATCAGGTTGTCGTTGGCCGGCGTACTCGTGGGCTGTATGACGAAACAATCCGCGCCGCGCACGTTATCGATGATCTTCACTTCCACTTCGCCGTCTGGGAAGCGCCCGACCATCGCCCCGCCGAGATCCACCTTCAGGTATTTCGCGATCTCCTTGGCCAATTCGCGGTTGGCGTTCCCCGTGAACAGTTTCAATTCTCCAGCTGACATAGACGTCCTCCTGGCGGGGTTCGGCCGCGTGAGTTTAATGCTTTTCAAATCTGTTGTGTCTTTCACGACCTGCGGCATAAGTGCCCCCCTTATTTTGACTTCGAATTTATTCGGTTTTTCCGGCGCTGCCGCGCCCAGCCCGCCTTGACGAATTGGCGCGCGCGCTCCAGGGCCAACGCGTCCGACGGAACGTCTTTCGTGATCGTGGAACCGGCGCCCACGACGGCCCCCGCGCCGACTTTAACGGGCGCCACCAAGTTCGCATTGGACCCGATGAACGCTCCGGCGCCGATCACGGTGGCGCTTTTCTGAAATCCGTCATAGTTGCAGGTGATCACGCCCGCGCCGATGTTCGCGTTTTCGCCCACCGTCGCGTCGCCCACGTAGGACAAGTGGTTCACTTTGGCGCCGGGGCCGATGCGGGACTTCTTGATCTCCACGAAATTGCCGGCCTTGGAACCCGCTCCCAACACGGAACCAGGGCGGAAGTGCGTGAAAGGCCCGGCGTGGACGTCGCTGCCGATCTCGGCTTTCGCGGCAAAGACCGCTTTCAGCTCCGCGCCGTCTTTCACCGTGCAATCCTCAAGGTATGAAAACGGCCCGACCTTCACCCGTTCGCCGAGCCGCGTATCGCCTTTCAAAAATGTCTGCGGGAAAATCACGCTGTCCCGTCCCACTTTCACTCCGGCGTCCACGTACGTCGAGTCCGGGTCCACGATCGTCACGCCGTCGTCCATCAATTTCCCCAGGATTCGCCGGCGTAAAATTCTGTCCGCCTCGGCCAGTTCGCCGCGCCGGTTGACTCCCAGGACCTCATCGGCGGACTCCGCCATCACGGCGCCGACGGATTTCCCCTCCTGGACCAAGAGAGTTACGGCGTCGGTGATGTAATATTCGCCCTTGGCATTGTTCGGCCGGATTTTCTTGAGGACCCGGAGCAGGTCGGTTATGTGAAAACAATAGCTTCCGGAATTGATCTCGTCGATGCCTCTTTGCTCCGGCAAAGCGTCCTTTTCCTCAACGATGGCGCACGGAGTGCCCGATTCATCCCGCACGATCCGGCCATAGCCGAAAGGGTTGGCGACGCGCGCCGTCAGCAGCGTCACGGCGTTCCCGTTCTTGCGATGGGTCGAGACCAGCGCCTTTAAAGTCTCAGGCCGTATCAGCGGAGCGTCGCCGCAAAGGATCACCACGTCGCCGCCCTGCCGTTTCAGCCAGGAGGTGGCGGACATGACCGCATGTCCCGAACCTAAGCGTTTCGTTTGTAAAAAGAACTGAAATTTTCCGGGAAAGCGCTCACGGACTTTCTCCGCGCCTCTTCCCACCACGAACCCAACCGGGCCGCGCAAAACCGACGCCGCGCGAACAACATGCCCCAAGAGCGGATCGCCCGCGGCCTCATGAAGAACCTTGGGCAGGTCCGACTTCATCCGGGTGCCTTCCCCGGCGGCTAGTATCAGAATAGATGGTGGTTTCAATCGATGTAGTCCAAATGAAAAATTATCAAAAATCCTGGGGCGCTAGGATTCGAACCTAGGAATGACGGCTCCAAAGGCCGTTGCCTTACCGCTTGGCTACGCCCCAAAAATCCCGTAAAACGTCCATTTCAGCGCGAAGCCCCACCCAGCGGACAAAAAGCCAGCCCGCCATGACGTAAGTTTCCGGGTTCAAAGGCTCGTGTAATTAAGTCAGCGAATGGTGGATGGCTGAAGGCCGGAGGGCAAGCCCATCAACGGGCGAAATCTTAACATTTTTTGCGGAAAAAACCAACTGAAGCGTAAACGCGTTCGTGCTAGGCTTCCGGAGGGCTGTGGACCGCCGCCGGGGCCCCGGCCCCGGATGGGTGTTTCTTCAGTTCCTCTTCATAAGCGATGAAAATCTTCTTCTCAAGATACGCGCGGAATTCGGCGTTGATCGGATGGGCCACGTCTTTGAAAGTACCGTCCGGGAGTTTCCGGGAGGGCATGCAAAGCATAGGCCCCTTCTCCCCATCCACGATCTTCATGTTCCGCACGGCGAAGCATCGGTCGAAAGTCACCGTGACGAAAGCCTTCAGCTTCTCCTCGTTTCTCAGCGTGACGCGAATCTCGGTAATTTCCACGCGATGCCTCCCTGGTTGTGGTCACATATTCCCGCAGCCCGAAGTCCGCTAAGCCAAGGACTTGACTAGCCAAGAATCCCATTCCCCCCGCGCCAACTTGACTATAATCTTCTTTCCCTCACGCTCCGACTTTACCACCCCGAACACGGACGAACCGGAACCGGACATCAAAGCGTTCAAGCAGCCTGCCCGCAAAAGGGCCTGTTTTGCCTTGGCCACCTCGGCCACGCGCGGAAGAACGACCTCTTCCAACCGATTGTAGACGAAAGGACTCCATTCCGACGGGGATTGTCCGAGGGAAATCGTGTCTAAAATTTTATGTCTTGCACGTCCCTTTGTCAACGGAAAGGAAAGGTGTCCGTACACCCATTTGGTCGCCACGGAAACGCGCGGAAACAACAGCACCATCCAGAATCTTTTGGGAGCGGGCAGAGGCAGCAACCTCTCGCCGACGCCGCCCGCCGCCGCCAAGCCGCCCCGAAGGAAAAACGGCACGTCCGCGCCCAGGGAACGCGCGGCGGGGACGAAGGATTTCCACGGAAATTTCGTCAGCGGCTTGTTTCGGGTCAGGGCCCAGCAGGCCTTGAGCGTCGCCGCCGCGTCGCTGGACCCGCCGCCCAAACCCGCGCCGACCGGGATCCTCTTTTTCAACACAATGGAGAAAGCGCCGCCGCAACCCGTCATCTCCTGAAAAGCGCGGGCCGCGCGCACCACCAAATTGTCCGGCCCGGACGAAATGCCGGCTCCGATGCAGCGAAGGGAGACGCCTCCCGCCTGGCCATCGGGATCCCAGCGCACCGTCAGTTCGTCCGCGAGGGATATCTCCTGGAAAACGGTGGAAAGCGTGTGGTAGCCGTCCGGGCGGCGGCGGAGGATTTCAAGGAAGAGATTCACTTTCGCGGGAGCAAGCAGCCGGAGAGATTTCATCCGCGGATTCAGTTTTCTTTGGATTTCTTCTCTGAGGCCGGCGAGTTGCCGGAATCGAAGAGCACCGCGTCGAGAGAGGGGTTCAGCCGCGTCCGGGCCAAGTCCAAAAAGAACGAAAACGAGAGGTTCGGCATGCGGCAAAGCGTCTTGCCTGGAAGCCAGAGGCCGCCCACCCGGCTGTAGTCCTGAAACCGGAAGTCCAGGGGAGCCTGAGACGAGGTGGACGCGCCTTTCCAAAGGAGCCGCGTGACGACGCCGCGCGCCGTGTCGATGTCCAGCTCTCCGCTTGGGCCGGAATAGACCAACGTGCGGCCCTTGGCCTTTACCGTGACGTCCTGGGAATCGAAGGAGCGAAAGACGTCGCCGGAAAGGAAATCGCCGAAGAGCTTCAGCCAGAGGTCCTGATCGTCTCCCGCGCTCCGCTCCCATTCGGGCGACGACCAATGCAACCCGCTCTCGTTTTTAACCAATAATGCCTGGGGAACGAACATCGGCCCGAGGAATTCAAACCGGAAAAGTTGGGGCTGCTTGTAATAGAACAGTCCCTGAAGCTGAAATGACCGAAGTCCGCTTCCCTCGAGCGTGACCTGCCCGGCCAGGCTTTTTATTTGGCGCAAGTTGCCTTCCGCCCGCTTCAGCCAGCGGCGCGACAGACCCTTCGCCGCGAAATCATTTCCCTTCGACTTTAGTCGGGATTTTAGTTCGGCGTTCTTCGGCTCGAGCAACAAACCTTCCCCCCACGCTTCAACCGCCTCGTCGGCTTTTCCCATCTTCATGAGCACGTCGCCGTAATGGAGCCAAATCATGTAGTCGTCGGCCCGTTCAATGGCCTTGACCATCGCTTCGCGCGCCTCGTCCAAACGTCCCAATTTAAAATAGGCCCATCCCAGGGAATCGAGAAAAGCGCCGTTCTCCGGATCCAAGACCAAAGCGCGGCGAACCAGATCCAGCGACTCCTCCAGATGGATTCCCTTGTCCGCGTACGTATAACCCAAATAATTCAGGGCCACGGGGTTGCGCGGATTCAACTCCACGGCCCGGCGCAAATGGGGCTCGGCTTTATCAAACCGTTTCAGGTTGTCGTAGGCCACGCCCAGACGGAATTGGACGTCGGCGCGGCCGGGGTCTACGGCCGCCACGCGCTCAAGCCAACGGATCGCCGCGCGGTAATCGCCGATATCCTCATAACCCATGGCGAGGTAATACATGAATTCCGGATTGCGCGGGTCCCTGCGGTGCAGCCGCTTAAGAGTGGACAACGCGCGGCGCGGCTGGTTGTTTTGGCTTTGATAGTAGGCCAGCCGGAGAAGGACCGCAGGGTCCCGGCTCTCCTTGCCGACGCGGCCCATGTGCCGCGAAGCCGCTGACCAGTCGTTCTTTTCCTCGGCGATGAGCGCGCTCCAAAACTGCACGGTCAAGTCGCGCGGGGACAAACGCTCCACGGCGGCAAAACACTCCTGAGCCTCGTCCAACCGGTTCCCGCGGAAATAGAGTTCCCCCAAACGGAGGAGGAGCCCGGGGTTGTCCGGATCGAGTTCGCGCGCCCGGGCGTATTGGCCGAGGGCCGAGGGCGTATCGCGGCGGACCTCGTAGAGATGGGCCAGCGAGAGGACGGCGGCGACGTTGTCCGGCTCATACTCCACGATCCGCCGCCACGACTCTTCCGCCGCGGAATAGTCCCCCACGCGCTGCTGCAAATCGGCGACGCGGGAAACCGCCTCCATGGAATGGGGGTTGTTCTGCAGGAATTTTTCGTAGAGGGAAATGGCGAGCTTGGGATCATCCGTGGAATGGAGGTGCGCGGAATAAAGCAGGGCTTCGCTGTCGGAGGGGTCGAGCTCCAACGCTTTGCTGAAGGCCTTCGCCGCCTCCTGCACTTCACCGCGGGACAGCCGCACGCGCCCGAGGACCATGTAGGAATGGGGGTCGTCGGGTTTGAGGGAGACGACCTTCTCGCCCTCTTCCAGCGCGCGGTTCATCTTGCCGAGGCGCATGGAGGCCGACGCCAGCGTCTCGCGGATGAACGCGTCGTCGGGATCCTGGCGCGAGACCAGCTCGTAGTTCTTGAAAGCCTCTTCCAGTTTTCCGGCGCGCTCCTGGAGCAGCGCTTTCAGATAAAGATGCCCGGGATTGTCGGTGGCCGACGCCGCGGCGGCGAAGGCGGGAATGAGGGTGGAAAGAACGAGCGTTCCCCAAAAGCGCGCCGCCGAATATTTCGGTTTACACAGAATCCCTCGTTCCATTCAGCTTCCTTTGCCGTCCGACGCCGATAATTTCTTCTCCATGAGAAGGGCGGCTTCTTTTTGGTCGTAGAAACGCGGACGCCTGAACGTGAGGACGAACCCTTCCGAAATGTAAAGGGCGCGCGCCGCCATGTTGCCCTCGCGGACTTCCAGCGTCACCCGCTTCAGCCCTTCGGCGGCCGCGTCCTCGCACACCTTCCGGAGGAGCGCCCGGCCCATGCCCCTGCGCCGTCGCGCGGGATCCACCGCGAATTCCGCCAACTGAACTTCATCCGCCACATGCCACACCACGATGAAACCGGCCGGGGCCGAACCGTCCAAAGCGACCCAAGCGCGGCTTTCGGGTTTGGACAGTTCCGCCCTCAATTGGTTTTCACTCCACGGGTTGGCGGAAGCCTCCCGTTCGATCCGGGCGATAAAAGGGATGTCGTCGGCGTGAAGGGCGCGGAGCGTGGCCGACACTTAAGCCGACAGGGCGGCGGCGACTTTGGCCGCGCTTTCCTCGGCGTAAGACGGACGCATGTAGAGGGGCTGGACTTGCGGGAAAGACTTGATTTCCCGCCGGAAAAACTTTTCCGAACCCAAAGCCGCCGTCCAGCATGGGTCCAAATGCGCCTCCGGCGATGCGAAGCGGGCCCTCGAACCGAAGGCCTGCTGGAGCTTTTTCCGGTGAATCGGCACGCCCGTGCCGGCGAAACAAATGGTCTGTTGCTGGAAACAACTCTGGAAGAAAGTGAGGAACCGATCGAAGGGAAACAAGCTCGGCGAGTGGACCAGCTTGAAGTGGTGGCCGAACGTATGGAGGGATTTTCCGGAAGCGAGGTTCCCGCGCAGGCGTTCGTTGGGGCGGTGGAAGCGCCAGGCGGCCATGTAGACTTCGCCGCGTTGCGCGTCGGCCAGGACGCACAACAACTCGGGCATGAACTTCCAGACAAAGGGCTTGTTGAGCTCCCAGCCCGATCCCTGGGCCGCCATGGCTTCAAGGCTGGTCACTTCGACGATGGGTTTTTGCAGGGTCTGCCCCAGCGCTCGGGCGGCGGAAACGCCGACGCGCAGGCCGGTGAACCGACCGGGCCCCACGTCCACCGCGATGGCGTCCAGCTCGGCCGGGGTCCATTTCGCTTTATGAAAAAGCTCGTCCAGCATGGGCATCAAATGGTCCGAAGAGGCTTCTTCACGCGCGTCCATTTTGGAGGCGCGGATGCGAAAATCCTCCCAGAGACAAACGCCCAGCCGGGTTCCGGCCGTTTCCAATGCGAGCAACTTCATGAATCCTCCCGACGGCGACTATGTCGCGTTTTTGAGACGTTTCACCGATTCCGCCCAACGCGGGCCCAAAGGAAAGAGCTCCACGCGGCGGCGGTCCAGACCTTCGTGCCGGAGACGGACCGCGCATCCTTCCGCCGGCCAAATCATCCTGGCCTTCTCGGCCCACTCCACCACTGTCACCCCATCCTCGTCCAAGAGGGCGTCCCATTCCAGGGAAGAAACATCCTTCCCCTCCAAGCGGTAAAGGTCCACATGGTTCAGCCGTTTGATGTTTCCGGAACGCGTCTTGTAGGTTTGGATGAGGGCGAAGGTGGGGCTGCGGATGACGCCGAGGCAATGAAGGGATTCCCCCACGCCGCGGACGAAGGCGGTTTTGCCGGCGCCGAGATCGCCCAGCAGGCAGATCCAATCGCCGGGACGGAGCAGAACGCCGACGCGCTTGGCCAGGTCCAACGTTTCGCTTTCGGCGAAGGTCTCCAAGACCAAGCCGGGGGATTTCAAAACGCCGTCAAGTAAAATGTTCGTAGCCACTCGGAACCCTCCTTGACTTGCCATTTTCCAAAGCGCACAGGCCCTTCCGTTCCGGCACGATGCGCCCCACCCTTGTCGCCCACCCGCGGGATTCGATCCATCCCGCGTCGCGCGGCCGCGCGGTCATGACCAGTTCATAGTCCTCGCCGCCGGCGAGCGCGACCTTCAGCGGATCTCGTCCGAATCGCGCGGCCCAGGCCCGGAAAGCCGGGGACAGCGGCAAACGCTCCATCCATACTTCAGCGCCGGTTTCCGATGCGGCGCACAACAGCTCCACGGATTTCCATAAACCGTCGGACGAATCCAAAAGAGACGAAATCCGTTTGGCCAAGACCCGCGCCGCGTCCAGCCGCGGCGTCGGCCGCTTCAAACGGCGGAGCAAAAAATCCCTCTGAACCGCCGGCAACCCCGAGGGCTTCGACTGTGCCAACGACAACCCGGCCGCCGCGTCGCCCACTGTGCCCGTGACCAGGATAATGTCTCCGACCTCGGCCCCGCCGCGGAGCACGACGCGATCGCTTTTTCTCGCCCGGCCGACGGCCGTCAGCGAGAAAACCAGGCGCTCGGCGCGAACGGTGTCTCCACCCACCAGGTGAAAACCATGCCGCCGGGCCAAACGGCGGAAACCGCGAAAAAAATCATCCATGAACGAAACGGGCAAGCCCGGAGGCAGTCCGGCCGAAAGAACGCCAAACATCGGCTTGATGTTTCCCATCGCCGCCAAGTCCGACAAATTCACGGCCAGGGTTTTGTGGCCGAGGTCCTCGCCGGAAGTCCAACGCCGATCGAAATGGACTTTTTCGACCAACATGTCCGTGGTGAAGACCCACCGCTCGTCCCCGACTCTCAGCACCGCGGCGTCGTCGCCGGGACCCACCAGCACGTTCCCGGGGAGGCCGCGGCCCAGGAGCGGGAGCCAGCGCTTCAATAATTTCCATTCCCCCCATTGTCGGACGAAAGGGCTGCCCATGGAGGGATTCAAAGATCCGGCCAACTTTATGACGATTTCTTGGAACTATGCTCTTCCGCTAATTTTTGAAGTTCCGCCGACGGCTTCAAGGAGGCGATGCCGACGATGGCGGCCACGACGCCGCCCAGGACCAGACTGATGGGAAGCAGGCCCTTCAAAACAAAGATCAATTCCTGCCCCCAATGGATCATGCCCCACGACCCCAAAAGCACAAATGCGATACCCACGGTTGTTGCCAGCATTGCTTTACCTCCTGAAACAACGGGCGGAGGCGGTAAGGCGGCTTCCATTTGGTCCCGTTGCTCCTTCACTTGATTTTGTTCCATCACGAGCATAATCGCACCAGACTTTCTCGCGCTACCGCGCAGAGGAATTTGACTCCGACTTCCAAGGATCCCTCATGCAGAAAAAATGACGGGTGGTGCCACGGTCGTTTCGTCCGTCGGTCGGCCCCTGTCCCCACATAAACGAAGGAGCCCGGCACCCGATCCAGATATTCGGAAAAATCTTCCCCCCCCATGGAGGCGCGATCCAGACGCAACGTTTTCTTAGCTCCGACCACCTGCTCGGCCGCCCGCGCGGCCAGCTCGGTCATCCGCCCGTCGTTCACCAAGGGGTGACCCAAAACCTGATAATCCAATTTGTACCGGCCGCCATGGGCCTTCACCACTCCGCCGACGATCTCCTTTATCAAACCCGGCATCCGCCGCTGGAGGTCGTGGCTCAGGGTGCGGACCGTTCCGGTCATGCGGACGCTTTCCGCCAGAACGTTGAACCGCCTTCCGCCTTCGATGGTCCCGATGGTCACCACCACGGGCTCGACGGGATCGATGCGCCGCGACGCCAGCGTTTGAAGGGCGTTCACCACCTGCGCCGCGATCACGACCGCGTCGCGCCCTTCGTGGGGATAGGCGCCGTGGCCGCCTTCGCCCAAAATGTCGAGAGTGAACCGGTCCACCGACGCCATCAGCGGGCCGGGCTTCACGCCGAGTGTTCCGGCAGGCAGGCGCGGGTTGACATGCACGCCGAAGACGGCGTCCACGTCCGGGTTCTTCAGCGCGCCGCCGCTAATGAGGATTTTGGCCCCGCCGGCGCCTTCTTCGTCAGGCTGAAACAAAAATTTCACGCTGCCGCAAAGGGCGTCCTTTTCTTCGGCAAGAACCAGCGCCGCCGTAAGGACCATGGCAGTATGCCCGTCGTGCCCGCAGGCGTGCATCACGCCGGGGTGCCGCGACCGGAAGGGCGAAGGGGTCCGTTCTTCCAGCGGGAGGGCGTCCATGTCCGCCCGGAGCGCCACGCAGGGGCCGGGGCGGCGTCCCTTCAAAAGTGCGACCACACCCGTGGGTTTAAAACGCTTAAAAGGGATTCCCGCCGACTTCAGCGTTTTGCAAACCAAATCGGTGGTCTTGAATTCCTGCCGCCCCAATTCGGGGTATTGATGGATCTTCCGGCGAAGGGATATGACCCGTTGTCTGATCGATGCGTTGTCCATTAAATCCTTTTCCCGAAAATGCGTCTAAAGGCCTGCGGCAAAAAATCGATGATATCCCCGGCGGCCATTGACAACCTTGTCCGGCGCCGCGCCGCCAAATCCCCGGCGGAACCGTGCACATAGACGCCGGCGAGGGCCGCCTGAAACATCCGCTCACCGACCGTCATCCCGGACGTCTGAGCGATCAAAGCCGCGACGATCCCGCTCAATACGTCTCCCGTACCGCCCGTCGCCATCCCCGGATTTCCCGTGGGATTGATGAAAACGCGCCGGCCATCCGTTATGACCGTGCGTTGCCCCTTCAAGACGCAAACGATCCCGCACGCTCGGGACAATCCGACTGACGCGCCGATCCGGTTTCGCTGGATCACGCCTGCATTCGTGTTCAGCAAACGGGCCAGTTCGCCGGGATGGGGTGTCATGATCAAGGGCGATGAAATGTTTTCCGGCCAACCCGCCGCGGCCAATACGTTCAATCCATCGGCGTCCAGAACGATCGGGATTGAAAATGAGCCGATGATTTTTTTGACGAGCCGGACCGTCTGCGGGTTGACGCCCAATCCCGGCCCCAACACAAGGGAAGTCACTTTGCGGTCGCGTATGAAATCCGAAATCGGTCCGAAAGCCCGCGCGCTGAATGTCCCCTGCGCCGCGGACGGGAAGGGTTTGGTCATGACTTCCCAACGAGCGTCCCGCGCCACAACCGCGTATTCGCTTTGCGGCACGCCGAGCGTCACCAGCCCCGCGCCTGAGCGAAGAGCCGCCGCCGCGCAGAGCCGCGCCGCGCCGGTCATGCCCCGGGAGCCGGCCAAAACAAGAACATGGCCGAAGTCCCCCTTGTTCGCGTCGTTCCGCCGGGGTCTTAGAAAGAGCTTCAGCAGCGACGGCGAGAGAACGCGCGCCGAGATCGAAGACCTGTTCTTCTTCATAAAACTTATTTTTGGAACAGTGCCATGGCCACGGCATATTCGGCCGTGTGGGACAGTGAAACGCTGACCTTACGCTCCAACCGCTTCAACGCGCCGCCCAAACGGATGACCGGCTTGCCGTTGGAAAGCTTCTCTATCCAAATGTGTTTATGCGGGACGCCGGCGCGCCCGAGGGCCTTATACACCGCTTCTTTTGCGGCGAAACGAACCGCGAAATGCTGGGCGGCGTTCCTTTTCCCCCGGCAATACGAAATCTCAACGGGCGTGAAAACGCGCGCCAGGAAACGCGGTTGGCGGATCAGCCGCGAAATCCGGGGAACTTCGACGATATCCACCCCAAGCGAGATCGGCGGCATGAAATTATTTTACAAAATTCGGCGAGGATTGAGAGGAAGGCACGGAGGGGAAGCGCTTAACCGGTGACCCGGTTCTTGCGGATCATGCCCTCCCAGGTCTTGAGGATGTCCCGGTCCCACCATCCGCGCTCCACTTCTTCCCACATGATCTTGAACGCCTTGTCCACGGGAAAGGCGTCTTTGTAGGAACGGCGCGTGGTCAGCGCGTCGTAGATGTCCACGACGTTGACGATGCGGACCAAATCGGAAATCTGGTGGCTCTTGAGGCCGTCCGGGTACCCCGTGCCGTCGAGGCGCTCGTGGTGGTGGCGGATGATCGGGATCACGTCCCGCATGCCCTTGAGCCGTTCGCAAATCTCGCAGCCGATGATGGTGTGCCGGCGCATCAGCCCCCACTCGCTGGTATCCAGGGGCCCTTCTTTTTGCAGGATGGAATCCGGCACGCCGAGTTTGCCGATGTCGTGCAGGATGCCGCCTTTGCGCAGCAGTTCTATCTTTTCCGCGTCGAAACCGAGCTCGCGGCCCATGGCCACGGCGTAGCGCGCCACCCGGTCGGCGTGGCCCAGCGTGTAGCGGTCCTTCGCTTCGATCGTGCGCGCCAAGGTGAACAAAACCACCTCGGCGTCTTCCAGGGCGTCGGTAAGCGATTTTAAATGGACGAGGGATTTGATGCGTGCCAGCAGCTCGGCGCTTTGGATGGGTTTGGTGAGAAAATCGTCGCAGCCGCTTTCGAGGGCCCGGATCTTTTCCTGCTCGGGCGAAAACCCCGTCATGATGATGACAGGCGTCAACTGCGTGTCGGGATTGTCTTTGATCTTCCGGCAGACTTCAAGACCGTTGAAGCGGGGCATGTCGATATCCAAAATACAGATATCGGGTTTGAGCTCGTGGAACTTTTCAAGGGCCTGCTGTCCGTCCTGGGCCACCTCGACGCGGTAGCCCCGTCCCCTCAAAAGGTTTTCCAGAGTCTCCTGGACGATGTCATCATCGTCCGCCACAAGAATTGTCGCCGGTTGTTGTTGGTTGACCACGGAAAAATCCTACAAAATTGACGGGGAGCGGGCAAATTATTCTATTGGCCTAATAAATTTCCCGCGACGGACAGCTGGCCCGGCCGATGGGGATTCAATTATGACTTCGTCATCGCGCCCTCCGGCATGCGGCTTTTATTTTCCTCATAGAACCGCCGGATGACGTCCAGATGGTCGAGAATGAGCTTGGCTTTGGACAACCCGAACGTAAGACCGAACCGGTCGTCCTGCCTCTGTTTGATGGTCAGCGTGGGATTGCCTTTGAAGTCTCCGATCTGATGCATGATGTGTCTCCTTTAATTTAATGATCATTCATGGAGACAGGATACATTCCCGTCCTAAAGAAACGCTGGATGTTTTCTGAAGATTGGCGGAACTGACACCGAAAAAAAACCCCGCCGCAACAAGCGGCAGGGCTTATTTTTCGATTTGGTGGAGGTGGCGGGAATCGAACCCGCGTCCGAAGATGCGTCAACCAGGCCACTACAGGCTTAGCCTAGAGTTGGTCTCGCGTCTGGGTTGTCTCTAGACAGAACCGCCCAAACGCCAGCTCCGTTGTTTTCTCATCGTTCCCGACGAAACGCGCGGGAAACGACCAGCCGGCTGTCGGCGTTCGCTCTCTCCCGCCGGCATCAAGAGGCGAACGTCACGGCGCTAGGCCGCGAGGGCTAACGGTTCGTTAGCGTTTATGTTTTTGCCCGTTTTTTAACGAAGCTCGTGCGACTTCGGCCTGCGACCACGGTCTCCAACATCCCCGTCGAGCCCTGTTCACCCCCAAATTCGGGTGGGACTTCCGGGGCACTGCCATCACAAGAACCGATTAAACTCCGTCCTCCAGGACGAAGCTGAGAGCTTGGTGGATTTTACGCTTGAAGTGACCGTCGATGAAGGTGAGGCCCGCCATGTAGCTGCCGACGTTCCGGTAGATGCGGGTGACACGCGCGGGAACCTTTTGGAACGCAAACTTCCCCGCGACTGAAAAATCAACGTAAACGGTCTGGGCGACTTCCAGGCATTCCAGGGTTTCCACGCGCATCCCGGACAAACTCAGATCGCGGATTACCGTGTGGCCGATCTTCTCCCCGGCGGGATGCTTGAAAATGTCTCCGCCCATGAAAAAACTGACACGCGGATGGTACCGTTGGTCCGTGATCATCGCCGTCTCCTTTTTCGCCGGAAGAATCGCCGGATCAAACCCGCCGCTTCGTTCTGCCGGATTCCGCCGAGCACGTTCAGCCTATGATTGAGACTCGGATGCTGAAGGATGTTGAGAAGGGATCCGCCCGCCCCTGCCTTTGGATCTGCCGCGCCGTAAACCACTTTCGACACCCGGGCGAGAACCAACGCGCCCGCGCACATCGAGCACGGCTCGATGGTTGTGTAAAGAATTGTATCATTTAGGCGTTCGTTTTTCAATCGACGGGCGCCGTCCCGGAGGACCAAAATCTCGGCGTGCGCCGTCGGATCCGGCGTGGAAACGATGCGGTTATGGCCGCGCGCGACGACCTTCCCGTCCTTCACCAAAACCGCCCCCACCGGCACTTCGTTCTCCTTCGAAGCCTTTCGCGCCTCGGCCAAAGCCAACCGCATGAAACGCGAGTGCTGACGCGGACTTTCCCCCTCCTTGGACAGGAGAATGGGGCGGATTTTTACGCTCTGTATGGATTTAAGCCAATCCTTCTTGATGTTCCGGGATTTCATAGAAGGATGCTATAAAGCCGCGTGTCCGCCGTCAAATGGAAAGACCAACCTAAGCGAAGCGCTCGATCAAGCGGCGAATATCATCCTGGAATTTCAACCGTTCCTGCAGTTCGCCCGGTTTCAATTCAAAGAACGCGCCCAACGCCCACTCCACAATTCGGATCCCCAATGACTTGTTCCGGACGGTATATTCGGGGGAAATGGGTGTGACGACGATTTGCCGGAGCGTTTGGATTTGGTCGGCGGACAGATCGATCTTCGCCTCCAAGTAAGCGATCAAAGCGTCCACGGAGACCGAAACGATTGAGCCGTCGATCCGGCGAACAGCCGCCCCATCGGTCCCGGCGAAAGCTTCGATGTCTCTCAGGGAGATGGTCCGCCGCGGGCCGCTTTGATTCTCCCACTCCGGCGCCGGGCCATCCGTCACCGCGATCCACAAATTCTTTGACTTAGCCAGCCGGGCCTGGAGCGACGAACTTAACCCGCACGTGGCGTCGACGAACCCGCCGGCCGTCTCATTCAACTCCGCGGGAGTGCGCGCTCTCTGGCGAATGGAAATCACGCGGGCCGCGATCTTCCGCGTCAGGGACCAACGCGCAACGGCGATCAGAGGATTTATCCGGCCGCCTCCCGGCAACAAAGCGGCGGCCAAATCCTGCACCG
Organism: uncultured Elusimicrobia bacterium; assembly: GCA_964482515.1. Taxonomy (GTDB): domain Bacteria; phylum Elusimicrobiota; class Elusimicrobia; order FEN-1173; family FEN-1173; genus CAYZXT01. The sequence continues at coordinate 85,447 of CAYZXT010000001.1, read as the reverse complement.
CCAAACCGAAGATAAAATCGTCGCTCCTCCGGTCCACCGGCAGGTTGGCCAGGGCGTCAACGATACCGCTCGCCCAAAGCGCCTGATCCTCCGACGGAGACGCCACGGCGGCCAGCAAGTCCCCCGCCGAATTCCCCGCCGAGGGCAAAAGGACCCGCAAGTTGTCCTCACTTAATTCCGTATCGAACAAATTGTTATTTTCGAGGCCGAGCTGCGCCGCGATGTCCGCACGCCGCAAACCGAAAAGCCGCTGGGCCGCGGAATCCACGCGAGGCAGGCCGGAGAGCAATCCATCGCCCGACGACGCAGCCGCTTTAGCGGCCCACCGGTCGCGAATGTTTCCCACGATCAGGACAAGTACGACCAGGGAAACGACCAACAACGCGCTGTTGAAGAGCCCCGCCGCGCTCAACGCCGGGGCCGCGGTGTCGTTCAAACTTCGAAGCAAAAACAGGCCTCCGCCGAATTCGAACAACGGTAGCTGGTGGCGGGCGGGTCGATCGCGCTCGGCCGCTTCCGCTTCCGCTTCTTTCTGGGCCTTGAACTCGTCGCTGGCCCGCTTTGCTTTCACTGAAAGAGCGATCCATCTTTGAAGGTCGCGGTTGACAGCTCTCCGCAAAAGTCTGCGGGCTTGCGATTCGCTCTTCCATGTTCTCGTCTTCGTGATGCTGGACAACAAATCATGGGCGGCACGGACCTCAAGCGCGTCACTTTCATTACCCCTCGGGATTGTCGCTAAAACCTCTATCGCGTCATCGGCATCGTCCCGCAAGGCCCGGGCGTGCGAATTGTCCGACAAGATCGCATTCAGATCGAGGAGTACATCCGCCGGCAGGTTCCCCTCATCCTCCTTTTTCTCCTTCCAATCCGGATGGAATCGGTCCCGCAGTCGCCAGCCGGCGACGAGGCTCGCGGCGGCATCGTTCCGCAAAACGTTGAGATGGCGGTACAGCGTGGAACGCGCCGCGTCACGCTCCCCGCGAATGCGCGCGAGCCGTTGTTCGGGGGATTCCCCGGCGAAGGGTTGGGAAACAGCGACTTCCCCCGCCTTCAAGGCTTCATATTCCTTGCTCAAGCGAAACAGCAAATCCGCCATGTGATATTCGAAAAAGATGGCCCACTCGGCGTCGGGGCGGCCCGAGGTCGTGAAGTCCGACGGCTCCAGCTCGCGCGCCTCGGGATCGAAAGTGGCCACGATATCGTCCCAACTGAACGATTGGCCCGGTTGAACTTCCGCCGCGAACCGGTCCATGAGCGCCACGAACTCTTCCCCGTGCAAGTACGAATACAGGCCATACTCCGGGCGCTTCAAGCCGAAGCGGTAGGAAAGGACCTGCGCGGCGAACTCCTCCGCGATCCTGTTGCGCTGCGCGATTACCCCCAAACTCTCATCCGTCAGACCGCGCAGTTCCGCCTGGATCAGGGCGTATTCATCCGGATGCGCCTTGAGCCATTGCGACACATTCTTCAAAAGCTCTTTTCTTTCCGCCTCGTTGGCGGGATGGTCCAGCCAGCCGTGAGCGTCGTATTCGTGTGATAGGAGGCTGTCGTCCAAAGCGTAGGGGTTATCCGGTGATCCGATCCCGATCACGCCAAGGACCGCCGCGAGAAAATTCTCCAACGCCGCGTAAACATAGACGGAATCGCGGGTGGTCATCATCGGGCCGAACACGCCGGTCTTTCTTAAGGCGTCGAACACCAAAACGATTTCCTCCAGCAGCTCGTCCGTCACGCCCGCCGCGTGCAGCCCCGCGATGATCCGCTCCTCCATCCCTCGGGTCAGAATGGCGGGGGAGGATTCCTTCTTCGATTTGCTTTCGACCGGTTTTAAGGTCACCACGTTCACGGGCGTGTCGAGTTCAAGATCGTGGTCGGCGATGATTCTTTCCAGATAAGGGACCAGGTCGTTGGCCAGGGACAGAGCCCTCAGCCCGATTTCAGTCCGAAGGACGAGATCGGACTCCGAACGGGCTTTCTCTTTCAACTGCATGATCCTGAGGATCACCGCCTCCATGGGCTGGACCTTCAACCCATCCGACTTCAGGAGACCGACCAAATGGTCGAAAATATCCAGGGTGGCGCTGTGGTGCCACATCACGTCGTTGCGCTTGCTCTCATCCAACAGGCGGATGTCTTTGTAATAATCATTCACGAAATTCCGGAGTCCCAAACCGCCGTGAAGCACAAGCTCGAGTGGCCCCTGGGGGCCGCCGGGGCGGTATTTCCATTCGAAATCCGTCCCACCCTCCAGGATCGCGCGGGCCATGCGGGGTGAGACGTTGAGTCCGCCGAACAACTGCTTGACGTCTTTGTCCTCGAGCAGCCCCTCCCGTATGATCATCATTTGCGCCCGGGCCTGGCTGCGGGCCGCGTCAACGCGCGTGGAAGAGGTGAGCGAATGCCACATTAGATTCCGCCGCGTACGGCCTTCATATCCATCCTCCTTATATTCTGCCCCGAAAGCGTTAAACGCCATCAGCAGGCTCAATGGATCCGGCCGGCGGCCCTTCATGGAGTCTCTGCTATGTTCCGTTGAGTAAATGACGAGGAACCCATTTAATATCTCGACGAAGCCTTGTCTCAGCCAGTCCCGAATGGAGTCGTGCTTATTAACGATGGATTCTTTCCATTCCACCAGGTCCAACAATTGACCTACGGCTTTTTTACCGGCGACCTCCGCCGAGTTGACCCGTATCTTCAATATCTCCGACATGGCGCCGCCCAAAACGCCGATCATGGCCGCGCCGTTGATCTGCCCCTTCATCATGCCCGTGGCGGAGGCCTCCTCAAACTCATCGGACAGCATAACGCAAGCGTGCATCCCGTGGAATATGACCCGCGCCTCCTCCGGGTTGTAATCCTCGATGAAGGCGATCTGGCCCTGCAGCCCCAGATCCTGGACGCTCGATTGCAATCCCTTGATCAAATCGTACATCTCCCGCGAAAATTCGCGGCCGCCGATGATCAGGCGCACACCAGAAGCGATGAAGGCCGATTTTGCGTCGGGATTATCGCCCAAGGACGCCAGAAATTCCTCGAGCTGGTATGGGGACATATCCACGGCATCCTCGGAATCGGCTTTAAATATCCTCGTGATGAGTTTGTAGAGGTCAGGGCCTTTATAGGAAACCTTCCGTCGGACATTGGAGGCGAGGGGGTGCGAGAGGATGGCCTCGCGCAAAGATTGCGCGTCTGAACCCTGCATGAAAAGCAAACGGGCCTCCCGTGATAGACCGGAAAGGCGGGTGATTTCCAGGTCGATCCGATCACCTGCGTATCCGGCCGCCCTCAGCGTGTCGGCGAGCCAGGTGTTGCCGCCCAGGAACTGGGGCTGCTTTTCGTGCATCCAGAGCAGCGTTTCCAGACTGAGGGAGCACTTGATCGCTTCAAATTCCGCCAAAAAACTCTCCTGGAGCGCCTTATTCTCTGGCGATTCCAGCCTTCGGAACAACTCGCCGTCGTTCGCCACGACCGGATCCAGTCCCATATTCCCTTTGTACCTATCCACAAGCGCTCGGACCTCCGGCGCCTGCCATTCTTCCAACAGAACGCCGTTGGTGTTGCGTAAATAGTCCTTGGCGTACCGGGCGACCTGCCGCACACCCTGGAACACGCTGTCGATCAGTACGCGGGTGTGCTCCACCAAACCCACTCCGACGATCCGTCTCGTCCTCTGCGCAATGTGCCGGGCGATTTCGATCCTCTCGATCCCCCCAACGTTGACCTTGTAGGGCTGAGCCTCCGCCTCGGTGAACCCGAGTAAAAACCGGCTGAACCAATAGGATTTCCACATGCCCGCGGGCACGACGGTGTGGTTCACGTTGAAACGCATCCACGCCAGAGGCTTCGGAAGGCTGACCAAAACCTCATTCTCCACCGCGATGATGTTGGGCTTGGCCCCGCCCCATTCACCGGTCGCCTGAAGGCGAGCCACCAATTCCTTGACCGCCTCATTGTAAACGGCCATCTGGAGATCGCGATATTCCGTGTCCGGATACAACTCGTCGAAGACGCGGATTTTCCGGCCCTGATCGTCCAGGGCGAAAGCATCGACGTAAAACTGCCTGGCCGAGCCATGGCGCGTACCGCCCTGATAAAAATGAACCTGAATCACCCTGTCTTTAAAGTTCAGCGGCCGTTTGTCCCATCCCTGCCCCGCATGGGCGAAATACTCCTCGGTGTTTAAAGTGAGGGAAATCTCGATTCCGGTGTCCGAAAGCACTCCGGGATTCCGCATCACCTCGCCAAAGGTGCCCGCCGCGGCCGAGCCGTCCACCGGCTCTGCCGGCAATCCGTCCACAGGGGTCTGGGGGTTCTCTTTGATGCTGTGCTCATAAAGAGGGTGCACGGCGATCGTGTCCATGCCGTTTTGAGACCACGCGGCGATCAGGTCCCGCATGAGGGCCCCGAGCCCGCCCGTCATGTAGGCTTGCGACAAGTGGCGAACGAGAATATGCCCACGGATGAAAACGTTCCTGACCTTCTGCATCAGGCTTCCGTCCGGGGCCGATTCCATCTGTAAGCTGACCAAAGTGCATTCGCTGAGTTCACTGGCATTGTTTTTCACCCAGTTCGGGTCCGTGGGCTGTGTGCTGTACCACTCTTCGGGCTTCATCGTTCCGACCAACCCGATGCCGACAACACCCATCATGCTCAGCGTTTCGCCGGAATGCGGCAAGAACAACGGCGAGATCAAAACTGCAATCCCAACGAAAACGATTCCGATCAACAGGATCGGCAGCACCGTTTTCAAAATGGGAAACGGCCGCCTCGCGGGTTTCCCCGCCCAGGAACGGACGGAGTCAAGGCCGGAAATATCCGCCTTTCCCGGACGGACAACAACGACCGTGTCGATCCCTTCGCGGAAGTTGGCGGAGGGAGGAAGTTCTTTTCCGAATAATCTGATGAACAGCCGCGGCTCGATCGTTTTGCCGCTTCCGTCGTTGACCGGTACATTTCGGTCGACATTCGTCAAAACCAGATACCCGTCTCCCGAATCCGCCAACACGTTCATGCCGCGCAGCAGTCGGCCGAAACCCGGAACGAAATTCCAACCCAGCCGTTTGGAGACCTCCGCCAGCGCGCGCCGCCGGGCGTCTTCATAGGAACGCACTAGGCCCGGATGAATGGCGGACGGCAGCATGCCTTTACGTTGAGCGTAGGGACGCAGGCGGGCGAACTCATTCGCCGCGTCCACGATGGATTGGGACCGGCCGGCGTCGTCGACGCTCGATGCATGATTGTATATCCGCATGTTTTTGGTCCACGGCTGATTTAAATTCTCCAATTCCCGGGCCAAAGTTCGCTCCGCGCGGAGCTGCAGGAACCGCCGCTGGATCAAGGCAACGGCCCTCGGAGCCCCGTCCGCCGAAAGGATCTCTATCAAGCGCGGATTCCGCAGGCTGAGGTGGGCGTTCTCCCAGGAGTTCGTCGACTCAGTTTCCAGAATGATTTCCGCGTCCTTGCAGCCCAGCTTCTCGCGCAGCATCCAAGCCAGCATTTCGGCTTCCGATGTTTCCGCTCCGGCGGACATCCCTTCTCTTTCGACGGCGGCGCGCAGGGCCGGCGTCAAGCGGCCGATGCCCCCGGAGATGAAAATGGGAACGCGCCCGCCCTCAGGCGTGGTTTTCTCATGCCAGAGCCGCGCGGCTTCGACCACCGTATCCAGATCGTCGCTCCCCAAAACCATGATCACGTTCAGATGCCGAGGCATCGGGTCGCGCGGCGCCAGGAAATCGAACAGCCGCCGCGCCCGGCCATCGGGGCCCACGATCAGGTCCCAGACACGTCCAACGGTTTGCCAATATAAAAACGAAAGCATTGGAACCAGAATTCTTGCGGGCTTGAAAATATTCCAGCCGATCAAAGCGAAGCCCATTGCGAAAAGGAACGATTGGAATCCTAAAACCGACATAATCGCGCTCTCCTGAACGGTTGAGGAGACAACCAATCCGGGGGTCGCGCGAAGAGCAATAACCAAGACAACCACCAAAACGGCGAGCATATCGATGGCTAGCAATTGGCCGCGCCACCGATAGACGCCGTCGCCCTCCGCCCGCTGTCTGACGGGCGAAAGCGCGGTGAGGCCGCGCCAAAAACCGGCCGCCTGCCGCGCGAGACGCCGGACGCGGAGCGGAACGGCTCTGGCAATCCTATTCACGGAAAGGTTTTCCTTCCTCGCGTAGTGAAGAAAAACGATCGACCAAAAAACAACGTTTGCCGCGTGAACAAGCGGAAGGAAGGAGGGGATGGCCGCGGCGAACCGGACCAGGCCCAGGATGACCTGCGGATTCTGCAAATTGACGCTACCGAAAAGGATTAGGATCAGTCCAAGACCGAATTTTTTATTGAACGGCGCGAGCCGCTCCTGCCACGAGCTGCGCAGCCAGCCGTTCCATCCGTCCAAACCCCACAGGGGCAACAGATTCGCCAGGCCCAGCAGTAAATTGACGACGATGGTGATCGATTGCAGCGGAGAATTCAGCGGGAGGAGGAGAACGGCAAGGCTGACGAGCGCGAGATTTGTGAACGGCCCCACCAGGGCGATGAGGTGCTGGTTCTTCTCCTCCTCGGGGGAAAGCTGGGCCTGGTTCACGAACCCGTCCCAGTCATGGACGGTCACGACCGCGACGGAAAGGAGCTGCATGAGGAACATCCTGAAGAAAAACCATCGGCCGGTTTGGCGGAATGCCGCGAACATATCGGCGAAACTGGCGATCCGGGCCTTATCGAACCCCTTGAAACGAAATGCCCGCAAATGACTGTATTCGTGCAAATAAATGGACGCCGAAAGCACTCCGCCGACCATGAACCCTAGGGAGGGCCCCAACATCAGGGTGAACAAACCTCCCCAGATCACCAACGGAGGGAGAACGACAAGGATGAACCGAAATACGCCCCGCTTTGAGATCGTCGACGGCCTTACGAGAAGGACCAAGCCGATCAGCAAACCGGCCATGCCCAGCGCGGAAATCCAGGAAAAAACACCGAGGAGCAGGGGAGACAAGACGAAACACGCCAGTGAAAGGTTAAAAAGGAAAAGCGCGGCGATGTAGCGGGTGCGCGAATCGGCTTTGAACAGGGACTTTATCGCCCGGAAAAGGTTCTGACCTCTCACGGAAAGAGGATGATACTGTTTCACAACGCGGGATTTGGACGAGCCACCCGCGGCAACCCGTGAGGGAGGATCCCCATTGATTTGCATGTAGAGCACACGCTCGGGCTCCACCCGCCGAAGGCTATAACTGTCCGGAGCGTATCTGCCCGCCAATTGCCAGCGCAAATTTCCCCCGAACAATCGGCTGAATATTTCCGAGAACTCCTGCAGTATGGATTCCAGCTGCTCTGTCAACTCGGAAAACACCCGCGGGCGATTCCCCAAGGTCCTGGATATTTTCTCGGCGAGCGCCGCCGCCTGATATTGCAGGGCCGCCCGGTCCTGGGCGGTGGCCGATAGTTCCGTGACGGTCGCTTGCAACGCCCGCGGCGGGCTTAGGAACAACCGTTCGCCCAGCATCATCTTCTCAAGCGGCGTGTGGTTGACGGCGAACACATCTAAATATCGGGAGTTCTTTCCCGAGACCTCGCCGATTTTCGGCGTCACGACCGCGTACGGTATCTTCTTCTCATCCAGCAAACGGGCGATCCCGGACGTATGGAACCCGCCGACCACCAAGGCCGCCGTAGGCGCGTCGCCCGGCCCGCCCGTTTTTTGTAGAAGATTGTTCAACAGGGATTGGTCCCTGCGGTCCGCGGCGCGGTAAAACTCCTCGAGCGCCTCAACCAGTACCGGCAACGGGACCGATCCCGCCCCGGCGGACCCGGAGGGACGGCCCAACGAAGCCAGCCGCGTTTCCATGCGAGAAATATCCCCCCGCCGCGAGAGATATTTCCCCCACTCCCCGCTGGTCAGTTCGCGCTCCATCAACCGGCGAAGCAATGACAGGTCCTCGCCGAGACGCAGGACTTCGCGCTGTTCGGCCGTCGCCTCGCAGGTTTTCAGGACATGCTCGCCTAGCCGCCCCACTTCGCCGAACAAAGCGTGGCGGTCGATCTTTTCCGTCGCGGAGACGTAAGCGACGTAGTTCTGAAATTCGGGATAGTTCTCCAGGGATACCCGCTTCGAATCGGCGAGCTTGCTGAAGAATCCATAAAAACTTGAATAGCCGACGCGGCCCGCTTTGTAGGCCGCGCTCATACGCATGAGAGACTGCGCTTCATCGTGAGTCAACGCCGGGGCGAGGGCCGCCATCAACCGCGCACGGTCGGCTTCCACCGCGCGGAAGTCCATCGAAGCTTCCTGTTTTAAGATACGGGAGAGCGCCTGAACGGCCGGAAATCCGTCTATCCCGTCGCCGGCCCAGGACATCAACGAGCGGACATGGCTGAGCAAATCCACGTCACCGCCCCCGTATCCCGAAAGGGACCTGTCCAACGCCCGCAATTCCGGTGTAAGGACAACTCGGCGCAAATTGGCGAGATGCTCATCATACCGGGCGAATTGTGTTTGCAGCTCAGCCTTCAGCTTCAGGCCGGCGCGGTAGGCCTCCACGTTGGAGAGATACTGATCCGCCGACTCGACGCCCCAAAGCGCGGGGGCGCGGGTCGCGGTGATGCCGAAATATTCCGGCCCGCTGATATGATCATTCTCCAGAAGATAGTCGCTGACCGCGGCGTGTATTTCTTTGTCGGGAAATTGGCGATAGGGATCTAGCCGGAAATCCCCGGAGGCGCCCTCCAATCCGACAATGAACCGGGGGGCGTTATTCTGCAGATGTTCCAGGATGCGGGCGATGTTTTTCTGCGCGGAGGCGACGGCGTGGGCGTCCTGGATGAGGATGACCCAGGGCCGCTCTCGGGAAAAGGGTGCGGGACGGATTTGCTGGACGTCACCGAAAGAGGACGGCAGCGAAACCAGACCGGGCGGAATGTCCAGACCGACGGAATTGATCGGCAACGTGACCGCGGGCGAATAGTGATGGGAAACGGCGGGAAGAGCGGAGGGGAAATCGGCGAGAGGCACGGCCGCGTAAAGCGCGGAAGATCGGGAATCGGCCGGAACGGCTTCGCGCCGTTCTTTCCAGAAATTAGCTTCAGCCCAAGGCGCAGCCACCGTATTGAAGAGCAAAACGCTTGCGGTAAGCGATGCGATCCGGCCGACCCAATGGCCATTGTCCAAATGACAGCGAGTTGATTCCGTTGACAAACCGTACCTCCTTCATCATCGAAGGGATCCATTCCACGACGTGCGGGAAATGAAAGCCCGCGGAATTTAATGTGTTATGCGGAAGCTGGGTTTAAAAGACCGGACAGCGCGTAAACGAACGGTAAGCGAAGATTACAACTTCGTAACCGAAGGTTATCTTAACAAGTTGTAACTGTGATGTAAATTTTAGGCTTGGATTTTTTTCTGTTGGGCGCCGCAGGTGCTGCGGACGATGAGCTGGCTGGGGAAGACGCGCTGGCGGAGATCCGTGATGCGGCCTTCGATGGCGAAGATCAATCCTTCGGCCCCTTCTTTGGCGATTTCATAGATGGGCTGACGAACGGTGGTGAGAGGCGGCGCGCGGAAAGTAAGGCTGGGCAAGTCCAAATCGTCAAAACCCACGACCGCCATGTCTCCCGGCACGGACAATCCTTCGTCATTGACCGCGGAAATGGCTCCCAGCGCCATCTGGTCGTTAGCGGCGAAGAGCGCGGTGGGGCGGGGCTCGCGGCGCAATAGTTCCTTCATGGCTTTGTAAGCGCGGGACTGTTCGTAATCGGCCGTCATGATGTACTCATCCTGTCGTTTCAAGCCGTGCTTTTCAAGCGCTTTTAAATAGCCGGACAAGCGCTCCTGGGCGCCCACCGCGTTCGACGGACCGTTAAGGAAGGCAATCCGCTTGTGCCCCAACTGGATCAAATGTTCCACGGCGGCGAAGGCCCCTCCCTCGTTGTCCACCTGCACGAAGCTGAGGGAAGGATGCCGTCCGTAAAGGAGCATGGAGGGCAATTGTGATTTCGTCACGGCCGCCAGCAATTCAGCGTCCGCCTCGGGCGCCACCAAAAGCAAACCGCTGGCCATCTCTTCCAAAGAAGCCAACACCTGCGACGCCTCCAGCCGGTTGGCCATGGCCGGATCGAGGACGACCAACCCGTATCCCTGGGAGAACGCCACCCGCTGGATCCCCTGCAGGGCTTCCTTAAAAAACCCATGGAGCAGCCATGTCCCCCGCCGCAAAACGACGGCGATGAACCGCCGGTCGCGGGTTGGATTTGACGCCGCGGGCGCTTTACGCGGCTGCTTTTGTGTTTTCGCTTTTGGCTTTTTGTTCAAGGTCTTTGGTCGATAAGTCAAGGGTCGTCCGCCCTCCGCCGTCCAAAACGACGACGCGTTTAACGATATCGGCGGAGCCGTATTTCCGGATCACGTCCAGCACGGTATTCTCGACCGCGGACCGGACGATCTGCTGGATGAGGACGTTCGGGTTCGGCTCGTCGTCGAACTCATCCAACCGCAAAGTGAGGATGTTCTCCTTGAAGACGCCTTTGACCTGCCGGATTCGCAGGAACGCGCTCACCAGCGGGTTCGAGGAGAACTGCCTCTGCAGGCGGGACGCCACCAGGCGTGAAAGGAACTGCGTCATGGGGATGTCTTCCCAAGCGGCGGGATTGTCGGGCTCGGAGGTGGTCTCGGTCTCCATGACCAGGCGCTCCTCAAAGTCCGACCGGGATATCCGCATAAAGATCAAGCTCTTGATGTCGGGCAAATACCGCAGCAAGCTCACCGTCACTCCCAGCCGGGAATCCCGGGCCTTAAGCATCAGGAAGTTCAGATCCGCGTCCGTGGAAAGCGCCACCCTGGTGGAGGACAGCATCGCGCCTTCCAACTTGTCCAAGGTTTCCGTCTGAAGCCCCAAGTCGTGCCCCACCAGCCCGTCCAGCACGCAGGAGACATAGAGGGTCTTGCCCACCAGACGCGATTCCACGTCCAGATTGTACTCTTTTTTGCAGAGTTCTTTGACGGATTCCACCAGCCGGGGTTTGGCGTAGCTGGCCTGTCGAAGGGTGCAGGCGTTAAGCAGGATGAGAGGAATCGCCCACAGGAGGCTGAGCCTCCGAAGGGTTTTCGTCATCGGGTTTGACCGTCCGGATCGGAACTTGGTTTCTGGCCCTTCCGTACTCGGCGAACAGCGCATGGATTTCATCATACTCCAATTCGTCGCGCTTCATCAACTCCTGCGCGAATCGATCCACCATGACCCATTCCTTCCTCAGGAACTCCTCGACTTCCTTGGAGCACTGATTGAGGATGTTATAAGTCTCGTTGTTTAGTTTCTCTTTGAGATTGTCGGACAGTTCTTCCTTGGGGATGGAGGCGTAGTCCCCGATGAAACCGTTGGAGCCCATGCCGAGCCGCCACACCATCAGGTGCGCCTGGTGCATGGCCTGGGTGAAATCCGAAGCCACGCCGCTGGACGTCACGCCGTACTTGATCTTCTCCGCCATATAGCCGGCCAGCGACACCTTGATGTCGGCCAGGATTTTCTCGCGACTGTGGGTGAAGAGTTCCTCGCGGGGTTGGTGATGGACCACGCCGAGGGCGCCGCCGCGCGAAATGATCGAGGCCTTGAAAACGTCATCGGTGGGATGCAGCTGGTATAGGACCATGAGGTGTCCGGTTTCGTGGTACGCCACGGCCTCGCGCTCCTGGGGCTGCATGTTGAGGCGGTGCGCCACACCAAGATCGATGCGCTCGATGGCCTGCGAAAGGTCGCGGTAGGTCACAAGGTCCCGGCCGTTCCGCGTGGCGATGAGGGCGGATTCCTTGACGATGTTCATGATGTCGGCCGGGGATTTGTAGACGGACTTGCGCGCCAGGCGGCCCACGTCGATCTCCGGATCGTGCTTCACTTTTTTCAGATAATACCGGAACAGCTCGACGCGCTCGTCCAGGTTTGGCCTGTCGATGTAGATCTTCCGGTCGAAGCGTCCGGGGCGCAAGAGCGCGGCATCCAGCACGTTTTCCCCCGCGTTGGTGGCGCCGATGATGACGACGTTTTCCTGTTTCGCGCCCAGTCCGTCCATCTCCGCCAAAAGCTGGTTCTGGGTGCTGTTGGTTTCCTCGCCGCCGCCGAAAGCGTTGAAGTGCCGGCCGCGGCCGATGACGTCCAACTCATCGATGAAAATGATGCAGGCGCCGTGAGCGTAGGCCAGCTGCCGCGCCTTGTCGAAGAGCTTGCGCACGCGCGACGCTCCCACACCGACAAAAACCTCCACGAACTCGCTTCCCGCGATGGAGAGGATGGGTACGCCCGCTTCCGTCGCGATGGCCTTGGCCAAAAGGGTCTTGCCCGTTCCCGGAGGTCCCACCATCAGGAGGCCCTTGATGATCTGCCCGCCGATGGCCTTCAACCGCGCCCGATCCTTCAGCAACTGGACCACTTCCATGGCCTCTTTCTTGGCGTTCTCCAGGCCGATGACGTCTTTGAAACCCACCTTCACGTCGCTCACGTTGATCTGGGCGCTCTTCTTGAGCGACCCGAAGCCGCCGCGGAGCACATACATGTAGAGATACACGAACACCAGCGCGTTGCAGACCGCCATCAAGATATTGACGGGGAGGGTGGCCAAGGTCATGTTCCTGTAAAAGGACTCCAGGGACATCAGGCCCACGAAAGTCAGTATGACCAACAAGACGATCAAAACAATGACCGTGATCTTCACCCAGTGGTTCTGCCAAAAAACGCGCAATTTTCGGAACATATTATTTTGTCTCCCTCAGTCGGCCTGATTAACGCTTCATTTAGTCAACGTCTTCGACGGCATAATGTTCCCTGTGGTCACTTTTCCTCCAGCAGTTCCGCCACCTGCTGCGCGAGTTCGTTCATATCGAAAGGCTTCGTGATGAATGCGTCCGCGCCCACGCCCAGCCCCTTTTGCACGTCGGACGGATCGGTCCGCGACGTCAGAATGATGATCTTCGGAAGCGGGAATTCATAATCCGTGCTCAAATATTGGACCAACTGATAGCCGTTCATTTCCGGCATCATGACGTCGGTGATCAGGACGTCCGGAGGCTCCAACTGCATCAGTTCGAGGGCCTCCCTGCCGTTGCTGGCCATCGACACCTTATAACCAAACCCGGACAAGGCAATGTGAAGAAGGTTCCGAATGTCCGTGTCGTCGTCCACGACGAGAAGTTTGGCGGTCACCTCTCGCCGCCGATGTGGAACGGGATGGAGAACCAGAATCGCGCGCCCTTGCACACGCCTTCGGAGGCCACGCCGATCTCGCCGCCGTGGCGCTGAACGATCTCCCGGGCGATGACCAGTCCCAAGCCTAAACCCTCTTTTTGGCCCACAGCGCCTTCCACCTGGTAAAACTCCTCAAAGATCTTGGTCAACTGATCGGGCGAAAGCCCCTCTCCCGTATCTTCCACTTCAACCCTCAAACGGTCCGCGTCCGCGATGAACGAAACGGTGACGCTGCCCCCGCGGGACGTGTGCTTGAAAGCGTTGCTCACCAAATTCGTCAAGACCTGGTCCAGGCGGCGGGGGTCTGCGAAAAGCTCCGGCAGCTGGTCGTTCAGTCCCTGGATAGTGAAGCGGATACCCCTTTTTTCAGCCGAAACCGCGAAGCGGTCCAGGAGCACCCGGAAAAACTCCTCCGTTTTAAGGGGTGCCCGGTCCAACCGCAGCTTGCCGGTCTCCATGGAGGCGAAATCCATCAAATCGTTGATCAGATGTTCGAGCTGGAAGCTTTCCCGCACGATGGTGGCGAAAGAGCTTTTGTATTGGTCGGGCCGGATCAACCCGGCGTTCAGAGCCTGCACGTATCCTTTAATGGACGTCAAAGGCGTGCGCAGGTCGTGCGTCACCACGCGAAGGAACTTGCTCTTCAGCTCGTTCAAGTGGAAAAGATCCTGGTTCGCCTTCCGCAGTCCCTCCAGCAACACTTGAATCTGCAGCGTCAACCGCTGTTTTTCAAGAGCTTTCCGAAGCGTCCGCCGGAAAGCGAAGGGGTCCAAGGGCTTCTGCAAATAGTCGAAGACATCGGCCCGCATCGCGGCGAGGACCGCCTCGATGGACGAGTAATCCGCCAAGGCTATGACAGCGAGGTGCGGGTTTGCCTCGTGCATCTGCTGGGCCAGGTCCCACACGGCGGCGTCCTGTACGCTGGTATCCACCAGGGCCATGTGATAGAACTGCCGCCGCACTTCGGCCGCGGCTTCCGCCCCGTCGCGCACGCAGCGGGATTGATGTCCCTCAATCGACAGGAATTCCGTGATGGCCTCGCAAAATGCCGGATCGGGGTGCACCACCAGGACGAGGGCTTCTTCCCCGGGAGAATCGTCTTCAATTCCCCGTCGGGAAGGCATGGCGCCCAGCAATTCGTCCGGCGTGACGGGTTTATGAAAGATCCGGATAAAGTTCTGCTGACCCAGCTGCCGAAGGTCCTCGGGCAGGGAAACGACATCGGCCAAAAGCCAAAGGGCCGCTTTGGGTTGCGCCGCCCGGACTTTCTGAAGGCTTTCCGCTGACGGCGGAGAACCCCGCTCCACGTCAAAAATAACGATGTCCCAAACGCCGGTCTCTAAATATTCCCAGAAGGCGCTCTGCAGATCGCAAAACCGCACCCGCGCGCCGAAGGCTTCGAACGTCCGCCCTAGATTGACTGCGGCGTCCCGCACGCGGGAGTAAAGCAAAACCCGGCATCCGGCGGCGGACGGCCAAGCCAACGATCCCTGGGGGGACCCTCCCATTGAAAAAGCGGCTGCGGAACTCATAGAGGTCACACTCGATAAATCGATGCCATTTGATGATTCGAAGCGATAAGCAATTATAGGGCCGAAACCATGCTCCGTCAAGGCAAGGCCTTGCAAAAACATTAAGCCGGTAATATCAAAAAATATCCCTTGATACTTTGACATTATAGGGTATAAATGAGTGACCATGTCTTAGACGCATGAAAATTAGCTGTAAAATCTATATAAATCGCATTTTACTTTAGCGCCGCGGAAAGGCGGACGATTCTTTATGTCCCACACGCACCACCTCCTGCTTGGGAGTTCCCGGCAGGAGATTTTCGACCAAGTGTTCGATCAGGGGACCCTCTCTCCCTGGACCATCACGTCCGTCGAAGAACTGGCCCGCTTCCGGCACCTTTCCGAGCGCTTCATGTTCCAGGGGCTAGTCCTGGACATGGCCCTGGATGAGCCGGTCAAACTTTGGGACGCCTTCCAGAACGCCAAGCTTCAGCACCCGGAATCCTTCTTCGTATTCCTTCCCGACCGGCCGCCGGAGGAAACTCTCGCGGATGAAAGCGGGCGGGGCGGTTGGACGACGATCCACGCCCCCTTTCGGCCCGAAGATGCGGGACCGCTTCTGAGGAAACCGCAAGGCCCTCCGATCGTCTATTATTCGCAAGCTTCCAACAAAGCGCCTGATTTCCTGCAAAAAGCGAAGCTGCTTCCGGCGTCCTCCCTGGAACAAGCGATAAAAAACCTGACGGAAAATCCGTCGGCCCTCCTCGCCGTGCACGTTAAAAGCGCGGACACGCCCCTGGCTATTTTCCTGCGCCAAATCTACCAGGCCCATCCCAACGCCAAAACGATGATCCTGCTCGACGACCCTTTGGAAGAAACCATGCGGTCGGCCGTCCGCGGCGACGGGTGGGCCATGCTTCCATCCGCACGCGGCATCTCCTATTTGGTGGACCACCTGCGGGCGTCCAAGACCTCGGGCCCAGGGGACAAGCCGCCGGCGGAACGGATTTTGGTGGTGGACGACGAATCCGCCCTTCTGAGCATGATGGTGGACCGTCTCTCGGACCAGGGATATGAAGTGGACGGGGCGGAATCGGGACGCGACGGATTGGAACTGATGAAGAAAAATGAATACCACGCCGCCTTGGTCGACTTCCAGCTGGGAGACACCACCGGGCTCCTACTGGCCAAGGAATTGCGTCGCATCGACGAGGAACTGCCCATCATCCTCATGACGGCCCACGCCTCGCTCGACATGGCGGTCAAAGCCATCCAGGCCGACGTTTACGATTACCTCATCAAGCCCGTGGACGCCAACCATTTGAAGCGGTCCCTCAACAAAGCGCTGGAAAAAAGGCGACTGGCCAAGGAAAACAAGGCGCTGCTGGCGGACCTCCAGCGGGCCAACGACCAGCTGAACCGCCTCAACGATTTGAAATCCAAATTCCTCTCCATCGTCTCCCACGACCTGCGCACGCCGCTCACGTCGATCAAGGGATACGCCCAGGTGCTGACGACCACCGCCGAACTACCGGAACAGCAGAAACGAAACTTCCTGGAGGTCATCGTCAAGGAATCGAACCATCTAGGGATGTTGATCTCGGATTTGATGGATTTTGTCAGCATCGAGGCTGGAAAATTGCGGGTGGAAAAGGAACCGGCGGACCTGAAAGAAATCATCGGCGACACGGTCAACCGGATGGCGCCCATCGCTGCCGAGAAAAAGATTCGCTTTAAAAGCGAGCTGCCGTCGAAAGACCTGCCGATCATCTCAGCGGACGCGCGGAGGCTCGGACAGGTCCTCACCAACCTCGTGGGCAACGCCTTCAAACACACGCCCGCAGAAGGCTCGGTCGTGCTGTCGGTCTCCCTAACGGAGGACATGATGCGGGTGGCCGTGACGGACACCGGCGAAGGAATTCCCCCCACCTCGCTGCGCCACGTCTTCGAGCAGTTCTACCAGGTCGAATCACACGCGTCCAAACGCGACGGCATCGGCCTGGGCCTCAACATTTCGCGCGAAATCGTCAAAGCCCACGGCGGCGAAATCGGCGTTCTCTCCGATGGACCGGGCAAGGGCGCCGAGTTCTGGTTCACGCTTCCCCTGCCGTCTCTGCAAGCAGGCGGGGACGCCCCGCCCGCGGCCGCCTAGCGCCCCTTCAATCCGCCGGCAATCACCACATCCGGGAAATTTCTTTTTGATACGCGGCGCGAAGCCGCCGAGACCAATCGCCCACCCGGCCGTTTCCGACGCGACGAACCTTGCCGCTCTCGTCCGCGATCCGCGTTACGGGCATGACTTCCATGGTCGTGCTCGTGATGAAAACTTCCTCGGCCCTGAACAACCGCTTCAGGGAATAATGTCCTTCCGCCACCTTCAAGCCTTCCCGCTTCGCCAGCGCCAGCACGACGGACCGCGTCACGCCGGATAAAATGCCGCAATCCAGGGAAGGCGTCCGCAGGATCTTCCCGGAAATGAAGAAGACATTGCTGATCGTGCCCTCGGCCACATCGCCGCGGATGTTCAGCATCAGCGCTTCGTAGGCCCCCCGCTTCACCGCCTCCATCTTCGCCAAAATATTGTTCAGGTTGTTGGTGGACTTGAACGCCGGATCCAATGAGGTGGCCGGCGTCCGGCGAACGCGGGCCACGGCCAACAAGACACCTCGACGGTAAAGGTCTTCCGCGTGGCGGCGCGGCGGCGTGGCGATCATCACGCAGGTCGGCGTTTTCGCGGGCCGGGGGTCAAACCCCAAAGGCCCCGGACCGCGGGTCAGAGTGATCCGCAAGACGGCGTCCCGAAGGCCGTTGGATTTCAGCAGCCGCTCCACGCCGCGGCGCAAAACCTTTCCCCCGTAGGGCACGCGGAGGCCGAGACCTCGGGCGGAATTTTTCAACCGGCGATAATGCTCGTCGAAATGAAACAGCCGTCCATGCTCCACGCGCAGCGTTTCATAGACGCCGTCGCCGTACAGGAAGCCGCGGTCATAAACGGACAGCAAGGGCGCCCGCGCGTCCCTGATTGTTCCGTTGATCCATACCTTTTCCGGATTCATCTTCAAATCGATCCTCCGATCCGCCGGAACGCGCTCAACAGCGCCGCGGCCTTGTGCAACGTCTCGTCGTATTCCCGCGCCGGGTCCGAATCCGCCACGATCCCCGCGCCCACGCGCAAAGTCATCCGCCCGCGGCGGACCAGCGCCGTCCGGATCAGGATGTTCAGCACCGTGTCGCCCGAGGGGCCGATCCAGCCCGCGCCGCCGAAGAAAGGCCCGCGCGGCTCCGATTCGATCTCGTTCAATATCTCCATGCAGCGCACCTTGGGGCAGCCCGTGATGGTACCGCCGGGAAACACGGCGCGCGTCGCGTCCAGCCCGTCCAAACCGCGGCGCAGCCGGCCGCGCACGTGGGAAACGATGTGGGCGACGTGCGAGTATTTTTCCAGGACCAGGCGCTCCGAGACCTGCACGCTGCCGGGGCGGCAGACGCGGCCCAGGTCGTTGCGCTCCAGGTCCAGCAGCATCACGTGCTCGGCCCGCTCCTTGGGGTGAAGCAACAGTTCGCCGGACAAGCGGCGGTCCTCGGCCGATGATTTTCCCCGCGGCCGCGTTCCCGCGATGGGTCGCGTTTCCACGCGGTCGCCGTCGGCGCGAAGCAAAAGCTCCGGCGAGCAGCTCGCCAGCGAAAATTCCCGGCCCTGCAATAAAAAGGAATAGGGAGACGGATTCAACGCGCGCAGGGCGTCGAACAAATCCACGGGTCCGCGGCCGTCCGGCCAAGGGAAATCCAGCCGGTGCGTGAGGTTGGCCTGGTAAATGTCTCCGGCCGCGATGTATTTCTTGATCTTTCGGACGCGGCTCTCGTACCAGGCGCGGTTTCCGTCCAACGGAAGGGCTTTCGAGCGAGCCAATTCTTTTTTTACTTCGGCTTTCTCACGCGGAAGCTTTTTTATCAACGCCCGCCATTTCCCCATTTCGGCCGTTTCGCCGACGGCCGCCTGTTCCAACAGGCTGAAGGAGTTTTTCCTGCGGTCCCACACGGCCCAAAAACGGGGCAGGACCCAAAGGAATTCCGGGACGCCGGTCCGGGGCGAGGGAGCGAAGGCTATTTTTTCAAAATGGCGGGCGCATTCATATCCCCAATACCCGAAGGCGCCGCCCCGCAGAAACGAATGACCGGCGGGATTCGGAAATGATCGCTTCAAGAGGCCGCGAAGGAGCGGGATCGGGTCTTGGTCCTTGTAAAACTTCGTCCCGCCCCGGTCGGTGGAGATTTCGAGCCCTCGGGAGCTTCCCCGGAAAACCCAGCGGGGAGTTCCCCAGGCCATGGCGCGATAGCGGCCGACGGAGGCGGGGCCGCCGCTTTCGAGCCAGCCGCGCCATGGCGAACCCGCCGCCGCTTCCCATAAGGAACGGGCCGACGGGAAGATCCCGGGCAACCCGATGCGGAGCGTCTTTATCACCGCGCCTTGTCGAGGATTTCCCTCACGCGGCGGACGCGGTCCGATTCAAGATAGGGATCGATGGTGACCCAGAGGGACTGGGAAGTCAGGGAGAAGTATTTTTGCGTGACGCGAACGAGGTAGGGAGCGAAGGAGGAACCGCGCAACAGCCGGCGGGCCGACGGGACGTCGTTCATGAGGGCGGGAATGAGCCCCACCGCCACGAGGGTCAGGCTCAACAGGATCCCCAGCATGGCGCCGAGAAAACGGTCCGACAGGCCGAGGAAATAATTCTCCCACAACTGGCTCAGGATGACGCCGGCCGTCACGCACGTGAAAGCCACGAGGAAAAACACGATGAAGTAGGCCAGGAACGCGGAATGAAAGACCGACAGGGCGCTGGAATAAAAACGGGAGGCGGCCCAGCTGCCCAGCAACCCTCCCAAGGTGTTGAAGAGCGTCGACACAGCGCCGACCTTCATGCCGACCCAGGCGCCCAGAACGGCGAGCAGGAGGATACCGACGTCGAGAGGCGACAGGAACATCGCGGCGTCGGTGAAATTCAACTCAGAGCTCCCCGCGGAGCGACCGGCTCACCAGGCCCGACGGGATTTTGGGATAAAAGTACGTCGACTTCGGCGGCATCACGCGGCCCGAGGTGGACACGGACATCACCTGCCGCAAGTCCGTCGGCGCCAGGAAGAACGCCCAGCCGCCGGTCTCGTCCGCCACGCGGACCGCTTCCCGCGGGTTGCGGGTGAAGAAAAAATCCTCCTTGCCGAGGCCGTCCAAGGCGCCGGCGTGGAAGCAACCCACGGCCAAGCGGCCGAGGGCGCTGCCGCGGAGCGACGCGGGGACCCTGTTCATCCGGTAGCGGTAATAATTTCCCCGGCGATAGACGCCCACTTCCAGCGCGTTCCGCGAAACCTTCCCGTCGATCAACGGCTGCAGGTCGGAAAGGCCTTTCACCGGGATGAGGTTCCCCCATTTCTCCAAACGGACGAAGCGGCGCTTGTCCCAGCCGACGGCGCGGTGCGTGGGAAGGATTTCCAAACCGGGATCGTCCACCGGATTGAAATAGGTCATGACGTAGTTGGACGCGGGCGAGCCCTTGCCCCATTTCTGGCGGGCCCAGGCGCCGAAGGTGCGGGACGTCTCGTAGCGGTGGTGCCCGTCGGCGATCACGACTTCGGAGCGCTTGACGGCGGACTGGAAGACGTCGATTTCCCGGGGGTCCGACGCCCGCCAAAGCCGGTGCCGCACGCCCGACAGATCTGAATAGTCCACCCACGGTTTCCGGCTCGAGAATTTTTTCAGCAGGGCCGCGGCCTTCCTGCCGGGATCGTCGAAGAGGACTTGGATGGAGCTGGGCTGGACGCCCAAGGCCTTGAATAGTTTCAGCCGGTCCGCCTTGTGCGTCGGCAAGGTTTTCTCATGGGGATGGACCCCGCGCCCCCAGGGGACGACGCGCAGCGCGGCGAAGAACCCCTGCCGGACCAGTTTCTTTCCCGTGCGCGGCGAACGGAAGGAAACTTCATAGATATAAAAAGCGGGCTCCGCGTCCTGGGACAGCACGCCTTTGCCCAACCATTGCTTCCAGATTTTGGCGGCGTTGTCGTATTTCGTCGACGGCGAACCGGAAGGCAATTCCACTTTGACGAAATTTTCCGCGTGCGTTTTAAGCAGGCGCTTATGCTCCTCAGCCGAAATGACGTCGTAGGGCGGGCAGACCAGCTTCGACAGGGATTTGATGCGATCCGAACTGTAGTGGAACGCGCGAAAGGGAAGTATGTCAGCCATGATGAACCTCGATTGAATTTATTCTCACATCTCCATCCATGAACCTTTACCCGATTCCTTCGCCTGGCGGTAGAGCCAGCCGGCCAGGGCGACGTCCTGCACGGCCAGACCCGTCGAATCGAAGATCGTGATGTCCGCGGGAGAAAGCCGGGCCTTCTTCCGTCCGGAAATGATGTCGCCCATTTCTCCCGCGATCTGTTCGGGCTTCAAACTTTTTTCAGACAGCGGCACGTTCACTTCGCCCGAATGGAACGCCTGCTCTTTCAAGTCAACGACGACGCGGGACCTGGCCGTCAGCGCGCTCTCCAGCTCCTGCTTGCCGGGCGCGTCCGCCCCGATGGCGTTGATGTGCGTGCCGGGCCGGACCCATTCGGATTTCACCACGGGCTTGTGCGACGGCGTGGTCGTCACCAGGATGTCCCCCTCGCAGGCGGATTTCACGTCCGGGCAGGGGACGAACTTCGACTTGGACGAGGGCCGGAGCCGCGCGCAAAAATCGTCGGCTTCCTTCAACGTCGCTCCGGACACCCGGACTTCCCGGACGTCGAACAAATCCTTCAAACCTTCCCATTGCGTCGCGGCCTGGCGCCCGCAGCCGATGAGGCCGACCACGCGGGAATCCGGCCGGGCCATCAAACGCGCCGCCACCGCGCCCGCCGCGCCCGTGCGCAAAGCCGTCAGGGTGCCGGCGGCCATCACTGCCAGCGGCATGCCGGTCTCCGGATCGTTCAGCACAAGCACCGCGGCCACCGCCGGCAGACCGCGCGCCGGGTTTTTGGCGTGGGAGTTGACGACCTTCACCCCGGCGAAAGACCCGTCCCGAGACGGAAGATAGGCGGGCATGATCCTCAGGTCGCCCTCGTGTTCGGGAAAATTCAAATACAGTTTCGGCGGCATCTGGGCCGTTCCCCCGGCCAGAACGCGGAAAGCTTCCTCCACCAGGGACACGGCCTGCGGCATCGACACCATCGAAGCGACTTCGGCGTCCGACAGCCACAGCAGCTTCATAGGTGCCGTAAGACCTTGTCCACGGCCCGGAGCGTGGTTTCGACGTCCTCGGCCGTGTGGACGGATGAAAGGAAAGCCGCCTCGAACTGCGCCGGCGGAAAATAAACCCCCTCCTCCAGCAGGCCGCGGAAGAACTTCGCGTAAACGCCCGTATCGGACCGGAGCGCCGAGGCCAAGTCGAACACCGGGCGGTTGCAGAAGAACAGCGTGAAGAGGGACTCGATGGAATTCACGGTCACGGGGCGGTCGTGCTTGCGCGCCAGGAAACGGATCCCGTCGACCAGGGTCTCGGTCGCCTGCCGCATTTTCTCATAGGGAGATCGACGTTTGAGCGTTTGAAGCGTCGCCGCGCCAGCCGCCATGGCCACGGGGTTCCCCGAAAGGGTGCCGGCCTGATAGACCGGCCCCAGCGGCGCGAGTTCCTCCATGATTTCCTTGGTGCCGCCGAAGACTCCCACCGGGAACCCGCCGCCGACGATCTTGCCGAGGCACGTCATGTCCGGGTCGATGCGGTAGAACTGCTGGGCCCCGCCCCAGCCGAGGCGGAAACCCGTGATGACTTCGTCGAAAATCAGAACCGACCCGTAGGCTCGCGTCAGGTCGCGCAGCGCCGTCAGGAAAATCTCATGGCCGCGCACCAGTCCCATGTTGCCGGCCACGGGCTCGACGATCACCGCCGCGATGTCCCGTCCCCATTTGCTGAAGGCGGAGCGAACGGCCTGCACGTCGTTGAACGGGAGCACCACCGTGAGCCGGGCGAACTCCTTCGGCACGCCGGCGCTGTTGGGGTGGCCGAAAGTGAGGGCGCCGCTGCCCGCGGACACCAAAAGGCCGTCGGAGTGTCCGTGGTAGCAGCCGGCGAACTTGATGATGAGCCGCCGCCGCGTGTACCCGCGCGCCAGGCGCAGGGCGGACATGCAGGCCTCCGTGCCGGAACTGACGAAGCGCATGCGTTCCATGGTCGGAAAAGCCTCGCGCACCAGGGCGGCGAGCTTGATCTCGCTTTCGGTCGGAGCGCCGAAGGTGCTGCCGCTGCGCATGGCCTTCGCCGCGGCCTTCACCACGACCTCGGGCGCATGGCCCAGGATCAACGGCCCCCAGGAGCCCACGTAATCGATGTAGGATTTGCCGTCCGCGTCCCAGAAACGGGAGCCGCGCCCGCGCGTCACGAAAAGAGGGTGCCCGCCCACGGCCTTGAAGGCCCGCACCGGGGAATTGACGCCGCCCGCGAGATAGCCTTGGGCGCGCTTGAAGAGGTTTTTGGATCGCCGCATTTTGGGTTAGGGACTCCTTTTCATTGACGATAAAATCGCCGGGTAATCATACAAAAAATGGAAATCCGTTATTTGCCTTCCGGCAGGGCCGGGACGTAAACCGTGAGTTCAGCGGGCAGTGTCTTCCGTTCCACGCGAAAAGAAGAGTCCTTCAGTTTCTCCACGCGGCCGAAGAGACCGATGAATTCATCCGGCGGATCGAATTCGAAGAACCGGACCATGGCGTTGCCGTAATGCATCGGGACCGCGATCCGCGGGTTCACGGCGCGGACGATCGCCGCGGCGTCCCGCGCGCCCACCGTGGTTTTCCCTCCCACCGGGACGAAAAGCACGTCGACCGCGCCGAGGGACTGCAGCTGCTCCGGCGTCAACTCCTTCTGTCCGACGTCGCCGAGGTGCGCCAGCCGCAGGCCGCCCATGTTCCAGACATAGAAAAAAACGGTCCCGTGGCGACGGCCCTTTTCGGCGTCATGGAACCCGGCGATCCCCGTCACCTCGACGCCGGCCATGGTGTGCACGCCGCTGCTCAGCAGGACGCCCTCTTCCACCAAGGACAATGGGGTGCGCCGCATGGATGGGAGGCGGGGGTCCGTGTCGCGCTGGCCGCGTCCGGAACGGGACGGCGAACCGTCCTGGGCGCCGGGCCTTTCGTCCTTTTCGCCGCCGGGAAAAACCCGCTCGTCGCCGAAATGCCGGAACGCGAAATAATCGTGGTCGAAATGCGCGTGGGTCACCAACAGGGCGTCGGGCTGCATCCGGGGCAGCGGATAGCCAACGGTCTCATCGAACGGATCGATCAGGAAAATCCGGCCGGCGCTGTCCTCAACGGAAAAACAGGAATGCCCATGCCATCGGATGTTCACGCCCCAGCTCTCGTCGCCAGGGCCCTTGACCTGCGTCCGGTGGAAACACCCGGACAGAAAAAAAAGCGCGCCGCACGCGGCCGCCCAAAGTTTAAGATGCCTGGATTTCTGGCCGGTCACTCGTCGTTGAGGAATTTGGCCGCGTCTTTGGCGTGGTAGGTCAGGATCAAGTCCGCGCCGGCGCGCTTGATCGAGAGGAGGATTTCCCGGACCATGGATTCTTCCTTCAGCCATCCCGCCTTGGCCGCGGCCTTGACCATGGAATATTCGCCCGACACGTTGTAGGCGGCGACGGGAAGGTTGAACTTGTCCTTCACCTGGCGGACGATGTCGAGGTAGGCCAGCGCCGGCTTCACCATCACCATGTCCGCGCCTTCCTCCACGTCCATCGCCACTTCCCGGAGCGCCTCGCGGGCGTTGGCCGGGTCCATCTGATAGGTTTTCCGGTCGCCCTCCTGCGGCGTCGAGCCGGCCGCGTCGCGGAAGGGCCCGTAGAATGCGGAGGAATATTTCGCGGCGTAGGACAGGATCGGCACCTGGGAAAACCCCGATCCGTCCAGACTCTGGCGGATGGCCCGCACCATACCGTCCACCATGCCCGACGGCGCAACGATGTCCGCGCCGGCCTCGGCCTGGACCTCCGCGGTCTTCGCCAGGAGCTCCAGCGTCGCATCGTTATCGACCGTCACGACGGAACTCTTTTTTTTGCCCGTGGTGCGCAGGATCCCGCAATGCCCGTGGTCGGTGTATTCGCAGAAACAAAGGTCCGTGATCACGATCAGGTCCGGGAGCGTGTACTTCAGGGCGCGCGTGGCGACCTGGACGATGCCGTCGCTGGCGTAAGCCTCGCGACCGAGCGCGTCTTTCATCGAGGGGATGCCGAACAGGATGACGGCGGGAACGCCAAGGCTGAAAGTTTCGCGCGCTTCCTTGACCAGTTCGTCCACGGACAGCTGGAAAACTCCCGGCATTGATTCCACGGCCCGGCGGACGTCTTTCCCCGGACAGACGAAGAACGGCTGTACGAGGTCCGACGGGGACAGGACGGTCTCCCGCACCAGGCGGCGCAGGGGCGCGGATTGGCGGAGGCGGCGGAGGCGCGTGAACGGGAAAGTGATCTTATTTCTCCAGGACCAGGATTTGACCGTGCAAATGGGCCGGATGCAGATGGCAGCTTGTCTCAAACAGGCCCGCTTCGGACGGAACGAATTCCAGCGTGTAGGGTTTGCCGCGTTCCACGTCGGCCTTCACGTTGAATTGGGGGATGGAGTACCCGTGCACGGCGGGATCGTCCTTCACGTTGTTGATCAAAGTCAGCTTGACCGTTTCGCCCTTCTTGACCACGACGACGCCGGGCAGCCACATGATCTTGCCCTCATATTTTATGTTGATGAGGGTTATCTCCCGGTCGGCGGCCATGAGCGCGGAGCCGAAACCGATAACCACCGCCAATGCCAAGAACGAACTTCTCTGGATCAATTTACGCATGTCATCCTCCCTCAGCCATCTAAAAAGTGAACGCTCTTATTCTAACAAAAGCGGACTGGGTCACGATAACCCTTTCAAGGTATCGGTCATCGCGCGATGGATGAGCCCGTTGGAGGCGACCGCCTGCACCACGCCGTTCAACACCAAAGGCCGGCCGCGATAGTCGGTCACGCGCCCCCCCGCCTCCTCCACCAACAGCCAGCCCGCGGACACGTCCCAGGGGTTGAGGCGGAATTCCCAATAACCGTCGTAGCGGCCGCAAGCGACGTAGGCCAGGTCCAGCGCCGCGGAGCCCTGCCGGCGGATCCCCTGGGTCTTTTTCATGAACCGCACGTTGGATTCCAGATAAAACTTGGCCAGCTTATAGCGGTCGTAGGGAAAACCCGTCGCCAGCAAACCGTCGATGAGCCGTTTCGTGCGCGACACCCGGATAGGGCGCCCGTTGAGCCGCGCGCCCTTGCCCCGCACCGCGAGGAACAGTTCCTTGCGGAAGGGATCGAACACGCCGCCGGCGCGCATGCGGCCGTCCTCTTCCAGGCCGATGGACACGCAGGCGTGGGGCAGCTTGTGGGCGAAGTTGGTGGTGCCGTCCACGGGGTCGATGATCCAGCGGAAGCGGCTGCGGCTGAGCTCCGGCTTCGATTCCTCCGTCAAAAACCCGTGGCCCGGGAATTGCCTACGGATGATCTGGACGATTTTTTTGTCGGCCGCCTTGTCCGCCTCCGTCACCAGGTCAACGGGACCTTTTAAGGTGACCTTCGGCGAGCGGACGTGGAAATGCATGATGATCTTCCCCGCGGCGCGCAGCGCGTTCTCCAGCGTTTTGACGATGAGGGCGTTCGGGATGTCGGACATGTCAGCTCCTTCGATGTGAAAAATGGTTCGCCACGGCCGCGGCCAGCTCTTCCACCGTGGACTGCTGCGCCCGTATTTGTGGCTTGATACCGAATTGTCTGAGAGTCGCTGTCGTCACAGAACCGATGGAGGCCGCCGCGGTCCGTTTGAAAATACGACGCCGCGCCGCCGCGGGCAATTGGCCGAGGAGATTCGCGACGGTGGAAGACGACGTGAACGTCACCGCGTCCACTTCGCCCGCCAAAAGGCTTCGCCGCGCTTCCGAAGAGATTTTCTCCGGCAGCGTGCGGTAAACCGGCCAAAGGTCGACCGACGCTCCGCGCCTGCGCAGGGTTTCCAAAAGGACGTCGCGCCCCTCCTGCGCCCTCGGAAAAAGGAATCGTTTTCCGCCGACAACGCCGAGGACGTCCGCCAGAGATTCCGCCACGAACTCCTGAGCGACAGCTTTGACGGACAAGCCGGCCGCGGCGCAGATATCGGCGGTCTTGGGCCCGACCGCGTAAATCGCAGCGGAATCCGGCCAGGAGCGCCGCATCGCTTTCCAATGGCGGATGAGGATCTCCGCCGCGTTGGCGCTGGTCAGCAACACAGCGTCGTATTCCGCCAGGCCGCGAAGGTATTTTCGGCCGCTCGCGCTCAAGGGAAACGCCTGGATGCGGATCACCGGGCATTCCACGACGCGGGCGCCTTGCTCTTCCAATAACCGGACCAAATTCGACGCCTGCGTCCGGGCGCGCGTCACGAACACCGTCCGGCCGAAGAGAGGCAACCGCTCGAACCAGCCGAGTTCCCCGCCCAGGCCCGCCACGCCGCCGACGACGATCACCGCCGGCGCCGACAAACCCGAGCGGCGCGTACGATACAAAATGTCTTTCAACGTCCCCCTGACCGTTTTCTGCGTGGCGCATGTCCCCCACTGGACCGCCGCCACCGGCGTTTGCCCCGGCCATCCCGCGCCAAGCAGCTGCCGGACGATTTCCGGCAATTGCCTGACCCCCATGAGGATCACCAATGTCCCGCCCACGGGAAGTTCTTTCCAATCCACATCCAGGGTCGGAGGCTGCGCCGCATCGGCCGAGTGGATCGACGTATGGCGCTCGCTTCGGTGGCCCGTCACGACGGTCACCCAGGACGCGTGGTCGCGATGGGTCAAAGGGATTCCGGCGTACGCTGGAACGGCGGTGACCGAGGAAACGCCCGGCACCACTTCGAAAGGGATTTTATGGCGCGCCAGGAACTCGGCCTCTTCGCCGCCGCGTCCGAACAAATAGGGATCGCCGCCCTTCAACCGCACCACGGTCTTCCCGGCGCGCGCGAGGCGCAGCAATATTCGATGGATGGACTCCTGGGGCATGGCCGTGCGGCTGTGGCCGCGTTTTCCCGCGTCGACGATTTCCGCTCCGGGGCGCGCGTGCGACAAAACCCGCCTGTCCACCAAGGCGTCCACGACGACGGCGTCGGCCCGGCCCAGACATTGGGCGCCGCGCAGCGTGAGGAGGTCCGGGCGTCCGGGGCCCGCGCCGACCAAAAAAACCTTTCCTAACTTTGGAGATCGCTTCATGCGGGGAGGACCGAAAGAAGAAAAATCAGGCGCCAACGACCGGCTTCGTTTCCGAACCGGGGATGGAGGAGAGGATGTCGAGGGCGCCCTGGGATTTCAATTGCTCCGCCAGCGCGGCGCCCCATTTCTCCGGCGTGGCCGGATCGCCTTCGATCCGGCCGCGGGCGGATTTTTTACCGTCGGTCGAAATCACGAGGCCTTCCAATACGAACAAATCATTTTCCTGACGCGCGTAGGCCGCAATGGGCACCCGGCAGCCGCCGCCCAGGGCGGCGAGGAAAGCGCGCTCCGCGGCCGCGGCCCGCGCGCGGGGGCGATGGTTAAACCGTTCCCCCAAACCGCCCCGGGCTTTGTCGTCGGCGCGGATTTCCACGCCCACGCAGCCCTGGCCCGGGGCGGGCAGCATCAGGTCAAAGGGAAGGACTTCGGAAATCTCGCTTTCGCGCCCAAGCCGCCGCACGCCCGCGCAGGCCACGACGATGGAATCCACCTGGCCGTCCAAAACTTTCTTGATCCGCGTGTCCAGGTTGCCGCGCATCTCCTCGATGCGGACGCTTTTCTTCGCCGCCACGATCTGCGCCCGCCGCCGGAGCGAGCTCGTGCCCACGATGGCGCCGCGCGGAAGCTCCAAAAGCTGCTCGCCGAAGCGGGAGATGACGCAGTCCCGCGGATCCTCGCGTTCCAGCACCGCGCCAAGCCGCAGACCCGCCGGGAATTCCGTGGGCAGATCCTTCAGCGAGTGGACCGCCAGGTCCACGCGCTTCTCCAAAAGCGCGTCTTCCAGCTCTTTGATGAAAACGCCCTTGCCCGCGATTTCGGCCAGGGGTTTCTCCATAAATTTATCGCCCGTGGTCTTGATGATGACCACTTCCACCCGGAGCGCGGGATCCAAAGCCGTCAGCTTTTTCTCCACCCAGCGCGCCTGCCAAAGAGCCAAAGCGCTGCCGCGCGTGCCGAGCCGGAGCGTCGCGCCGCTCATGAAACTTTCTCTCCGACGGAACGCATATCGAACGATCCCTCGGAAACGCTGCACTTCGCGTGGCGGAAAGTCGCGCTTTCGCCTTGCTCCCAGGCGCGGTACCAGGGAGCGAACTCCCGCGCCCTGTCCTCCACGAGGCCTTCGGCTTTCCTTATTTCTTCCCGATGTCTGGCGGCGCTTTCTTTCACGATGGTCTCCAGATCGTCGATGTTGTACAGATAGACGTCCTCCAACTTATGCACACTCGGGTCCACGTCGCGCGGCACGGCGATGTCGATGAAGAAAAGGGGCCTTCCGCGCCGAAGCGACATCACGTCCCGGACGTCGTCGGGCCGCAGGATGACGTCCGGGGAACCGGTGGAACAGATCACCACGTCCGCGTTCTTGACCTCGGGCAGCAGCCGCTCGAAGGGTTCGGCGCGTCCCCCGAAGCGCTGGGCCAGGGCCTGGCCCTTTTCCAAAGTCCGGTTGACCACGCAGAGACCGCCGATCTTTTGGCTGAGGAGGTGCTGCGCCGCGGACTCGGCCATCTGCCCCGCGCCCACGAGCAAAATCTTGTTGTCCGCCAGGTCCCCGAATATCCTCTGGGCCAGGGCCACGGCCGCGCCGGCCACCGAAGGAGGGCCTTCGGCCACGGCGGTTTCGGTGCGGACCTTCTTGCCGAGATAGAGAGCGCGCTGGAAAACCACGTTGGTCAATTTCCCCGTGACGTTCTCCCGGCGGGCCAGTTCGTAGGCGCGCTTCACCTGTCCCAGTATCTCCGATTCGCCGACCACCAGGGATTCCATGCCGGCCGTCACGCGGAAGAGGTGACGCAGGGCCGATTCCTGCCTGTGGAAATAAAAGAACGGCGCCGCGGACGCGTCGCCGTGAAAATCGGCCAAACGGCTTTGCATGTGCTCCCGCGCCGACCCGGACTCCGCCACGGCGTAGATTTCCAGCCGGTTGCAAGTGGAAAGGACCACCGCCTCGGAGAGCTGGCCGCCCTCGGTCAACCGCCGCAGGAACTCCGGCAGCTTGGGTTCGGGCACGGAGATCCGCTCCCGGAATTCCACCGGCGCGGTCTTATGCGATATGCCCAGCAAAACGAGCTCTCTCATCGATCGATAAAGTCCTTTTTCAATTCGTCATTCCGGCGAAAGCCGGAATCCCATTTCGAAATTGGACCCCGGCCTACGCCGGGGTGACGGCATTAAATCTACGGTTTGGACGGCAGGCTGTCCGTCCCGGACGGCTGCCGGTGGATCACCACGGAAAAGGAGGGCGGCACGCCGTCGACCTGTTTCATGTCCCAGATATTGCCGTTCCCCTGTTTTCCCATGCTGGCGCGCAAAGGCAGGAAACCGGAATCCCAGGTAAAATGGACCGGGCATTCGTGGGCATCCAGGTCCGGGATCGACAACTCCACCAGGTCGGCCTTGGACGCCGTCACCGGATAGTCTGCCAGGAAGGTCACGGAGACAGCCGGCTGCTTCGAGTTGAGCCTCGGACGGCGCTGGGGCAGAGCATCGACGGAGACCGCGACGGTCGAAGACGGCACCACCTGCCAGTTGAGCTTCAGCGTCGAATTGTCCGTGAAGAGCGGGCGCAGGACCTGCTCCGCGGATTTTCTTTCCGGAGCGGAAAGACGGCCGTCGCCGTTCGCGTCGAGCTTGTTCCAGAGGTCGATGGACGCCTGCCGCTCGAACGTCTGCACCTGTTTCACCTGAACTCCCGCGTCGCCGATATGGACCCAGCTTTCCGCACGCACGTCGGGGTTCCGGGGCGCGGGGGCCGCCGACAGTACGGAGAAGCTTCCCGCCAAAAAGATAACCGCCAGTTTCAACGAAGTCAAGAATCGGTTCATGGAACGCTCCTTGTGCTGATTTGTTTCGGTCTGGAAAGAAACTCGTGCTTCTTGGAAAAAAAGTTCACACCGATGTAGGTGAAGATCACAACGCAGAACCCGGCCATGGACAAATAGGCGGCGCGGCGTCCGCGCCATCCCTGACCGAGCCGCATATAAAGATAACCCAGATACACGAGCCAGGTGATGAGGGACCAGGTCTCCTTGGCGTCCCAGCCCCACCAGCGGCCCCATTCGGCGTGGGCCCAAAGCGCGCCGAGGATCAGCCCGATGGTGAGGAGCGGCAGCGCCGCCAGCACGATGCGGAAGATCAGCCGGTCCAAGTCCTCCAGCGCCGGAAGGCGGTAGCAGAACTCGGAGGGCTTCTTGGATTTTATCTGCCGTTCCTGGATCAAATAGGCGATGCCGATGCCGAAAGCGTTGGCGAAGGCCGCGTAGGAGGCGAAGATCACGGGGACGTGCATGATCATCCAGATCGATTGGAACGCGGGTTTCATGGGAGGGATGGCCCGGGCGGCGTCGATCCGCTGCAAAAAATCCAGGGAGTCCGGGGAGATGAACGAAGGGATGTGGCTCAAGGCGGCGACGAGGGCCAGGCAGGTCAAGGGAAGGATGAAGGCGCCTAAAACCGGAAGATGGGTTTCGGCCTGGACCAAAAGGAAAGCGGCGGAAATCAGCCAGGCGAAGAGGGAAAGGCTTTCGAACCAATCGCTCCAGGGCACGTACCAGGCGTGGTCCGGCAGGGAATGGCCCGCGAGCGTCCGGAACACCAGGCTCCCGCCGTGGCACGCGACGGCCATCAGCAGCAACCCGTGGGCCCAGCGGCTGTAGTTCTCGCCGCGGGTGAAAACGTAGGCGAAATAAAGGGCCAGGGACACGAAGTATCCGAGGAAGGCGATGTAGAAGAGGAGAGAATCCAATCCGGTCATTTGTCTGTTTTCACCAATCCGGCTTTCCGGAAAATCCCGCGGAGGATTTTGCGGCGCTTTGACAGCGGCATCTGGAGCAAACGTTTTCTCCCGCGGGCGAGGCCCTTCGCGGCGCGGCTGAATTCCGGGCCGAAAAGCGTTCCGGCTCGGCGGACCATCAGTTTCGCCAGGGCCGGGCTGGCCCCTCCGGTGGAAAGCGCCATCGTGAGCGGAGCGCGACACAAAACCGCCGGCACGTGGAAATCACTTTGCCGCGGATCATCCGCCACGTTCACCAGGATACCGCGCGCCCGGCAAGACAGCGCCACCGCCCGATTGACGTCCCGACGGTCCGTGGCCGCCACCACGAGGACCGGTTTTCGGCGGCCCGCCTTCAATTCTGCCGGCCTGAATTCCCGGCGAAGCAGGGTCACGCCGGAGAATCGGCGAAAAGCGGGAAGGATTTCAGGCGCCACCACCGTCACCCGTGCGCCGGCGCGGCTCAGGGAGCCGGTCCGCCGCAATGCGACGCTTCCGCCGCCCACCACCAGGCAAGGTTTATCGACTATGTTCAGGAATATCGGGAAAAGGTCCATGGGACGGCCAGCTTCCGGCGGCCGGAATGGTTAAATAATACCAGATTTCGTTGCCGCTTGGTTACGTGCCGGTTTGTAGGACGGCAGTAGGATGGGGCCGGAAACTGGTCGGAGCTTTATTCCACGGTCACGGATTTGGCGAGGTTCCGGGGTTGGTCCACGTCGCAGCCGCGCAGCACCGCGATGTGATACGACAGAAGCTGCAGCGGCACGATGTTGACGCAGGGAGCGAGGAACTCCGGCATGGGCGGCATGTAGATCACGTGGTCCGCCTTGGCGGCCACGCGTTCGTCGCCTTCGGTCGCAAGGGCGATGACGACGCCGCCGCGGGCCTTCACTTCTTCCACGTTGGACAAGACCTTTTCATAGACGCTCGACTGGGTGACGATGGCCACCACGGGCATGTTCTCGTCGATGAGGGCGATGGGCCCGTGCTTCAGTTCCCCGGAAGGATAACCTTCCGCGTGGATGTAGGAAATCTCCTTGAGCTTGAGCGCGCCTTCCATGGCGATGGGATAGTTCAAATGCCGTCCCAGGAAGAGGAAGTCCGTGCTGCGGTACAACTTTTTGGCCAGGGCGACGATATCGTTCTCACGCTTCAACGCTTCCGTCACCAGCGCCGGCAAATGCAGCAATTGCTCCAGGAGTTCTTCGACTTTGACCTTGTCCATGTTGCCGCGGGCCAGCGCGCCGTAAAGGCTGATGAGATAGAGGACCGTCACCTGGGCCGTGAAAGCTTTCGTCGAGGCGACGCCAATTTCCGGGCCGCAGTGAGTATAGATCTGGCCGGCGGCTTCGCGGGCGATGCTGGAGCCGACGACGTTGGTGATGGCCAGCGTGTGGGCGCCTTTGTTTTTGGCGTAGCGCAGGGCGGCCAGCGTGTCGGCGGTCTCTCCCGACTGGGAGATGGCGATCAAGAGCGTGTCCGGGCCGATCATGGGCTCCCGGTAGCGGTACTCCGAGGCGATCTCCACTTCGCAGGGCGCGCCGATCCACTTCTCGAAAAGATATTTCCCCACCAGGCCCGAATGCCAGGAGGTCCCGCAGGCGACGATGACCGCGCGCTTCATGCCGCGGACTTTCGCCGGCGACAAGCCGAGGTTTTTCAAATAGACGTCGGCGTCTTCCACCGCCACGCGCCCCAGGAGAGTGTCTTCAATCGTGCGGGGCTGTTCGTGGATTTCCTTCAACATGAAATGGCGGTAGCCGGATTTTTCGGCCTGCACCGGGTCCCACACGATGTGGATGACTTTCTTCTCCACGGCCTGGCCCGAATCCGCCCGGATCACGCGGTAGCCTTTGCGGTCAAGGATGGCCAGGTCGCCGTCTTCCAGAAGCACGGCGTCGCGCGTGCGATGGAGTATGGCGGGCACGTCCGAAGCGAGCAGCAATTCCTTTTCGCCCAGGCCCAAAATCAGAGGGCAATCCTTGCGCGCGCCGAGGATGAGGTCCGGCAAATCGGAGCAAAGGATCCCCAAGGCATAAGCGCCGAGGACATGCGTCAAAGCTTCCCGCACCGCGGACACGAAAACGTCTTCCGATATTTTTTTGCCGTTATGGGGCTTAAGGGATTCTTCGATCAGGTGCGCGAGGACTTCCGTGTCGGTCTGGGAATCAAACTTGTGGCCCTTCTTGATGAGTTCGGCCTTGAGGGCGGCGTAGTTCTCCACGATGCCGTTGTGCACCACGACGATGCGGCCGGAACAGTCCTTGTGCGGATGAGCGTTGTCTTCCGACGGGCGTCCGTGCGTGGCCCAGCGCGTGTGGCCGATGCCGACCTGTCCTTTGACCGGATCCTTCGCCAGTAAACCTTCCAGGGATGAAAGCTTGCCCACGCTGCGGCGCAACTCCAGGACCCCCTCCTTATGAACCACGATTCCGGCTGAATCATAGCCCCGGTATTCCAAACGGCGAAGCCCGTCGATCAACACTTCGCTGGCATTTTCCTGTCCGATATATCCGACTATTCCGCACATAAGGTCCGCTCCTGGCTTAAAGTCTAAACGTCTCTAGTAATGTATCTGAAATACAAAAAATATCAATGGCCGCGTTAAACTACCTGGGGCGCCGGCGTGCGGGTGATTTCCTTCATTTCCCGGACCGCGGTCTCCAGCCCAACGAACACCGCCCGGGCGATGATGGAAAAGCCGATGTTGAGCTCATTCATCCCGGCGATGGCGGCCACCGGCGCGACATTCTGATAGTCCAGCCCGTGACCGCCGTTCAAAAGCAATCCTAACGCTCTGGCCGCCTCCGCGCCCTTCGAAAGTTTTTTCAGCTCCGCGCCCTGGGGAAGGCCGATGCGCGCGTTGGCGTAGGCGCCGGTATGAAGTTCCACCGCGTCCGCGCCGGCGGCCTTGGCCGCCTGGATCTGTTCCGGGTCCGGGGCCACGAAAAAACTCACGCTGATCCCCTTTGTTTTGATTTTTTCCGTGGCGTCCTTCAAACGGGAAAGCTGTTCGACCACGTCCAAGCCGCCCTCCGTCGTCAGTTCCTGACGCTTTTCTGGCACCAGGCACACGCTGTCCGGACGGATGACGCGGGCGATCCGCACCATCTCCAGGGTCGCGGCCATTTCCAGGTTCAGGCGCACTTTTAAAATCTTTCGCAGATTGGCCACGTCGCGGTCCTGGATGTGGCGCCGGTCCTCGCGCAGATGGACGGTGATGCTGTCGGCGCCGCCTTTTTCCGCGGCCTGGGCTGCCGCCATGATATCGGGGACGACGCCCCGCCGGGCTTGGCGAAGGGTGGCGACGTGGTCGATGTTGACGCCCAACAGAGGCATGGCTAGAGGCCGGCGCGCCGGACGCAAAGGGCCAACTCGTCC
This sequence comes from uncultured Elusimicrobia bacterium, assembly GCA_964482515.1. Classification (GTDB taxonomy): domain Bacteria; phylum Elusimicrobiota; class Elusimicrobia; order FEN-1173; family FEN-1173; genus CAYZXT01. Next base: position 50,252 of record CAYZXT010000001.1, on the reverse strand, counting down.
GCATAACCCTGGATCTGTTCCGTGGACGGCCCTTCCAGCATGATCCGAAGCAACGGCTCGGTCCCGGAATAACGCACGAGGAGCCGCCCCGTGTCGCCCAACAAATCCTTCACCCGTTTCATCTCGTTGGAAAAACCGTCGATCTGTTCCAAAGGCTTTTTCTCCTTCACCCGCACGTTCAGCAGGACCTGGGGATACCCCACCACCAAGGAAGAAAGGGCCGAAAGCGAACGCCGGCTCTGCTGGAGGACGGCCAAGACCTGGAGCGCGGTCAAGAGCCCGTCGCCCGTCGGCAGGAACTCCCTGAAAATAATATGACCCGACTGCTCGCCGCCCAAGACGGCGCCGGTTTTTTTCAGCCCCTGCCAGACATATTTATCCCCGACGGAGGTCTCGAGCGTGTCGACGCCCAAAGCCGCCAGCGCCCGGCGCAGGCCCAGGTTCGCCATCACGGTCACGACGACCAAATTTTCTTCCAACCGCCCTTGAGACTTCAAATGCCTCGCCCCCGCCAGCAGCACGTGGTCGCCGTCGCGGACAACACCCTCCTCGTCGACGAAGATCGCCCGGTCGCCGTCCCCGTCGAACGCCGCGCCGAGCCGCGCCTTGGACTTGAGGACCGCTTTCGCCAGGGACTCGGGATGCAGAGCGCCGCAATTTTTGTTGATGTTAAGGCCGTTGGGTTTGTTGGACTGTACGACCACTTTCGCGCCGAGCGAGCGGAAGAGTTCGACCGCGATGGGGCTGGTGGAGCCGTTGGCGCAATCGATCGCGAGCGTGAAATTATCCAGTGAAACATCGGAGGGCCAGGTGGACCTTAGAAAATCCAAATATTCTTTTTTGGCGTTGGAAAGGACGGACGCTTTTCCCCTCCGGGAAGCGGCGGGCAAAGGCTCGGCGGACGTGAGGAGGCTTTCGATCTCGACTTCCCAATCGTCCTCCAGCTTCGTCCCTTCGGGCCCGAAGAACTTGATGCCGTTGAACTCCGCCGGATTGTGGGAGGCGGAAATGACGGCCCCGGCCGCGAAACGCCGGCGCGGAACCAGCACCGCCACGGAAGGGGTTGGTAAAACGCCGCCGTCCTTCACGTCAAACCCCGCGGAGGTCAACCCCCGCGTCAAAGCCGCCTGCAGTTCCGGTCCCGAGCGGCGCGTGTCGCGCACGATGAAAACGCTGCGGGGACGGCCGGCGACGCGCCGGGCCAAAACGTTTCCGGCTGCCAGTCCGAGCCGCTCGACGAAATCGAGGGTCAAAGGATGTTCGCCGGCGATACCGCGCATGCCGTCAGTGCCGAAGAGTCGGCTCATGGTGTCATCTCCCGTTGTGAAAAGTTTTCGCGCATGAAAAGTTTATTTGGACGCGGGCCAAGCCATCGGCGGCAGCGGCGTCCGGACCGGCGCCTTGTAATGCAGGACCAGCCACAGAAAAACGGACAGCCCCAAAGCCAAAAGCTTCAACTGCCAGTTATAGGTGAACCATCGCATGAAATTCCTCATGTGGAGGAGGTGGTCTCCGGGGTTTTCACTTCGCCTTTCCGAAAAAAGCCGCGCTGCTTCAAGGCCCGATAGAAATCCGACAGTTGGACGCGCAGCGCTTCCAGGTCCACGTCCCGGTTCAGCTTCCCGTCGCGGGCGACGGAGACGGTGCCGGTCTCCTCGCTGACGACCAGCGCCAGCGCGTCCGAGATCTCCGTGATCCCGATCGCCGCCCGGTGGCGCGTTCCCAAAACCCGGAGGAGCGTGGGATCGTTCGACAACGGCAAAACGCAACCCGCGGCGACGAGACGGTCTTCGCGGATGATCACGGCGCCGTCGTGCAGGATGGTCCGTGGCGTGAAAACCGTGAGCAGGAGGTCGCGGCTGACCTCGCCGTTGATCTGCGTCCCCGTCTCGATGAAATTCCGCAAACCGGTCTCCTGTTCCAGGACGATGAGCATGCCGACCCGGTTCTGGGACGCTTCCTGCAGCGCTTCGATGACTTCGTTGATGAAATTGGGTTCGCCGGTCAACAAAAGGTGCCCGAGGCGGTGGCTGCCCAGCTGCGCCAGCATGGAACGCAGCTCCGGCTGAAAGACCACAGCCAGCACCACGACCCAGGCCAGCCAAAAAGTCTCCAGGATCCAGCTCAGCATGGGCAGCCGCAGCACATGCTCCACCAGGAAGGTGGCCACGGCCAGCACGATCACGCCGATCAGGACCTGGACGGAACGGGTGCCTTGGATGAGCCGGAGAATGTTATAAATAATCACCGCCACCAGGAAAATGTCAATGAGGTGGACGATGACGTGGCGCCAAAGTTGGGTCAGAATGTCGGCCATGATTTACCGTTCGAAATGAGCTCTCCCGAAAATTTATTCATTTTACCACCCTGCCGTGTCCCCCGCAATGGCGCTCCAGACGTCCAACGCGCGCCGCGCGGCCCTCACGTCGTGGACCCGCAAAATCCGCGCGCCGTGCGACGCGGCCCAGAGCCCGCTCGCGAGGCTTCCCTCCAGCCGGTCCTGCGGCGGAGGGGCGTTTTCCTCCCGCCCCTCCAGAATACGTCCGAGAAACGATTTTCGCGACGTTCCGATGAGGATAGGATGGCCCCATTTGTCCAGTTCCGCCAGCCTTCGCAAAATTTCCAGGTTATGCTCCAGGGTTTTTCCGAAACAGATCCCCGGATCCAGGACGATCTGGTTTCTTAGACCCTGCCCGGAGCAAAACGCGAGCCGCTCCTTAAAAAATTCATTGATCTCCGCCACCACGTCCGCGTAATGCGGCCGATCCTGCATGTTCGCCGGCGTCCCCTGCATGTGCATCAAAACCACGGGAACGCCGTGCTCCTTGATGACGGAAACCATCCCGGGATCATGCCTAAGCGCGGAAATATCGTTGACGAGGGAAGCCCCCGCCTCCAGGACCTTCCGGGCGACCGCGGCCTTGTTCGTGTCGACTGAAATCGGAACCTTCGGAAGACGCTGGGCCAGGAGCTCGACGATCGGCGCCACGCGGCGCAGTTCCTTGTCGACCGGAACGGACGCGGCGCCGGGGCGGGTGGACTCCCCTCCCACGTCGATCAGGTCAGCGCCCTCTTCGACCATTTCCTCGGCGCGGGCGATGGCGGCCTCGTGGGAAAGGAATTCCCCGCCGTCCGAAAAAGAATCCGGCGTGACGTTGATGACGCCCATGAGGCGGACGCGCTCGGCCAAATTCAGATCGCCGGCGCGGGTATGGAGGATGAGGGTTGGATCAACGGTTGGTTTCATGTTTGCGCTTCGCTCAAAATACGAAGAGCCACGATGACTCGTGGCTCTTCGGCTCAAAGAATTCGGATAACCGTTACGCGGGGGTGGGGACCGGCGCCGTGGATCCGCCGGCGGCCGAACCGCCCTCCTCGGAAGGATTATGCGAGGAGAAACCCGTCACGGGCTTGTCCAAAGGCTCGCCTTTGATGATCCGGTTGATCTCGTCGCCGTTCAGGACTTCCTTCTCCACCAGGGCTTTCGAGAGCGCGTCCAGTTTGCCGCGGTTGTCGGACAACAGCTGCTTGACCTTGACCATGCACTCGGCAATGATGCGCTTCACTTCCTCATCGATCATCTGGGCCGTTTGGTCCGAGTAGTTGCGCGCCGTGCCCATGTCCCGGCCCAGGAACATCTCTTCCCGGTTTTTCTGATAGGTGATGGGACCCAGGCGTTCGGACATCCCGAACTCGCAGACCATCTTGTGGGAAATTTCCGTGGCTTTGGACAGATCGTCCTGGGCGCCGGTGGTGACGTCGCCGAAAACCAGCTCCTCGGCGCAACGTCCGCCGAGCAGCACGCAAAGGCGGTTCAAAATCTCCGACTTCGGCGTCAGATAACGGTCTTCCGTCGGCAACTGTAGTGTGTATCCCAGCGCCGGGCCCCTTGGAATGATGGAGACTTTGTGGACCGGATCGCCTGAGAGGATTTTCGCGATCAGCGTGTGCCCGGATTCATGGTAGGCGATGACCGCTTTTTCCTTCTCGGAGATCATGCGGCTCTTCCGTTCGGGGCCGGCCACGACGCGGTCGATGGCTTCTTCCAATTCCTTCATTTCCACCCATTGCTTGTTGCGGCGCGCGGCCAACAGGGCGGACTCGTTGATCAGGTTCGCCAGGTCCGCTCCCACAAAACCAGGGGTGCGGCGGGCGATGACGTTCAAGTCGACGCCGGGGCCGAGCTTGATGTGCTTGGCGTGCACGCGCAAAATTTCCTCGCGCCCTTTCAGGTCCGGCGCGGGGACAGTCACCTGACGGTCGAAACGTCCGGGCCGCAGCAACGCCGGATCCAGAACGTCGGGCCGGTTGGTGGCCGCAATCAGGATCACGCCTTCCTTCGTATCGAAACCGTCCATCTCCACCAGGATCTGGTTGAGGGTCTGCTCACGCTCGTCGTGTCCGCCGCCGATGCCCGCGAAACGCTGGCGCCCCACGGCGTCGATCTCATCGACGAACAGCAGGCAGGGAGCGTTCTTGCGGCCCTGTTCAAAAAGGTCGCGTACGCGGGAAGCCCCCACGCCGACGAACATTTCCACGAAGTCGGAACCCGATGAGGAAAAGAAGGGAACGTTGGCTTCGCCGGCCACTGCTTTGGCGAGCAGCGTCTTGCCGGTGCCGGGCGACCCGTAGAGCAGGACGCCCTTGGGGATTTTGCCGCCCAACTTTTGGAACTTGGCCGGGTTCTTCAGGAATTCGATGATCTCGACGAGCTCTTCCTTCGCCTCGTCGCAACCGGCCACGTCAGCGAAGGTGATGCGCGTCTTTTTATTGGTTTGAAGTTTGGCGCGGCTGCGGCCGAAAGCCATGGCCTGCCGTCCGCCGCCCTGCATCTGGCGGATGATGATGAACCACCATAGGAAGAAGAAGAGGCCGATCCAGAGGACGTTCATGAGCACGGAGTTCAGCCACGTGCGCTCCTGCTCGCCGGCGAATCCCACGCCGGCCTTTTCCATGTCGCCGACCAGATTGGGATCGTTGAGGGGAATGGTGCGGAAATTGGTTTCTTTTCCGTCGTCGGTCTTATACTGGCCGCGGAGGAGGTTTTCGCGCACGCGCACTTCCGTGATCTTGCCGGCGTGCAGCATGCTTTTAAAATCCGAGTAGGGAATCTCCTCTTCCACGGAACGGACCGAGCGGGCGCTTTGAATGAAGAAAAGCACGCCCGCGAAAACAAGCAGCCAAAGGAGAAGATTCCTTCCATTACCTTTCATTGCGAGACCCTCCTAGAAGACATATGAGCTCAACATTATAACAGACTTTAAGAGACAAAGTTCCGATCAAATCAATATATGCACGACTATTTTCCGACCGAACCGTCGGCCGCGTAAACACCGGGCTTGAGCACGCCGACGTAGGGCAGGTTGCGGTACCTCTCGCGATAGTCCAGCCCGTATCCCACCACGAATTCGTTGGGGATTTCAAAACCGCAGTAATCCAGCGAGACGGGCGCGCGGTGACACGCGGGTTTGTCCATCAAAGCGCAGACCTTTAAACTCTTCACTCGGCGTGCGAAGAGGCTTTCCTGCAGGTAAGCGAGGGTCAACCCCGTGTCGACAATGTCTTCCACGAGAAGAATGTTTTTTCCAGCCGGGCTCTCCCGCAGGTCCATGGTCAGGCGCACGACCCCCGAGCTCTCCGTCCCGGAATAGGACGAGACCGCCATAAAGTCCACGACGCAGGCCACGTCCATAGCGCGGAGCAGGTCCGCCAAGAAGACCACGCTGCCCTTTAAGACCGCCACCAGCGTCAGCTTCTGGCCGCGGTAATCGCGCGAGATCTGACCGGCCATGGCCTTCACGCGTCGCTTGAGCGCCGTCTCGGAGATCAATACGCGGGCGATGTCCCGCTTCAGCCAGCCGTGTTTCCGCGAGCCGGCGGGGAGGGATGCTTCCGTCATGGGGGATCGTTTGCGGGGCAAGTCAGCGGATCCTAAGTTCCAAAATACGCCGGGTCGAAGGCGACACCCGCACCCGCTCCGATAATCTGTGGCCCGCGATCCATAGGATGCCCCGCGCGTCGGCCACCAGCGGAATCCGCCCGCGCTCCATCGCCGGAACCTTGGCGTCCATGAAAAAATCCGAAAGTTTTTTCCGCCCGCTCATTCCCAAAGGTTGGAACCGGTCACCGGGCCGCCAAAAGCGCACGCATAGGGAGCGCGCGTCCAGGGACTCCGCGCTCAAAAAAGCGCGCCGGGGATCCCGTTTCCAGTCCCGCGGAAGCTGGCGGACCCAGGCCGCGCTCAAAGAATGGCCTGAACCGTCGCCGTTTCGCCAGTAAACCTGCCCGGGAACGGGAAGCGGCCGGGCCGCGCGGGAAACCGGATGGCTGGGAACCGACTTCTTTGAAACCGCTCCGCCCTTGGTCCGCGCCTTTTCCACCGAAGCGAAATCGGAATGGCCGGCCTGCCGGAGCAGCCGACGTTGAACGCTTAAATGATATTTTCCCAAAGCGGCTGCGTCGACAACGACGCGGCCCTTCTCCCGCCTCAGGACGCGGCGCGCGGGCGCCTTCAGATAGCGCCGCCAGAAATCCTCCTCCGCCCGCTGGAGTTCGGTCAACCGGGCCACGCGCGCGAAAAAACCCGGGCGCCACTTCTCCCATTGTTTCAGCATCGGGCGGAGGCGATTGCGGAAAAAGACGGATTCACGGTTTGTGCGGTCCATTCGATAGGGCAGCTTTCGGCGGCGCAGATAACTAAGGAGGTCGGATTTGGAAACATTCAAAAGCGGGCGGAGCAATCGCGGCTGCCCGGGATTCGCCTCCACGGGCCAGGGACTATCAGGCGACATGGCGGCCAAACCGTTTGGCCCCGCGCCGCGGATCAGGTTCATGAAAAACGTTTCCACCTGATCGTCCAGGGTGTGCGCGGTCATGACCACCCGGCATTTTTCGGAACGGGCCATGCCCGCCAGCGCCCGGTAGCGGAGGACCCGGGCGGACTCTTCGATTCCCCTTTTATGACGGCGGGACCAAACCTTCGTCGGAACGCGCGCGACATGGAACTTCGTCTCCAGGGAGGCGGCCCAGCGCGCCACGAAGACCGCGTCGCCCGCCGAATCGGCGCCGCGCAGTCCGTGGTTCACGTGGCCGACGATCAAACGCGCGCGGGAATTGTCCGCGTTCCAGCGCACCATCAGGTCCCACAGCGCCATGGAATCCGGCCCGCCGGAAACCGCGAGGAGGATGTTCTTCGGCGGTTTCGGCAAAAGTCCGGCCAGCGTTTTCTTTAACGCCGGATATAGATCCCATTCCAGCTTCAGCATGGGGAGATTATAGTATTTGGGAACGGGATTATTTTTGGGGGCGGATTACTTCGTGGTCATCACGAACACGCCGTCCCAATCCTTGGGCGGCGGCGCGGCGATGTAGCCCTGGGAACGCTGGATGTAGACGTCCGAAGGGCCGTCGTTGGGAAGGACCTGCTGCACTTTGCGGAAATTGTCCAGGGCCTTATCGAATTTGCGGTCGCGGTAGAACGAGAGACCTTCGCCATAAAGGGCGAAGGCTTTGGTTTGGTCCGGAGAGAGTTCGCCCTTCCTGGCCACCAATTCGTAGACATGGATGGGGATGGCTTTCCCCTTCACGCGCAGCATGTCCAACGGCCGCGCTTCCACGTCATTTTTCACCTTCTCGTAAGTGAACTCCGAAATCATAATGTGTGTGTGGAAGGGCTTATTGGCACCTTCCAGGCGTGACGCCAGGTTCACGGAATCTCCCATCACCGTGTAGTCGAACCGGTTCTTGGAACCCATGTTGCCGACGACCATGGCGCCGGTGTTGATGCCGACGCGGCAATCGATCAAAGGCAGCTTGCGCTCCGCGAAGCGCTGCTGCAGGACGTTCAAAAGCTTTATCTGGTCCAGGGCCGAGTGGCAGGCCAGGAGCGGGTGCTTCGGCTGGTCCACGGGCGCGTTCCAAAAGGCCATGATGGCGTCGCCGATGTATTTGTCCACCACGCCGTCATACTTCAAGATGACCTCGCTCATCTCCGTCAGGTATTCGTTCAGGACCGCGACGAGCTCGGAGGGTTTCAACGCCTCAGAAATGGAAGTGAAGCCCGCCAGGTCCGAGAAGAAGACCGTCATCTCGCGCTCTTCGCCGCCGAGGCGCAGCCGCGCCGGGTCCGCCGTGATGACCTCGATGACCTTGGGCGACAGATATTGTGAGAAGGTCCCCTTGATCCAGCGCTTTTCCCTTTCTTCGCTCAGGAACCGGTAGAACAGGATCACGACGTAAACGGCGCAGATCGTGACCGCGGGCGCCACGAAATCCAGCACCAGGAACCGGGAAACGAATATCCACTGGCAAACGAACCCGTAGGCGACCGCCAGCAGCGCGATCAGCAGGGTGCCGAGCCGGATCGGCATGCGGGACAAGATCACGCCGCACAACAGGGCAAACAATAAGACCAGTAGATAGGTCCGGCCGGACGGAACGCGGCGCAAATAGTTTCCGGCGATCATGTTGTCCAAAGCGGTGGCGTGGATTTCCGTTCCCGGAAAAACCGGAACGTTGGGAACGGCCTTCGTATCGAAAAGCGCCGTCGCGGTGCCGCCGACAAAAACGATCTTGTCCTTGAACTCACCGCGGGACACCTTCCCCTTCAGCACGTCAGCATAGGAATAATAGGCGAAGGACTTGAAGCCGCCGGCGTAGTTGAGGTTGATCTCGTTCCAGGGGCCCTCCACCGGCAACGCCGCCGTTGCCAGCATGTCGTCAGGGGTCTGACCGTTTGCCAGGGAGTAGGCCGCGAAGGCCAACCCGGGCGTCCGCCGCTCTTCATAGTCGACCCAGACGGGGAGCTTGCGGTTGACGCCGTCCATCTCCGCGTAAATATTGACCATACCGAGGCGGACGTTCTTTCCCGCGATCGCCGGAACAGGGTTCAAGGGGTCCGCGGGCCGGCCGTCCTCGCCGAGCTGATAGAACATGCCGAACACGACGCGGCCGCTTTTTTCCGCTGCGCGGCCCAGGTCCGCATCGGCTTCCGGCCGGTCCCGATCGGCCTCGGTGAAGAGCACGTCGAAGGCGATCACTTTGGCGCCCGCCTTGGTCAGCAGATCGATGAGGCGCCCGTGTATATCCCGCGGCCAGGGCCAGCGCCCCATCTCCGCGATGGATTTTTCGTCCACGGCCACGATCACGACGTTCGATACCGGCGCGCGGTCCCCCCGTAAACGAAAACGAAGGTCCCGGGATTTGAACTCGAGGCCTTCAAACAAACCAAGAAGGTTGACGGCCATCATGAGGAGACCCACGGCGAGCGCCAACAGGAGACAGACGAGGCGGCCTTTTTTCATGAATGTCCTCTGGGAACAACAATGAAGCGCGGCGAGAATACCATGCGAAAGATTACCTGGGAACGGGGTGGAAATCAAGGGAGGAAAGAAAAAACAGGAGGGACAAATGCTCTCTAGTCGTCATCCCGGCGAAGGCCGGGATCCATGCTGTAAGATTTGTCCAACAGCAACTAAACCATGGATTCCGGCCAGAAACATGCCGGAATGACGAAGAAAAAAAACAGGTTTTACTTTTTCGCTTCGTTTTTGTAATAAGCGATGGTTCGCCGGAGCCCGTCTTCCAGCGACACTTTGGGCGACCACCCCAGCAGCGTCCGGGCCTTGGTGATGTCCGGCTGGCGGACCTTTGGATCGTCCACGGGCAACGGCTTGTAGACGATCTTGCTCTTGCTCCTCATCAGCTTGAGGATCGTTTGGGCGATTTCAAGGATCGTGACTTCGTTGGGATTGCCGATGTTGATGGGCCCCACTTGGTCGGAGAAAAGGAGGCGGATGAGGCCTTCCACTTCGTCTTCCACAAAACAGAAAGAACGGGTTTGCTGGCCCTTGCCGAACACGGGGAGGGGTTTATGCTCCAGGGCAGCCGCAATGAACTCCGGGACCGCCCGGCCGTCGTGCAGCTGCATCCGCGGGCCATAGGTATTGAAGATCCGGACGATGCGCGCGGCCACGCCGTGGCTGCGGTGGTATGCCATGGTCATGGCTTCGGCGAAGCGCTTCGCCTCGTCGTACACGCCGCGCGGGCCGATGGGGTTCACATGCCCCCAATAATCTTCCTGCTGCGGATGGACCTGCGGGTCGCCGTAGACTTCGGAGGTGGAGGCGAGGAGGAAGCGGGCTTTTTTCGCCTTCGCCAGGCCGAGCATCTTGTGGGTCCCGATGGCGCCGACCTTCAGCGTCTTGATCGGATGCTCCAGATAGTCGCGCGGCGAAGCCGGGCTGGCGAAGTGGAGCACGGCGTCGATCGGGCCGTTCAGATATAAATCGTAGGTCACGTTGTGCTTGATGAAGGTGAACAACGGGTTCCCCATCAGGTGGGCGATGTTCCGCGGCGAACCGGTCAGGAAATTGTCCACGCACGTCACATGAAACCCTTCTTTAATCATTCGGTCGCAGAGGTGCGATCCGAGAAATCCCGCGCCTCCGGTGATCAGCGCCCGGGGCGTACGTCCTTTGACCCAAATTTTCATTGAAACGCCCTCACTGTCCAGCGATCCAGGGCCCAGCACATGCCCAGCGCAAAGATGAGTCCCGCCGCCCCCAGCAAGACCCGGACGGGCTTAGACGATTTGTCCCAAAAATGCGTGGCGAGCGCCGTCGCGCAAAAAACCTCCACGGCGAAGGGCGGAAAACCCAGGAAGCCGAGGACAGGCATCTCGAAAATCTTCCACTCTCCCGCGAAGGGGATGGAATAGGTCCAACGCGCCAAGGCGATGGAGTTCCACCATTCCCACAGGATGCCGCAAAATAGCCCCGCCAAAAGCAGCGTCACGAACCGCTTCACCTGCCCCAAACGCAAATCCGACAAGAGCGAAGACACGCCCAGCCGCTCGCTTACCGGCTCCAAAAGGAAGATTAAGCTGCCCCATATCAAAGGGAAAAAATATTTCGGAAAGAGGGCGGGCAGGATCAACATGACGATGCCGGCGGCGAAGAAATAGGGCCCGACCCGGCGCTTGAACCCCAGGGGACGGACTTTGATGTCCTTGACGAAACCCGCGCTGTCGATGAGGTCCGCGGTCTCCAGGATTCCGGGGACCACCGTGGCGTAGGCGACCAGATAGCCGATCCAACGCGTCATCCGGTCCGCCGGAACGCTCCAGTAGGACCAGTTGTCCAGGCGGAAATTGATCAGCTCGAAGCACAGCCACAATACGATGGACCAGCCGGCGAGGAATAAGAAACGCCCCGGAAAAGAAAGTATGAGGGATTCCTTGCGGTGCCGGTAGACCCAGCCGTCGACAAAGAGTATGTAGCTCCACCAGGCGAAGGAATAGAACCAAGTGGCGAAGGGTTCGCGCCCGCGCACAGCCATGAGACCGGAAAACAGCAGGCCGCCCAAACCCAGCAGCATGAAAATCTGGCTGATCTCGTAGCGCCGGTCGGTTTTCTTTTCGGCGGAGGAGTATTCGGAAGTGGAAGCGCTTGGTGTCACGGCGGAGACAAGCCTATCAAAAGGGCCCGGACGTCACAAGGGCATCGCCGGAACATAACCGGGCGAAGCGGTCGAAAACCCCCGCGGCCCGCTGCGAAAGGCCGTCGATGTTCCGGCGCGTGTCCTTCTTGATTTGTTCCCGTTTGCCCGCGCCGAAGGGTTCCAGCTCCCGGTCCGCGTCCGGCTGATGCAGCCAGTCGGCGATCATGGCCGCGTCGACTTCGGGATGGAACTGCAGGCCGTAAACGTTTTTTCCGTAACGGAACGCCTGGTTGAGGCACAGCGGCGACGAGAAAAGCCGGACGGCGCCCGCCGGAAGGTCGAAGGTATCGCCGTGCCATTGAAATATTGACGATTGCGCGGGCCAATCCGAGAACAGAAAATCCCGCTTCGCGTCCGCGTTCCCCTCCAGCGGATACCAGCCGATTTCTTTTTCACCGTTCGGGTAGACGCGGCTTCCCAGAGCGCCGGCGATGAGTTGCGAGCCCAAACAAATCCCCAGGACCGGTTTGTCGGCACGGACCGCCTCCTTGATGAACTCAAGCTCGCGGGTCAAAAACGGGTATTTGGATTGTTCGTAAACGCCCATGGGTCCGCCCATCACGATGAGGGAGCCAACGTCGCCTGCGTCCGGGAAATCGACGCCTTCGCGCCAGCATTCGACGTCGCGGACGATCAAGTTCCGCCGGCGAAGGGCCGGCTCCAGGTTTCCAAGGGTTTCATGGGGGACGTGGCGGAAAACGGCGACGAACGGGGATTGATGGCTGTTCGGCATGGATTATTTCGCGGCGGGGACGGTCAACTCTTTCGGCAGGGAAAAATGGACGTTCTCTTCGCGGACCTGGACTTCCTCAACCACGGCCTTGAACTTGTTCACCAAAAAGCCTAGGACGTCGTTCACCAGGTGCTCGGGGGCGGAGGCGCCCGCCGTCACGCCCACGAGGCCCGCGCCCGCCAGCCATTCGTCCTTGATTTCACTCGCGTTATCGATGAGGTAGGCGCTGCTGCCCGCCTGCGCGGCGACGTCCACCAGGCGCTGGGAATTGGAGCTGTTCTTGGAACCCACGACCAGCAGGACCTGGATCCCCCGCTTCACCAGCTCCTTCACCGCGTCCTGCCGGTTCTGGGTGGCGTAGCAGATATCGTCCTTGGGCGGCGTTTTCGCCGACGGAAATCTTTTCCGGATGGCCGACATTATGTCGCGGGTTTCATCCAGGCTCAGCGTGGTTTGAGTGAGGATCATGACGCGCTCGGGGTCGGGCACAGACACCTTGGCCACATCCTCCACCGTCTCCACCAATTGAATCTTTCCCGGCGCCTCTCCCATGGTGCCCACAACCTCGTCGTGTTCTTTATGCCCGATCAGGAGAAGCGAATGGCCGCCTTTCAAAAAACTGTGCACTTCTAAGTGGACTTTTGTGACGAGGGGACAGGTGGCGTCGATGACCCGCAGGCCGCGGCGCCGGGCCTTCTCCCGCACCTCCGGCGAAACGCCGTGGGCGCTGAAGATCGCCAAGCCGCCTTCCGGCGCCTGGTCCAAGGATTCGATGAACACGACGCCGCGGGCCTTGAAGTCGTCCACCACGGCCTTGTTGTGCACGATCTCCTTGCGCACGAAGATCGGCGCGGAAAAACGCTCCAGGGCGATGTTGACGATGTCGATGGCGCGGACGACGCCGGCGCAGAAACCGCGGGGGTTGGCTAACAGGACTCGCATAGGAAGGAGATTTTAGCATAAATATTCCCGACACGAATTGTCGGGAATGCGCCGTCGGGCGGGACCGGACCCTAAAGGCAGATGATGCCGGCGATCGCGGACGCTTTCCTGTAGAGGGCGATGACGTCGGCGCTGCCGAGCATCATCATGTCCACGGTGAGGCCGATGTATTTTCCGTTTTTCGAAGGGCGGCGCTGGATCGAGTGCCCTTCCGGAAAAAGCGCTTCGGCCCGGTGCACGTGGACGGCGGGCACGATAAACTTGAACGTATAGAGGCACGGCCAGGCGAGGTTTTCATCGAGGCGGACGCGCAGGGAATTAAGGGAGTCTTCATCCATACACTGAAACCCTCACGCGTCTTTGGAGCTGAACTGGTCCTCTTTGTCCTTGAACAAAATATTGAACGTCGTCATTGACCCGTAGCAGCGCGAAATGTACTGCTGGATCTCCACCTTGTCTCCGTCGGACAGGCCGGCGTGCGCATTGATCTTCTGCTCCAGGACGCGGAGGTTGTTCCGCATCATCACGATCTTATGAAAAAAAGCCTCCAGCGGCACTTCCTTGGGCTGGTTCGACGGATCCGCCGGTTTCAAGATCATGGTCCCGCCGTTCCAGCGCGGCCCCAGTTCCTTCACGACGGATTCCTTCTTTTCCACGCCCATCTCGCGGAGCGTCGCCTGGACGGTCTGGGTGACGAGCTGGGCCAGCGGCACGTCCAGCCCCTGGATGACGGCCTTGGGATGGAACGGCTCCAGTCCGCCCGTAACGGGGTCGACCGTCCGCATCTCGCCGCTAAAATCGACGTCCACCGTGTGCTCCGATATGCGCTTGACGATCCCCATGCCGTGGTGGGGGTGCTCCACTTTCATGCCGACGTTGATTTCCTGGATCTTCATGGCGCCCCCTCAGCGGAACTCGCGTCCGGACGCGGGATTTTCCAATCCAACGGAGAACATGCGATCGAGGTCGTGGCGCGAGTAGGCCCGGAACGCGATCAGGGTCTCCGATTTGACAATGCCGCCGACCTTCAACAAGCGGTTCGTCACGATCTCAGCCAGCGCTTCGTTGTCCTTGGCCCGCACGACGGCGACCAGGTCGTACTCGCCCGCCACGGAATAAACCTCTGTGATGCCGTTCATGTCGGCAAGCGTCTCGGCCGTTTCGTTCACTTTGTCTCTTTGCACCGTCAACAAAATCAATGCGGTTACCATGGGAGTTCTCCTCAGGTTTTTTTCAAGTCCATCCACGACGTTTGCTTCGCCGGGCGATAGGCGTCCATCTTGTCCAGCAAAGCGTCCAGATCCGAATCCACGAACACCATGGCGCGGTGCTTAGGCTTCATGAAACCCTGCGACACGATATGGTCCATCATGGCGATCAGGGGGTTGAAGTAGCCCGCCACGTTCAAAATTCCGAAAGGCTTCACGTGGATCCCGAGCTGGGCCCAGCTCCAAACCTCGAAAAATTCCTCCAGGGTCCCGATGCCGCCGGGCAGCGCGATGAACCCGTCCGAAAGCTCCTCCATTTTGGACTTGCGCTGATGCATGGATCCGACGACGAACAGCTGGGTGAGCCCTTCGTGGGCAACTTCCTGCTTCTTCATGAACCGCGGGATCACGCCGAAGGCTTCGCCACCCGCGGCCATGACCGTGTCGGCCAGCAGACCCATCAGGCCGATGTTCCCTCCGCCGTAAACCAAGCCGATCTTCCGCTTCGCCAGGGTCTTTCCAAGCTTCCGGACGGACTCGGCATAGGCTGGGATGTTGCCCTTGTTCGCCCCGCAGAAAATGCACACGCGCTTCATTTGTCCCTCTATTCTAATACAGTTCTGCGCCGCCGCTGTGGCACATGGCGCAGTTGCCCGCCAACTCCGCGCCGCCGATTTCAACAGGATGCTGGAACGTCAAACCGGACACCGCCATCCCCGCCGAAGAACCTGTCCCCTGGCTGAGAAGCGTGTGGCAGACGTTGCAATCGTTGGTGATGGTCTTTCCGGACGAGGTCGCCAGCGGGCCGCCGTGGCAGCGGAAGCAGCCGTTATATTGGAAATGGCCGATGTTGTCCGGATACTTCCGCCAGGTCACTTTCATTTCGGGGAAGATATTCTGCGAATAGATCCGGCCCACGGCCGCGACCGCGGCGTCGACGTCGGCTTTCCGTTCCGCCATCACGCCGGGATAGTTGTCCGCGTAAAAATTCTCAAGCTTGTTTTTGATCTCCTTCAACGCCGTGGGCGTGTCCGGATATTCCGAGTCCAAGGCCTTCACCGCCTCGCGCTTGACGAACGGGAGCGAGGGCGAAATCGCGCCCGTGGACATGGCCTCGTTCACGGTGCGCAGGGGCGATCGGTAGTTGTGGCTGGGCCTGTTGTGGCAGTCGATGCAATCCATCGTGCGGACCTCCGACTGAGCCTTCAACTCGGGCGACGGCGGATTAGACGGGTCGCTGTATTCGTCCACCGTCCCGTCCTTGTGCGTCACGCGCACCCAGGCGATGTCCTGCCGGGCCTCGTCGCGAGCGATGTATTCCACCTTGTTTGAAATCGCCATGTGCCAATGAATGCCTTCGGCCGGGCCGTGGGCGTTCCCCCCGCCGCCGATCTTGAGGAGCATGGAAATGGGATAGGGCGTGTTGTTTTCGTCCGACAGGAAATGCGGGTAATCGTTCTTGCGCGCGCCGAAGAACTTCTCCGGCCAATGGCACTGCAGGCAGGTTTCCCGCGCGGGGCGAAGGTTCTTCACGGGCGTCGGGATGGGCCGAGAATACTTATTGAACATGACGGAATAGACCTGGTAGAGGCCGCTCATCTTGGACTTCACGAACCAGTCCGCGCCCGGCCCGATGTGGCAGGCCACGCAGGAGGTCCGGGCGTGGGGCGATTGCTGGAACGCCGTGTATTCCGGCTTCATCACGCTGTGGCAGAGGGTGCCGCAGAAAGCGACCGACTCGGTCACCTGATAGGCCTTGTAGGTCCCGACGGTGGTGGCCATCAGGAATATCCCCGATACGACGAAGAAGACCACGGCCGCGTTGCGCTGCCTGGGATCCAGCAGGTTGATGGTGATGACGCGCGGGAAGATGGAAGGCCCTTTGCCCTGGGCCAGCCGGCGTCGCTCCCAAAAAACCCCTCCGGCGATGAGCAGAAGGCCGAGGACCAGGAAGACCGGCATGATGCAATAAGTGATGAGGCCGAGGTAAAGGGTGCTTCCGTGGACCACGATGTCGATCAGGAGGAGGGCGACGATGATGCTGAAGGAAACGATGGAAAGGAGCGCTCCGGCGGCGGATATCCAGTTGTAGAAAAAGTCAGGCAGGCGGCGGTTGATCATATTCCCCTCGTATGTGAAGTCAGCGGAGACAGATTACAAAAAAATACCGCGGCGAATGGTTTAAAAACAATGGTGTTTGATCGATCGAAAAAAATCAAACAGCCTTTTGCCCACGAACCCGGCGAAGAGGGAGGCGCCTAAATCGAAAAGACTCTTCAGCCTGAACTGCTTTCGAAGGCTCGCCATCTGTTCGGCGGCGGCGTGGAAGTATTCGCCCTTTTGAAACAGAAAATAGCCCAGCTCGTGGTGCATCGTGGCCAGCCACCGGTCGAACTGGGCCCGGTGAGCCTGATAATACGCGGGGTCGTGGCGGTAGATCTTATCCGCGATCAACGTATACGACACGCGGCGGACCATCTCGCCGTGGCTGATGTTGCCGGCGTGGATCCGGCGGTGGAGCATGACCTCGGGAATGGCCGCGATATGATACTTCCGGCCGATCCTGAACCACAATTCCTTGTCTTCCCCCACCGGAAGCGACTCATCGAATATTCCCACCTCGTCCAGGCACTCGCGCCGCAGCACGACCGTGGGCGTGAGCACGAGCGCGATGTCCAGGATGTAATTGAAAAGATCGTCGAAAACGTAGCCGCCCGCCGAGAAGGCGTCGTAGGGCCTGCGCGACCGGAAATAGGATTTGTCGATGACGTTCTTCATCTCGACGTCCATGTTGGTTCCGTCCGCGCAAACCATGGCCGTGCCCGGATGCACGGCCAAGTATTCAAGCCGCTTCTTCAGGGAGCCCGGGACCCAGATATCGTCGGCATCGTTGAAGGCGATGAGCTTTCCGCGGGCCCGGCGAACCCCGGCATTGCGCGCCGCGGCCGGACCCCTTTTAGCCTGCCGGACATAGATGATTTTATCGGGCCCGTATTTTCTGACGTAGTCCTCCGCCAGGCGCGGCGTTTCGTCCACGGACCCGTCGTCCACCAGGATTAGTTCCATATCGTCGACGCCCTGGCTTAGGATCGAATCAAGAGACTCGGGCAGGAATCTGGCGCAGTTATGCGTGGGGACGATGACGGAAACTTCGATGCTCATTTTTTCTCTCTGTTAAACAACCGTTGCCGGAGACGTCTCCGGGGCCGATACGTTCTCCGGATATCCGGCGAACAACCTGTCATACCTTGACTGCAGGAGCTTCCGCTCTATCAACAGGCTCATGATCGAGACCGCGATGATGCTGAGCAGGACCGTGGCGTAGACGATCCCTTGGATCGCGTTTCCCATCAGGGCGCCCGCCTGAAGGGGCAGAGACGCCAGCACCGCCGCGGCCAGCCCCTTGGGAACCATGATGGAGGCGATGGAAGCATCGAAGCGCGTGAACGTCTTGTCGAGGGAGAGCCTTACCACGGGGATTCGAATCAAGAGCACGACCACGACCACCATGAACCCCGCGCCCACGAGCCAAGGATTGTCCAACTGGACCGAAACGCCGATATAGAGGAAGAAAAACGTCTTAAGCATGAAAACGATCTCTCCGAAAAAAATCTTTTCAATCTGGTCCGGCTGGATCGGGCGAAGGAATTTCAGTTTTTTCAATTCCGGCAGGTTCGCGATGTTGCCCAAGAAAACGCCGAAAGAAAGCGCCGCGATGCCGCCGCTCCAACCCACCATTTCCGTGATGCCGTAAACCATGAAAACGAAAGCCGGGGTCAGAAAGGCGCTGTTCTTGAGGCGGTGCACTTTCCCCAACAGGTTCGCCCATAGATACGCGCCAGCCGCCCCCAGCAGCGCCGCCAGAACGAAAGACGCCGCCACCTGCCCCGCCATCGCGCCGTAACTGAAAACAGCCTCTTTAACGCGGAAGACCTGCAGCAGGGCGATGGTCCCCACGATGCAGAGCACGTCGCTGAAGGTCGATTCGAGGATCAGCACCACGCGGCCCTTCTCCTGCAAAGGCAGCCGCGCCACCATGGGCATCACCACCGCGGAGGAGGTTCCGCCCAGGATCGCGCCCAGCATCATTCCCTCGATCCACGAGAACTGGAAAACGAACCGGCCGAGCACCGAGAGGACCGCCATGGTCGCCGCGAAATTCAGGATCGTCAGCCACGTCCCGCGAACCAGGGAATGCCTGAGCGCCGTGAAATTCAAATCCATCCCCCCCTGGAAGAGGATCAGAACCAGGGTGACGACGGCGAAGACGTTGCCGACTTTGCCCAGATGCTCAGGGCGGACGAGATGGAAGACCGGACCGGCTAGGACACCGAGCGCGACCAGAGGAAGGACGTCCGGGATCCGGGTCCTCTCAAAGAGTCCTGAAAAAAGATGGGAAAGAAACATCAACAGACCGACGCAGAAGATGGCGATGGTGACGGACATGCGATATTCCCTAACGCTTCTTGCGAAGCCTCGCCGCGTCGACCGCGACCGGCTCCGACGGCAGCATCGGCTCCACGGGGACGGTGCCGTCCTGCGGCAGTTCGCCGGACTTGAATTGCGGAGCGGGTTTTTTGCCGCCCAATTCCTTGACCATGGCGATTTCCACGCAGGTGTCCGGGAAATAGGGGCAGCGCACGCATTCGGTCCACACCTTGTGCGGCAGGGCGTTTTTCACCACGTGGGTGAAGCCCATCTTCTTGAAAAAACCGTCCTTCATGGTCAGCGCGAAGATCCGGGTGATGCCAAGTTCCGTCGCGTCCTTCAGGCACGCGTCCACCAGCTTGCGCCCGAGGCCCCGGCCCTGATAGTCCCGGCTCACGGCCAGCGCCTTGATCTCCGCCAGGTTGTCCCACTGGACGGCCAGCGCGCAACAACCGACAAGCTGTCCCCGGTCGTCCGCCACGTAAAACTGTTGCAGGTTTTCATAAAGCTCGGAAATGGAGCGCGGCAACAGCTCTTTTGTTTCCGAGAACTGGTAAAGAAGTTTGTGCATGTTCCGCACGTCTACAATCTTGGCTTTTCGAATTTTGATCATAACCGTCCCTTTAAATATAGAAATGGCGTCGGGAGAACTGGGGTCTCCGGCGAACCGAACCGTTTACATTAATATCGTTTAGGAAATTCCTTTGTAGGCGGGCACGGGGCCCGCGCGACGGCGCTGTATCTGCGCCAAAAGCTCATCGGCCTTCCCGCGCGCGGCCTCCATCTTCGGATAGCGGACCTTGCGGTACCCGGAAACGTTCTCCGGCAGGCGCAGGATCTCGACGTATAACCGGTAAATCTCCGGGTCGGAGAAGATGGTGAAATTGTCAACCAGTCCCTCATACCACGACCGGAAGGCCTTTTCTTTGGAATGCCAGTCGGGCAGGAGCCACCGCAGGAACCTCATCTTCTTCATGATGCGGAGCTGCCAGTTGCGGCCCTTCCAGTCGAACTCGATGTTTCGGCCGAAAAGCGTGAACTGGGGCCGGTTGAGGTGAACGTACTCCACCCGGTCGCCCCGCCGCTCGTCGATGCGGTAGCGCTGCCGGTCTCGGCGCAGTTTCTCCTGGGACGTCAACAACTGCGCGACGTAGACTTCGTCCTTGATGATCATCACTTTGTACAAGTTCTCCAGGACGGCCTTCGTCGCGGCCTTGTCGGCGTTCTTCTCGTCTTTTTTATAGGTGGACCAAAGGCGCTGGATATATTGCCGGGCGTAGCCCACGCCGTCGAACTGGATCAGGTCGTAGATGTATTGGGCGAGCTTGGCGCGCGTGGTCTCGTCCAGATCGATCCAGCGGGTGACTTCCTTCAAAATCTTCCGGTACTCCTTTGAGACCCATTTCCCGAGGAAACGGCTGTGCTCCAGGAGGCCGACCTTGTCTTCTACCGTCTCATCGTAGGTCATGAGGTGGGGCGTAAGGTGAGCAAATTGTTCCGGGTGCTCCGCCACCTGCCGGCCCAGCTGCAGCGCGCGAAGGTTTTCGTCCAACTCATGGGGAGGGACAGAGTCCCGGATGGCGAGGATGAGGTTGTCCATGCTCACCGGCAGGAGGCCCTTCTGCAGGGACGCGCCCATGATGATGACATTGCAATATAGTTTGCTGCCGAAATATTCTTCCGCGATGGCGGAAAAGTTGGCGGCGAGATATTGGTCCGCCCGCGTGTAGCGCTTTACCGTCTTCTCCAAATCGGCGGGGTTGAAATCGTCCTTGCCCATGAGCGTCAGCACGGTGGGCATCTTGTGCGTGTTCATCACCACGGCGGTCCGCGAGGGGCTGGCGATGCGCAGGTTCACCTTGGGATCGAGGCCCCGGGTGGATTCCAGGATGTCGATGCCGAGCAGGAGGTCCGCGCTGCCATAGGGAACGATGGGCGCTAGGACCTGGCTCGTCTTGGAAAACGTCACGTGGCCGTAGACGCCGCCGTTTCGGATGGCGAGGCCTTTCTTATCGGCGAACAAAACCTCATAACCTTCCAGCATGCCGGCCCGAACCAGAATCCCGGTCACGACGCCGGCGCCCATGCCGCCCACGCCGGCCGTATAGCAGAACCAGGTGTCGGTGAAATCCTTCTTGGCGGGGACGGGCAAATCCTTCAGCTGGGGCTCGGGAAGGTCCGCCACCGGCTTCTCCCGCCGGATGATGATCTCCTCGAAAGACGGGCAGACTTTCCCCTTCGTGCAGGCGCCGTCCGTCACGCAGAGGGACTTGTCCGTGATCACCTTCGGCCCGTGCAACGTGTCTTCGATGGCGAGCCCGGGGCAACCGGTCGCGTTCGTGCATTCCAGACAGAATTCGCAGACTTCCGGCGTGATGTTGATGACTTTCTCTTCCGGCAGGTAACCCTGCATGCGCATCACTTTCTTCTTTTCCCGCCTCACCCGCCGCTGATAGGTGATGCCGCATTCCTTGTCGGCGATGATGATCTTCACGCCGGACTTCAGGACGACTTCCTCGACCAGCGCCCGGTAGGAATCCCGGTAGGCCGGGTTGACGCGGTAGAGGGGGACCGAATCCCGCGCCATGCCGCGGATCACCTGCTCGATGTCCTGGGCGAAGGTCTCCTGCCGCATGATGTCGTTTTCCGTCCCCGGCGTCGGCTGGTGGCCGGTCATGGCCGTCGTCTTGTTCTCGAGGATGATGTAAGTGATGTCTTGATTGTTTTTGATGGAATCAGACACGGCGAGCATCCCGGAGTGGAAGAACGTCGAATCGCCCAGGAACACGACCTGCTTATTGTTGATGAAAGGGTCGATGCCCGCGCCGGTGCCGCCGCCCAGGCCCATGCCGGAATAATCCTGCATCAGGCCGATGTTGGGTTCGAACTGCAGCATGGAGTGGCAGCCGCTCTCGCCATGGAAAATGACGTCCAGCGGCTCGCCGCGATGTTTTTCCTTCATGTAGACGGGGTTCTTGAAATCGCTCTTGATGGCCTTGGTGACGACGGACGAGTCGCGGTGCGGGCAGCCGGGGCAGAAGGTCGGCGTTCGCGGCGAAATTTTCACGTCGAAAGAGGCCGTTTCCTGGACCGTTTTCAGGGCCGCCTCGACTTTGGGAGCCGGCGAGTGGACGGCCACCAGGCGACTCGACAGGAGCGGGGCCAGATGTTCGATGATGACGGAGCTGTTCAGGCCGCGAACCGACGGGAACCCCGGCCGCGCGTCGGGAAATTCTTTTCCCCAGACCGGCGGCAGCTTGCCGAGCCGGCCCTCCTGGAAGGACTTCTGCAGCTGCCGGACGACCTGTGTTTCCAGGAAGTCGCGCTTCTCTTCCACCACGACGATCTGGTCCACGGACTTGGCGAATTGTACCAGCAAATCGGTGTCCAAAGGATAGGTGACGCCCCATTTCAGGACGGGATATTTTTCGAAGAGGCCCATTTGTGAAAGCGCTTGGGACAGATAGCAGTAGGTCAAGCCGGAGGTGACGAACCCGATGGGCGCGCGATCGTCGCCGCTGTTCGACGCGCCGGGTTGCCGGTTGGCGCCGAGAGGCCCTCCGACGATCTTGTTCAAATTCCGCGCCCGGACGCCTTCAATGAAACGCTGGAACCGGGAGGCGAGCGTCGCTTCCCGCCAGGAAGTATGCGGCGGGATCATGACCATCTTGTCCACCGGCATGTGGTCGCTGGAGAGCATGGCCCGCTGGTGGTGGTTGACGACCGGGTAAAGGTTGGGCCGGCAGCGCACCACGCCGCCGCCGTCCGCCTGGTTGGTCGTGATGACGTAGGTCATGTAGAGGTCGGCGAAACCGGAGAGCTCGAAGCTGTCTTTGATCCAGTCTTTGATTTCCTGAAAAGTGGAGGGTTCTATCACGGGCATGTTGAGGTGCATGGAGAGGAAGCGGGAATCGGAATTGATCTGGGTGGTTTCGTTCCAGGGATCGTCGCCGACGATGATCATGGCGCCGCCCTCGGGTTTGTTGGGCTCGGACAGGTTCCCGATGGCCAGGCCGTCGGCGGCCACATGCATCCCGACGGACTTCATAATGGTCATGGCCCGCAGGTTGGCCAGCCGGGCGCCGTTCAGCCGCGCGGCGCTCAACGCCTCGTTGTTCGCCATCTGCGCCACGATGCCCTTTTCAACCAGCAATTCGGAAACGGACTGGACGGCGTCGAACACTTCGGAAACCGGGGAGCCGGGATAGCCGGTCAGCATGGCCATGCCGCCTTCCAATCCCCCCTTGAGAAGGAGCTCGTTGCCCGTGAAGGCTTCCACTCCGTCCTGTTTCAGAAATCGCTTGTCCATTGTTTACCCTCTTCCTTGCACCTGCATGACCCTCTGTCCATCGGAAGAGGGTATGCTAACCTGCGAAAATTAAGCTTTGAGCTCTTCCAGCAGCGCTTTGGCGTGCTGCAGGCTCGTCGATCTCGCGCCGGATTTCTCCCCGGCGCCGCCCAACATCCGCGCCACTTCCGCGACGCGGCTCACATCGTCCAGCTTCCGGACCACGGTGCGCGTTCGCCCGGACGTCACTTCCTTTTCCACGTAAAAATGCGTGTCTCCGCAGGCCGCGATGGGCGCCAGGTGCGTGATGCACAGGACTTGATGGGTTTTTCCGAGTCGAGACATCTTGCGGCCGATGGCCGCCCCCAGGTCGCCGCCCACTCCCGCGTCAATCTCATCGAATATCAGCGTTCCGACCGGATCGCTTTTGGCCAGAACGGTCTTCAAGGCCAGCATCACCCGCGACAACTCGCCGCCCGAGGCCACATCGGCCAAGGGCTTCCGGCCTTCCCCGGGGTTCGGAGTGAAGAGGAACTCAATATTATCATAACCGTGGGCCCCATAGACGGGATTTTTGCTCACGACGATCTCCAAAGCGGCCCGGGAAAGCCCCAAATCCTTGAATTCCTTCTCGGCGGATTCCGCCAACTTCTTGGCGGCGGAGGCCCGGGCCCGGCTCAGGACCGCGCACGTATCGGACAACGTCTTCTCCGCCGCGGCCAAACGCTGGTCCACGTCCTGTGTGCGTTCTTCGACGTTTTCCAAATGCTTGAGTTCCGCCCGGATCCTCTGTTGGTAGGCGATCACGTCCGCCAGTTCCGGGCCGTATTTCCTCTTCAACCGGCTGAGCCTGTCCATCTGGGACAAAACCTCGTCCAGCCGTTGCGGGTCCAGGTTCACTCCTCTGTGGATGGCGTCCAATCGCTGGGCCGACTCCTCCACCCGCAGGCGGGCTTCCTCCAACAAATCGCTTACATCGTTCAATTCTATTCCCAGAGAAACCAGGGACTCCAAACTCTTCTTCGCGTGGAGCAAGCGGTCAAGAGCGGAGTCCTCACCATTGAGAGAGTCGTAGGCTTCGCCGGAAAGGGTCTTGAGTTTGTCCGCGTTCTTGAGCTGCGGCAAAAGCAGTTCCAACTCTTCGTCTTCGCCCGGCTTCAGGTTCGCCGCGTCCAGTTCTTTCAACTGGTATTGATAGAGGTCGATGCGCTGCTGGCGCTCCTGGACCGAAAGGGACAAGGCCTCGCGCTCCGACACCAGGTCCCGCCAATGGACGTAAGCGTCGGATACCGCCGCGCGCTGGGCTTCCAGCTTGCCGAAATCGTCCAGCAGATCCCGCTGTTCCGCGGGTTTTAATAAGAGCTGGTGTTCGTGTTGGCCGTGGAGGTCCACGAGGACTTCCCCCAGCCGCGCCAGGGTGGAAAGGTTGACGGGCTGGTCGTTCACGAAGGCCCGCGACCGGCCCGAGGAATCCACCTCGCGGCGGACCAAAAGCTCGTCGCCTTCGACCGAAAGCTCCAACTCCTGGAGGATTTTCTTGACGCGGCGGGAAAGCGGCCCGAACCCGGCCGCCACGCTCATGCGCGGCGCGTTCTGCCGGAGCGTCTGCGCCCCGGCTTTTCCGCCCAGCAAAAGCCCCAGGGCGTCCAGCACGATGGTCTTGCCCGCGCCGGTCTCGCCCGTGAGGACGGTCAGGCCCCCGGAAAACTCCAGCAGCACGTCTTCGATCAGGGCGAAGTTTTTAATGGATAGAAAGTTTATCATGATCTCGCCGTTGTCATTCCGGCGAAAGCCGGAATCCAGCGGCACTGGACCCCGGCTTACGCCGGGGTGACGGCTTATTTATTCTCCCCATCTTAGTTTCTGGCGCAACACGGAGAAATAGGGCATGCTACGGTCGAAAAAAAGCCGGAACTTCTCTTGGGCGCGGCGGATCACGATCCGCTGGCCGCGTTTCAACCCGAAACTATGCTGTCCGTCCAGGGACACGAGTACTTTGTCCCCGCGCAGATGGTCTTCCACCTGGATTTCCAAGACGCGGTCGGCGGACAAAATCAGCGGGCGCTGGGTCAGGCTGTGGGGGCAGATGGGGGTGAGGAGGACGACGTCGGTCTCGGGTTGGACGATGGGCCCGGAGGCGCCGAGTGAGTAGGCTGTGGACCCGGTGGGGGTCGAAACGATCAGACCGTCGCCCACGTAGGTGGCCAGATATTGGCCGTCCACCCAGGCGGAGAGCCGGATAACGCGCACGCTTCCAGCCAGGCGGACCACGCAATCGTTGACCGCCAAAATCTCTTTCCCGCGCGGCGGCTTGACGGACAGGAGAGTCCGCTCCGACAACGCCAACCGGCCGGCCAGCAGGTCCTTCAAGGTCCCGTAAAGATGTTTGAGGTCCGTGCCCGCCAGGAACCCCAGATGCCCGACGTTCACGCCGAGCACCGGGACGCCCGCGGCGGCCAGTCGGCGGCCCGTGCCCAGGATGGTCCCATCGCCGCCCAGGGAAACGGCGACGGCAGCCTTGTGCGCCGATCGAGGCGGAAGGACCTGAAACCCCCGTTGGCGGAACCAGGCCTTCAAGCGCGGGACTTCCCGGCGCGCGGCCGGCTTGTCCATATTGCAAAATACAGCGACGGATTTCCCCAAGGAAGACATGAATGCCGATTATACCAAATTACTCTTCCGGCCTAGAGAGGAAAAACCCGGCATGGGTTGGAAAAACCGGTTTATGATGTGCGTTTTCCCCACAAACGGAGCCGCGGTTGGTGCGGGAACGCCGGGACGGCTTTACCGCTGACGGAATGGACTTCCCGCGCGGCCGATTTCCATCCCTTTTCCACGTCATCGGGCTCCGGGCTGAAGTGGGCGGTCAAAACGTAATCGTACTCCTGGAGGAGCGCCTCGGGGGGCCGATCCATCAGTTTCCCCTCCCAGTCCACCCGGACGGCGAAGGGGTCATGGGCGACGAACTCCGTCGTGTGCGGAAAACGGAGGATGCGCGCGCCGGAAGAAACATGAGCGCGGACCCAGTCACGCATTTCCAGGCGCGTATCGCGCCGGGAGATCTGAACGTTGAACGCCACGCCGGGCCAAAGCAGAAGGAGCGCCGCGGCCGCGCCTAAAACCGCGGCGGGCCATGCCTTCCGCTCCGAGAAACGGGACAAAAAGCATCCCGCGCCCACGCACGCCGCGGGGACCAGGGGAAGATAATAACGGTCCGCCACGACTTTCCACAGGCCCGTGCAGAGAAAATAAAAAAGCGCCGCCCAACCCAAACTCTTCGAAACGGAGTCCCTCGTCCAAAGGAAACCCGCCGCGCCCAAGACCAGGAGGGCCGGATGAAACGCCTGCGGCAGGAACAGCAATGAGCGCGCCCAGCGGGCGAAGGGGTTCACGGCGGCCGCGGTTTCTCCCACGATGATATGCGAGGTCAACAAGCCCACGCGCGGAAGGAATTCCCGCCAGGCGAGGACCGAAAAAGGCGAGCCGAGGAAAAAACCCAGGAACGCCGCGCCGGCCAGCACGGCGGCGAAACGCGATTGTTTTTGGACCAGCAGCCAAAGGACGAGGCCCGGCAGCATGAACCCCGGCGTGTATTTGGTCGCCGCCGCCAGCCCTAAAAACAGCCCGGACAAAAACAAATATCGCTCCGCCCCGCCCGGCGTCACCCCTCGCTCTTGCGCAATAACGAATAAAGTCCACATGAAAATCGCGGCCGTGGTCAGCGTGACCGACAGGATGTCGGGCATGGCATAGTGGCTCATGCGCACGTGGACGGACTGCAGCGCCAGAAACAGTCCCGCCCAGAGTCCGGCCTTGTTGTCCCGCCAGGCTCGTCCCGCGTGAACGACCAGAAGAACCCCGGCGACGGCCAGAGCGACGGTGAGGATCCGGCCGGCCCAGATCGGCGCGGTGGAAGCATCGTCGAGGAAAGCGCCGATGGTGAAAGGCTGCCCGGCGGCGAAACGGAGGACGAAAAGGACCACCCAAAGGAGATACAGATATAGGGAAGGATAGTCGAAGAAATAGGGGTTCGGGCCCGTTTCAAAAAGGCGGAGCGTGTAGAAGACCGTGACGAACTCGTCCACGTAGCCGCGCTGCAGGGGGAAACCCCAGCCGATGCCCCACAGCCGCATGAACGCGGCGGCGGCCAAAATGCCGGCGAGGGCTATCGCGGTTTTAAGGTTCCAGGCGGGAGACTTAACGGCGGGCGGCGAAATACGACGGTTCCTTGCCGGGCTTCCATTTGATGTTGCAGCCGGCGCTGGGGCGCTGCTTTTTGTTGACGGGTTTTCCCTCCAGGACGGCGTCGATGGCGGCGCGAAGGTCTTTCCCGGTGACGGGCCTGCCGCTCTCCGGACGGCTGTCGTCGAGCTGGCCGCGGTAGACGAGCTTATGCTGATCGTCGAAGAGAAAGAAATCCGGCGTGCAGGCCGCGGTGTAAGCCCGCGCCGTTTCCTGCGACTCATCGTAACACATCGGGAAATTGAAATTTTCTTCCCGCGCGAAAGCCGCCAGGTTCTCCGGCGCGTCGTCGGGGTATTTCCGCGCATCGTTGGCGCTGATGGCGACGATGCCGACGTTCCTGGCGACGTAGTCCTTCCCCAAACGCGCCAGTTCCTTCTTGACGTGTTGGACGTATGGGCAATGCCGGCAGATGAACATCACCAACAGAGCTTTCTTCTCGGCGAAATTACTCAGCGACACCGTGCGGCCCGAAGCGACGTCCAGCAAATGAAAATCCGGCGCGGCCGTGCCCAATTTCAACATCGTGGATTCCGTCAACGACATGTTCCCTCCCGATAAAACAGCCTTCCCTGCTTCAGGCATATGGTAGCAAATAGATTTTTAGGCGGAATTAGGATAAATGGCGCCATCGCGAGTGAACAAAGCGTTCCTCGCAATGACAGCATGACTTTTATGGCGCGGTCAGTAATTTATCTTCAGCAGGTTTCTCGGCTGGTGGTGATGGATCAGGGAATGTTCATCGGCGGCGGTCCAGAAGGAATCGCCGTCCCAGGCCAGGCCCGACAAGATGATCTTCTTGTCCTGATAGGGATCGGCGACGAACATTTCCTTGATGTTGGCGGGATCGTCCTTCGAATGGCGGTAGAGACGGTTGGTGCGCGCGTCGGCGCTCCAGAAATCGTCCTCCGTGACGCAGATGGCCACCGGCTTGGAACCCGGGCTGTCGTAAGCGTTCATCACGGTCAGTCCCTGGGAGGAGACCTTCATGCGGTAGAACTTCGCTTCCTTGCAATCGGCCACCCAGAGCGTGGTCCCGTCCCAGAATAACCCCGCGGGCTCTGGCCCCGGGCTGGGGTACTCGGCCAGCACGGTCAAGTCGTCGTCCATCTTATGCTTGTAGATTTTTCGCTCCCAGGCATTGCTGGTCCAGAGGTTCAGCCCGTCCCAGGCGACGCCCGTGGGATGGCCGCCCGGCAACGGATAGGCCCGGGCCACGGACAGTTTATTGTCCAGGTTGTGATGGTACAGGCTGGAAGTCACCCAGTCCGCGGCCCATAACGTGCCGTTGGCTCCGACGCACAGGGCAGTGGCGTTGGAATAGGGCACGGCGAACTGCCGGTCCGGAAGCGGCGGTGTGAACCGCGGGCGCATGATCAAAGCTCCCGCGCCGGCGGCCGCGATCAGCACGGCGACGGTCATCAACCCCAGGGCGATGCGCGAAGCGTGGGATTTTTTCTTCCCCGGCGCGGCGGCGGCCTCCGCCATGAAAGGAACGGTCGTCTCCCGCCGCTCCAAAAGACCTTCCCTCGACTGGACCCGTTCCCCCAGCGCCTTCCGGACCGTCTTGCGCAGATCCTCCAGGCGGAAGGGTTTCGTCAAGTAATCGAATGCCCCCTGCTTGATCGCGGAAACGGCGGACTCCACGTCGGCGAACCCGGACAGGAAAATCACGGGCATCAAGGACGCGGCCTTTTTGGCCTCGGCCAGCACTTCCAGCCCGTCCATGTCCGGCAACCGGATCTCCGCCAGGAGGAGCTGGGGATTTTCCGAGCGGACCAGTTCCAGCGCGCGCGTCCCGTCCTCGGCCTCCAACACGCGATACCCCTCGGCCTTCAGCACATCGGCGAGCAGCCGGCGCATGCCGGGATCGTCGTCGCAGACAAGCACTTTTTCTTTATTCATGGCGTTTTCTCACTTTGTGAAAGATGGACGCCGGTCGTCTCCTCGAATTTCAAAAACTTACGGCCTCTGTTCAGCCAACGGGAACGTCAGGATGGCCTTCGTGCCCTCGCCCGGAAAGCTCGCGAGCTCCACGCCGCCGTGGTGCAGCTCCATGATTCGGCGGAGCACGGACAGGCCCAGTCCCTTGTGTCCTTTCTTCGTCGTGAAGTAGGGCTGGAAGATCTTCCGCAAATGGTTGCCGTTCACCCCCACGCCGGAGTCCTGCAGTATCAGCCGGACGACGCCCCCCGCGGGAAGCACGTCGGTCTCCACCGTCAGTTTTCCGCCTTCGGGCATGGCCTCCAGCGCGTTGCTCAAGGCGGCTGAGACCGCCTCGTCGAGCAGCTTCGCGTCCGCCGACACCATCGCCGGGACCTCGGACTTTTTCCAATGGACGTTGACGTTGGCCGCCTGGACCGTTTCCTCCTTCGCCGCTATGGAGCGCGACATGAACTCGTTCAGATCGAAGGTCTCCATCGTCATGGGCGGGATCCGCACCATGGACAGGAACTCCTCGATGGCCTTGAGGATTTCCTGGGAGTTCTGCTCCGCCACACCAATCTGTTTTTGCAGGTCGTCGTTCATCTTATGGGTGCTCAGGCAGAGCTGCAGGGTGCCGCTCATGATGCCGAGGAAGTTCCGCACGCGGTGGGCGAACCCTCGGCCGATGTCCTCCATCAGCAGGAGGTGTTCTTTTTCGCTCTGCTCCAGGCGCTTGGATATTTTTTCGTATTTGTCGGCGAGGGGCGCGAATTTTTCGGCGGACTGCTTTTCCTGGCGCCGGAGCTCCGACATGGTGGACTCGAGGACCTGCATCTGGGCCTCCAGGACGCCCTTCGCTTTGCGGAGCTTTTCCGCCTCGGCCGCGGCGTCGCGAAGAGGGGGACGCTCCTGCTCCCACTTGGCTTTTTCCTCCATGAGGATGACGTTCTTCGCGCGCAGCTCCTGGGTTTCGCGTTCGAGCTGCGTCTTGGATGTCTCCAGCTCCAGGATTTTTTTCCGCGATGCGGCGTCCTCATCCGCTTCGGACTGTTTCCTTGGCACCCGTTCCTGCAGGAAGCGGTTCTGCTCCTCCAGGACGCGGGTGCGGATCTCCCAATCCATGCGGTCGCGCAGGCCGCGGCTCTCGAGCTCAAGGAAGCGGTGCTTCTCCTGCCAATACCGGTCGCGGTCCTCCAGCTGCGTCTTGGCCGCGGACAACTGCGACTGCGCCAGCTGCAGCTCCATCCCCTGCTTCTCGAGGCGTGCTTTCAGCTGTCCCAGTTCCTCGTCCTTGGCCGCGGCGCGGCGCTCCCCGAGGGCGTGCTCCTCCTCGAAGCGGCGGCGCCAATAGTCGGCGATGGAAATCGTGTCCAGGGTGCGGAGCATGTCCTGGCTCATGAACGGGTCTTTTTCCAGGTTATGGATCTTGTTTTTGACTTCGTCCCAATTATTCATGGTCTTCTCCTGTTATGGAATCACCAGCACTTGGCCGGCTTCTACGGCTCCGCGGGTCACCTTGTTCTTGTTGGCCCTATAGATTTCGACCCAGCGTTTTGAGTCCCCGTAATGCTGCTGGGCGATGCTTTCCAGAGTGTCTCCGGACTTCACGGTGTGGAAGCGCTGCACCGGCTCCAGCGCGGGCTTCGGCTTGGCGGGCTTCGGGGCCGGTTTGGGCGGTTTCGGTTTGACGGTCTCCGTTGAAACGTCCGTTCCATCCGATGGAACCGGCTTCGCGCCGCCGGTATCGGGCACCGGGGGCGGCGCGGCCTGATGGACCGTCTTCCCGGGAATGACCAGGAAGTTCCCGGGCTTCAATCGTCCGCCGCGTCCGACCTTGTCCCTGTTGGCGTCGTAGATTTCCTTCCAGCGGGACGAGTCCCGGTAATAGTAGTAGGCCAGCGCCATCAGAGTGTCGCCGCTCCGGATGATGTGGGTCTGCGTCGCGACGCCGGCTTGGCGCTTGCCGTCCTGAATGGAGAAGGAAATACGCTCGCGGATGTGCTGCGTCGCTTCCTCCACCAGCACGTCTTCCAGGTGGTCGCGCTCCTGCTCCACCGCCCTCAATTTTTTCTCCAGGGCCGTTTTTTCATCCTGCAAATCGTAGTAGGAAGATTCCAAACTACCGGCCTCCACCTCGTCCTTCGGCGGGCGACCCAGGCGGTAAACGAATGAGAGCCGGTGGGTGCCGGCGGTACCGCTGACGCCGGTCAGCGGGAACTGGAACCCGTAGTCGATCTGAAACACGGACACGCGGAAGGAAAATCCGAGGGCCGTGTTGAACTCCGCCCCTTCGCCCAGGTCCAACCCGGCGCGAAGCGCTGTCCTTCCGCGCCCCAGCCAACGCTCCAGGCCGCCGCCCAACCGCTTACCCCCGCCGCGGGACGTCACGTCCACCGCCACGGCCGTCCGCGCATCCTTGTAGCCCAGGCCGGTTTTGAAAGTGGCGGGCAGCCGTTCCGACTGTTTCAGCCCCACGTCCGGACGGTTGAAATCCAAGATCGACGCGCCCCAGAAGAACCGCGCGCGGTAATTCCACAGCACGCCGAGGTCGCCGCTCAGGGCGCTGAGGCCGCTCTTCGCCGCGAACACGGGATCGATCTTCGTGTAGGCGTCCTGGACGTATTTCTCCTGCAGGAACTTTATGTTGGCGCCCCAGCTCCAGCGGCGCATCACGCTGCGCGCGTAAGAAAAGTAATAGCTGTTTTCCTGATAGGCGCCGGCCAGGCCGAAGTTCCGCACCGCCACGCCCAGGGTCCCGTATTGCGGCATGAGCGGCTTGGACGGACGGTACGGCGACGAGGAAACGTCGACCGCGGCGGGCGGCGTCGTGACGGGGACCGGTTTTCCCTCCACGATCAGGACGCGCGTTTCCGGGATTTTTGCGGCGGCCGTTACCGTGGAGGTCGACACGTCGTCGGCCGGCGTTTCCTTCGGCTGAAACTTGAAGAGGGGATGGGAATAGGACACGAAGCCCAGGGATATTTCGCTTTTGTCGTCCAGCCCGATCTGGATCCGCGAATAGTCCGCGCCCAGCTGCGCCTGACGCTGCCAAGCCAAACCCGCGGGATTGTAGTAGATGGCGCGGTTATCGTCCGCCAGCCCGGTGAAGGCGTCGCCCATGCCCATGGCGCGGGCGCCCATGCCCAGGTCGTCGAAGTCGGCGAACAGCGGACGCGCCGCGGCGAAAACCAAAAGCGCGATGGCGACCGGCCGGAGGATTCTCATCGCGCCACCACCACGGTGCCGTTGTAGGTTTTTCCGTCAGCCTTGATCTGATAAACGTACACGCCCTTGGGAACGTCCTGGCCGTCGTCGTCTTTCCCGTTCCACAATAGGGAGCTGCCGTCCTTGCCGGGGCTCAGCGTCGCCACCTTGGCGCTCTTCAGGGTGAAGATCTCTCCGGACACGGGCACTTCCTTCGGGTTGTTGTAAAGGAAGTTCATCTCGTCGTTGATGCCGTCGCCGTTCGGCGTGAATATCTTCTTCGGCCACGTCTGCACGATCTCGAAGGAGTTCGCCTGCAGGGCTTTCCGCAGCTGATACACGCCGGCGCGCTGCGTGAACAGCGAGATGACGCTCTTGCTGGAATCGTAGAGACCGCCGAACTTGACGAACTCCACGCCGTTGAACCAATAGACGCTCATCTGCTCGGGTGGCAGTTCCGGCGCGGTCGCCAAAGCGGGCCGCGCGTCCGGAGACGAAGCGGCGGGCGGGTTCACCGCGAAGGAAAGCTTGATGGGATTTTTGAAGAGGAACCCCGAAAGCTTTTTCTCCGACGGGAGCGAGCGCGTCTCCAATTCGTAGCACCGTAGGACGTTGCCCGTTTCCTGGTCCGCCTTCCGCGTCATCAGGACCAGCAGGTCTTCCCCGCGCCCGTTGGTTTCCTTCTGCAGTTCGTCGCTGGCCGGGAACGCGATCTCCACCTCGCCGCCCTTGTCCTCGGACACGGCCACGTAGACCGGGTCTGCCTTCGCCTGCACCAGCAAAGAGTTGCCGCTCTCGTTCCCCCCGGTGTCCACCGCCCGTACCGCGTAGAAATATTCCCCGCCGCCGACGGAAGGATCGATATAGGTCAACTCGTCCGAAGAAAGCTGGGCGAGGAAAGCCGAATCGCCGATGGTGGACGGCGAGAGCGCGCGGTAGACGCGGTAACCGCCCAAGTCCGTTATGGCGCTGCCGTCCATGTTGGCTTCGACCGCGCTCCATTGAAGCATGTAGGCCGTCCGGTCCGACGACAAACTTCCCCGGACGCTGGCCGGCGCTTTCGGCCGCGTCAAGACCGGGACCTTAAAGCTGAAAACTTGTGCGCTGTCGGTCGAAGCGCCGTCGATGTCCTGCGCGACCACCTTCCAGTAATAGGTGTGGTCTTCCAGCAGCGGCGACGCCGCCGCGTAATTCGGATTGGACAATCCGGCGACGGACTGTCCTCCGGAGAGGTCCGCCATCGTGGAATACACCACCGTGTAAGACACGACGTCGCTGAGGTCCACGTCCTGGGCCGCGTCCCAGACGAAGGTCGGCCTGACCGTGGTCACCGAGGAACCGTCCGCCGGCTGGCGCAAGGCGAAGGTCTGCGGCGGCGAATTGACCACGGACACCACGAACACGCCCGTGCCGACGATGATCTCCGACGGGTCCTGCAGGACCAGGGGAGCGCCGCGGTAACCGCCGGCCCGCACGCGCCAGTAATAGGTCGTCTGGTCCAAGAGATCGTTCGTGACCTGATAGGACGTGTTCGTCAGCGGAATCCCCTGGACGCCGAGGAAATCCGCCCGGTCGGACAACTCGAAGGAATACTGCACGCTGTCCAGCGGGTCCGGGTCGATGGCAGCCGTCCAGGCGAAGAGCGGCTTCAGCACGGGAACGATCGCGCTGCCCGTGGGCGTCAGCAGCGTGAAGCTGGACGGCAGCTCCTTGGCCAGGTCGATGGTGAACACGTTCTGGGGCTCGTTGCTCCGCTGTTTCGCGCCGCTGTTTCCCTGTGCCTCGGCGAACCAGTAGACCGCCACGTTGTCGAGGGTGGTCGTGCTGTAGGCCGGCGAGGCGAGGCCGGTGACCGTGGTGCTGGACGCGAAATTCTGCAGGAAGGAATAAACGAGCGCGTATGTCACGCTGTCGCCCGGATCGGGATCCGTCGACATGCCCCAGGAGAAATCCACCGTCGTGGTGGTCAGGCGCAGGCCGTCGGCGGGCGCGATGAGGGAGAACGCGGTCGGCGGGGAATCCACGGCGTCCACGCGGAAGTGGAAGGTGGCGGGCACGCCCAGCGTCTCGGTGGCAAGGTCAACCGCGAAGGCCCTCCAATAATAGGTGCCGTTTTCCGTCAGCGGCGCCGAGAACTTGAATTGCGGCGAAGTCAATCCCGCGCTGGCCGTGAAAACGTCGAAAATTTCCGACGAGGAATATTCCACGCGGTAAGTGAGGCTGTCGCCCGGGTCCGGGTCCAACGCCGACGTCCAGATCAGCGTCGGCTGCGCAACGGCGACGTCCGATCCGTCGGCCGGGGCCTGGAGGCTGAACACGGAAGGCGCGCTGTTGAACTGGTTCAACGCCAAATGGAAAACGGAGGACGCGAAGGTCTGTCCGCCGTCCGCGTCCACGGCCCGCACGCGCCAATAGGTGGTGACGTCTTCCGCTAAAACGGACGGAGAGATATTGACGAACGCCGCGGCGATGCCGGGGAACGTGGCGACGCCGACGTCGAAGGCCGGGACCGTCGAATATTCCAGGACGTAGGTGAAGGTGTCGCCGTAGACCGCATCGGCGTCCGTGGTCGGGTTCCAGTTGAACGTCGGGCTGGGGTTGATGGTGGCGGCGCCGTCAGCCGGAGCGAGGAGAGAGAAAGCATTGGGCGGCGTGTTGACGGCGGGCGCCTGCGCGGCGGACAGGGCGGTCACCGGTCCGGCGTTGCCCCGCTCGTCTTCGCCGCGCACAGCGAAATAGTAGTTGACTCCGTTGGCGAGGCCCGTCACCGTGTGGGCGAGCGCCGCGCCCGCGGGCACGGATGTGGCGACCGACACCTGGAACGGGGCGGTGGAGAACGACGCCTCGTCCGTGATCGGCCCATCGGTGGAATAGCGGACGCTGAAGGATCCGTTGAGGGCCCCTGCGGGACCGTCGTCGCCCGGCGCGCTCCAGCGCAGCGTGACGCGACGCCAGGAACCCTGGGCGGTCAAATCGCCGACGGCGGAGGGCGACGTCACGTCCACCTGGGCCCAACCCGTCGCCGCGTTGGAAAGCCCCGCGGAGTTCGACGCCTCATCCCACGTCCAAAGCCGCACGAAATAGGTGGCGCCGCCGGACAATCCAGTCAAAACGTAGCTCTGGATTTCTCCCTGCGTCTGCGATGTCGCCACGTCCACTTTGTACGTGGAGGTGGAAAATACGTAAACCGCGTCGGTGCTGTAGTCCACCCGGAAACGTCCGCCCGCCACATTCAAAATCCCCGCATCGTCGCCCGGCGCGCTCCAGGACAAGAGGAGCTCCCCTTCGACGGCGCCCGAAGATAAGGACAGATCCATCACGGCGGCGGGCGGCTCACGGTCGAGCGTGGCCGCCGAAACGGTGGAGCTGAAAACGCTCTCAAACGGTATGCTAAAGAAATCCCCCGCGTCCCCCTGGTCGACGGCGGTGATTTTGTAGACGTAGGTCGTTTGATTGGCGAGGCCCGTGTCCGTGAAAACGGCGAAGCTGGAGGGCGTGCTTCCCGCCAGCTCGAACGCATCATAGGGAGGCGAAGAGGACCGGTATATTCGATAGGAATCCAAATCCGGCAAGCCGGCGATCGGCGTCCAGGTCAACATGACGGAATGGTCGCCGGGCGTGCCGCCCAATCCCGTGGGCGCGGGCGGCACCGCATCATGGGCCGGCGCGGAACGCTGGGAGTTCACGCCCGCGGTGGACCAGCTCCCCCGCTCGCCCGCCTCGTCCGCGGCTTTGACGGCGAAATAATAGGTCGTCCCCGCGTACAAACCCGTCACCTCCAGCACCGGGCCCACCCCTTCCGTCAACCCAGGCGCCTTGGGGACCCACGTTTGATTGAACGTGATGACCGAGGCGTCGTCGAAGTTGGCCGCGGTGACGTCGAAGGTCGCGTACTTGACGACATAGGAAGAGGCGTTGCCGCTGTTTCCGTCGTCGCCGGGCGCCGTCCACACCAGTTGGACCGAACCGTCCGCCGCGCCGGGAGATGCCGTCAAATTGGAAATCGCCGCGGGAGGAACGTCGACCGTCATGGCGCCGAAAACCGTCGAGGAGGCCGATTTCACGCCGTCGCCGTTGTAGGAGAAAATCCGGTAATAGTAAGTCGTAAATTCGCCCAACCCCGAATCCTGCGCCGTCGTCGCCAAGATCAAAGGAGCGATGAGCGTCCAATCCCCATTCCCCGACGTGGACCGTTCCACGTCATAGCGCGTCGTCGGCGACACGCCGGCCGGAGCCCAGCTCAAGTCGATGGTGGACGTGCTTTGGGACGGACTGGAGATGGACGACGGGACATCGGAGAGCGTGTAATAACCCGTCGTGGCGGAGTTCTGGGTCAACTGCCCGCTGAAGGCCTGGACGTAAACCGTGTGGGAACTGTTCGCCGGGAGCCCGGACTCCACAAAATAGGTGGCGGCAGGTCCCAGGTCGGCGCTGAGCTGCTGGCCGCTGCTGGACTGAAAGACCCGGTAGCCGTCGGCGTTGGCGGCCAAATCCCAGGCCCAGACAATCGTGTCGGTGGACAACACGGCCGTGAAGGTGCTGATGACCGGCACGCCCACAATGACGTCCGGGATCGCGGTTATCGCGGGGGTGAAATTACTGTAGCC
Source organism: uncultured Elusimicrobia bacterium (assembly GCA_964482515.1). Lineage (GTDB taxonomy): Bacteria > Elusimicrobiota > Elusimicrobia > FEN-1173 > FEN-1173 > CAYZXT01. Next base: position 13,175 of record CAYZXT010000001.1, on the reverse strand, counting down.
CGATGAGGACACGGCCCTGATTTTGTAATAGTACGTGTTGCCGTTGATGAGGCCGGGATGCTGGTGCGTCGTTCCAGGATGCAGTATGCCGATCAGATAGTCATCCGCCGAAGCGGACCAGGACGAATAATAAATCTCATATCGGTCCATATTGCCTTCGCCGTTTGGAGACCATGACAGGTCGACCAACGCCGCTCCGCTCGAGGAGGCGAAACCTGAGGGAACGGACGGCGGTATGGAAAAAGAGTAGGTGGTCGCGCCGTTGGAGATGAGCGAAAGGTTGGGCGGGGACCAGTCGTCGGAGGTCCAAATATAGACGAAATAGGTGCCGCCGGGAATCAACCCCGTCAGAAGGCTCGTTTGAAAATCCCCCGGGTTCACTGTATCGGTGCCTATCAGGACTTGCGCGTTGGCCGTGCTCCACTGAATCGAATAGGTGGCGAATTGGATGAAGTAGGAACTGCCGGCCAGAAGCGGCCCGATGGACCCGTTGTTCCCCGGCGCGTGCCAGCTTAATGAAATCTCTCCCGGATTTTCGCCGGGCGCGGCGGCCAAGTCGGTGACGGCCGCGGGCGGAATAATTTCCGCCCGGAGCGCGGCGGGCCTTTGGATGAAAGCCATTCCCGTTAAAGCGACTATAGCCCAGAACGGCGCGGACCGCCGGGCAAATGGGAATCGGGATGACGTTCTTCGGTTTTTCATGGGGCGGATTTAGGCGGTTTTCTTCTCCATCCGGGAGGCGTCAACGGCCGGAGACGAATTCAGTATCTCCTTCACCTTCTCCGAGAATTCGGACATTCGCAGCGGCTTCTGCATAAAAGCATCCACCTTGAGCCGCATGAACTCCTTGTGGCTGTCCACGCCGTCGTGGCCCGTCATGACCACCACGCGGATGTCCCTCGTCGCGGGGTCCCTGCGCAGGTTCTGGCAGACCTGGACACCGTTCCAGCCGGGCAGGACGACGTCCAGGATCAAGAGGTCGGGATGGAAGCTCACCACCTGCTTGCCCGCCTCGAACCCGTTGTCCGCGGTGCGGATGATGTAATTCGCGTTCTGGGTCTTCAGCAGGCTCTTCAGCATTTCGACGGTTTCGGGGTTATCGTCCACGATCAGGATTTTTTTCTCGTGGGAACCCAGGAGCTCTTCCGGCACGGGCATGCCGTACTTTTCCAGGAACGCCAACAGGTCGGGGCGTTTCACGCGGCGATGTCCGCCGGGCGTCCGATACGCCGGAAGTTTCCCTTCGTCCACCCAATTGGAAACCGTGGTGATGAAGACGTTGCAGAATTGGCTGATCTCGAACGTGGTATATGTTTCCTTTATCATGTCACGCTCCCGCGAAAAGCATTGGCCAGATTCCTCATCTGGCTGATTGAACTTATCTCTAGGATAATGCTCATCTTGGTCCGCGCAATGCAAATATTCGTAAATTGATTGTAAATCAGGGGTTAATGATGATTTCTAGAGGCTAATCAAGCGGGCTGGATCTCAGGCCGGGCGCTTCCGGACCGCGCTTTCCTATATAAGGCGGGCAATAAAAAAGCTCCCTTCAAAGAAGGGAGCTCTTTCGTCGAATCTATTGAGAAAATGTGCCGAGGGTCAGAATCGAACTGACGACACCAGGTTTTTCAGACCTGTGCTCTACCAACTGAGCTACCTCGGCGGGAGTTTTCGCCGCTCTGCGGCGCCCGCCTGTCCTCGTTGCGATGCAACGAGGGCGGCGAGTTCAAATCTTACTTCCGGGCCGTACGCCCGACGGGCGGCGTTGCTCTGCCCCATTCCACAAACTGGGGCCGTGACTAGCGTCACAGCAAAAAGTGCGGCGGAAAACTTCGCGCCTGCCCCATCCGACAAACCAGGGCCATGCCTAGCGGCAAGGTCCTCGCGGCGCAGACGCGAGCGCGGCGAATAAATTTGTCGAGGGATTATAGCAAAAATAATTTATCGGCGGAGAAACTGGTGCTTGCGGACTTAAGCCGGCCCCTTCTTCCCGCTGACATCGAAAAGCCCCATCTGCCGGCCTTCGTTCTCCCTCTGGATGATGTCCAGGAGTTCGAGGATGTCGTTGACTTCATAATCGGCGCCGGAGATCTTGGTGCCGAACTCATCGCCGTAGCGCGCGAAGCAGGTACGCATGCCCACCCGCTTGGCGCCGAGCATGTCCCGGTCCGCCCAATCGCCGATCATCAGGGCCTCTTCCGGCTTGACCTTGAGGGCCTCCAGGGCCCGTTGGAACGGCTTGGGGTTCGGCTTGCGTTCGCCGGTGTCGTCGAACGTGACGACTTCGTCGAAATAATGCTGTAGTCCCATGGCCACGATGCGCATCCACACCGGCAGCCGCGGCGCATCGGAGACGATGGCCCGGAGGATGCCCATCTTCACGAGGCTCGTCAGCGCCATCTGCACGTGGGGATAGAGCGCCATGGAGCCGTCCTTGGCGCGGCGGTAGCCCAGGATCCCCGCCGCCAGGATCTTGTAGTCGATCTTGCCGAACTCCTGCGTCAGCACCTTGTCGAACACGTTCTGGTCTTCGATGCCTTCCTTCCAGTAGGACCGGTAGATCTTCTCGATCATGCGCTCCTTGGGCATTTTCAAACCGGCGTCCGTCATGGCGTCCACGGCCGCCTCGACGGCGTTCCGTTTCACGCGCATGAAGTCCATCAACGTATTGTCGAAATCAAACACCACGGCCTTGATCATTTATTTCTCACCTTTTCTGTTCAGCGCCGCCGGCGCGGGCTGAAGGGCGAAGCCACTTTTTCCAGGGCGGTCCGCAGCGCTTCGGACTCCTTCGCTAAAACGTCCCGGTATTCGACCATATCCCGCGCCTCGATAATGTTCCCGGAAAAAACCAACAGCTCCGCGCCGCGGTCCAGGCAGGATTTAACCAGTCCCTCCAAGGATGCCGCGGGCCAATCCTTCCCCGCCTGGTGCGTCAGAAGCCCCCCGGGCGAGACTTCCGCCATGGGCGAGACCCGGATGTAGCGATAAAGAAGCGGCAATCCGTCGGAAGCCTTTTCCAAAAAACCCTTCACGGCGGAGTGCGTCGACAAGCGGACGGCCGCGCCGAGGGCGTTGGAGGCCTCGCGAAATGGGGCCAGCCTTTCCAGCAGCCCGTCCGGCCTCAGCGGAAGTTCGAGGAAACAGGTCAGCCCGCGGTCCGCGGCGTATTGCGCGCTCGCCTGAAGAGGCTCCAGTCGCATCTTCCAAACAGTTGGGTCCTCTATCCCGTCGAAAAAATGGGACGGCGCCATGACCACCATGGCCCCGCACCCCAACACCTTGAAGGCGTCGATCTCTTTTTTCAGCACGTCCGCGGCGATGGGGCGGAGAAAAAGCTCGGCGGCGGGACCGGACAGGTGGATCGAAAGCGTGACGCCGTAAATCTTGGCCGTCTCGCGCATGGCGAAGAGGGCGTCGGGTCCGTAGACGGAAAAAAGCCCGTGCTCGTTCTGCTCCAGCTCCACATGCTGCAGCCCCATGTCCGCCGCCACCCGGACCTGCCGCGCGACATCGGTATGGACTTTCTGTCGCAGCGTCCGGGCCGCGTCCGACAAGGTCATTTGCCGGGCGGCGATGCCCGATTTTTCCTCGGGGGAAAGATATTCCGCCAGCAGGCAATCCTGGAAATTACGCCCTATTTTCATTTTTTGAAATATTTCCCAATGATGAGGTCCAGCTTCTTTCGCGCGGCCGGGTCCATGGCCTTATGGTCGGTGAATACCGCGTACTTCAGCGCTTCGGCGCAGCGGCAGCGGCGCGGTTCGGTCAAGCGAGGCAGCGCCAGCCTGATCAGCCGCCTCACGTTGTCCACGTTGGCGCTCAACGTCTGTATGACCTTCTCCACGGAAACTTCTTCCCCCTCTTTCCAGACGTCGTAATCGGTGACGAGGGACACCGTGGAATAACAGATTTCCGCTTCGCGGGCCAGCTTGGCTTCCGGCAGGACCGTCATGCCGATCACGGAAAATCCCAGCTTGCGGTTCACTTCGGACTCGGCCTTGGTGGAAAACTGCGGCCCCTCCATGCAGACATACGTTCCGCCCCTGTGGGCCGTGACGCCGATCTTAACGGCGCTTTCGTACAGGACGGAAGACATCGGTCCGCAGAAAGGGTGGTCGAACGCCACATGCCCCACGACGCCGCCGCCGAAAAAAGTGGACGGGCGTGATTTGGTGCGGTCGTAAATCTGGTCCGGCACGACGAAATGCCGCGGCGCCAGCTCTTCCTTCAGGCTGCCGCAGGCGCCCACGCCGATGATCCGTTCGACGCCAAGGGACTTCAAGGCGTAGATGTTGGCGCGCGCCGGGATTTCCGACGGCAGGATGCGGTGCCCGCGCCCGTGCCGGGGAAGGAACGCGCAGCGGACGCCTTCCAGGCGGCCGACCACGATCGCGTCCGAAGGATCGCCGAAGGGCGTCTTGATCTTAACGGACTTCACGTCCTCGATGCCGGGGATGTCATACAAACCGCTGCCGCCGATGACGGCGATCCTGACGGGGTCTGCGGAAAATTTCCTGGCCATGCTGCGTCTCCAATGTTCAAGGTGGGTTCAATGCCCGGTAAGTCTATTAAATCCGGGAAGGACTGTCATGGCTACCGAGGAGGAACGGGAGATTGTCGATGGGTGGAGCTATTTGTCTTTGTTGAAACGGATCAGCGTAATGTCCAACGCGAGGTTCAAATATTTATAGTCCTTGTTGATCTCGTCCCAGGGGATCATCTGTAGCGAAAGATGCTCCAACTCGCAGACCTCCAGCAGCCTTTGCTGGAATTCAAAGTTCGCCAGCCCGCTCTCCGGCGGCGGTCCCAGGACGATGGCGATGTGCAGCTTCTTCTGTTTGCACTGCGCGACGAACAGGTCGTAGGACATGGTTTCGCTGGGGACGTAGGCCGCCGTGCAGGCCGCTTCCAATTGGAATTTGAGCTTATGCTTACGGATGACATCGTCGAACTTGCGGCGGATCTGCGTCAATTCGCGATCGTTCCCCTCGGGATAGAAGAACGCGACCGGTATGGATTTGGAGCCGCCCTCCAGGGTCGACAGCGGCGGCACGGGAATGTTTTTCCCCGCGGAAATCGGGGGCAATTCCCCCGTGACGTTATCCAGGTTCACAGCGGACGGGTTCACGGCCGGCGTCACACGGTGTTCCTCGGGCGGGTAATCGGCGGGCGAAGCCGGGGCGCGGGGAGCCGTCACTTTGGGCGGCATGAGGATGGGCGGTTCATCGACATGGGGTGGGCGGGCCGGCGATGCGGCCCCGGCTAAAAGCTGGTTGATGTCCGCCGTCACGCGCTTCACCACGGATTCCGTGTCGGCCGAGGCGGAGGGAGCCGCCGGCGGAGCCGAGACTGGCGCGGGCGCGGCGGCTGGCTTCTCCTCTTCGTCCCATTCATCAGGCGGGAGGAGGTCGCGCATGATCTCTTTCACCAGCGCCAGGTTGATTTCCCGGTTGTTCAATTGGGCGTAGGCCTGGATGCGCCTTAAAAAACCTTCCAGTTCGCGTACGTTCGATTTCAACTTCCCGGCAATGTAGAGGCGGATGTTTTCCACCAGCACCACGCCCTGGAATTGAGATTCCTTCTGCTTGAGGATGGCCATGCGCGTTTCTAGGTTCGGAATTTTGATGTCCGCCGTGAGCCCCCATTCGAAGCGGCTGCGCAGGCGGTCCTCGAGGGTGGTGAGCATTTTGGGCGGACGGTCGGACGTCATCACGATCTGTTTGCCGTTCTGGTGAAGGAGATTGAAGATATGGAAGAACTCTTCCTGGGTCGCCTCGGACGCGGACAGGAATTGGATGTCGTCCACCAATAGAAGGTCCAGGTTGCGGTAGCGCTCGCGCATCTGGTCGAGGGCGCCGGCACGCAGGACTTCGATCACTTCCGTCATGAACTGTTCGGCCGTGATGTATAGCACTTTTGATTGGGCATTCTTGTTGAAAACGCGGTGACCGATGGCGTGCATGAGGTGGGTCTTGCCCAAGCCGACGGGGCCGTAGATAAAAAGAGGGTTGTAGGCTTTTCCAAGATTGTCCGCTACGGCCTGGGCGGCCGCCTGGGGGAAACGGTTATGCGGTCCGACCACGAATTCCTCGAAGGTGTATCGCGGGTCCAACCGAAGTTCCGAAGGAAGCGGTTCAGTCATACGTTCCCTTCTAAAATGGCAACAGAAAACGCCGCGCCCAGGGTTCCCTTTGGGCGCGCCTCTTGATGCGATAATTCCATCCGAATCCTCCGCTGGTCGTTCAAGAGCTAGTCTATCTGGAATTACTATCCCCAACAAGAGGAAACAAAAGAATCTTCACCCATTAAATCGAAGTAATCGGTGCGTTATATGAATACGTTTATCGGAACAGGAAGTTTACTTGAGGGGTTTGAAAAGAGGTGTTACTTATGGCGTTTGATCAACATCAGCTCAACGGTCAAATCAACATACAACAGGCGGGATTCAATCTCGGACGGAATGATGAGATACCCATGCAGGCCGGACATCTCCAGCTGGACAACGGTTTGCTCCATGAACTCCGGTCCCAGTTCGGGAGTCAGGAGAATGAAAACCACTTCGGCCCCGGCGGCTTTGGCCGCCTTCGCCCATTCACCCCCCTGCTTGGTCGAAATCGGTGTGGCCTGGGCCAGGACCGGCTGGACCAGGAACGGTTTCTTGGATTTTTTCTGGGCGACTTCCGTCAGCTTGGCAAAAAAGGTGTCCTTCAGAGCGTCGGCGCCCGGCGCATAGAAACAAGCGGCCCGAATCACTTGGTCCTGGGCCACTTTTTCACCGGCGGGCGTCACGGTTGCCGTCGGGACCGGGGGAGGCGGAGGCGGGGCCACGGGGGCCGGAGGAGGCGGGGGCGGGCTCGCGGGAGCGGGGACCGGAGGGGGCGCGGCGGGTTTTGAGGCAGGCGGTTCGGGCTTTGCCGGTTCCGGCGCCTTGGGTTTGACATCGGGAAATGGCGTTGACGGAGAGGGCGAAGATGAAACCGGCGCGGACGTGTACTCGGCAAAGCCCGTCCCGATGTTCGGCATCGCGGCGGCGGGGGGCGGAGGCGGCGCTGCGGGCTTCGGCGCGGGCGGCGAGGGCGGCACCATGGGAGGGATCGTCCGCGCCTTGCGTTCCTGCCGTTCCTCCTGCTTCTTCGCCACGAAAGCCTGTTCTTCCGCGGTCAGGCTCGTCAAATCGCCCAGCACCATGCTCAACTCCGCCAAAACGCCGGTGAGGTCCGAGGCCTGCAAAGGTTTCGGAGCCGCCGCCGCGGGGCGCGCCATCTCACGCAAAAAGTCCTGGATTGACAAACGCTCGCTCAGGGTCGCGCCGATGATGATCACCGCCCACGGATAAACCGGATCAGCCAACGCGCGCACCTCCTGACAGACGCGACCGAAAGCGCCCACGACTTTATCGACGTCGGCGCGGTCGCCCCGTATCTTTAAAACATACCGGTCCGGCATGGACGACGGCGATAGATCAAAGCGCTCAAGAGCCATCGGCTGTTTACGCCCCTCCGACGCCTTTCAGTTTCAGCAACAGATCGTCCGGGTTGGTGGCCGCGTCCAGGGCCTCTTCCGTGGTGATCTTCTTTTCCTGGAACAGACGCAGTATGTCCTGATCGAAAGAATGCATCCCGTAATACTGTCCCTGCTCGATGGCCTTGAGGACTTCCGCCGTCTTGCCTTCGGCCATGAGCTTTCGGACCAGCGACGTGGCCGCGAGGATTTCGGTCGCGGGATAGCGGGTGGCGCCGTCGGTGGATTCAAGCAGCCGCTGGCCGATGATGCCGCGCAGCACGTTGGCGATACGCAGGCGCGCACCGGCCTGTTCGTTCGGTTCGTAGGATTCCAACAGCCGGTCCATGGTTTGGGCCGTGTCCATGGTGTGGATGGTCGCCAGCACGAGATGGCCGGTCTCCGCGGCGGAGATGCCCGCCTGGATGGAGTCTGCCTCCCGCATTTCCCCGAGGACGACAACGTCCGGGTCCTGGCGCAGGATGTGCTTGAGCGCCTTCTGAAACGAGTCCGTGTCTCCCCCCACTTCGCGCTGGGCGATGGAGGATTTCTCGTCGTTATGGTAATACTCGATGGGATCTTCGATGGTGATGATGTTGTAGGCGTAGCTGCGGTTGATGTGGTCGAGCATCGCGTTCAGCGTCGTGGTCTTGCCGGAACCGGTGATCCCGGCCACGAGGATGAGCCCGCGCGTGTTGGAACAAAGCTTGATCAGCGGCTCGTTCGGCAGGTTGAGTTCCGCGAAGGTGCGCACCTGGAGCGGGACGACGCGCAGGGAAAGCGCCACGGAACCTTTTTGCCGGTACACGTTCACGCGGAACCGCGAAAGGTTGGGGACGGCGTAGGACATATCCAGTTCCCTCTCGCGCTGAAAAATCCCCCGCTGCTCCTCGTTCATCAAATTGTTGGCCAGCTCTTCGATGTGCGGGCTCGTCATCTTGGTGAAGCCCGTGGAGATGAGCTTGCCGTTCACACGCACCATGGGCGCGGTGCCGGCCTTGAAATGAATGTCCGAGATTCCGGCCCGGATCATTGTCTGCAAAAGCTGGTTGACGTCGACGGACATGGCGCGCGGTGACCTCCTCTATTGCTGCTTCGTCAGAGACGGAAAATGCTTGACCACTGTATCCACAGCGCCTTCGACGGCGGAAGCCAGGTCCAAACCCTCATAGCGGGCGGCGCTGCTCCACACGACCTCTCGCGTATCGGCGTCCAGGAGGCGGAATGAAAGGGACACCGTGGAGTTCGACGCCAGGATCTGGGCGTCTTCCAGGCCGGGCACGCCCATGGCGGGATAGACCGTCCCGGGGACCTCCGTCGTCGGGTTCATGACGATCACGTCGCGGCCCCGCCGGCGCCCAAAGCCGTCGCGGCGGTTGTCGCTGCGCCCCAACTGGACCATGTATTTTTTATCGGACAGATACTGCGACACATTTATCTGCAAAAGCGCGTCCGCCTTGGTCGCGCTCTCGTCGGAATAGACGACCGTCACTTTGTAGCCCAGCGGGATCAGCTGCCGCACCACTTCGTCCGTGACGGCTTGCCGCTCCTCGTTCATCTGTTCGATGACGGCGATCGAACGGATCTGCGAAAAATCATATCCCGGTTTGACCACGACGCGGGGCGAAACGCAGGCCGTGAGACAAAGGAGGGCGAGCGCGGCGAAATATTTCACGGCGCTCCCAAACGGCCGAGGTGCCTCTCGGCGATCTCTTTCGTGGCCGCGTCCGGCGAAAGCCGCAAAAGTTTTTCCCATTCGGCGCGGGCCTTCGCGGACTCCTTCGCCCGCTCATAGAGCATGGCCAGATGAAAACGGCCGGAGGGAGAATTGGGGTCCAGCTGGACCGTCTTTTCCAGGGCGGCGCGCGCTTCGCCGAATTTGCCGGCCTTCAGGGCGACCATGCCGAGGGCCAAATAGTTGGAGGGATCGTTCGCGTCCAGGGCCACGGCATGGCGGAGTTTCTGCAGGGCCTCCTCGCTCTGGCCCTGGCTGTCCAAGCGGATGCCCTGGCGCTGGAGATCGAGCGCCGATTCGGCGGCCCGCAGCGCCATCGCCGAAAAAATTATGAGGCAAAGGGCCAGGGAGACGAGGCGTCGGGCGGACATTCAGCGCTCCAGCCGGGAAATCTTATCGAGGCGGCGCTGATGGCGTCCGCCGCCGAAGGGGGTATTCAGCCAGACCTTCACCATTTTTTTCAACTGCGCCACCGGGATGAAGCGGCCGGACAGGCACAACACGTTGGCGCCGTTGTGTTCGGCCGCCAGTTTCGCCACCTCGGGGTTCCAGACCACGGCGGCGCGGATGCCCTTCACTTTGTTCGCGGCGATGCTCATGCCGATACCCGTACCACAGACCAAAACGCCGCGTTCCGCCTTCTTGTGCTTCACCAACAACGCCACTTCCCGCGCGTAGTCCGGGTAATCGACGGAATCCTCGGACACCGTCCCCAGGTCCGCAACGCGGTGTCCCGCCGCTCGCAAAAACTTGACGAGGGAGGTCTTGGCCTTCCATCCCCCGTGGTCCGATCCGACGGCGATCTTCATTTCACCACGGTCCCCTTCTCCCCGTTTTTGACGCCGACCGCGTTCCCTTCGTCGGTGTCGAGGTGGCATTCCATGGACATATCCTCGCGCACGCGGCATAGGGTTTTATAGATCGCCTCTCGCGCGGTCCCCTCGCCAACTTTCACGTAGACGTACTCCATGTTCTTGACGCCGAGCTTCGCCGCTTCAGAAGGGTGCAGGTGGATGTGTCTCGCCTGGATGATGGCGCCTTCCGGAAGGTTCACGGTCCCGGCCGGGCCTTCCAGGGTGATCGGCGCGGAGCCCTTCACGTTGCCCGAGTCCCGCACCGGCGCGTCGATGCCGAGGGTGAAGCAGTCCGTGCGGGAGAGCTCCACCTGGTCGTAGGGGCGGAAGGGCACGATGAGCCGGGCTTTGTGGATCGCGCCTTTGGGGCCGCGCAAGGTCACGGTCTCCTCGCAGGCGTACTGACCCGGCTGGATCAGGTCCTTCAACTTCGTGGGACTCTTGCCGGCGCCGAAAAGTTTCGCGAAGGTCTCGGCCGTGCAGTGAAAATGCCGGTTCGAGATGTTGACGGTCACTTGGCCGATCGTGGACATTTCCATTCCGATCCCCTCACCCGCCGTTAGCGGCCCGCCGTTTGGACCGACTGGAACTTCACGAGCCGGATGAAATCCTCCGCCTTCAGGCTGGCCCCGCCCACCAGGCCGCCGTCGATGTCCGGCTGCGCCATCAGGGTGTCGATGTTGTCGGGCTTCACGGACCCGCCGTAGAGCACGCGGACTTTCGCGGCCGCGGCCTCGCCCCACTGTTTCACCATCCACTTGCGGATGAAAGCGTGGACTTCCTGCGCCTGTTCCGGCGACGCGGTCTTGCCGGTGCCGATGGCCCACACGGGCTCATAGGCGATGACGATCTTTTCCGCTTGCGCCGCGAACCCGGCCAGGCTGCCGGCCAGCTGCCCTTCCACAACGTTGAAGGTTTTTCCGGCCTCCCGTTCCTGCAGGGTTTCGCCGACGCAGACGATGGGCGTCAGTCCCTGTTCCATGGCGAGCTTGGTTTTCTTGTTGATGAATGCGTCGGTCTCGCCGTAATAGGCGCGGCGTTCCGAGTGGCCAAGGATGACGTGGGTCGCGCCCGCGTCCTTCAGCATGGCAGGCGAGGTTTCGCCGGTGAAGGCGCCCTGGACGTTGTCGTTCATGTTCTGGCCGCCCACAAAAACGGACGAGCCTTTGAGGACTTGGGCGACGGAGGCGATGGCGGTGAACGGCGGGCAAACGAGGGCTTCACGGTCGGACAAAGAGGGCAGGGCTTCTTTCAGCTTTTTCACCAAATCAACGGACTCGGCGATTGTCTTGTGCATCTTCCAATTTCCAGCGATGAGCGGACGACGGGACATGGGAAACTCCTTTTAAAGTTAGAGAGAAATTTGATCTATGAATTTTAAGAAATACGAGGGGGATGGGCAAGGGAATCAACCCACCACTCGAGCTTGCCGTCAATGGGCCGGACGCGCTGGGCGGGATACTTATTCAGCGGGCCGTGGAGGATTTCCTTCAGGATGGCCGACTTGCGGGCGCCGGTGGCGAGGAAGAGGGCGCGGCGGGCGTTGTTCAGCGCGGGGAACGTCAGAGTCAAGCGTACGCGGGGCGGTTGCGGTGCCTCGGAAACGGCCACCCAAGATTTATTTTCCTCTAAGGCGCGCGTTCCGGGAAAGAGCGAAGCGGTGTGGCCGTCCTCCCCGACGCCGAGCAAAATCAGATCGAACCGCGGATAATCCATCCCGCCGAAAAAGAACCGCAGCTCGCGCTCATATTCCATGGCCGAGACGCGCGGGTTGTCCGTCTGGGTCGGTACCGCGTGCATGTGGGACGGCGGCAGCGGGACTTTCTCCAGGAGCGTCCGCCGGACCAAACAATAGTTGCTGTCCGCGTGGTCCGGCGGCACGAACCGCTCGTCTCCCATGAAGAGGTGGATTTTATTCCAGGGAATCTGAGAGCTGAAGGGCGGTTCAGCCAGCAGCGCGTAGAGTTTATTGGGGGTTTTTCCGCCGGAGAGGACGAGGGCGAAACGGGATTGGCGGGAGAGGGCGGATTGGATCTCGGAGACGATGTTTTCGGCGAGTTGCCGGACTAATTCATTTTCGTCCTGAAAAACGCGGGTTTCAGGCACGCGGGGGTTCACTCCGGATTGCGCCAGGAACGGCCGTCGGATTCGAGAAGCGCGTCCGCCGCCGCGGGCCCCCAGGAGCCGGCCGCGTAGTTCGGGAACGCGTTCGCCCCCTCCGGCTTGTTCTTCCACTTCTCGAGGATCGGCCCCAAAAACGTCCAGGACAGGTCCACCCAGTCGGCGCGGTTGAACAATGTCTGGTCGCCCGCCATGCAGTCCAAAAACAAACGCTCATAGGCTTCGGGCGCCTCGCCGAAGGCCGTTTCGTAATTGAAGTCCATGGTGACGGTGCTCATGCAGAGCTTCGGGCCGGGGTGCTTCGTCTCGAAGGTCAGCGACACGCCCTCCTCAGGCTGGATGCGGATCAGCAGAACGTTGGGCGTCATGTCCTCGGCGGTGAGCGGCTTGAAGATCAAATGCGGCACGCGCTTGAAGGTGACGGCGATCTCCGTCAGCCGCTTCGCCATGCTCTTTCCGGAACGGATGTAGAACGGAACGCCCTCCCAGCGCCAGTTGTCCACGAGGAGCTTCATGGCCGCGTAGGTCTCCGTGATGGAGTCCGGCGCCACGCCTTTTTCCTGACGGTAGCCAGGGTTTTTTCCATCGGAACTCGGACCGTATTGGCCGCGGACGACGTTTTGGTCCACGCCGCCGTAGCCGATCGGCCGCACGGCGCGGAGCACCTGGGCCTTTTCGTCCCGCACGCGATCGGCGTGGAAACTCGGCGGCGGCTCCATGGCCGTGATGCAAAGCAATTGGAGCAGATGGTTCTGGAACATGTCGCGCAGCACGCCGGCTTCCTCGTAATAACCGGCCCGGTGTCCCACGCCCAACTCTTCGGCCGCGGTGATCTGAACGTGGTCGACGTATTGCCGGTTCCAGATGGGTTCGAAAAGGATGTTCGCGAACCGCAGCACCATGAGGCTCTGGACGGTTTCCTTGCCGAGGTAGTGATCGATGCGGTAGGTCTGCTCCTCGGA